>CAMTWB010000001.1:0-88549 GCA_947085375.1 uncultured delta proteobacterium
CTTGGATTGTTTATCCCAGAACATACCAAGAATATGAAAGGCTCGTCATAAGATATGCCTTATGCGCCAAATTGCATCCTCTCAAGTCAGTGGCCTCTTTTTATCAGGTGATTTTGGTCTCATTTTTGACCGGTGATGGTAAGAATGTAGTTGTTTTCCATGTGAAATGATATATCGCAGCGCTTTAACATCAAGGGAAAATGTTTTTCTAAAATGAATTTCCAAATTGAGCATTGACAATATGCACATATTTGCATATTTGCATAAGCATGAACTATGAACAAGCAAAAGCAAGGGCAGATATTATGAAAGCAGTCGCGCACCCTATCCGCATTCTTTTACTTGATGCGCTAAGCCGTGGGGATCGGTGTGTCACCGAATTGACTGAACTGGCTGATGTTGACCAGTCAAGCATCTCGCGACATCTGGCACAACTGAAGAAAGCCGGAATTGTCACGGAACGGAGGGAAGGAGCAAAAGTCATTCATAGTTTGGCTTGTCCCTGCATGCTACAGGCCATAGATTGTTCAGCGGATGTTCTGAAGAAAACAAAAAAACGCTGGAGCAAGAATCTATAAGGTACCTGACATTGAGTAAACCCTGCATTTGCCGAAAAAGAGAGGCAATTTCATGAGCAGCGACAGAGATTCTTTAACTACCCGGAAATTAACGAATGTATTCGAGCGTTATCTGACATTGTGGGTAGCACTTTGTATTGTTGCAGGCATAGTGCTTGGTAAAATTGCGCCTGGCTTTTCTAAATATTTAGACAGTCTGGCTATCTCTGTAAACGGTGCTCCTGTAGTGTCCATACCTATAGCCATCTGCCTGTTTTTCATGATGTATCCGATTATGGTCAAGATTGATTTCGCGTCTGTTGTGAAGGCCGGCAAAAGCGGCAAGCCAGTCACACTGACCTTGTTTTTGAACTGGGTCATCAAGCCATTCACGATGTATGCCATAGCCTTTCTGTTTATTGGGGTACTTTTCAGGGGCTTTATAGGCACAGATGCCACAGATTTGGTTAAGATGCCGTTCGGACTCGATCTGGCTGTTGGTGCCTCTCACGGGGCTGGAACTGTGGTACTCCAGGACGGGATTAAAATGCTCCAGGTTCCGCTCTGGCGCAGTTATCTGGCAGGTTGTATTCTGCTTGGAATTGCTCCCTGCACAGCCATGGTTCTGGTCTGGGGTTATCTGGCAAGGGGAAATGACGCTCTCACTCTTGTCATGGTTGCCATCAACTCCCTTACCATGCTTCTCCTATATGGGATTCTTGGAGGTTTTCTTCTGGGCGTTGGCAGATTGCCTGTTCCGTGGCAGGCGCTGTTGCTTTCGATCGTTATCTACGTTGCCTTGCCGCTGGTTACAGGGTACCTGTCCCGCAAATGGATAATTGCTGCCAAGGGGGAGAAGTGGTTTAAGGAAAAATTCCTTCATGTACTAACACCTGTAACGATCATAGCCTTGCTTACCACTCTTGTATTACTATTCAGTTTCAAGGGAGAGGTGATTGTCTCTAACCCCCTGACCATTCTTTGGATCGCCATACCTTTGTTCCTACAGACAATGCTGATCTTCTGGTTAGGCTACTGGCTGGCCAAACTGCTCAAATTGTCCTACCAGGATGCTGCACCTGCAGCCATGATTGGAGCATCAAACCATTTTGAAGTCGCCATTGCAACAGCCACAATGCTCTTCGGGTTGTCGTCCGGAGCTGCGCTTGCAACAGTTGTTGGCGTGTTGATAGAAGTTCCTGTCATGTTATGGCTGGTTCGGATTTGCCTTAAGACAGAGCACTGGTTCAGGGAACATGAAAAAGATTAAATTATCATTGGTTTAATCATACCGAAAAACCATATCCGGAAAATGCGGCTTGAGATGAACCACCCAAACCCTTTGTTCAGCTGAAAAGAATCCCTGGTTTCAAGCTGCCGCCTCTGGGAGGAGAGGCAAATATCGACGACCCAGCCATTCAGGCAGTCCTGGCAAAACCTGTAACCCTTGTGCCTAAGGCAAATACCCAAAGCTGCACAGGCTGCGGAGACTGTATCGAGCAATGCCCTGTATCTGCCCTTTGGATGGCGGAGAAGTTTCCTGAAGCAGATACTAAGCTTTGTATCCGGTGTTTCTGCTGCCAGGAGATTTGTCCGGAAAAAGCCATGACTCTGGTTTATTTCTCGGATTCAATCCACACTGCCACATCCTGGTGACCGACGGCTGTTTTTATGGTGATGGCGGCATGTTCCGCGTCGCCCCGCCCCTGGAGCTGAAAAAACTGGAGGCCATCTTCCGGCACAAGGTGTTCAGGATGCTCCTGGACAAGGGGAAAATCACGGAGGAGATGGTGCGGATGCTCTCTGGATGGAAGCATTCCGGGTTCAAGGAAAATAATGGGGACGGTTCTATTTATTTCCCTATTTATTTCCGCTAAAAATGGAACCGTCCCCAATTCCCAATTCCCTGCGTCCCCAATTCCCTGCAAAAGTTCCGTCTGACGGTCGATGGTAACGGGATGGTGAATAGTCGTCACCAGCGGATAGCCTAAAGACTGGAGAGCCAGAACACCATAAGAGAGACACTGGTTGTCATGGACAATGTCATAGGCCGGGCGAAAACGTCGGAAGTGGCGACTGGCGCGCACGCCAAAGGTAAAGGGCTCAGGAAAGCCCCCCGTGCACATCGAAGCATACTCGTATAAATTCAGCAAATTGAGCAGTTTTTTTTATTCGTTACCTTAAATAGATGCTCCGGATTATAAAGATCAAGGCCGGGAAGCTTAATCAAAGGGAGATGATCGTCCAGTTGCGGATAGGGAGGGCCGGAAATAATTTCCACCTGATGGCCAAGTTCCAGCAAAGCCTTGCTTAAGTGCCTAATATAGACGCCCTGGCCCCCCGAAGCGGGATTACCCCGATAACTTAGCAGACAAACTCGCAGAGGCTCGCCATCCGGGCATTTTGTATTATTATCGGTACTTCCCATTCCCCTGGCGCCCCATATACAAAAACCGTGTCTTTCCCCACGTTGCGACTATACCAAGCGCCATTTTGTGTCAATTGAATTATAATTAGGGACAGCGCCCTATTAATCAGGTAATGAATTCCAGATAATTATCGCGGTTGATGAGTTGAAAAGAAGCATCGGGATAGGCTGTGCGCCAGGCCTTTGGCAGGCGTGGCCGTGATTCGCCCCATTTCATCTCATATCCGAATAGCCGTCCCTCCCTTTCTTCCACGAGGTCCAGCTCATTGCCGGCGTAAGTGCGCCAAAAATAGTTATTGGCCTGCTCTCCCAGATATTCCTGTCTTTTCAGCCGCTCCATGATCAGGTAGTTCTCCCATAATTGGCCGATATCGTCCCGCTGCGTGAGCAGATTGAAGTTATTGATCAGGGCGTTGCGTATGCCATTGTCAATGAAGTAATAGCGGCAATTCTTCGTCACCTCGGTACGCAGGTTTCGGCTGAAGCCGGTCATCTTCTGGACGACAAAGGCCTTCTCCAGCAAGTCCAGGTATCTTTCCACAGTGTTTTTACTCATGTCGAGACTCGATCCCAGTTCGTTGAAAGACACCTCCCTGCCGATCTGGAAAGCAATAAGCTGCAACAGGCGGCTGATCTTGGCGGAATGGCGAATGCCGTCCAACTCAAGAATGTCCTTGTACAGATAGGCAGAAACAATTTCCTTAAGGTATCGCTCCCGTCCCCGATTATCTTCCATGAGGACGATCTCGGGATAGGAGCCGTAGGTCAGGCGGTTTTCCAGATTGGCATCGGTCTGATGGCGCTGTTCAATTTGCGTGATTTCGATCTGAGCAAGGGGAAGAAGACGGAGGGTGTACTTCCGACCGGTGAGCGGCTCCCCCACGCTGCGGGACAGATCGAAGGAAGATGATCCCGAAGCAACGACGCGGATGCCGGGAATGTGATCGACAATGAGTTTCAGGTTGAGGCCGATCTGGTGGATCTTCTGGGCTTCGTCAACGACAAGCAGTCGCACGGCGCCAACAAACGCCTTGAGTTTTTCCACTGACTGGCTTGCGAGATAGGATTGCACCGTTATGTCTTCCCCGGTTACCAGAATATAAGGTTCAGGCTCTCCCTTGAGAAATTCGGTCAGCAGGGTGGTTTTGCCTGAGCGCCGCGGACCGTAGATGACAACGACCTTGCCCGGGACAGCAAGCCGTCTGAGATTTCCCAATTGCTTCTGAATGATGTACATATACATACCTTGGTCAATTAATTGACCGTATATTAAATAATATGGTCAATTAATCAAGCGATTTTTAACCCCGCGATATGCCAACCCCAAAACCCAAAAGGTCAAAGCTGGCTACTCTTTGCTGGTTCACCGCATTAAGAACTTTTTATCACTTCAATTCCTTCGGGGCATTGGCAGAGAGCGTTTGACACCGCTGTTTAATATTGTGGTTCAATCTGGAAGATTGAACCAGCGGAAAGGTACGCTAAAATCTCTGATATAAAATCACTTAAAAAAACATTGGTATTTTGTGCCGCTTCATGACAAAATTTTCATGAAATATTCACTGGAAGGGATTGCATGATAAAATCTGGTTTCATCAGCAGTGGCCTGGATTCGTTGGACCAAGTGCTTCAAGGACTTCGGCTGGGCGATAATGTCGTCTGGCAGGTGGACCGTCTTGAGGACTATATTCACTTCGCGGAGCCTTTCGCCCGGCAGTCAATCAGCGACGGCCGACGGATGATTTATTTCCGCTTCGCCCCCCATCCGCCCATCCTGCGGGCCAGGGAGGAGCTCGAAACAATAGAGGTAAGCCCCCACGCCGGGTTTGACGCCTTTAGCGGCCAACTCAACCAGATCATCGAGAAGGGGGGACGGGGAGTTTTCTACGTCTTCGACAGCCTCTCGGCGCTCGTGGTCGAGTGGGCCACCGACGAACTTCTCGCCAACTTCTTCCAGGTGACCTGCCCTTTCCTCTTCGAGCTCGATACGGTTGCCTACTTCGCCCTCACACGTGGCCGGCACAGCCACAGCGCAGTCGCCCGAATCAGGGACACCACACAGCTCCTTTTGGATGTTTACCAGGTGAAGGGGGAGATGTACCTCCAGCCAATCAAGGTATGGGATCGCTACTCGCCTCAGATGTTCATTCCCCACGTGGTGTCAGATTCGGTTTGGACGCCGGTTTTCGGAAGCGGAGATGCTGCGGCTCTGTCGGCATCGGCAAGCCGAAAACCGCTTTCGACATTGGCGCAATCCATCGCTCCCTGGGATAGTGTTTACCGCCGGCTGATGCAGCACCATGCGGCGGGGATGGATATGGATGAAAAAACGCCGGAGATCTCCGCCCTCAAACAGGAGCTCTCCCGGATGATGATCGGAACCCATCCGGAGTTCAGCCGTCTTGTAGATGACTACATCACGTTAGCCGACCTCTTTGCCATCCGGGAGCGCCTCATCGGCTCAGGAAGGATCGGCGGGAAGGCGGCGGGCATGCTGCTCGCCCGGCGGATTCTGCTTTCGGGGCCGGGAGCGGTAGAATTTGCAGATGTCCTGGAAAACCACGACTCATTTTATCTCGGATCGGACGTGTTTTTTACTTTCCTCGTCAATAATGACCTCTTCAGGCTTCGCCTCCAGCTGTCCCGCGGCACGCGTATTTCTCACGAAGAATATGCGGATGTGGAAAAGCGTTTCCTCGCCGGACGCTTTTCGCCCGAAATCACCGAGCAGTTTCGGGACATGCTCGCCTACTTTGGGCAGGCGCCGATTATCGCCCGGTCCAGCAGCCTACTTGAGGACAGCTTTGGAAACGCTTTTGCAGGCAAGTACCACAGCGAATACTGTGCCAACCAGGGAACGCCGGAAGCAAGACTGGATGCCTTTGAACGAGCGGTAAAGCTCGTCTATGCCAGCGCCCTGAACCCCGACGCCCTGACCTACCGCCGCGCCAGGGGGTTGGGCGAGAGCGACGAACAGATGGCAATCCTTGTCCAGCGAGTCTCCGGAATGCCATACAAGCAATACTTCTTCCCCACCCTGGCCGGAGTAGCCTTCTCCCGGAATCTTTATGCCTGGACCGACCGGATCGATAGTAAGCAGGGTATGATCCGCCTCGTCTTCGGCCTGGGGACGCGGGCGGTGAACCGGGTCGGCAACGACTATCCCCGAATGATCGCCGTCAGCCACCCCCAGTTGCGCCCCGAATCCGGCGCCCGCATTGCCAAGTATTCCCAGTGGGAAGTGGACCTCATCGATCTTGCGCGAAATGAGTTGGTCACCCGGTCTCTGGAAGAGGTGCTGGAAGACCGTGATTATCCGAACCTTCAGCTCCTGGTCTCCCTAATGCAGAACGGTTATCCGGTGGATCCCTGGATGAGCCGCCTGGAGACCACTACCGATACGCTTGTCCTTACCTTCAACAATCTCATCGCCCGGACCCCCTTTATCCGGCTCCTCGGCGAGATGCTGGCACGTCTGGAGAAGGCCTACGGCCTTCCGCTCGACACGGAATTCACCGCCGCCGTGGACGCATCCGGCCGGGTGCGGATCAACCTTCTCCAGTGTCGGCCCATGCGTCTGCCGGGGGCGACGGAACCGATCCAGCTTCCGGAGAATATCCCGCTCGAGCGGGTACTATTTAGGTCGAGCCGGACGATCAGCGGCGGCGTAACCCCGCCGATCCGCTACATCCTCCTCATCAACCCGGCATGTTACGGCGCTATCAAATCCCTGGAGATAAAAAAGTCCCTGGGCCGCATCGTAGGAAGGATTAACGACCACCCTGCCGTGGCGACGGGCCGGATTATGATGCTGGGACCGGGACGTTGGGGAAGCAGCAATATCGATCTCGGCGTAAACGTGACCTACGCCGACATCAACAATACGGCGGTGCTCGTGGAAATGGCACGAGAGGAGGCGGGGCAGGTCCCGGAAGTCTCTTACGGAACCCATTTCTTTTTGGACCTAGTTGAGGCGCAGATCATCTACCTGCCCGTCTATCCGGGCGACCTGGAGGCGGAGTTTAATCACCAGCTTTTCGAAAAACTGCCTAATGTCCTGACGGACCTCCTGCCGGATGGGGAACGCTTCCGGGAAATCATCCACGTCTTCGACCTGCCGGCAGCAACCGGGGGACTCTATGCCCATGTCGTGGCGGACCCGCAAACCCAGCGGGCCGTATGCTACCTGAAAGGCTGACAATTTATCGCAGCCCCGCCCGCCCAGGGTGTGCGACAAATTTATGGGTAGAGCGGCTTTTTCTCCCCTATTTACCAAAGAGGGGTTCTAGGGAGATTTGACGAACTAAAAATAACCTCTTGCTTTTATTATAAATCCCCCCTCCCCCCCCTTTGGGAAAGGGGGGATAAGCCTCTGCAAGAACCGGATACCCACATTTTTATCGCAGCCCCTCCCGCCCCATCAACTGTTGACTTGCCCCGGCAATAATGTTAGAGACACCTCACAAATCAAGCGTTATTGCGAGGGTCGCGATTTCGATGAACCCCGTCCTTTGGAAAATATTTTTTCGCTCCCTTTTCATTCAGTCGTCATTCAACGAAAAAAGGATGCAGAATCTGGGTTTCGCATTCACCATAATACCCGTACTCGGAGGTTTGCAAACCAGTGACAGCCAGACAAGGTCATTTTTTATCCGTCATCTGCAACGGTTTAACACCCACCCCTATCTTGCCAGCGCCATCGCCGGCTCGACAGTTAAGATGGAAACAGAAGGGGGACAGATCAGCATTTCCGGGGAGGAGATTGTGAGTTTCAAAAACGCCTTGGCCCCCCCCTACGCGGCCATCGGCGATTCTTTTTTCTGGGGGGCATTGAGGACATTTGTCGCAATTTCCGCAGTACTCATCACGTTTTGCAGTTCAACCTGGTCGCCTTTGGCCTTTTTTTTCGCGTACGGAATTTTTCATTTGTATATTCGCTACCAAGGATTTCGGCAGGGCTACCATCTTGGCCGGCAGGGTTACGATTACATCCGATCTTTGGATATGCCCCGGGCGACCGCTCAGTTGCGCTGGTTATCGCTTTTTTTTATCGCCATCCTTAGCGTGCAGGTTATTTTTTTCAGTTCCGGTTATTTGGAAAGCGGATCCAGCCTCACCATCAGACTGGGTTTGCTGCTGCTTGTCCTGACCTTCTACTATCTGATTAGGTGGAGGGTTCCAACACTGTTGATTTTTTACCTCGCCCTGGTCATGATTTTTGTCGCTTCGATTATATGGTAATAACGAAAACTCTTGAGGTTAAGAACAAGCTGGGCCTCCATGCCCGGGCCGCCGCTAAGATTGTCGCTGTTACCAACCGATTTACAGCCTTGGTAACCCTGGAAAGAGACGGCATCCAGGTCGACGGCCAAAGCATTCTCGGCATCCTGAGCATGGCTTGCCCAAAAGGCGCTTTCCTCTCGGTGACTGCCGAGGGAAATGACGCCAATGATGTTATGGAGGCCCTCGAATCCGTCTTCAACGCTAAATTCGATGAGGAATGATGAATAGGGAAGCTCAAAGGCAGACTTTCGTGTTTAAAGGGATTGGCGTATCACCTGGAATTGTTAAGGGGAAGGCCTACCTCTACAACCTGGTTGACGAACCATTAACTCTCTACAAATTGACCGAGCCTGGTCTTGTTGCCAAAGAGATACGGCGCCTGAAGGGGGCATTGCGAAAAACCGAAGCAGATCTACGCGAAATAAAGAAAAATCTTGGGCATTTAAATGGGCTTGATCCCCTCTACATCATAGATGTTTACGTGATGATCCTCAAGGACAAGTCATTTGTACAGGGGACAATTAAAATAATTGAAGAATCTCTGGTCAATGCCGAATGGGCCCTCAAGATGACCACGGACAGATACCGTTCCATTTTTGAAAGGGTCACCGATGATTATCTGCGCCGCCGCATAACTGACATCGAGTACGTAAGCCAGCGGATACTGAGACATCTTGCCGGAATGAAGAAACCGGTCATCAGTGAACTGGGTAAAGACCTGATCATAATCGCAAGAGATCTCTCGCCCGCAGATACGGCCCAGATTATGATGGATAAGGTTCTTGGTTTTGCCACCGATATGGGAGGGAAGACTTCCCATACAGCAATTGTCGCCAAGGCAATTGGGATACCTGCAGTAGTAGGTCTGGAAAAACTTACCACCCTGGTAAAAACAAACGATGAAATAATAATCGATGGCTCATCCGGGGTAGTGATTGTAAATCCGGATCAAGAGCTTCTTAAACGATATGAAGACAAAAAAAAGATTTATCTCGATACCAATGTCTTAACCCTCCAGTATGCCCGGCTTCCGGCTATTACTCAGGATAACCACAAGATCAGGATCGGCTGCAACATAGAATTCCTTGAGGAAATACCCGCGGCGGCCACTTATGGCGCGGAAGGGATCGGACTTTACCGTACTGAATTTATTTTCCTCAACAGGGAACACCCACCTACAGAGGAAGAGCATTACGAAAGCTACAGCAGAATAATCGGCAACGACGACCTAACTTGGACCACCATCAGGACTTTCGATCTTGGCGCTGACAAGGTTTTCTACGAAACAAGGTATGCCCGCGAGGCAAATCCGCAGATGGGCATGAGGGCAATCCGTTTTTCTTTAAAAGAAAAGGATCTTTTCATCGCCCAACTCAGGGCAATCATCAGAGCCAGCGCCAAAGGAAAAGCGAGGGTGCTTTTCCCAATGATCTCCTGCGTCGAGGAGATCAGGGAGGCCAAGAGCATCCTGCATAAGGTGAGACAGGACTTGCAAAGCGAAGGGATTCCCGTGGGAGATTCGGTAGAGGTGGGCATAATGATCGAGGTTCCATCGGCGGTTATAATTGCCCGCGACCTGGCCCGGGAAGTTGATTTCTTCAGCATCGGGACCAATGATCTGATTCAGTATCTTCTGGCCATAGACCGGGTTAACGAACGGGTAACCTATCTCTATGAGCCGCTGCATCCGGCGGTGCTCAGGCTCCTTAAGCAGGTGGTGGACTGTGGCCATGAAGCGGGGATACCTGTCGCCATGTGCGGCGAAATGGCCGGCGAACCTCTCTACGCCTGCATCCTCCTGGGGCTGGAGCTCGATGAGCTGAGCATGAACCCATCGGCGATCCCACGAATAAAGAAATTGATCCGAACGAGCAGTTTCAGTGAATCGAAGTCTTTACTCAATGAGGTAATTAACTATTCCTCGGTTAATGAAATAAGGCAGCGAGTGGAAAATTACATGCGGGAAAGATTTCCCGAAGAATTCAACGAGCAGTAATGGAAATGAGCATAACCGCCGCAATAAAAAATTGGCTTACCGATACCACTCAATATAAGGCCGGCGAGTTATATCCGCAGGGCAGTTACAGCATCTATAAGCTTTTGGCCAAAGTGCTCGCCAAAGTAGAAATTGCCGATGAGCATGTTGAAAAAATGACAAGCCTCGGCGATCGTGGACTTTTGGTATATGCCATCAAGCACAAGAGCCAGTTAGACAGCCTGATCCTCAAGGATCTTGCTGATCGACATAACTTTCCCGCGCCAACATACTGCCACGGCATTAACATGACCTTCTGGCAACCCTTTCCCATTGCCTGTAAGGTGATAGTATCCACCTTGCTGCGCTGGTCCGTCAACAAGAAGTTCCGCCAGGCGGCTCGATCAGGCCACCTTGAAAAACGGATTAGCGAAAAAAAGACGGTTCTCATTCACCTGGGTTCTTCGGAATTCTTCGAAAACGCCTTTGTCACCAAAACATTAGCCCAGCTGGCAAAAATCCAGACCAGCATGGAAACGCCTATTTACCTGGCGCCGGTGCTCGTAACATATAGTCGTCGCCGTCTGCTGGAGGAGGAAGGAATATTTAGTATCCTCTTTGGCCAAGAGGAGCACATGGGTCCCTTGCGCCGGGTATTAACCTTTCTCCGATTTGCCGGTAAAACATCAGTGGTTATAGCGGAACCAATAAAATTGGCGGATTACCTGGCTGAAAACCGTACCTTCTCCCTGGAGGAGGCTGCCGTTAATCTCAGAAGGGAGCTGATTGACCGGATCGACGAAGAAAAAGCTTCCATAGTGGGTCCGGTGCTAAAATCCCGGGAAGAAATAATAAACATTACCCTCGCTGATGAGCGGCTTCAGGAAACAATCATCCGGCTCGCCGCCAAAGAAAAAAAATCCCCCGAATCACTGCAACGGACAGCAAGAAAGCATCTTCAGGCAATAGCCGCCGATTACAACGAGGGGTTAATTCAGGTATGGGCCAGATTACTCACTTGGCTTTGGAACAACATCTACGACGGCCTCGTTGTCGACCGGGAAGGACTTGCCAGGATTAGAAACATCTCGAAAAAGATGCCCTTTGTGATCATCCCTTGTCACCGCAGCCATATCGACTACCTGGTGCTCTCCTACGTTTTTTACAAGCACAAGATTCAGCTGCCCTTTGTCGCCGCCGGAGATAATCTTTCCTTTTGGCCGATCGGCTATATTTTTCGCAAATCCGGGGCCTTTTTTCTCCGTCGTACCTTCAAGGGCAGCGATATCTACGGCGAGGTATTTGCCGAGTATTTAAAAACATTGCTTAAAGAGGGTCTTCCCCTGGAATTTTTTATCGAGGGGGGAAGAAGCAGAACCGGAAAGATGGTGTTGCCAAAATACGGCCTTCTGTCCATGATTATTCAGGCTTACCAACAGAAGGCGTGCAATGACCTGGCCTTTATTCCCATATATATCGGCTATGACAAGGTGGTCGAAGAAAAGGCCTATCTCAATGAGTTGGCTGGAGCCGAAAAGGAGCGGGAGAAAACAACGGATGTCTTAAAGAGCAGCAAAATACTCCGTAAACGCTTCGGCAGCGTCTATGTTAACGTGGGAAACCCTATCCTCCTGAAATCATATCTGGCAGAGCAGGAAAAAACGCTGACCGAGATGACCGTTACCGAACGACAGAGTTTTTATCGTAAAATTGGTTACGAAATAGTCCTGGCAATTGACAAGGTATCGGTTGTTACCCCCTTTTCCCTGGTCGCCGCCGGACTCTTAAGCCATGACCGCCGTGGTATCACCCACGAAGAACTGATGGAAGTGCTAGACGGCTATTACGAGTATCTGACCCACCGAAACGTAAAGTTTGCCGCCACCTTTTCTCATCGCCAGCGGGCGCTGGATGACGCTCTCACGCTCTTCGATCAATCCGGTACAATTTCCCGGATCGGAGCGGAAGATGAAGACGAGGACATTGAGGAGGTCGTTTACTCGCTGGAAGAAGAGAAGCGACTGGGGCTCGAGTATTACAAAAATAACATCCTCCATTTTTTTCTACCCCTAAGCTTTGTCGCCGCCTCCATTCTATCAAGCCGGGGGGACATGATCCTGCTTAGCCAGATCATGGATGATTATCAGTTTTTCAAAAGGCTCTTTCGTCACGAGTTCATTTTCGACGACCGCCTGGATGATCTCGATGAGGTCAATGATGTTCTGGCCTATCTCAACAAAAGAGAAATGCTCTTTGCCCAAGAGAGGTCGCAACGGACGTGGATAGAGGTAACCGGCGCCGGCAGGGCTCATCTGCGCCCATTCTCAGGATTGATTCACAACTATATTGAATCCTACTGGGTCGTAGTCCGAGGCTGTAGCTATCTGAGAAAAAAGGCCAAATCGGAAAAGGAATTCATTAAAAAACTCCACCACCTCGGAACTAAAATTTATCGCAAGGGAGAAATCATGAGGGCCGAGGCCCTTTCCCAGGCCAATTATACCAATGCCCTGCGGTTTGTCCGGGAAGACGAAGTGCTCAATTTGGGCGATGTTTTCATCAAGGGCGAAAAGTCCAAGACACCTCTTTACACTTTGGCAGATATCAAGCGCCTGGAATCTCTCCGCCGTCGATTATTCAGGTTCCTGTAGCGTTCGCGGGGTGCGTCTGGCGGCAGCCTTAGCACCCCCTCAGAAGCGCCTTATCCGCAACAGCAGCCAGCCGATTTGATTGAGTAGAACGCCCCCTTCCCCCGGTAGATGGCGGCAGTTCCAAGTTCCTCCTCTATTCTCAGAAGCTGGTTGTACTTCGCCAGCCTCTCGCTGCGGGAGATGGAGCCGGTCTTAATCTGGCCGCAATTCACCGCCACTGCCAAATCAGCCATAAAGGGATCTTCTGTTTCACCCGACCGGTGGGACACGATGCAGGTATAACCCGCCTCTTTTGCCAGCTGGATGGTTTCCAGGGTCTCGGTCAGGGTTCCGATCTGATTTAGCTTTATTAAAATTGAATTTGCTACTCCGGATGTTATCCCTCTTTGAAGCCGCGTCGGATTTGTTACAAAAAGGTCGTCCCCCACCAGTTGCACCCGTCCGCCCAGTCGCTCAGTCAGCAGGCGCCAGCCTTCCCAGTCATTCTCCGCCAAACCATCCTCGATGGAAACGATCGGATACTTCTGCAGCAAATCGCTGTAAAAGTCTACCATCTCAACAGAATTTTTCTCCGGTTTGACCTCGGCTGCCATCTGGTATTTTCCGCTTACATAAAATGAACTTGCAGCAGAATCGAGGGCGATCTGGATATCAGCTCCGGGACGGTAACCGGCTTTTTCTATGGCAAACATGATCAACTCGAGCGCCTCTTCATTGGATTTCAGGTTTGGCGCAAATCCTCCTTCATCACCAACCGCTGTGTTGTACCCCTTTGATTTCAAGACTGATTTCAGGCAGTGGAATACTTCGGAACACATTCTGAGACCCTCTTGAAAATTCGAAGCACCGGTGGGCATGATCATGAATTCCTGGATGTCCACATTGTTGTCCGCATGTTGACCCCCATTTATAATATTGGCCATGGGAGTCGGAATATCCCGCGCCAGTACACCCCCCAGATAGCGGTACAATGGCAGCTCCAGCGAAGCCGCCGCCACCCGGGCGCAGGCCAGCGATACACCAAGAATTGCATTGGCGCCCAAGTTTCTCCTATTGTCCGTTCCGTCCAGCCGTATCATGGCCTGGTCAATTTCCACCTGATTGAGGCAATCCATCCCGTTTATTTCAGGCCCGATCTTCTCGATTACATTTTTTATCGCCTTCAGGACACCCTTCCCCTGGAAGCGGGCCGGATCGCCATCCCTTAGTTCCAGCATCTCATGCTCCCCGGTGGACGCACCGGAAGGCACGGAGGCCCGTCCAATCAGCCCGGAAACCAATTGAACCTCCGCCTCTAGTGTTGGATTGCCGCGGGAGTCCAATATCTGTCTGGCATACACATTCATTATTTCTGTCATCGTTTGCCTCCTCCTGCTGTTTTTAGTGGACTGACATTACAACAGCCGGCCATGATTATCAAGTTCGTACGCAACTGTGGGTGTGCGATAAATTTATGGCTGTCCAATCTTGCGGGGCATAGACACCCCCCTTTCCCAAAGGGGGGGCAGGGTTTTACCCCCCTTTCCCAAAGGGGGGCAGTGTTTTACCCCCCTTTCCCAAAGGGGGGCAGGGGGGATTTGGAGTGATTGCTCCGCAGCAGTATCAAAAAAACTCCCTCATCTCATGATCGGGCCTGTTTTTCCTTCCCCCGTTTTCCCGTGTCCAGCGGAACTTATGGGTAAAGCTCAGTTTACTAAAGAGGGAAGAGAAACCGCTCTACCCATAAATTTGTCGCAGACGCCACTTAGCAGCGTCGCTTGTCAAAAAGACAGCTTTGATATAAGAGGGGTGCGAAAGGAAAAAATGACTTGGAGCCGCAGAGGAACACGAAGCTGTATCACCATCTTAAGAAATGGATCGAAAAGGCGATAGTTGATTACCAGCTGATCGCCCAGAAAGACCATGTTCTGGTCGGCGTGTCCGGGGGAGCCGACAGCCTGTCGCTTTTGGATCTCCTCGATTCAAAGATGCTTTTTGTACCACAGTTTAGTTTCACTCCCGTTTACATTGACCTTGGCTTCGATCCCTTATATGAGACTTACCATACTCTGGAGAATTACTTCACCAAGAAGGGTTACCCTTTTGTCCTGGAAAAAACCGACATCGGCCCCCTTTCCCACAGTGACTACAACCGCAAGAATCCATGCTTTTTATGCTCCCGCCTCCGGCGCAAAAGGATTTTCGAACTCGCAGCCGCTCTTGGCTGTAACAAAATAGCCCTTGCCCACCACCAGGACGATATTATCGAGACCCTGCTAATAAATATGTTTTACGCCCGTGAGATCAGCACCATGAACCCCGCTCAGTCTATCTTCCAGGGAAAAATGACCATTATCAGGCCCTTGTCATACCTAAGGGAGAGTTTAGTCAAACGCTACGCCCGGGAAAGGAGGTTGCCGGTAACTTCCACCCTCTGTCCCACCGGGGAGACTTCGCGGCGGGCTTACATCAAGAAAGTCTTATCCGAGTTGGAAAAAGACAACAGGCTGATCCGCAGCAATATTTTCAAAGCAATGGGGCGGGTAAAAACCGATTACCTGCCAAAGACAGTGGAAATGTAGAAATCTTTTTTGCTGATTATCAAACCGTTACAGGAGTTAGCGTTTGAAAAGACAAGAAAGCGGAGAAAAGATCATCTGCCAAAACAGGAAAGCCCACTTCAGCTACGCCGTTGGTGATACCTATGAGGCCGGGATCGTTCTTATGGGCACCGAGGTCAAGGCCATGCGGGAAGGCAAGGCCAACCTCAAGGACAGTTACGCCCTGATCGAAAACGGCGAACTGTTCCTTCACGACTTTCACATCAGCCCCTATTCCTGCGGCAATCGCTGCAATCACGAACCATTGCGGGTTAAAAAACTCCTGCTGCATAAAAGTGAGATCCGAAGGCTCTACGGCAAGTCCAATGAACAGGGTTTTACTCTGATCCCCTTGAAGGCTTATTTCAAGCAGGGCAAGATAAAGATACAACTGGCCATCGCCAAAGGAAAAAAGTTATACGACAAGAGACAGGACATAAGGAAGAAGGAAGACCGGCGTTCCATGGAACAGGACTTCAAAATACGGTAGAATCAGATGAAGTAAAAGGCCGGGAAAACAACTGGCGGGGGTCTCATGAACCGGGGCGATAAAATTTACACCAGATCCATTACCATAGATTGCTATGAACAGGACGAGGAGACATTATTACTTGAGGGAACTCTTGCCGACGAGAGATTTTTCCCCTACCTGGTCTATGCCACAGGGAATAGCGAAGACCCAGGGATTATACACGGGTTTAGTGTTTCCATGATACTTGAGCTGCCCAGCATGACCATCAAGAACGTCACCGCCCAAATGCCGACTATCCCCATGCCGGGATGCGATGAGGCGAGAGCATCCCTGGAAAAGCTCAACAATCTGCAAGTCAAACCGGGGCTGGCCAATGAGGTCCGGAAAATTATCGGAAAAACGGAAGGATGCCTCCATCTGACAAATCTGATTTTATCAATGCTGGCTGCGGCAATGCAGGGTGTTTGGGCCTATTACAGCCGCATAAAGGGTGAGCGCCCCCTCCAGGCGCCCGATGTGAACCTGTCATTCATGATTGACAGCTGCTGGATGTGGCGGGAAAATGGTCCCCTGGCGACCAGGATACGAACCCTCCTGAAAGAACTCAACGATGCAAAAACGTCATAGCGCCTCGACAATAAAAGCAATGCTGATAACCATCGATGGACCAGCGGGAGCCGGTAAAAGCACCGTGGCGCGGCTTTTGGCCGAACAGCTCTCCTTCGCCTATCTAGATACCGGGGCTATTTACCGGGCAGTAGCCTACCAGGCAATCAAGGATGGCCTCTGCCTTGATGATGAAGCTGCCCTGGCAAAACTCTGTGCGGGGATTCAACTAGAAATCATCGCAGAGCAAAAAACCATGCGCATAAAAATTGACCAGGAGGATCTAACCGACCAAATACGAACGGAAGAGGTGAGCCTTGCCGCCTCGAAAATATCTGCCTATCCGTCAGTTCGCCTCGCCCTGCTCCATTGGCAGCAAGCCATTGGCCGGACAGGAAGACTGGTCGCTGAAGGACGCGATATGGGAACGGTGGTCTTCCCGGATGCGGACTTTAAATTTTTTCTTGACGCCGATGTAACAAAAAGAGTTCAGCGGAGATATTGCGAGTTGTCAGGCCGTTGTCAAAAGGTGGATTTAGCAACGCTGGAAGAAGACATTAATCGCCGCGACCAACAGGACCGCAAAAGGACAACCGCACCCCTGGCGCCCGCAGCGGGAGCGATAATTATTGATTCCTCCGAACTTACAGCTCAGGAGGTAGTGGAAGAGATGCTGCGGGTAATTAGGCAGGGGTCAGGCCTTGTTTTTTACGACCCTGCTTGCCATTGAGTAACGCTGCCCCGCATAATCACCATGACCCGATGATGCGGTAAAAACTCCTATTCCCCCTCCCCCGGTGGGAGGTGGGGATGGGGATGTAAGCATTCGATATATCGACTATTATCACCCTCTCCTAGAACCCTCTCCCATCAAGCGAGAGGGAGCCTATTGACTTTTTACCGTGCGGTCAAGACCTGACCTGGCCCCACTATTATTGCCTCCCTATGCGACGTGCAGTTCCATATGCCGCTGCCAATCGCGCCTCGATGCAACCTTGAGATAGGCTTTGGCCTCTTCTTCGGTCATGACCGGATTGCGATATTTGACCCCGATAAAATCACACATGGCTGAAAAGATATAGGTATTGTCCACATGCCTGCCGAGACCCAGTTCCTGGGCCCGGTGACCGTAAGCCAGAAGAATTTGGTCTTCAGCGGTATGATTGCTGGAGGTAAATCCTACGTTGCCTCTTCTCAGAAGGGCAACGCCGCCCCTTCCGTAATGGCTGTCTGCCAGGATTCTACCCATAATCGCGTCCGGCTGAATGATAAAGTCGCCGGGATAGGGCTTGTAATCAGGCTGCATCGCCTGCTGGATCATGGCCGCCTCGGTGTCGGAAATCTTAAAAGTGGTGAACCGTTCAAAGACGTCTCTTACCTCTGCAGCCGCAGAATCCCGCTTGAGAAATTTTTTGATCATCTCAAGTGCCTGCCTTTCAGTCTTTGACCTGCTTGAGCCTGGCCTGCCAAGAGCCGAAGAGGGTCGCCGCGATCACCAGAGTGGAAGAGATGAGGATCATAATAATGCCCAGGGCCGAGAGCCTTCCCCAGAGGCCGTCTTCGGCGAACCGGAGGATCTGCACCGCCATCACCTCCGTGCCCGGCCGGGAGAGCACCACCGAGAGGCTCAGCTCCCGGAGAAACATGCTGGACATGAGTATCCAGCCGGAGACAATGCCGGGAATCAAGAGGGGAATAATGACCCTGCGGAGGGTGTAGAGGGTGCCGCCGCCGCAGACCCGAGATGATTCCTCCAGGTGGCTGTGAATCTGCACAAAGGCGCTGCTCATGGGCCTTATGCCATAGGGCAGGTAGGTGGCGATGTACCCGATCAGGAGCGCCCAGATGGTGGCATAGAGGGGGGTCCAGACGAAGAACCACATGAACCCCACGCCGATCACAATGCCAGGAAAAGAAAAGGAAAGGAAACTGAGAGATTCCAGGACGCCCGAGGCGGTCGAACGTACCTTCACGATTACGTAGGAGACGAAGATCGAGAGAGTCACCCCCAGGGATGCCCCCACCACTCCCAGGAACAGACTGTTTTTCAGGGCCAGAAGCGAAATGGGATCTTTGAGCACGGCCATCCAATGTTTGAGGCTCATCAGGGAGAAGGCCTTCATGCTGGGCACCATGGAATAGGGCACCAGGGAGGTGTAGAGCAGGACCAGGACGGGAAGCAGAATCAGCAAGGCGGAAAGCGCCGCCACGACGGCGAAGAGGGGCAGTCTCGCCCGCTTAAGATCGATCACGGCCGGCCGGTATCCCCGGCTGGAAATGGTCACGTATCGCTCTCCTTCAGAGGTCAGATAACGGTAAAGGTAAATCAGGGTAATGGAGGCGATCAGGGCGCTCATGCCGACCGCCGCCGCCAGGCCGTAATCGGCGGAAAAACCCGTGGAAATGGTCCGGTAGATGTGGGTCGCCAGGACGTATATCCGGCCCGGCATCCCGAGTACCGAGGGGATGGCGAAGGAGGCCAGGCTCCGGACAATAACCAGCGTGAAGGCGGCCAGGATCGCCGGCCGGAGGATGGGAAGGGTAATCCTGATCATTGTGCGCCGCTGGGTGGCGCCGCAAACCTTGGAGGATTCTTCCATGGAGACATCGAAGGCGGCCATGGCCGGGGCAATGATCAGATAGGCGATGGGCAACTCCAAGAGAGCCTCCACCATGATCATGCCCGATAGGCTGTAAATATTGAAGGGGCTGTTTTCCAGGCCGAAGAGATTCTGCAAAAAGAGATTGATGATCCCGTTGGAGGGATTCAAAAGCAGCGCCCAGCTTACGGCAAATAGGATATGGGGGATCATCATGGGAATGATGGAAATGACCCCGAAGAGGAATTTGAAAGGGATGTTGGTCCGGGTGTTCAGGTAGGCCAAAAACAGGGCCAGCATGGTGGAGACCAGGGCGGTGCCCAGGGTGAAGATCAGGGTATTGCCGATGATCGTGCCGAAGGCCGCATCGCTGTAGCCCTTCACATACTTGTCCAGGGTGAAGGTCCCGAAAGATCCCAGACCTTCGGAGAAACTCCCCAAAATAAGCATCAGTACCGGAGCAATCGTCAGGATGCCGACGATGATGATCAGGCTGCCAGTGAGAACGCCTCTTGATTTCTTCATGTCCTCCGCCTCGTCAGCGCGCCAGAGCGGGGCAATGTTCCGGATTGAAGTGGACCGTAACTTGTTCCCCTTCGTTAAGATTTTCGGTAGCTTCCGCCCTGATGAGGAGGCGGGTTTCTCCGATCAGGATTTCCCCTTCGTAGGCTTCGCCAATAAAGATCAGGTTGGCTACCTGGCCGTTGAAGATATTGCGGCCCTCCCCCGGGGGCGCTTTTGAGACCTGGAGGAATTCCGGGCGAATACAGATGGTGACTTCAGCGCCGATGGGCAAATCGGCAGTCTTGCGGCAGGACACCTCCCCCAAGGCGGAGTCCGCCGTCAGGTAAGGTCCATCCGTGGTCTTCACCGTCCCGGGGATCAGATTTGCCCGGCCGATGAAATCCGCGACGAACCGCTGATCGGAATCGAAATAGATCTCTTTGGGGGTGCCGATCTCGATGATGCTGCCGTCTTTCATGATGGCGATGCTGTCGGAAAGGGACAGAGCCTCCATCCGGTCGTGGGTCACGTAAACGGCGGTGATTTTCAGCTCCGAAAGGAAGGTCCGGAGCTCTTTTCTGGTCTCTTCCCGCAGCTTGGCATCCAGGTTGCTCAGGGGTTCATCGAAGAGGATGACCTTAGGTTCCGCCACGAGCGCCCGGGCGAGGGCCACCCGCTGCTGCTGCCCGCCGCTGAGTTTCGTGGCGGGGCGGTTTTCAAAGCCTTCCAACTGGACAAACCGGAGGGTCTTGGCGACCCGCTGGCGTATTTCGTCACCGGGCAGCTTCCGGGTCTGGAGGGGATAGGCTACGTTGTCAAAGACATTCATGTGGGGCCAGATGGCGTAGGTTTGGAAGACCATCCCCAGCCCCCGCTTTTCCGTGGGGACGAAGATGTTGCGCTCCCGAGAGAAGACCACCTCGTCGCCGATGCTTATTTCCCCCGTATCGGGCATTTCCAGACCAACGATGCTCCGCAGAAGGGTCGTTTTCCCACAGCCGCTGGGACCCAGGAGGGTGAAAATCCGGTTCGCTGGGATGGTGAGATTCACCTTCGCCAGGGCATGGATCGTCCGGTCTTCCAGGACGTACTTTTTGTTGAGATTTTTTATTGTTATTTCCATGGAGAAATTCCTTCAGCCTAAACCCCTACCGCCTAAACAATCTCACGTAGCTGGCCTGGAGGTTACTACAATCCGAAAATCTTTTTAAATTCCCCGCCCCATTTGCTAATTTCCTCGTCCGAGAGTTCCCGGATGGGCAGGACCTTGGCCTTATCTATCCCGGCAATAGGAGGGAATATTCCTGGATAGAGGACGTATTCCCCGACCTTGTCAGCCAGGATTTTTGAAGATTCCCTAGACAGCCAGTAATCCATGAAGAGGCGGGCGGCGTTGGGCCGGGGGGCTTTGGCGGTGATGGCGATTCCCCGGGGCGTTCCCAGGAGGGGTTGGTCCACCCTTGCCCAGTCCAGGGGGGCCGGCGCCTTGGTAATGATGTACTTGGGCATGGAGATGGCAAGCAGTTTCTCGCCGCTTTCCACCGGGGCGGGGGTTGGCCCGAAGGAGCTTACCAGCATGGGCCTGTTGGCCGCCAATCCCCGGACAAACTTCATCCAGGCTTCTTCCGTTTTGAATACCTGTTCCTTCAGACCGACGAGCCAGGAGATCGTGGTGGCATGTACGGACGGGTCGGCCATGACTATCTTCCCCCGCCATTTGGGGTCAGTCAGATCTTCGTAGCGCTTGGGCACATCGGCAGGCTTGAGCAGATTCTTGTTGTAGATGATGGCTACATATTCGATTGCGAATATCTGAATTGTGTCATCCTGCCTGGTCCATTCGGGGTATCCTGCTACGCCGGGCGAGCGATAGGGCGCCAGGACGCCCTTGTCCTTCAGCGTCTCCAAAATGGGTATGGGGGCCTGAACCACATCCGCCAAAAGTTTTCCGGCCTGATGCTCTGTTATCGCCGTGGCAACGAACTTCGCCGTGGAAATCCGGGTGTACTCCCCCTTTACCCCGTATTTCTTAGTGAATTCCTCCATGATGGGCTCGATGGCGGTGATGTTCGCGTAAAAGGACATCTTGCCTTCCGCCCTGGCCTTGTCAATGAGGGCCTTGTCTGGGCTGCCAGTCAACGCCGCCTGTCCAAAAGCGAAACCTCCAGGCAACAGGAACAACACCAAAATGATACAAATAGCTAATCTTTTCATGACCATCCTCCTTTGAAATTTTGATGACTTCGTAAATTAACGTATCCTGTCGACTGACAGCACCCCGGACAGCCTCATTATGGCGGCTGCAATCTTATGGTACTGATCCAGGTCGCTGATATCTATGCTGAAGTTCAGCACGGCCTTCATATCGGTGCCGGTAGTGACTTCGGCGTGGGTGATGTTAATGTCATGGTGGGCGATGACGGACGAAACATCCGCCAGGATTCCTCTCTTGTCGGTCGCAATAACACAGAGACTAAGCGGATAGGTGTTCTTCTCCCTGATATCCCAGTGGACGTCAACCAGACGTTCAGTATCTAAAACCTTGAGGCTGGGGCAATCCTCGGTGTGAACTGTAACCCCGCGGCCACGGGATATATAGCCAAATATGGCCTCTCCCGGGATTGGGTTGCAGCATTTAGCAAGCCTGATCAGCACATCATCGATACCGGTTAGGGAGATGCCGATCGACGAGGATGCTTTTTTCTTCCGGCTGGTCTTGACCGGAATCAAATCGGCAAGAGGAGCGTCTTGCGGGAGCAGTGAATTAACGATCCGCCGGGGCGAAACCCTGCCGTAGGCAACCAGGGCCAGCAATTCATCCATGTCGCCCACCGAATTCTCGGCGTAGACCTTTTTTATCTCCGGTGATTTTACAACCTCGGCTAACTTCAAATGGTTTTTTCTGAGTTCTTTTTCCAGCAGATCCCTTCCTAAGCTGACACTGCGTTTCCGCTCCTCGGCCTTCACCCAGGCACGAATTTTAGACAGAGCTCTGGAGGTGACGGCAATTTTCAGCCAGTCTTTACTGGGGTGATGCCCCGCCTGGGTAATGATTTCAACAGTATCGCCATTTTTTAACTGATATTTCAGTGGCACTATGCTGCGGTTGACTCTTGCCCCCACGCATTGGTGGCCAACATCGGTATGGATGCTGTAGGCAAAGTCGATAGGGGTGGCGCCTTTGGGGAATGCACGGACATCGCCCTGGGGAGTGAAAACGTAAACATCATCGGCGTAAAGAGCGAGTTTAAGATTGGACAGATACTCGCGAGGGCTGCTCATATCCTGCTGAACATCCAGCAAATCCCTGAGCTTGCCTATCTGATCGTCGTCTTGTTTGCTGTACCCTCTTCCCTCCTTGTAACGCCAGTGGGCGGCGACGCCCGCTTCCGCCCATTCGTGCATCCCCAGGGTCCGGATCTGGATTTCTACCCGTTCACCGCGGGGTCCGATTACAGTGGTATGAAGAGAGCGATAATTATTACCTTTGGGCATGGCGATATAATCATCAAAGTGACCGGGGACCGGTTTCCAAAGGGCATGAACCATGCTCAAGGCCTCATAACAGGACTTGTCCTGATCGGAATAGAGGATCAGGCGAAAAGCCATCAGGTCGTATATCTCGTCGAAGTCTATCTGGCGATCGTGTATCTTACGATAGATACTGTAGAGGTGCTTGGCCCTGCCCTCCACGATACCCTTGATCCCGAATTTTTCCATCTCTTGCGAGATAATCAGCTTCACCTCTTCGGTATACTGCTGTTGCTGTTCCCTCGTCTTATCAATTTGCCTCTTGAGTTCCTGATAGCTGTCTGGATGAAGAAAGGAAAAGGCCAGGTCTTCCAGTTCGATCTTCATCCAGTGGATGCCCAGCCTGTTGGCCAGGGGTGCATATAATTCCATGGTCTCCCGGGCGATGAAAAGCTGCCTCTCCGGTTTCTGGAATTGCAGGGTGCGCATATTGTGGATTCGATCGGCCAGACGAATTAGAATAACCCTGATATCTGAAGACATGGCCAGGATCATTTTGCGGAAATTTTCCGCTTGTCTTTCTTCCTGGTCGCTGTAGATGATTTTACTGATCTTCGTTAAGCTATCGACCAGAAAGCTGACATCTTTGCCAAAACCAGCCTCAATATCTTCCAGAGTGGTCAGAGTGTCCTCCACCGTATCGTGAAGGAATCCAGTTGCAATAGCGGCGGCATCCATCTTCATATCCGCAAGGATGCCGGCAATTTCCAGAGGATGGCTCAGGTAAGGTTCGCCCGACAGACGCAATTGTCCCTTGTGAACACGTGCCGAGAAGACATAAGACTTGCTAATCAAATCCTGGTCTTCCTGGGAGAGGTAAGACTGAACCTTCTCGAGGATATCGGTAAATCTTAACATTATTGAGAGACTACCCCTGTATTTGCCCGGATATAATGACGACTTCGTAAAAAGTCCGGATGCGGCGTTCAAGCTAAATCCCTCATCACTGCGGCGTACCCAGAAGTACGCCTCATTCCTCATGATTTGCGCGCTCAAACCTCGCAAACTTTTTACAAAGCCGTCTCCAAACTTACGTTTTGCTGACTTTTTACGAGGTCATCATATAATCAATTACCCGGGGAACTATCGCGGTTAGTTCCACAAACGATACCTCACCGGTTTTCCTGACCTTCAATTCTACCCGGCCTTCCTGAAGTCCTTTAGGGCCTATGGTAATCCGCAGGGGTATTCCGATCAGGTCGGCATCCTTGAACTTGACCCCGGCCCGCTCGTCCCGGTCGTCCAGAAGCGCCTCAACGCCCTGCTCCTTGAGCTTGCGGTAAATTCTTTCCGCCTCCTTAGACTGGGATTGGTCATTTACATTGACCGGCAGAATAATAACCTCAAAAGGCGTAAGCGACATGGGCCAGATTATGCCATCGGCATCATGATTCTGCTCGATCGCAGCGGCCATTGTCCTGCCGACGCCGATCCCATAGCAACCCATGATCATAATCCGTTCCTGACCTTTGGCATCCAGGAAGGAACATCTCATGGCCTGGGAATATTTGGTCCCCAGTTTGAAAACATGTCCGACCTCTATCCCGCGGGCAATGGCGATACCTCCACCACAGCGGGCGCACCTATCTTGTTCCTTTACGAATCGCAGATCCGCATAGGCAGCTACTTTAAAGTCGCGGGAGATGTTTGCGTTAACCAGATGGTAGTTTTCCCTGTTGGCGCCCAGGACAAAGTTTGTCATGCCTGCGATGGAATTATCGGCAATTATCCGAGCCTTGATACCTACTGCGCCGGCAAACCCCCTGGGCGCTCCGGTGGTTTTCATTATCATTGCCTCGGAGGCCAGTTCGAGATTTATACAGCCAAGATAGTTCTTCAATTTTATCTCGTTGACATCCTGGTCACCGCGGATGAGGACGGCTATGGCAACGCCGTCGGCATCATAAATGATGGTCTTGACAACTGATGCCGGCGAAACGCCAAGAAAAGAGGAAACGTCGGCAATGCTGCTTTTATCCGGGGTAAAAACTTCAGTACAAGGCAAGAGCTGCGCCTGCCCTGCTTGTAACTGCGACAGAAGGGGCGCCTCGGCCCGTTCAATATTCGCCGCGTAATTACAGCTTTGGCAGTAAACTACAGCATCTTCGCCGGATTCAGCCAGCACCATGAATTCGTGGGAAAAGCTGCCCCCGATGCTGCCGGAATCCGCCTCAACCGCACGGAAGTTTAAGCCGCATTTTTGGAAAATTTGATGATAGGCGTCAAACATTTTGCGGTAGCTCAGTTCCGCGCCTGCTTCATCGGCATCAAAACTGTAGGCGTCTTTCATTCCGAATTCCCGACCACGCATCACGCCAAACCGGGGTCGAATCTCATCACGAAACTTGGTCTGAATCTGGTAGAGGTTTTTGGGCAGTTGACGGTAGGTTTTGATCTCGTTGCGGACGAGATCGGTGATGACTTCCTCGTGGGTAGGCCCCAGACAATAGTCCCGGTCGTGGCGGTCCCGGAAACGGAGGAGTTCCTTGCCGTACTGCACCCACCGCTGCGATTCCTGCCATAGCTCGGCGGGCTGAACCATTGGCAGGTGCACCTCCTGAGCGCCGGCCCGGTTCATCTCCTCACGGATTATATCCTCGATCTTCCTGATTACCCGATAGCCCAACGGCAGATAAGAATAGATGCCACTGGCCAACTTTCTGATCATTCCTGCCCGGATCATAAGCTTATGACTTATTACTTCCGCATCCGACGGCGCCTCCCTCCCGGTGGGCAGAAATAACTCCGAATATCTCATTGAACCTCCTTCGTTACGTTTTTGCCGACTTTTTACGAGTTCGTCATATCTTCGATTTCATAAAGCAGCGTCTCGATGAAATCTTCTTCTCTAATCTTTCTTATGACCTTACCCTGTTTAAAGAGCATTCCCACGCCCCGTCCCCCCGCAATTCCGATATCGGCATGCGCTGCCTCTCCCGGCCCATTGACAACGCAGCCCATCAGGGCAATTTTCAGGTACTCATTTCGGCCGGACAATCTCTCCTCTAACGCGGCAACCAGGCGGGGAAGGTCAATTTCGCAACGCCCGCAGGTGGGGCAGGAAATTATATCAGGACCAATCTTTCTTATGTTGAGGGCCCGGAGAATCCCCCAGGCAATCCCCATCTCGTCAACCGGGTTTCCCGTGACTGATACCCGTATGGTATCGCCGATGCCCTCGTAAAGAAGGCTGCCAATGCCGATGGCAGATTTTATGGCTGCATTTACCAGCGTACCGGCCTCGGTGACCCCCAGGTGAAGAGGGTAATCTGTCTTTGCTGCCATCTGACGGTAGGCCGCTATCATGGTCGGCACATCGGAAGATTTAAGAGAGATTTTAATTTGCTGCTGCCCCAGGTCTTCGAGAAGCTGCAGATTATTTATAGCGCTTTCGACAAGGGCGGCGGCGGTGGGTCCGCCCTGTCGCTTCAGGATGTCGGCTTCGACAGAGCCTGAGTTGATGCCAATCCTGATGACCACCTGGCGCTGCCGGGCCTCTTTGACTATGGCCCTGATACCATCTGTTCCCATGTTTCCCGGATTGATCCGGATGCCGTCCACCCCTGACCGGATAGCCTGACAGGCCAGACGAGGATCGAAGTGAATATCGGCAATCAGCGGCAGGTCGGTCCGCTTTTTTATTTCGGCAAGCGCAAGGGCCGCTTCCTGGTCAGGTACGGCGCATCTTACCGCCTCACAGCCGGCTTCCTTAAGTTCTCTAATCTGCGCAACCGTTGACCGGACATCTCTCGTGTCGGTATTGGTCATGGATTGCACGACAATGGGAGCGCCGCCGCCAATCTGCAATCCGCCAAGAAAAACTGCTTTTGTTTGGCGGCGTTTTCTATCCTGCTCCAAAGCTTGCAACCTCGTAATAATTCCCCCATCGGTCATTCCCGTGCAGGCGGGAATCCGGAACTACTTGAATTAACCGATCCCGTCTCTGTGCGAATGACATCCGGAGGAATTCGCTTAAGTCTCGTTTGCATCAAGAAACTAATGGCCCTGCCAACAGTATAGACACAACTCCCCTTCAGGCAGGCCGATTGCGCTTACCATATCTTTAATATTCATAAATTTCAGTGAAGTAACGTTGATGTCCTTACGTATTAATTCAACCATCTGCTGATACCGGGCGCAACTATGATCCAGATAAGGCCTCAAGTCGGAGGGTTGCCCTCCTTCGATCTGTTCAATGGCGCGCCTGGCCGCAAGCTCGGCCGATGCTCTGGTAGAGGAGGAATAGATGCAAGGGAAAAGAAGGGGCGGACAAGCTGCTCGCACGTGTATTTCCCGGGCGTTGCTGGCCCAGAGTTTGTTGATGGTATAGTTCTTCAACTGTGTGCCCCGGACGATAGAATCCTCGCAGATGATCATGCGATTTCCGGCAATCACCTCCTTGACGGCGCTGAGCTTCATAGTTGCAACCAGATCCCTGATATCCTGAGAAGGTGGGGTATAACTCCGGCCGTAACCCGGGGTATACTTAACCAGCGGCCGCCGGTAGGGAAGGCCTGATTCGATGGCATAACCAATGGCGTGACCGACACCGGAATCAGGAACCCCGGCCACCAGGTCGGCTGAGACCTGATCGTTTTTAGCCATCAGCCGGCCGCACCTCTCCCTGGCCACCTCGACCCCGATCCCTTCATAACTGGATGAGGGATAACCGGTATAGATCCAGAGAAAGGAACATACTTGGCGCTTGGGTCCAGGCAACCGCAAGGTCTCATATCCTTCGCGGCTCATAAAAACCACTTCCCCTGGTCCTAAGTATTTTGCGGGGGCATAACCGAGATTATCAAACGAACTGGCCTCGGTGGCAACGATATACGAGCCGTTTCCATTCTCGATTCGTTCACCCAGAACCAAGGGAAAACGACCAAGTTTGTCCCGCACCGCATAAATGCCATCCGCAGTCATAATGAGGGCGCAAAGGGAGCCCTCAACCAGGCTCTGCATCTTTTCAATTCCATCGACCAGATCGTCTCCCAGGCAAATCAGTTTTCCCACCAACTCCGCGCTGTTGACCCCTCCGGTCGTCATCTCGTTGAAGGAATTACCTTTAGCTAGAAGCGTGGCAGCCAATTTATTCTTATTGGTTACCAGTCCCGTTACAGCGATGGCAAAGGTACCGAATTTGGAACGAATTATCAGGGGCTGGGGAGAATCATCGTCAATGGCGCCAATCCCCATAAACCCGTTCATTTTCCTGTAATCATCGACAAAACGTGATTTGAACTGGGCCTGTCCGATACTATGGATGCTGTTGGTAAAACCATCCGGGCCGAAAATCGCCAGCCCGCCTTGCTCCGTTCCCAGATGCGAGTGATAGTCGGTCCCGTAAAACAGCAACCGAGCACAGTTTTCCTTCGCCACAACACCAAAAATACCGCCCATTATTAATCAATACCTCAATGATTGTGATATGTTAACATGATTAACTTAAATCACGCTTGTGTCCAGCTTTTTAACCGCCCGGTCAATGCGTTTAATCCCCTCTTCAATAACGCCCATTGAAGTCGCATAGGAAAGCCGAAGATTTTCGTCATGACCGAATTCTACGCCGGGCACCAGGGCTACCAGGGCTTCCTGAAGAAGATAGGCCGCAAACTGGGTGGAATTGAGGATTTCGACGCCGTCAGCCTTAGCCCCGTAGAGCGAAGATACCTGGGGAAAGACGTAAAATGCTCCCTGGGGCCTCATACAGGAAATGCCGGGGATGGAGTTTAAGCCAGCAACAATATAATCTCTTCGTTTTTGGAATTCTGCCGTCATCGCCGTAACTACTGACTGGTCGCCCAGTAGCGCCCCCACTGCTGCCTTCTGGGCAATGGAGGAGGGGTTGGATGTGCTCTGGCTCTGCAGTTTGACCGTAGCCGCGACGATCTCCTCGGAGGCCGCCAGGTAGCCGATCCGCCAACCGGTCATGGAATAGGCCTTGGAAACGCCGTTTACCAGGATCGTTTTTTCCTTAAGCCGGTCATCAGCGTTTAGGATGTTGTGGAAACCGAGGCCATCGTAGATTATCTTCTCGTAGATATCGTCGGAGATGATCAAAATATCATGATCCACCAGCACCGCCGCAATAGCCGAGAGTTCCTCTTTAGTATAGGTTATTCCGGAAGGATTGGAAGGGCTGTTGATAATGAGAGCTCTCGTCCGGGAGGTTATCGCCGCTTGCAATGAGCGGGGGGATAACTTGAACCCTTCCTCTTCCTTTGTGGTGATAATTACCGGCTTTGCCCCGGTCAGAAGCACGATATCCGGATACGAGACCCAGTAGGGGGAAGGGATCAGCACCTCGTCCCCATCCTCAAAGAGCGCCTGCGCGAGGTTGTAGAGGGAATGTTTGGCGCCGCAGGAAACAGCGATCTGGGAACGCTTATAGGTCAGATTGTTATCGCGCTTTAGTTTGGCAGCAATGGCATCCTTGAGCTCATCAGTTCCACCTACTGCGGTATATTTGGTGAATCCCTGTTCAATGGCCGTGATTGCCGCCTTTTTCGCCGACTGCGGGGTATCAAAATCCGGCTCGCCGGCGCCGAAATTCAACACATCGACACCGGACGCTTTCATGGCATTGGCCCGGGCGGTGATGGCCAGGGTGGCTGATGGTTTGATCAAATCAAGACGTCTGGCAAACTTCATTATCCGTTCCCCCTTCCATACTTGGCTTCAATTCTTTGATTTACAATATCAGGTATCATGCCCTTCACCGAGCCACCGTGACCCGCTGCCTCCTTTATTATGCTGGAGCTGACATAAAACCATTTGTAACCGGTCATGAGGAATACAGTTTCGATCTCCCGGTTAAGACGGCGGTTCATCAGAGCCAGCTGAAATTCATACTCAAAGTCGGAAAGCGCCCGCAAACCTCTTAAAATAATATTCGCCCCGGATTGCTTCACGTAATCCACCAGCAGGCCGGGCGTGCTGTCCACCTGGATATTGCCCAGATCCTTCACCACTTCAAGGATCATCTCCACCCTCTCATCCACAGTGAAAAGAAATTTTTTCTCCGGGTTGTAGGCCACCAGGACTATCAGTTGATCAAACATTTTAATCGCCCGCTTAATGATGTCCACATGACCGTTAGTGATGGGATCAAATGAGCCGGGATATACCGCTATCTTTGGCATTGGTAAAAATCAGTCCTCCTTAGTGTTTTATTTTAAAAACAGACAACTGTGATTCACCATAATTACGAACCTTCCATAAATCAAAAACTTCCGGCGCCCAGACCTCTTGCCTTCTGGAATGCTGCAGGACCAGCCATCCTTCCGGGCTGATGAGCGTCTTTCCGCCCAAAGAAGAATTTGCCAGCACCATCAAGATTTCAGAAATATGGTTTTCATGGTACGGCGGGTCGAGAAATATCACATCGAAAATGCGGAAACGACTAAGAAGCAGGCCAATTGACCTATTGGCCTCCATATGGAGAATTTCGGCCCTTCCCGCGTAGCCTAAGAGAGCAATGTTCTTTTTTAAATCAGCAGCTACCGCGGGGTCATTCTCAACGAACAGGGCCTCCCTGGCGCCCCGGCTCAGCGCTTCGAGGCCTACAATGCCCGATCCGGCAAAAAGATCAAGAAATGTTCTATTCTCAAGTGAGGGGAGGATGTTAAAAATCGCCTCCCTGATAATCGCCGGCGTTGGCCGCACTTTTCCGCCCTTAACTGGGCCCAGACGCCTCCCCCTGGCTTCACCGCCGGTTAATCTCATAGGTATTTTTTTATCAGTATCTCCGCTATCTGAACGGCATTTAAGGCCGCGCCCTTTCGGATATTGTCCGAAACGATCCACATGTTGATCCCGTTTGGGATTGATTCATCCTCTCTTATTCGGCCCACGAAGGTATCGTCCCGACCGGCGGCATGAATGGCAAGAGGATACTGCCGATCAGAAGGGTTGTCCCAAAGCGCCACACCGGGAGCGCCGGCCAGTAGTTTCTTTACCTCCTCAGGCGTTATCTTCCTGTGCGTTTCAATATTAACCGCCTCGGAATGGCTGTAGAGTACCGGCACCCGCACGGTTGTCGCGGTAACCGCAATATCGGGGTCATTGAAAATTTTTTTGGTTTCGTTGACCATTTTCATCTCTTCTTTCGTATAGCCATTCTCCAGGAAAGCATCAATCTGGGGGAGACAATTGAAGGCAATTTGATGGGGATAAACTTTTACCTCCGGTTTTTCTCCGTTGAGGATAGCTCTGGTCTGATCAAGCAGCTCCGCGATGGCCTTCTTGCCCGTACCCGAGACGGACTGATAGGTGGAGACAACAATCCTTTTGATTTTTACCGCGTCATGGATAGGTTTCAAAGCCACTACCATCTGAATGGTGGAGCAGTTGGGGTTGGCAATGATATTTCTTTTTTTGTACCCGGCAATGGCTTCCGGGTTGACTTCCGGCACCACCAGGGGAACATCGCCTGCCATCCGGAAAAAGCTGGTGTTGTCGATCACAACGCATCCGGCCTTGGCCGCGATGGGCGCGTACCTCTCCGAGATGCTCCCTCCGGCCGAGAAGAGCGCGATATCAACAGCCGCAAAGGAATCTTCCGTCAGGACGTCAACCGGTATCTGCCGTCCCTGGAAGGCCATTTCTATACCAACCGATCTTTGCGAGGCCAGCAGAATAAGACTGTTTACCGGAAAATTCCGCTCCTCCAAAACCTTGACCATTTCGTTGCCGACGGCGCCCGTCGCTCCAACGACCGCAACTTTAAATCTACGCATTGTCTTGTTCCCTTCTAAAAAAATAATATGCAAATCCTAACAGACTGTACCCACGCCCTCTTCTCTTTCTTTTAAATGGCTGTGCCGCTTGTTGGAAATCCTTACCAGCCACCAGATTGGTCCTGAAAAGCTATAACCCAGGGCAAAGGTAAACATCATAATCTGGGGCTCCGCAACGATGATAATCATGATGCCGACGACTAGGACCAGAGACATCAAAGGCTTTTTGGCAAAATAATTCAAATCCTTGAAGCTGTAGAACTTGATTGCACTGACCATCAAGAGCGACAAGGCGAATATCATTATCAGCACGAAAACATGCTTGAATTCCCCCTCGCCCCCCAGGTAGATGTAGAGTTGAACCGCAGTGGCAACCACCGCTGCCGCGCCCGGAGTCGGCAGGCCTTTAAAATACTTGCTTTCAATCAAGCCGATCTGGACATTAAACCTGGCCAGTCGCAAGGCGCCGCAGGCCACATAGAGAAAGGCCAAAAGCCAGCCGATCTTGCCGTAGGAAGACAAGGCCCAGGTGTAGGCCAGAATCGCCGGCGCGACTCCGAAAGCTACCAGATCCGACAGCGAATCGAACTCACTGCCGAATTTACTCATCGTTTTGGTGATTCTGGCAATTCTGCCGTCAAGAGCATCGAGGATCATGGCGATGAGGATGAATGATGCCGCCGTTGAAAAATCTCCGGTAATGGAGGCGATGATGGCATAGAAGCCACAGAAGAGGCTCGCCGCGGTAATGCTGTTGGGAACGATGAATATTCCTTTTTTTATACCGCCATTTTTAAAATAATCTCTTTTTTTCATTTTCTCACCCCCAGTACTGTTTCACCGGCCCTGACCTTCTGGCCCAACTGGACCTGGATGTCAATGCCGGCCGGCAGATAGACGTCCAGTCGAGAGCCAAACCTAATCAGTCCGAAACGTTCACCCTTCTGAACCTCCATTCCGGTCTTGACCCAACAGACGATTCGCCGGGCGATGAGGCCCGCGATCTGGACAATCATGATATCGTCACCCTGGGCGGGCCTGATCACCAGATAATTGCGTTCATTCAGGGCGGAAGCCTTGTCTAAATTTGCGGAAAAAAATTTCCCTTCCCGATAATCAATGGCCGATATCCGGCCCGTGCAGGGAATTCTATTGACGTGGACATTAAAGACATTCATGAAAATGCTGATCATCTGGTAGTTGCCGTGGATAAGTCCATCTTCGACAGTATCAACGACTTTGATTACCTTGCCGTCAGCCGGCGCGACAATGGATAAATCATCCGGAGGAATTGTCCGGTTGGGATTGCGGAAAAAACAGATGACAAAAATGGTAAGCAGGACGAAAAACAGGGTCAACCAGAAAAATCCCGCCCACCACCACAGTAAGGTTGCGACGACGGAAATCAGTATAAAGGGCACACCTTCTTTGACTATATAAGTATCATGACGCATTGCCTTGTCTCCAGGTTTGCGTGACTGTAGCAATTTTTGCTTGTTTTCCGTATTTATCTATAGCAATATCGGAAGCAAGTCAATCTTGTTCTTTATCGGCCAGTAAAGATTCAGTCTTGAGTGGGGGAGGTTTCTCGGTGCTGGGCGGCAGCACAGCTATTGTGCGGATTGCTTTCATGGCAAATGCCCTGGTTCCCTGAGACGCCGCCGGACGAGACTTAAGCTCGTCCCTCCGAGAACAATGCCAATAGGCTTTTCCCAAACCTAATCCACCGGGTCTTTCGGAGGGCCATGCTCCGTCATGGCCGCACGGAAGTAAACTTTGTCACCCCTGGTTCAGGAGGCAAACCTAAAACCCGCCAAAAGTCAAAATAAAAATTATCTGCCCACGCGTAACTGAATCTTTAAATCGGCCAACTCAAACTTCAGCCTTCCGCCTTCAGTCTATCCCCCCCCGAGTAGTTACAAAAAAATTTTGATATCATCATAAATAATCGATATACTTATATTTATTGCTGGCGGCCACCCCCATTCCCCAGTCGGACTCACGTTTCTTTCAGCAAAAAAAGCTTGACAAAAATTAAATATCAAATAAAGGTTTGCGGCGATAAACTAGACAATTAGGCAGGGTGCTATATTGAACATCCAACTATCAACTAGAGGTGAAGGAGGGCTGCATGTTTAAAATTACTGATTTAGATCCCCGAAAATTGCTGGACTGGCAGGTTGCTGAAGAGGCGGAGAAGCACATGAAGACGGTCTTTCAACTGGCCGAGCAGTTGGGTCTGAAGGAAGACGAGTTGATCCCGATGGGTCATCATATCGGCAAGATCGATTTTCTCAAGGTGCTCAAGCGTCTGGAAGGAAAGCCCAATGGAAAGTATGTTGACGTAACAGCGATTACCCCCACCCCCTTAGGGGAAGGCAAGACTACTACCACAATGGGTCTTGTTCCCGGCCTTGCCCATCGGGGCAAGAACGTTTGCGGCGCCATCCGCCAGCCTTCAGGCGGTCCCACCTTTAATGTAAAGGGCAGCGCGGCCGGCGGTGGCCTGTCTCAGTGTATCCCCCTGACGCCCTTCTCCCTTGGCCTGACCGGCGATATCGACAATGTAACCAATGCCCACAACCTGGCGATGGTGGCGCTGACGTCCCGGATGCAGCATGAATTCAATTATGATGATGCCACCCTGGCGAAAAAAGGCCTGCGCCGGCTGGATATGGATCCCCGCAACGTGCAGATGAAATGGGTAATGGATTTCTGTGCCCAGGCGCTCAGGGATATCATAATCGGCCTGGGCGGCAACATGGACGGATTCATGATGAATTCCGGTTTTGCAATCACGGTCAGTTCCGAGGTGATGGCGATTCTATCCATCGCCACGAATCTTAAAGATATGCGCGAAAGAATGGGGAAGATCATCGTTGGTTACAGTAAGAAGGGCCAGCCGGTTACCACTGAGGACCTGGATGTCGCGGGCGCAATGACCGCCTGGATGGTAAAGGCCCTCAATCCCAATTTGCTCCAGAGCCTGGAAGGCCAGCCGGTACTGGTGCACGCCGGACCATTTGCGAACATCGCGATCGGTCAGAACTCGATTATCTCCGACCAGGTAGCTCTCAAGCTCTCAGATTACGTAGTAACCGAAAGCGGTTTCGGCGCCGACATTGGATTCGAGAAGTTCTGGAATATCAAGTGCCGCCTAAGCAAGCTGGTGCCGAACTGCGCGGTTATCGTGGCTACGATCCGCGCCCTGAAGATGCATGGCGGCGGTCCCCGGGTGGCTCCCGGCCAGCCCCTCGATCCGGCTTACAGCAGCGAAAACCTGCCCCTCCTGGAGAAGGGTTTCGACAACCTGCTGGCTCATATTGAGACCGTTAAGAAGGCGGGCATCAACCCAGTGGTCTGCATCAACAGTTTCCACACCGATACAAAGAACGAGATCGCCCTCTTGCGGCGCTTAACCGAGCAGGCCGGCGCCAGGGTAGCCCTTTCCCAACATTGGCTCAAGGGCGGCGAGGGCGCGCTGGAGCTTGCCGACGCGGTTATCGATGCCTGCGAGGAGAAATCAAACTTTAAGCTCCTCTATGAAGACTCGCTTCCCCTGCGTCAAAGGATTGAGACGGTGGCCAAGGAAGTTTACGGCGCCGATGGGGTGACCTATTCCCCGCTCGCCCTGGAGAAGGCGAAGAAATTTGAAAGCGACCCGGCGGTTCAGGGTTTTGCTACCTGCATGGTCAAAACCCACTTGAGCTTAAGCCATGATCCCAACCTTAAGAATCGCCCCAAGGGATGGATTCTGCCCATCAGAGATATCCTGATCTACGGCGGCGCGAAATTCCTGGTCCCGGTGGCAGGAGAAATTAAGCTCATGCCCGGAACGGCGTCTGATCCGGCCTATCGCCGCGTTGATGTGGACACGGCGACGGGCAAGGTGACAGGCCTCTTCTAAAAAAAAAAGGGCGGGTTAAACCCGCCCTTTTTTTATGTGGCATTAACTAAAACAAAATAACACCTTTTGCAATCAGGAGAAAGATATGACGGCGAAACTAATCAGCGGTGTAGAAATTGCCAAGCAGATCAGGGAAGAGCTGGCGCTGGAAACGGCTTTACTTAAGGAAAAGTACCAGGTAGTGCCCGGCCTGGTGACCATCCTGGTTGGTGAAGATCCAGCCTCGGTAAGTTATGTTACCGGCAAACAAAAAACGGCCAAGGAACTGGGATATTTTTCCATTCAGGACAATCAGCCGCCCGATCTGTCCGAGGCGGCCCTTTTGGCTCTCATCGAAAAGTACAACAAAGATCCTAAGATTCACGGCATTCTGGTTCAGCTTCCCCTGCCGAAACATATCAACGAAACCAAAGTGCTCTACGCCATTGACCCCCAAAAAGACGTAGATGCCTTCCATCCCGTCAACGTCGGTAAAATGGTAATCGGCGAGGCGGATTTTCTGCCCTGCACCCCCTCGGGAATTCAGCAGCTTCTGATCAGATCAGGCGTAAAAACCGATGGCGCCGAGGTGGTGGTGGTAGGACGATCCAACATCGTGGGCAAGCCAATTGCCAACATCCTGTTGCAGAAACAAAAGGGCGCCAACGCCACGGTTACAATTTGCCACACCGGGACGAAAGACATGGCTTCCCATATTAAGCGGGCGGATATCCTGATTGTTGCCGCGGGCCGGCCCAAGGCAATAACGGCAGACATGGTGAAAGAAGGCGTGGTCGTAATCGATGTCGGGGTGAACCGGATCGGCATGACCCCCGAAGGAAAGGCCAAGCTCTGCGGTGACGTTGATTTTGACGGGATAAAGGAAAAGGCCAGCGCCATTACCCCGGTGCCGGGAGGGGTTGGACCAATGACGATTACCATGCTGATGATGAACACCCTCAAGGCAGCCAAAGTGGCGGCCGGAATAAAATAGGGAGCCTGTAATGAAGATAGCAGTATCCGGAAAGGGCGGAACAGGAAAGACAACCATTGCCGCCCTGATTATTCGCCACCTTTTAAAAAACAACTTAAAACCCGTTTTGGCAGTAGATGCCGATCCTAATGCCAACCTGGGTGACGCGCTGGGAATAGCGGTGCCCAATACCGTAGGCCGGGTGCTGGACTCCTTCTTAAAGGAGAAGGATGGCATGGCGGCGGGTGTGGTGAAACAGTCCGTGATCGATTACAAGCTTTCAGAGATACTCGTTGAAGAGAAGGGCTATGATCTCATCTCCATGGGACAGGGCGAGGGCCCCGGCTGTTACTGCTACCCGAATTCCATCGTCCGCAATTACATCGAGAAGCTTGCTTCCACCTACCGGTACGTGGTGATAGACAATGAGGCCGGCATGGAGCATATCTCGCGCCGCACCAACGGCGATCTCGATTTTCTTCTTTTGATCTCCGATCCATCACTCAAGGGGGTGAGAACCTGCAAGAAACTGGAAGATCTGGTGATCAAGCTCGGCCTGAAAGTGAAAAATCTTTATTTGCTCTTAAACCGGGTAGGAAATGAACCACCGCGACAGGTTATGGCCGAGGTGGAAAAGTTGAAATTGAAGCTGCTGGGGATAATCCCGGAGGATCAAAATCTGGTAAACTATGAGTTGTCCGGCATCAGTCTGCTTGACTCTGATGAAAGCAGCCCGGCCCTGGCCAAACTCAGTGAAATAATGGAACGGGTGTTGTCCAGTTGAGGGCATTAGGAACTCGCAACAAGGAGGAATGGTAATGATATTAATTGGTGAAAGTCTTCATATTTTATCAAAAGCAGTCTCCGAGGCAATAAGGGGGAGGGATGAGAAGCCCCTGCAGAAACTTGCCGTGGATCAGGTCAAGGCGGGGGCCGATTACATCGACCTGAATGTCGGCCCGCTGAGGAAAGATCCCGAAGTGTTGAAATGGATGACAGAGGTTATCCAGGATGTGGTCGATGTTCCCCTGTCGCTGGATACCACCAATCCGGCCGCCATGGAGGCGGGGCTTGCGGTGTGCAAAAAGCCAGCCTTGATTAATTCAGCGTCGGGAAAGATGGAAAGCAGGGAGAAGATGCTGCCCCTGGCGGTAAAATACAATTGTGACGTCGTCGTTTCCGTGTTGATGGATTCAGGCATTCCTACGGACTGCTCTTCCCGGGCCGAGGCTATTATGGAAACCGTCGCCTACGCCAACGAAATCGGCATCCCCAATGAACGGATTTGGATCGACCCGATTATGATGCCCATCTCGGTGGACCAACCACAAGTGGTTGAGTTTTATGAATTCATGAAGATACTTCCCGATATCTGCCCCGGATGCCAGGCTACCGTCGGCCTGTCCAACATTTCCAACGGGACGCCGCACGAGCTTCGGGGTATCCTTGACCGGGTGGCGCTGGTGATGCTGGGCAGATATAATGGCACTTCGGCCATTGCCAACTGTTTTGACGAGGAACTGGTGGCGATGGTGCGGGGCAAGCTTCCCCGCCTTACTGATTTGATCTACCAGGCCATGGATGAAGATGTAGATACGTCCAATCTTCCTAAAAATGAGACGGATATTGTAAAAACGGTCAACGTCATAATGGGAAGATCACTATATTCCCACTCCTGGCTAGAAAGCTGACGTAACGATCATTGATCATTGGTCATTGGTCATTGATAATTGATAATTAGGGGGCAATATGCAGTTAAATGATTTTTTTGAATCCTACAAAGGCGAGGTCAAGGAGACAGTTGTTGGCGCGGCTTCGAAAGCTGTGCGGCTGGGGGGTGAAAAAACATTACCCTTCCATTCCTTTGAAGGGACTGAGGGGGCGCCGGTTCGTTTTGCCCTAGAAGTTTTTGATCAAGCTCCGGAGGGATGGCCTGAACATCTCCAAGCCTGCTATGCCGGGGTAATGTCCGACCCACTGGCTTGGGCAAACAAATGCGTCACGTCCTACGGCGCGGACCTTATCTGTCTGAACTTGGCCAGTATTGACAGCGACGACTACAATGCGAAAGAAATCGCACAGAAGGTGAATTTGCTTGCCAAAGGCATTTCGGTTCCACTTGTCGTGATTGGAGTGGGAGATAAGGACCGGGACACTGAGGTTCTCTCCGAGATTGCCCGGACTTGCCAGGGAAGCAACTTGCTTTTGGGGCCCCTGGTAAAGGAAAATTACGAGGAGATTGCCAAGGCTGCTTTAGAGGGATCCCACAATATAATCGCCCAGAGCCCGCTGGATATTAATCTCTGCAAGGAAATGAACGTCAAACTGATGAAATTCTTTCCTAAAGAGCGAATTGTTATTGACCCGCTGTCGGCGGCAATTGGCTATGGCATCGATTATTCATTCTCGATTATGGAACGGGTAAAACAGGTTGCCGTCATCCACAATGATGAGATGATGAAGATGCCGATGGTGGCCAACATCGGCAAGGATTGCTGGAAGACTAAGGAAGCTCGGGAAGACAAAACCCAAGGAATTCTCTGGGAGGCATTGACAGCCTTTACCTTGGTTCTGGCCGGGGCGAATCTGGTGATCATGCGGCACCCCGAGAGCATGAAATTAGTCAAAAAAATGATGAACGGGAAGGAGTAGTCAATGAGTAAAGGACCTACCAAGAAAAAAGAGATATTTGATATCATCAGAGGTGAGGATGAATGGGAACCAATTGGACCCACCCCCATGCCGGAAATGTCGGACCTGCGCCGCTGGGACATGCGGCTGTTTAAGACCTACAAGCCCTTTTACGCTCCCTTCTGTGACCTCTGCTGTTTTTGCACCTACGGAAAGTGCGACCTGACCGGAGACAAGAAGGGGGCCTGCGGGATCGGCATTGCCGGCCAGCAGGGCCGCTGGTCGCTCATTTTTTCTCTGATGGGCTGCTCGGCGCATGGCGCCCACGGGCGGCACATGATCGACTATCTCATCGAGAAACATGGGGAGGATTACAAGATCAATCTGGGCGGCCAGGTAGATGTGGAGGCTCCCCATATCAGGTTGGTGCTGGGTCTCAAACCGAAGACCCTGGGAGACCTAAGAACGGCGATTGAATATGTCGAAAAGGGGATCATTCACGGGGTCGCCGCAACCCATATGGGACAGGAGGGCAATGATCTCGATTTTGAATCGAAGGCCAGACATATCGGGATGCTCGACCATGTGGCCATGGAAGCGGCCGATATTGCCCAGACGATCGGTTTTAAGTTTCCCACTTCCGTCGCGGAAACTCCGTTGGCCGGCCTCGGCTGGGGATCGGTTGATAAGGAGAAGCCGGTGGCAACCTGCGTAGGTCACAATGCCGCCGTGGCTACAGTAATGATTTCCAAGCTCATGGAAATGGGCATATACGATCAGGTCGAGGTTACGGGCATCTGCTGCACCGCCCAAGACAACATCCGCTTTTCAGACCGGGCGAAGATAATCGGACCCCTCTCGAAGCAATTATTCTTCTTAAAAACCGGAATTTCCGATCTGATTATTACCGATGAACAATGCGTGCGCTGTGATATTCCCGAGCTTGCCAAACAGACGGGGAGCGCCCTCATTGCGACCTCCGATAAGATCAGTTACGGCCTCCCCGATGTGACCAATAAGGAAGTGGCGGAGATCGTTCGCCTGATCACCGAGGAGGATCAGCAGGTGCTGATTCTGGACGTGGATAAGGCGGGAGAGGTCGCGGCAAAGGTCCTGCCGATCATCGCCAAAAAGAGAACCAAAGAGATAGTCACCAAGGAAAAGGCCCAGGAAATGGCCAAGAGATGCAGCGGTGACCGCAGCTGTAACCGCGCCTGTCCGAACCTGCTCGACGTGGGAGCCGCGATGCAGGAGGTGAAGGAGGGCAAATTTGAAAAGATGGAGGCGGTTTTTGCACGGTGCGTGGGCTGCGGCAAATGCGAAGAGGCCTGTCACCGCAAGATGCCGATCATCAAGATCATGCAGGCCGCTGCCTCTTGGGATAGCTATAACATCCGCGTGGGCCGGGGGCCCGTCCATGATGTGGAAATCCGCAAGGTGGGCTCGCCCATTGTCTTGGGGACCATCCCTGGAGTTATTGCCCTCGTGGGCTGCTCCAATTTCCCTGAAGAGGCCCAGGATATGGCTGATATTGCTGAGGAGTTTGCCAAGAGGAAATACATTGTCTGCCTCTCCGGTTGCGCGGCCATGGCCGCCGGCTACAAGAAGAATGCCGAGGGGAAAACGATTTACGAACGGTTCAAGCCGGATTTTGACGCCGGTTGTATCCTTAATATGGGTAGCTGTGTCGCCAACTCCCATATCACCGGCGCCGCAATCAAGGTGGCCAATATCTTTGCCAAGATGAACCTACGGGGAAACTACGAGGTCATCGCCGACTATATCTTAAACCGGGTCGGGGCCTGCGGTCTCGTCTGGGGATCTTATTCCCAGAAGGCCTACTGTATCGGCGCGGGCTGCAATCGCCTTGGCATTCCCGTGGTCCTTGGGCCACACTCGTCTAAATACCGAAGGCTCCACCTGTCACGAAAAGAAGAAGATGATTGGACGGTGGTGGATGGGAGAACGGAGCAAATGGTTCAGACCTACGAACCCTCCCCTGAACATCAAATGATCGTCGTGGAGAGCAAGGAAAGGGCGATCATCACGATGGTTAAACTCTGCATTCGAAAAAATGACACCTCTTTGGGAAGGCAGATCAAATTAAACAATTACATCTCCCTTTATAAACAACACATGGGCAGCCTGCCCGACGACCTGCAGCATTTTGTCCGGATCGACAAGGACATCCCGATCGTCTATAAAAAAGAGGTCCTTGAGTATCTCAAAAGCGTGGGCTGGCAGCCCAAACCGCTGCTGTCCCTGCCGACGATTATCGGGACATATGAAAGCAACATTCCCGTGTCGGCGGTGGTGAAATGAAGATACTGGTGTTTTACGACGGAGATTTCGGCAAGAGGTTTCTGGAAAACATCGCTGGAAATGCGCCCCACGGCTGGGAGGTAAAGGGTTATCACTACACCAGGAAGATACCTCCCGCCGCCGAGGAGCTGGACGATTATCTTCCCGCAGGGTTGCCTGCCGCGGATCTGCTGCTGGCGGTGCAGGAACACCCGGTAGTGGCCGAACTGATCCCGCTGTTTATCAAGGAGGTGGGTGCCAGAGCCGTTATCGCCCCCATCGACAGCAAGGTCTACCTGACCTCAGGCCTGGCCCGACAGCTCAAGAAAAAGCTCGAAAAAGAGGGGGTAGAGTTCCTCTCCCCGATGACCTTTTGCACCCTCTCCGAGAAGAGCTCGCAAAATGAGTTGATTCAGGAATTTGTAAAGCACTTTGGCCGGCCAAAGGTGGAAATCGAGGTCGCAGCTGAGAAGGTAGCAAAGGTCACGGTTATCCGGGATGCCCCCTGCGGCAACACCAGATATGTGGCCCTGCATCTTTCGGGCACCCACTGGAAAGACGCGGTAGAAAGGTCGGGGATCATCCATCACAACCATCCCTGCATGGCCTCGATGGCGATGGATGCGGAACTGGGGGATACGCTGATGCACCATGCCGGCTTGCAGATCAAGCTTGCTGTGGAGGCAGCTGTTAAAAACGTGCCTTAACTTAATACATATTTGTTGGGAATAAGGAGGATATATAATGAACGTGGCAATGCCTTATCATAAGGTAAATGTGCTAACCGGCTTCAAGACGGCGCGACTCACGGAAGATGCCGCTGAATCGGCCAAAATAATCAAGCGGGCGAAAAGACCCTTGTTTGTGGTGGGCGCCCGGTGCCTGGAATGGAACTTCGACGGGAAATACGTAGTGGAATACGTGGTGGAAATTGCGAAAGCGGCAAATATGCCCGTTTGCGCCACGGCCCACACCAAAAAGAGGCTCGTGGAACTGGGGCTAATACCCGACAGCACCTATGATATCATTGAGATCATCAATCATCTCAAGGATAAAGACTGGCGGGGGGTCAAGAAGGAGGGGAACCACGACCTGGTGGTTTTCATTGCCGTTCGGGCCGATCTGGCCAACCAGGGGCTGTCTACTCTAAAGCATTTCGCCCCTCATTTGCGAACCATGACCCTGTCGCCGTTCTATTATCCTCATGCCAGCTACTCCTGGCCTAATCTCAAAGATGAAAAGGAGAGGTGGCAGGAGTTTTATGAAACTCTGATTGCGGAGTTGAAGAAGAAGGATGCCTAGACTCAATGAACAATGAACAATGAACAATGAAGGTACCTTAATTGATAATTGATAATTGATAATTGATAATTGATAATTACGAAAGGAGAAACTGCATGTTTTCTGTCGATGTGGGACCACAGTATGAGGGGGAGGCGGTACGAAAAGAGGATTTTCGAATCGAATTTGGAGGGCCGAAACACAAGTTTAAGGGGGAGCTGGTCACGTTGAAGCCGGCCGCCGAAGTCGAGGATGATAAGGTAGAGGTTATCGGAAAGGACATTCACGAGTTGGAAGAAGGAGCCTCCATTCCTCTGTTCATCAAGATTGCCGTGGCGGGAGCGCAGCTTGAAGAAGATATGGAGCCGGTCTTTGAGCGCCGGGTCCATATGTATATTAATTATATCGAGGGCTTCTGGCACATGGCCCAGCGGGACGAGATCTGGATGAGGATACATAAGGACAGCTTCGAAAAGGGCCTTACCTCCCTCATCGAAGTTGGCAATATTTTGACGATGCTCTATAAAAATGAGCTCCCCATTATCGAGAAGATTCAGGTTACCTTTATTACCGACCCGGCGCTGGTGGAAAAGGAAGTGTTGGAGGCCAGAAAAATCTATAAGGCCAGGGACTTAAGGCTAGAAGGAATCACCGAAGAGGAAGTGGATGAATTCTATGGCTGCTCCCTCTGTCAATCCTTTGCCCCTACCCATGTCTGCGTTATTACCCCGGAGCGGGTTTCTCTGTGCGGAGCGATTAACTGGTTCGATGGCCGGGCCGCCTATAAGATGGACCCGGAAGGACCGCAATTTGCGGTGAAGAAGGGAGAACTGGAGGATCCAGACCGGTATGTCTATTCGGGCGTCAATGAGATGATTACCGAAAGATCTCTCGGCAGCAACACCGTCTTTTGCCTTCACAGCGCCCTGGACAGTCCCCACACCTCCTGCGGCTGTTTCCAGTCCATTCTTTTTTATATCCCGGAAGTGGACGGCTTTGGACTCGTCCATCGCGACCATATGGGAGACACGGTAACTGGCCAGAAATTTTCGGGAATAGCCGGTGAGGCCTCGGGGGGAAGACAGAACGAGGGAGTGCTCGGTATGGCTGTTTCCTACCTGAGGTCGAAGAAATTTATCAAGACCGACGGCGGCCTGAAGCGGGTGGTCTGGCTCCCTAGGAGCATTAAAGAGCAGCTTAAGGATGTGCTCGAAGAGGCCGGCATGTACGACAAGATCGCCTGCGAAGACGATGTGAAAAATGTGGATGAATTAGCAGAATTCTTGAATAAAGTAGGCCACCCCTGGGTAACGGGCCAGGCCTAAAATAGGGAGGGTTGTATGGCTCTGAAGGCGTCAGATATCCAGAAAAAATTACCCGACGGCGGTAAAAAGAACTGCAAGGAGTGTGGCTTCCCAACCTGTTTTGCCTTTGCCATGAAATTGGCGGCCCTGGCCATCTCAGCAGATAAATGCCCCTATTTACCCGGGGAGATTAAAACCGAACTGGAGGAGGCTTTGGCCCCGCCCGTCAAGCTGGTCACGGTCGGCACGGGGGAAGCGGCCTTCGCTACCGGTGAAGAAGAGGTGCTCTATCGGCACGAAAAGACCTTCTACCGGGCATCCGGCATCGCCATTCTCATCTCCGATGCCGAAGAGGAAGCCGTCTCCTTGAATAAAATTCAAAAATTGAAGGAGATGCAATTCGACCGGATCGGCCAGCAGTTGAAGGCCAATCTGCTGGCAGTCAAGTTTTCCGGCAATGCCGCAAAATATCTCGACCTGGTGGTGAAAGCAGCCGCCTATGGGTTCCCGTTAATCTTGATTTGCCAGGATTTGGATACCCTGTTTAAGGCGCGGGACCTGGTGGCAGACAAAAAGCCGCTTTTGTATCCCATCACCCGGGACAATCTTGAGGCCGCGCTGCCTAAAATCAAGGAAAAGCCGACCGCAATCGGAGTCAAAGCCCAGGGGATTGAGGAGATTATTCCAATTACCAGAAGGTTGAAAGAGGAAGGGATAGTGGATGTCGTAATTGATCCTTCTCCCCGGTCGCTTTCAGAAATGATTCGGGACTATACTCTGATCCGCCGGGCGGCGCTGAAAAAGAGCTTCCGGCCGCTGGGCTATCCGATCCTCTCTTTGCCCTGTGAACTCACGCCAGACAATAATGAGCAGATTATGCTTGCGGCGGCTGGAGTGATCAAATATGCTGGAATAATCGTCCTGTCTGACTTTGCCAAGAACAGCCTCTATCCCCTGCTTGTCTTGCGGCAAAACATCTACACCGATCCCCGGGTGCCCTTGGCAGTCGAGCAGAAGGTTTATGAAATCGGCGCGGTCACCGCGGACTCGCCGGTTTTTTTGACGACCAACTTTGCCCTGACCTATTTTGCTGTGGCCAATGAGATTGAAAACAGCAAGATCCCCTCCTATCTCTGTGTGAAAGACACCGAGGGGTTGTGCGTCCTGGCTGCCTGGTCCACGGGGAAGCTTACGGGAGAGACGATCGCGCCCTTTGTCAAAAAATCGGGAGTGGGAGAAAAGGTTAACAAAAAGAGGGTTGTCATTCCCGGCCTTGCCGCCCGAATCAAGGGAGAGCTGGAAGAAGAGCTTCCAGACTGGGAAATTGTTGTGGGTCCCCGCGAGGCCAGTGATATACCAGTAGTACTTCCCAAAATGATCGAGAAGTGGCAGGCCACCAACCACTAATGGAAAAGTCAAAACAAATTGAAGATATTCTAATGCGGCACATGGCAGCACGGGAAGAATTGCTTCCCGTGCTGCAGGAAATTCAGGAAAAATTGGGCTACCTGTCGCCAGAGGCAATGGAACAGGTGGCCCTTTTTTTTAATCGGCCTAAATCCGAGATCTACGGCATCGTTACATTTTATAAAAAGTTCCGCCGCAAGCCTCCTGGAAAACACCCCATTGAAGTATGCACTGGAACAGCCTGCTATCTTTTAGGGGGACAACTTATAGTAGATGCCATCAGCCGGGAACTCAACATCAAAAGTGGACAGACCACTGCCGATAAGACCTACAGCCTCGATGAGGCAGCCTGCTTCGGCTGCTGCAATGTCGCTCCCGTGGTCAAGATCGATCACGAAATCTATGCCAGAATGACGCCAGGGAAGGTGGAGGAGGTCCTAATCAATTTTCGGAACAAGATGGAGCAAGCATAACGTGGAGTTTTCCCGAATAAAAGAAGAGGCCAGGCGCTTCAACTTAGCAAGAAGGCAGCAGGGATTCCCGAAGATATTTGTTGGGTGCGCAACCTGCGGCATTGCCGTGGGCGCCCTCCAGGTGGTCGAGGCTTTTGAAAGGGAGCTCAAGAAGTATTCCCTTACCGCTGAAATTATCAAAGTTGGCTGTTTAGGTATCTGTTTCGCCGAACCCCTCGTCTATATAATGAAGGATGCTGATCTCACCATATGCTATAAAAACCTACGCCCGGAAGACGCAGCAAGAATTGTTTACAACTATTTCATCGAGGATGACCCCTGCTTTGATCTGGCCTTAGGAACATTGGAGATGAAGGAGGGTAATATCCCCTACATCCCGGAACTGGAAAGATTTGAAAAAGAAAAGAGGATCATCCTGCGCTATGCCGGGATAATCGACCCGGAAGAGGTTCGGGACTATCTTGCCGTAGATGGTTACGAAGCCTTGGAACGAGCCCTAACCCTCGGTCCAGAAGAGATTATTGACGAAATTATCACCTCCGGCCTGCGAGGACTGGGCGGGGCCGGCTTCGCGGCGGGAAAAAAATGGGAAGAATGTTTTCGGGTGGAGGCCAATCCCAAATACATCATCTGCAACGCTGACGAGGGCGATCCGGGGGCCTTCATGGACCGGGTGATCCTGGAGAGTTCTCCTCACCAGGTCATTGAGGGAATGGCAATCGCAGGCTATGCAGTGGGGTCGAACCAGGGCTATATCTATGTTCGTTCCGAATACCCCCTGGCTATAGAAAGATTCAAAATTGCCTTAGGCCAGGCCAGAGAGCTTGGTCTCCTGGGCAACAATATCCTGGGGAAGGGTTTCGACTTTGACATTAAGGTTTTCCCCGGCGCCGGGGCCTTCGTCTGCGGCGAATCGACGGCCTTGATGTATTCCATCGAGGGGAGAAGACCGATGCCCCGGGTACGGCCTCCCCACTCGGTGGCGGAGGGTCTCTTCAGAAAACCGACCCTGCTCAACAATGTAAAAACCTTTTCCTGTATCCCCCCGATTATCCTGAAAGGGGGGGGCTGGTTTGCTGGAATTGGCACTGCCCATTCCAAAGGCACCACCGTCTTTGCCCTGGCCGGTAAAATCAAGGAATCAGGTCTGGCCGAAGTAAGGATGGGGACCACCCTGCGGGAGGTTATTTATCAGATCGGCGGCGGAATAAAAGATGACAAGACATTGAAGGCCATCCAGGTGGGGGGGCCATCGGGCGGCTGTATTCCGGCTAAATACCTGGATACGCCGGTTGATTTCGATTCGCTTAAGCATCTTGGTTCGATGATGGGTTCCGGTGGCTTGATCGTTTTGGACGAGGGCACCTGCATGGTTGATCTGGCCAGGTTTTTCGTTGCCTTTACCCAGGGGGAAAGCTGTGGCAAATGCTCCTTCTGTCGGATCGGAACCAAACATCTGCTCATTTTGCTGGAAGAGATTACGCGGGGGGAAGGCACAGCCGACCATCCCGGACTGCTCAGAGAGCTCTCCGATACAATGATGGAGGGTTCCTTGTGCGGCCACGGTCAAACCGCCCCGAATCCGGTGCTCACCACGCTCAGGTACTTCGAAGAGGAATACCGCGCCCACATCGTCGAAAAGAGATGTCCGGCCCTCGTCTGCCGGGAGCTTATCTCCTATTATATCCGCCCGGATAAATGTCAGCGCAGTTGCGAACATTGCATCCTCAAATGCCCTGCGGAGGCCATCAGGCCGGACGGAAAGAATATCAAGGTCATTGATCAGAGCAAATGCGCGAAGTGCAATATCTGTTTCGATGTCTGTCCCAAAGAGTATTCCGCCGTGGTGAAAGTTTCGCCGAAGCTTGCGAACCCCGCCGCCCTTGAGGGATAGGGGGGCGCGGGCATTGCGACCTTCACGCAGGCAGAAAGGCACTAAGAAAAAATGAAAATCGACCGATCCATCGCAGCGGGGCAACGCACAGGCCAATAGGCAAGGCGCGCAAATTACCGGTAGGGGCGCACCTGCCTGTGCGCCCACATTCGGGCAGACAGGCAGGTCTGCCCCCACAGATCGGGGTCTGAAGATGAAGAAAGAACAGCTCATAAAAGATGTTTTGGCCGGTATTTCCGTTAGTTTTGCGGCGTTGGCCCTGGGGGCCGCCTTCGGGGTCATGTCCGGTCGGGGCGCCTTTGCCGGGATGATCGCCGCCGGCATCATTCCGATTATTACCGGGTTGTTCGGTGGCACCCGCCTGAGCATTTCCGGTCCCACCGGGCCGATGACCGCGGTTTCGGCCGTTATTATTGCCTTCGCCTATGACAGATTTCCGGGAGACAGGATTTTAGCCGAGCAATTTATCACCCTGATCTTTCTTCTTGCCGGTGGATGCCTGATCCTCACGGGCATTTTAAAAACCGGCAAGCTGATTAAGTATGTTCCCCGCGTGGTCATCCTTGGATTCATGAGCGGGATCGCGATGGTTATCTGGGTGGACCAGATAAAGGTCCTTTTTGGTTTTGCCGGAAAAAAAGCGCCCGCGGGGGACCTGCTGCTGAACATAGCTCTGGCGGTGGCGACCTTTGTGGTGATCCTGTTTCTGCCAAGCATCCTGCATTTTCTGCGTGTTCCCAAACGGCTCCGCCCTTTCATCCCGGCCACCCTGACCACGATTATCATCATGACGATTATCACCAGCATTTTCCAGACCGATGTTGGCAGGGTGACCCTGGGGGCCACCATTGGAACCTGGTCGGACTTCTTTTCGCTGGTCTCCGCCTATTTTCCCTCGGAACGAATATTTACCAGGGAATATCTGCTAATGGCCCTGCCCTATGCGTTACAATTGACCCTCCTGGGATACCTCGATTCTCTGCTTACCGCCTTGATCATGGACCATCTGACCAAAGAAGAGTCCAACCTCAACAAGGAACTGGTTGCCCAGGGATTTGCCAATAGCTTGGCGGCATTGTTCTTGGGTCTCCCCGGCGCCCAGGCCACCATTCGTTCCGTGCTGCTCTTCAAAGAGGGGGCCACATCACGCCTTGGGGCAGTAGTCGCCGGTCTTTTTACCCTCTTGGGTTTTCTGGTTTTCAAGGACTACTTGACGCAGGTAACCGCTGCCGTTTTCATCGGTGTGCTGTTCAAGGCGGCTTTGGATGTTTTTGAAAAGGAGTTTTTACAGATCTATCTCAAATGCCAGTGGTATAAGCTCAAGAAGAGAAACATCCAGTTTGGCTTTATTTTCTACACCATGATACTTACCGCCTTCCTGGATTTGAACATCGCGGTAGTATCAGGGACAATCCTGTTTTACGTGGGCAAAAAATATTTTAACGCCGAAGACCTGTCGAGTGATTTCGTGGCCGAGCAGGAAGCCGCCGAGGCGGAAAAAATTATCTTCGATGGCAACAGCGGCATTCCGGACGAGGTGTGCAAAACATGAGGTCCGGGCAGATTTTAATCGGCACTAAGCCAAAGAAAAAGGGGCCGCGATGATTTCGATCATCATCGATGAAAAAAAGGTTACGGCCAACCCGGGGGAGAAGATCCTCTGGGCTGCCCTGCGCGCCGGCATCGTGATCCCCCACCTCTGCGCCCTGCAGGAGGAGGAACTGGCCTTTGGCGCCTGTCGGCTCTGCCTGGTCGAGACAGAGCGGGCGGGGAAAAGGGCGCTGGTCACGGCCTGTTCCGAGCCGGTCCGGGAGGGGATGAAAATCATCACCCGGAGCGACAAAATCATGAGACTAAGACGCATGGCCTTTGAACTCATCATGAGCGACCACGAGATCGACTGTAAAAATTGCGCCAAGAGGAAAGAGTGCCAGCTTACCAGGATCGCTGCCCTTCTCAAGGTAAAGCTCAAGCCCGAGCGGCTCCGGAGCATCAAGCGGAACATTCCCGCCGATGACTCCCATCCTTTCTTTGTCTATGATCCGAAAAAATGCGTCAAGTGTGGCAAATGTGTCATAACCTGCGAAAGGCAGGGGAAGTCTTTTCTCACCTTTGCCCATCGGGGATTCGAGATGGTGGTTTCCACCTTCGACGGGATTCCCCTTTCGGCCTCGGGCTGTGAGCCCTATCTGGAATGTGTGGAAGTTTGCCCCACCGGGGCGTTGTTCCGTAAGGAACAATTATCAATTATCAACGATCAATGATCAATTATCATTGTTCATTGACTAAGGGAGGCGCGGAAGAAAATGGCTAGCAAATACTTTACCCTGAAGGAAATTGAGGGAGTTATCGTTCATGATATCTACCTCAAAAAAGAGGTGGAGCGAAGGGCGATGGCCTTTGAGTTTCTCGCCCAGCCAAAGGATGCGGCTGATTATATTGGTGGAGAGTTAGTCCCACACCCGGAAATCCGCTGCGACTGGATGATTAAGAAAACCTTTTTCCCCGGCGCGGAAGTTTATTTCCTCTACAACCGGAAGGATGAGGAACTGCCCGCCTCCATGCAGGTTTTGTTTGCCGGCGCGGGGGTAAAAGAAGTATGCGGCGAGGATCTGGCCGTCCTGGCGATTGCCACAATAAATCACCTGATCCGCTATATCCGGGAATCGAATCCGGGGAAGGAGCTGCCTGATATTTGCTCTAAGGTGTAATCCGATATCCGGCGACAAGCGCTAAGTTCTGGGTCTGCGACAAATTTATGGGTAGAGCGGTTTTCCTCCCCTCTTTAGAAAAGAGGGGTCGGGGGAGATTTGACGGACAATAAATAACCTCTTGCTTTTATTATAAATCCCCCTTGCCCCCCTTTGGGAAAGGGGGGATAAGTCTCTGCAAGAACAGGATACCCACATTTTTGTCGCAGACCCATAAACTCTTGACCCATCTTACTGAATAATGTGATATGTGCTCAGTAGTGGGGCAGTGAATTATCTGTCCTGTTGTGATTTTTTAACCAATATTAAGGAGGGATTGATATGCAGTTCTTAAAGGGTTTGCGTTGTTCGTTGATTGTTGCCGCCTTGTTGTCTTTGGTCGTCCTTGGTTGCGCCACCGCCCCGCCTAAAATGCTGGATCGCGCATTTAAAGGCCCCCAGGTGGTTGTAAATCCCCAGAAGATTCCATTGGGCGTGGCGAGTCTGATGGAGATGAAGATGAACATTGATGGCGCCGGATTCAGACCGGGAGACACGGTATTGATTTCGCTTGTTGACCAGAAGGATATCGATGTTGCCATTTCCCTGGCCAAAGTTGATCCGGATGGAACCTTCAGGGCCGAATTCGGGCAGTCTCAGCAGGCCAGCTTATCAAAAGTCATGGGGATACTGAGGGCCAGCACCAGGACAAATGAAAAGGGTGACACTGTGATGGTCATTACCAAACCGCCGATTCCCAAGGGGTCTTATAAGGTAAGGGCCACCAGTCTCATTGCGCCGCTCACTGCGGAGACACCGGTGGAAGTGACCAGCCCCCCGATCATGGGTCGCATCAAAGACTCTCTAGGCAAGATGTTGGGGAAAATAGAAGACAAGAGGTGATTTTTTCCATTTGCGGGGGAGCCTTACTATATGGTTCCCCCGAAACTTTCGCGATGCGCTCTCCTCTCAATGGGTGTGCGACGAAAATGTGGTGATACTGTTCTTGCAGAGACCTATCCCCCCTTTCCCAAAGGGGGGAAGGGGGGATTTACAATAAAAACAAAAAGTTATTATTATTCGTCAAATCTCCCCCAACCCCTCTTTGCTAAAGAGGGGAGAAAAACCGCTTTACCCGTAAATTTGTCGCAGACCCCCTCTCAATAGAACGAAAAGCCAACCCCTCAGCAGTCCCGGACGACCACCATTTTACCCATATTGCGCAGACGTTCGGCAAGGAGAGGAACGAGTTCATTGCGAGGAATAACTCCGAGCTGACGAAAGCGAAGTCCGCTATTGGCGGGGTTCGTGGCCCCGCCCACCCAAATGTTGATGTGGTCGCAGATCTGCAAAAAGAGGCATAGCTGATGCACCTGGCTGCGGTCATCCTGTTCTGAAAGATCATCTTGGACGATATTGTAGACCTGGTTGAGGGTGACGGCCCCTTCGGTAACGAGGTCAATGCCTTCGATATGGTAGGCCGGCGGTTCGATGGGGGAGTCGAACATTTTGCTCATCTCGCAGTTGCGGCCGAGCTCCCGGGCCACGATTTTTGCGGTGGTAGCGCCACAGACCACCTTGATGCCCGGGTGATCGAGAAAACTTCCGACAGCCGACCGGTCGCTTTGTCTGCTCGACGGTGGCCCCGTGAAGATGTTGAGCACGTGTCCCCGGCGGAACTTGGCAAAAGCGACGGTAGTGTCATCGTGAGGCTGGCCGCCGTCGAGGCGCCGGGCCTGCTCGATGATGGATTTCACGGACTGATTTCCGTATGGCAACTCAATGTTTTGCAGATATCGGGCGACCCCTTCGGAAGTCCATCCGTCACGAAAAGCCCTACCTATCCCTGCCTGGGAAACGCCGTCGGAGAACACAAAAAGACCATCCTCAAGTCCGAGGGTGATTTCCGACTCGGAAATTATTTCACTTCCAAGCAGGAATTCATCCATCCGCAGCACCGATGGGTAATCGTGGTAGAGAAGCACGGGAGGTGGCATTTCGTATGAAAGCACCGTCGTCACACCCCTGTTGAGAATGCGAGCCACGGTAATGACCGCGTAGGGAAGCTCACTGCCGCGCGCGTCGCTTAAGCTTTGCACTATGATGCGAAACGCATCGCGCAGGCTGTAGCCGAGCCTTAAAAGCTCACGCAGGCGCGAAACCGTTAGTTGAGCCGCGATATTGGCCTTGATTCCCGATCCCATGCCGTCGGCAACGATGAGGCAGGTGCTGCCCACACTGCGCTCCACGGCCACCAAGTCGCCGCACACGGTCTGCTTTTTTTTATTGACACTTGAGAAGAAGACCTCGACGTAGCTGTTCTCCATTTTATTTTCGCTCCTTGGGGGGGCGGAAGATGGTCTTCCAGTCATCTTTGGAGACCACATTGTCGGTGGCGAGCATCAAGAGGTCGCCCACCAGCTTTTCGGCATGTGCGCTGTGCTCTCCCAGCATACGGGCTATTTGTTGAGCCATGAGAACCTGAGTCTCCAATAGTTCGCTGGCCTGCAGCGCGATTTGGGCCCGGAGGTTCGCGAGCCGCTCCTGGTTGCCCATCGTTTCGGTCAGGTTGACGAAGATTCCGACAAGCTGGTTTTGCTCGGGCATACAGTAGGCAATTTCGTGGCAGATGATTCCGTAGCGGTTATGGCGCACGGTGGCTTCCAAGCGATCCTTCTCACCCGCAAGGAGCTGCTCAAAGAGGTTGGCGTCAAGAAGCGCCGACACCTTGTGGCCCATCATGGAATTCCCACATGAGAAGAGCTTCTGAAAAGCCTTATTCATTCCAATGATCCTAAGTTCCTTGTCCAGAATGACGATTCCATTGGGGCTTGTTTCGATGATGAGGTCGGTGCGTTGCTCCGCCATGCGTCTCATATATGGCAAGCAGACTTCCGGCACCGCCATTCCCTGAACAACGGCAATGGCCTTCTGGCGGCAGGTCGTAAAGCCGCACGAACCACAGTTGAGCTGGTCTTTAGGATCTAGTTTGCCGGTAGCCTGAAGCACTTCTCGGACAGCATCCTCGTTTACCGATATGGCCCCAATAGCGCAGCGGTCTTCAAATTTCACGGCCAACAGCCGGGAGATACCCGGGCGGTGCTTCTGGCGGCGCAGGTTGTTCTGTTTTTCGGTTGCGAAGTGCACGGTACGCAGCCGGCGCTCGAACAAAGGCGAATCAGTTGCAATGAGAGGGCCGCCGACACAGCCTTCCGGGCAAAGAAAGGCCTCTATGTGGCAGGGTCGTGGCGCCGCCGTGAGACTTTTGAGAGCCTCTTCCACTTCCTGGTAACCGCAGGCGGTGTAATGGACAGCTGAGACCAGGCTTGATGGGACACCTATGGCCTGCAGATGACCGCCCTTGAGGGGGTAGGTGCGGCAGGAAGATGCGGCCTCGTCGTCCCAGGCGCTTTCCTCGCAGTCGGCCAGGATAATATTCTCCCCGGCGAGCCAGCTTTTCACCTCTTCCAGACTGAGAACGACATCAACCGCGCCCATGTTTCTCGGGCTGTCGGCTTCCGATTTCTTGGCCAGACAGGGCCCGATAAACGCGACCTTCCAAGAGCCACCAAGATTCTCTTTGAGGTAGGCGCCATGGGTAAGCATGGGAGAAAGCACCGGCGCCAGGTAGCAGCGAAAGTGCGGATAGTAGATCTCGATTAAGTTTACCACCGCCGCGCACGCCGAGGTGATGACCGGCCGCTCCTGCGAAAGACCCAAAAGACGGCTGTTTTCCTCGGCCAGGAGTTCCACGCCCACGGCGGTTTCCGCCACATATTGGACTCCGAGCCGCCTAAGCGCCGCAATCAGACGCAAATGTTCCCCGGGTTCGAAGCTGGCAATAAAAGACGGGGCCAGCGAGACGGCAACCTGCTCCCCCTTTTTAATCCAGTCGATGAGCAAGTGCAGATCATGACGGTAGGCCTTGGCTTTTTGCGGGCACTCGCCAATGCAATGGCCACAGGCCAAACAAAGCTTGGGCTCGATTGCGGCCTGGTTTCCGGTCATCCGGATGGCCTTGACCGGACAATGACGAAGGCAGCGGTAGCAGTCGCGACACTGGGCTTCATTGGTACGAATTACCTGCCGTTGAGACGATTGCATAGACCAAAACTCCCCTTTCTGAGCTGCCAATTTTTAAGACATTATAACTATTGACGACACGGTAAAAAGTCCGGATGCTTTTGTTACACTTCAGTCCGAAACATATCCCAAGGGGTTTTTCGGAGGGGGCCGTGCTTGGTCATGGCCGCAAACTGCTTCGCCTTTGGGCAAGGCCTGGGCAATTGGGCGGACGAGACTTAAGCTCGTCCCTCCGAAGAAAACACCTATGGCCGACTTTTTATCACTGCATCAGCCCTGCCCTTTGCGCCAAAACTCCCCAACCTTTGCCTTGTTCAGGCCAGTTATTTTTCCCTGCTCGGAGTTCAACAGGCCCTGCCGTTCTAGGCTGCCCATCAGATCTTCTACTTCGGCGGCATCCTTTCCGGTAATACCGGCCAAATGAGACGACAGTTCCTTGATGCCCTCCGGCAGCCGTTCCTCTTGCAGCATAAGATAGGCCAGCACCATCAGCCGTGACCAGGATTGATTCAGTTCGTCCAAAAGTATACCAGCATTCTTGAGCCGCTGCGAAAACTCGCGCAGCATCAAGATCGCCACTTCTTCATTTTCCCTGAGGATAGCACGGAATGTTTCCGGCTGAATCGTGGCGATAAGCGACGTTTCCAAGACCTGAACCGAGGCCGTCCGCCGGGTATCGACCAAAAGCGCCATTTCACCAAAATAATCGCCGGGACCCATTTGGGCCAGGACCCTGGTGACGTCGCCGGACCTCTTCTCCATCTGAACCCTTCCTTGGAGGATATAGTACATTTCCTGGCCGCCCTCCCCTTCCCGGAAAATGTAAGCGCCGGGCTGGTAAGTCTGGCCAAACTTACGATAAATCCGGTCGGCGACACGAAGCTTCTTTACATTTTGTCCCAGCAGGACCCGTTCCAGAAGGATCGTATCCCGCCGCCCGTAGGAAGACACCAGCTCGGCGGCAAAGAGGAAGATCACAGAGAGGTAGAATATCCAGATAATGACGATTACCAGCGCATCAAGGGAGCCATAGATGATGCTGTAGCGGGCGTGGGTTCCCAAATACCAGGAGAAGGCCAGCTTGGCCATGGCCAGAAAGAAAGTGAAGATGACGCCACCGGCCAGGGCACTTGTCCAGGTGATCCGGCTTTGAGGAATGAACTTGTAGCAGGAGCCAACGATTAAAATGCTGATCAATTTAGGCAGGGCATAGCCGAAGAGAATCAGAACGTTGGATGGCGCCCGGCCTAGGATCATTTCCCGCACGGGATGGTCGAGGTTAAACAATTCCTGAGTGTAATTGGCCGCGATCATCAACAAGGCAACAACCCACAGGAAAGTCATGATGCCCAGGGCCAGCGCGGTGGAGGTAAGAAAGTTGCGCGTTGCCTCAACCCGGAAGATCATTTTGAGTGAGCGCTCCAAGGAGCGGATGGCCATTGCGGCCACCCACAAGAGACCAAGCAGACCCAGCCAACCTAAAAGCCGTTTCTTTTCTTCTATTTTGCCCAGTTGGTCGAACAGCTTTTCGGAGATGTAAGGATGGTACTCACTGATGGCCTCAAACAGCAATTCCTGCGTTCCCGGAAAGGAACCAAAAAAATAGTTGACCAAAATGATGGTCAGAATAAACAGGGGAATAATCGCCAGTAGGGCAAAGAACGCTATCGCCGCGGCCTGGTTGATGTTGCTGTTTTGGCGAAAATTTCTTGCCGCATCTAATAAGATATCCAGACCGCCCGCCAGTTGCAATTGCAGCTGTTGGGTTTTTTCTCCCCGGACCCGTTTTATTGGTTCAAATCCAGATGGTGGCATATCTGACTCCCGAATCGTTACTATACCAAGTCGATTCCATGTGCAATGTCTTTGCAAAATTGCGATTACTGGGGTACAAGGTAACTCTTAAGGTTGTTTAGACAGGCTATCCACTTTGAGTATTTACAGCAAATCTCCCCTAACCCCTCTTTCCCAAAGAGGGGGACAAGTTGGAGGGTTAATTTTCGTAAGAGGTCATTAGTAAGATTGGTTTTGCCCCCCGTGAGCAAGGGGGGCAGGGGGAATTTGGTGAATTGTTGGAGAGGCCTTGATTCCTTCCTCCTTTTTACCTAAACAGCTACAAACTATCCGCCTTAAGTATCAAGGCAAGTTATTCGGCCATTGGCATTACCAAAACTCGCCAGGGAGGGATGAGAGAAAATGACAAGGCGCTACCTAAAAATAACAGTTATATTACTCGTTATGTCTTTCTATCTTCTGTCCGCAGGCAGCGGCGCCGTCCAGGCTGACAAAAAGAAAGCCGCAATGCCCGCCTACGGCGATATCATCGTGGAGGGTTCCATCGGTGACGCAAGCAGCCTTATCCCGCTTTTGGCATCGGACAGCACCTCTCACGGCATTGCTTCGCTGGTCTTCAACGGCCTGGTAAAATATGACAAGGATATAAAAATCGTCGGCGATCTGGCCGAATCCTGGCAGATTTCACCGGACGGCCTGGTCATCACCTTCCACCTGCGCAAGGGGGTCAAGTGGCACGATGGACAGCCATTTACAGCAGACGATGTGCTCTATACCTACAAAGTGACCGTTGATCCCAATACGCCTACCGCCTACGCCGGAGATTTCCAGAAGGTGAAAAAGGCGGAAGTTCTGGACCCCCACACCTTTCGGGTAACTTACGATAAGCCCTTCGCCCCGGCGCTGGCCAGTTGGGGCAGTGGCATCCTGCCCCGTCACCTGCTTGCGGGAAAGGACATCACCAAAAGTCCGCTTGTCAGGCATCCCATCGGCACCGGTCCCTACATGTTTAAAGAGTGGCTTACGGGGCAGAAAATCGTTTTGATATCCAATCCTGATTATTTTGAAGGACGGCCCTATATCGACGGCTATATCATGCGGATCATCCCGGATATGGCCACCATGTTCCTCGAGTTGCGCGCCAACAACATCGACCGGATGGGGCTTACCCCCCTGCAATACACAAGACAGACGGAAACCGGCGCCTTCAAACAAAACTACAATAAATTTCGCTATCTTTCGTTTTCATATACCTACCTGGGGTATAACCTCAAAAACCCGCTTTTCGCCGATAAGAGGGTGCGCCAGGCGATTTCTCATGCCATTGATAAAAATGAGATTATCAGCGGCGTACTGCTCGGATTGGGCAGGGAGGCCACCGGTCCCTTGAAGCCCGGCACCTGGGCTTACAACGAAAACGTCAGGAAGTATCCGTATGATCCTAAGAAGGCCAGGAAGATGCTGGCCGAGGCCGGCTGGAGCGACAGCAATAATGACGGTATCCTGGATAAGGATGGCAAGCCCTTCAGCTTCGAAATAATCACCAACCAGGGCAATGAAGTGCGGGCCAAATGCGCCGAGATCATCCAGCGCCGACTGGCCGAGGTCGGGATTTCGGTGAAAATAAGGGTGATCGAGTGGGCGGCCTTCGTAAACGAATTCATCAATAAGCGGCGCTTCGACGCCACTATCTTGGGCTGGACCATACCCATGGACCCGGACATGTACGATGTCTGGCATTCAAGCAAGACCGGAGCACGGGAGCTGAACTTCATTTCCTACAAGAACAAAGAGCTCGATGACCTGCTGGAAAAGGGACGCACCACTTTTGATTTGGAGAAACGCCGGAGGGCCTATCACCGGATTCAGGAGATCATCGCCGAAGACCAGCCTTACACCTTTCTGTATGTCCCCGATGCCCTGCCGATTATTCACGGCCGCTTCCGGGGGATAGAGCCGGCGCCGATCGGGATTGGGCACAACTTCATCAAGTGGTATGTCCCCAAGGGGGAACAGCGGCTACAGATGACCAGATAACATTAGTAACTACTTAAGGTGGATAGTCTGTAGCTGTTTAGGTAAAAACGGGGGGATAACCAATAAAGATGGAGCGCTAAAAAGGCGGTAAAACAGTAATTTGGGGATGACGCCGTAAAAAGCTTGAGAGGCAAGGCGCGCAAATCCCCAGGAATGAGGCGTACTTTTGGGTACACCTTGAGTGACGAGGGATGCAGCGCAACGCCGCTTATGGACATTTTGCAGTGTCATCAATAATGATTGATGCAACCTGCAAGGCCACTTTCAATTCTTTGTTGGCCAAAATAATTCCTTGACCCTTTTACTTTAAACGGCTATACATAGGATATACGTCAGGAGATGATCTTATGCTTGTAAAAATTCAAAAATGGGGAAATAGTCAAGGTCTTCGCCTTGCCAGGAGTCTGCTCGCAGATGCCCACCTTGCTGTCGGCGATGAAGTGGATATTAAGGTAAAAGACGGTATCATTGTCCTCACACCAGCAAAAAGGATACGCGGGCAGCTCAGTCTTGAGGATATTGTGGCTCGTATTCCTGAAAGCTACCAAACCACAGAAGTTGACTGGGGAGAGGCGGTTGGTAAGGAGGCATGGTAGATGCCTGAATACATCCCAAAACAAGGGGACATCATCGCAATCACTTTTGATCCTCAATCTGGTCATGAACAAAAAGGCCGGCGCCCTGCTTTTGTTGTTAGCAAGGAACTCTTCAATCAAAGCACAGGGATGGCAATTGTTTGCCCAATTACAAACACAGATCGTGGCTTCCCCTTCCATGTACCTATACCGGTGGATAGTAATCTGACGGGTTTCATTATGGTTGAGCAGGTTAAATCTGTCGATTTCCGTGCTCGCCGCGCTAAACCTATTGAACAGGGCAACGATGGGTTGCTGTCAGACGTGCTTTCCCTATTAGATGCCTGCATCTACTAACCGTGGATCTAGGGGTCACATCTAGTTTTTTTGCCACTTCGTGAAGAGTGAACGTTGTTGATAATACGTTTTTACGAGTTTGTCAGATAAAAAAAGCCTCCGGGAAAATCCCGGAGGCTTTTTGCTGGTTTGCCTAAAGGTTTACATTCCCATGCCGGGATAGCCGCCACCGCCGGGCATGCTGGGCATACCACCCGAGCCCTTCTCTTCGGGCTTATCCGCTACCATGCACTGGGTTGTAAGCATGAGAGCGGCGACGCTGGCTGCATTCTGCAGAGCAAACCTGGTCACCTTGGTGGGGTCGATGACTCCGGCTACGATCATGTCCTCAAATTTCTCCGTCCGGGCGTTGAAACCGAAGGCGCCCTTTTTCTCTTTAATCTTTTCCACTACGATGCTGCCTTCCCAACCGGCATTGGCCGCAATCATTTTCAGCGGCTCTTCTAATGCCTTCTTGACAATGGACACGCCCACCTGCTGATCGCCGCCCAGTTTAAGCAGATCCAGCGCGGGAATGGTGCGAATGTAGGCAACGCCTCCGCCGGGGACAATACCCTCTTCCACGGCTGCCCGAGTGGCATTAAGCGCGTCCTCAACGCGGGCCTTCTTTTCTTTCATTTCTGTTTCCGTAGCGGCGCCAACCTTGATTACCGCAACTCCGCCGACCAGCTTAGCCAGTCTTTCCTGAAGTTTCTCGCGGTCGTAGTCGGAAGTGGTCTCCTCAATCTGGGCACGGATCTGCTTTACCCGACCTTCGAGTTCAGCCCTTTCGCCGGCGCCGTCAATAATGGTGGTATTGTCTTTATCAATGGAAATCTTCTTTGCTCTGCCCAGATCCTCCAGGCGCGTATTCTCCAGTTTGTAACCCATTTCTTCGGATATCATCTTGCCGCCCGTCAGGATAGCGATATCCTCCAGCATGGCCTTGCGCCGGTCTCCGAATCCGGGGGCCTTTACCGCCGCCACATGCAGGGTGCCACGGATCTTGTTGACCACCAGGGTGGCCAGTGCTTCGCCCTCCAGGTCTTCGGCAATGATCAGAAGCGGCCGACCCATCTTGGCAATTTGCTCCAGAATAGGAAGAAGGTCTTTCATCCCGCTGATCTTTTTTTCGTAGATCAGGATCAAACAATCGGAAAGTTCGACCTGCATCTTTTCCGGGTTGGTTACAAAGTAGGGAGATAGGTATCCGCGGTCAAACTGCATTCCCTCCACAATCTCCAGTTCCGTTTCCAGGCCCTTGGCCTCTTCCACTGTGATTACGCCTTCTTTGCCTACCTTGCCCATCGCCTCGGCAATTATATCGCCTATCGCCTCATCGTTGTTGGCGGAAATGGTTCCGACCTGGGCAATCTCCTTCTGATCCTTGGTGGGTTTACTCAGTTTTGCCAGCTCCTTTACCACCGTATCGACCGCCTTCTCAATTCCCCTCTTGATGTCCATGGGATTGCTGCCGGCGGCTACCGATTTGGCGCCTTCGCGATAAATGGCCTGGGCTAAAAGGGTGGCCGTGGTGGTGCCGTCACCGGCTACATCACTGGTCCTGCTGGCTACCTCACGCACCATCTGGGCGCCCATGTTCTCAAACTTGTCTTCTAGCTCGATCTCTTTGGCCACGGTGACGCCGTCTTTGGTAACCGTTGGGGCGCCAAAACTTTTATCAATTATGACATTTCTTCCCTTGGGGCCCAAGGTAACCTTTACCGCATCAGCCAGGGTATTTACCCCCTTGAGGATTGATCTCCTGGCGTCTTCATCATACTGAAGTATCTTTACTCCCATTTCAAAAGCCTCCTATTTGCTTATTTTTCAATAACACCCAAGATGTCGTCTTCTCTCATGATAAGATGTTCAACGCCATCTATCTTGACCTCTGTTCCTGAATATTTTCCGAAAAGCACCCGGTTTCCGACCTTAACGTCAAGCTTCAGAAGGGTTCCGGATTCGCTGACCTTGCCCTTGCCCACCGCAACTACTTCGCCTTCCATGGGTTTTTCTTTGGCGGTGTCCGGAATGATGATCCCGCCTTTTGTTTTCTGCTCCTCGTCCAGTCTTTTTACAATCACTCGGTCTTGCAACGGTCTTACTTTCATGCTCTCAATCTTCTCCTTTCCTGTGTTTATAATTGCATCTACACCTTCAAGCTCATGACAGAAGCCATTTTCGAAGGCATTTGTCAACGCCAGTATATTAAACATCAATTTCTTGCTGTCAAGGTTGGTGGACGAATATTCAGTAAAAAACCTTCGCAAATTTTACGACACGGTAAAAAGTCCGGATGCGGCGTTGCGCTGCATCCCTCGTCACTCAAGGCGTACCTCTAAGTACGCCTCATTCCTCGTGATTTGCGCGCCTTGCCTGCGAACTTTTTACCGCGCCGTCCCAAAATTTACAGCTTTACCGACTTTTTATCGCTTCATCAAATTTGACGAAGCCGTCAGAAAAGATGCCCCGCAAGATCCTTGAGATGGCCAATCGAAATGATCTTCATGTCGCCCACGGCGGGTAGCTCTCCGGTCTGACTTTTGGCAATGATGCAACGACCGAAGCCCATCCTTTCCGCCTCCCTGATCCGGACCGATGCCTGCGAGGTAGCTCTAACCTCCCCGGTTAAGCCCACCTCGCCGAATACGGCTGTTTTTCCCTCTATGGGACGCTCCAAGAGCGAAGACAGGAGGGAAGCCACTATACCTAGATCCACCGCCGGCTCGTCGATTTTTATCCCTCCGACCACATTCATAAAGATGTCGTGAGCGGTCAGGCGCTGGCCGCAGATCTTGTCCATCACCGCAACCAGGAGCGAAACACGGTTATGATCAACACCATTGGTGGTTCGCCGGGGAGCGCCGAAGTGGTTAGGCATCGTCAGGGACTGAATCTCAACCAAAATCGGCCTGGTCCCTTCCATCGTGGCGGCCACTACAGATCCAGGCGCCTGCTCCGGGCCACTGGTAAGGAAAAATGACGAGGGATTGGCCACTTCGGAAAGTCCCCGCCGTCCCATTTCGAAAACGCCGATCTCGTTGGTCGGTCCGAAGCGGTTCTTAATAGCCCGCACAATACGGAACTGATGGCCGGCATCACCTTCGAAATAAAGAACCGTATCCACCATGTGCTCCAGGACCTTGGGGCCCGCAATGGTTCCTTCCTTGGTAACGTGCCCGATGAGGAAAAGCGGCATACCCATTCTCTTAGCCTGGAAAATAAGCCGGCCCGTACATTCCCGGATCTGATTAACGCTTCCTAAAGCCGAGGGGATTTGAGGCGAAGTGATAGCCTGAATCGAATCAATCACCAGTATCCGGGGGGAAATCTCCGCCGTCTGCCGGATAATTTCTTCCAGGTCTATTTCCACTAAAACCAGAATGTTTTCCGACAGGGCACCAATCCGTCTGGCCCGCAGTTTTATCTGCTGTGCCGATTCTTCACCGCTGACGTAAAGAACCTTAAGTCCCTGGGCGGCCAGTTTTTCCAGTATTTGCAGCAAGAGCGTAGATTTTCCTATACCGGGCTCGCCACCCACCAAAATGGCGGAACCTCCTACCAATCCCCCCCCCAATACCCGGTCGATTTCGGCGACGCCGATTTGGATACGGTCCGTATCTTGGGCGTCAATCTCCGCCAGGCCCAACACTTGTCCCGGCCCGCCGGAATACCTCCAAGGCGATGATGCCGGCAGATCTTCCTCTTCGGCAAACCGGTTCCACCCCCCACAGGACGGGCATTTGCCCAGCCATTTTGGCGACTGATGACCGCATTCCTGACAGTTAAAATGTGATTTTAGCTTTTTCAAGGAGTATTATGGTTTCGTGTATTTCATTATCAGATAATCAAGGCGCTGTATTTGCTCTGTTGTTAATCTGTCAAACCTTACACCGCATTGTTTCAGCGTCAGAGAATTATCAGGCAATTCTATTTCGATATTGCGCTCCGAAACTGTTCTGAAGGGCACCTTGTCCAGGTAGAATTTATCTCCTACCAAGAATATATCCAGCAGGTAAGCTTCGCTGTGCTCTTTGTTCGCATCCAGATAGCAATAGGAAAGCCCTCCCATGCTGATATCCACAATCTGCCCAAATTTTTTTGACAGGGGCCTTAGAACTACATAGGCATGTTCTTGTATCCAAAAACGGAAGTATTGTCTCTTGTTTTCCACAGGACTTATGGCTGAAACCACTTTTTCCTGATGGGCGTGAAAAATGTTTTCACGGTTTTTGAAATCATCAACGGAGATCAGATTTCCCAGATACAGGCTTTTCCAATCATCTGTCTTCACCCAGCCAACTCTGCGTTCGCTGGGATCTCTACGTTCCTTTTTAGATCTTTTTTCAATGCCACCACGAAGAAAGTAATCCAGATCATAAAGCTTCCGCCGGTCATCTTCGATACGCCGGTCGATCCCATAGCGATCTTTGGCATCCATCATCAAGGCTCACTAAAGGTTAAAGGCAATTTAATATAATTTACTTGTTATGATTATAAGAATCGGCCCTTGAATGTCAATGGATTTTACTGCTGGGGTGTGCGACAAAAATGTGGGTATACTGTTCTTGCAGAGACTTATCCCCCCCCTTTCCCAAAGGGGGGAAGGGGGGATTTGCAATAAAAACAAAATGTTACTTATTGTTCGTCAAATCTCCCCCAACCCCTCTTTGCTAAAGAGGGGAGAAAAACCGCTCTACCCATAAACTTGTCGCAGACCCTTTGCGGGAGGTTAAGCCAAAAGCACCGGCGGGGGAAAACTTAGCCGGTCCTGCGACTAAAGCACCAGGACAAATTTCTGCTCTCGGATCACCCTGCCCCATTGGGGAAGTTCCTGCTCGCAGGCCAGGGAGAATCCTTCCCTTTCGTAGATGGACCGGGCGGCGTCGAGGCCGTGGAAGGTCCAGAGGCATACCTGCCGGTACCCAGCCTGGCGGCAATGATCAATTGCTAAACCGATCAGCCTTTTGCCCAGTCCCCGGCCCTGGCGCTTTGCTTCTATCAGGAACCAGCGCAACCTGGCCCCTTCCTTTTTTGCGTCCCGGCCGTCGATAGCAATACAACCGATTAGTCCATCTTGATTGGACGCGACCCAAACCCCGTCTCTCTTTTCTTCAAACCCGGCGATGAAGGAGGCCAGTTCGCGCGCCATCTGTATTTCAAAGGAGACGTCCAGCCCCCAGTGCCTATGATAGTAAACCGCATGCAGCTCCACTATCTGTCCGATCACCCCGGGATAGTAGCCGGTGATTGAATATGGCATATCCAGCCTGGTCATAGTCAATGGTCTCGCAAAAAGAATATCCGCCTGCGGTAAAAAAAGTCATCAAGCCTAGGATACAGCATCCTCCAACCTGGCCAGCTCCGCCTCCGAAAATCCATAGAAATGACCTATCTCGTGGTAGAGGACAGCCCTGACCTCCCTTCTTAGGTCCCGTTCGTTGCGGCAGAGGTCTTCAATTGGCCCCTGAAAAATAGTTATGGTATCGGGCAGAAGCGCCGTGCAATGAAAATCCCGCTCGGGGCGGGGCACTCCCTGGTACAGACCCAGCAGATCGTAACGGGACTTCAACCCCATCTCTTTTCTAATTTGGGCCTCCGGCCAGTCTTCAAGCATTATTTCCACATTCTCCATCTTCTGCCTCAAGGCAGGTGGCAAATCTGTCAATGCTTCCCGGATGGCCTGCTCAACCTTTGATTTCTTAAAACGCATTGCTGATTTCCTGCTGTTACTTTTCCCAGCTGACGGCAGCCATTCTACGATATTTGGTTTTTCCCGGCCTGCGCCCTCTGGGCGCAAGCCAGGATCTGCTCCAGCCTGGTCCGGGCGGGCGGGGCAAAGGCATTATTTAATTCTTCGATCGTGATTTCCTGAGTTCATAGCGGAAAAAGCAGCGGCAGGGGCGCCGAGAGTGCCCCTGCCGACAATATCAGATTAATTTTCCAGCGCGAACCTTATTCGGCTTTGGTAAGTTTTCGATGGACTTGAGAGATTCTTTCATCTCCGCGTCGGGCAGGGGATAGTCCGTAAGCCGTCCGCTGAGATAGGAATCATAGCCACCCAGATCCATCAGTCCGTGACCGCTGAAGTTAAGGAGGATCACCTTTTCTTTCCCCTCTTCTTTCGCTTTTTTGGCCTCTTCGATGACGACGCAAATCGCGTGGCTTGTTTCCGGGGCGGGGATAATTCCTTCCGTCCTGGCCCAGAGGATCGCCGCGGCATAGGCCTCCAACTGATTATAGGCCCGGGGCTCCACCAGTTGTTCCACAATCAGCTGGCTGACGAGCGGGGCAACCCCGTGGTACCGCAGACCGCCGGCATGAATGGACGGGGGGATGAAATTATGCCCCAGGCTGTGCATCGGCAAAAGAGGCGTCGTGGCCGCGGTATCGCCGAAATCATAGATGAAAGGGGCGCGGGTCATGGTCGGGCAGGAGGTTGGTTCCGCCGGAATGATGGTGATCGGGGCGCCGTTGATCTTATCTTGTACAAAGGGGAAGGCGATGCCGGCAAAGTTGCTGCCGCCGCCCACACAGCCGGTGACCACATCGACCTTTTTCTCGCCAAACATAACCAACTGTTTCTTAGCTTCCAGACCGATGATCGTCTGATGCAGCATTACGTGATTGAGCACGCTGCCCAGAGAATAGCGCGTATCTTTCGAGGTGACACAATCTTCTATGGCCTCGGAGATGGCGATTCCCAGGCTGCCGGGAGAATCAGGATTTTCGGCGAGTATTTTTCGTCCGATGGATGTCTGATCACTGGGACTGGGTATGCATGTCCCGCCCCAGGTATTCATCATCAGCCGCCGGTATGGCTTCTGGTCATAACTGATGCGCACCATATAAACCTTACATTCCAGGCCGTAGAGGCCACAGGCAAAACTCAGCGCGCTTCCCCATTGTCCGGCGCCGGTTTCGGTGGTAATCCTTTTGGTGCCGGCAATTTTATTATAGTAAGCTTGGGCTATGGCGGTATTGGGTTTGTGGCTGCCGGGAGGGCTGACGCTTTCGTCCTTATAATAAATCCTGGCCGGGGTTTTTAATGCCGCCTCAAAGGCGTGGGCCCGCCTAAGGGGAGTGGGGCGCCAAATGAGCAGCTTCTCCATCACCGCATCGGGTATATTGATCCAGCGCTCGTGGCTTACTTCCTGCTCAATGAGATTCATGGGGAAGATCGCCGCCAGATCCTGCGGACCGATCGGCTGCCCGGTGCCGGGATGGAGGGGGGGCTGAAGGGGACTGGGCAGATCGGCCTGGATGTTGTACCACTGCTTCGGAATCTCTGTTTCGTTGAGAAACGCCTTGAACTGTTTCATAATCTCCTCCTTAATCTAATTTCCTCTGTTTTACGAAAAAAGTCATCCGGAACAGGCAAAAAAAAACGGGCTGTTTTCACAAGCCCGTTTGCCTAGCGTTCCAGGAAGACAGTCCATTCACATATTTGATTTCCACCACCAGCAATATTTTGAGTTCATGGCCTGCTCTTACGAAAAGAGCTCATCCTTGTCAAGCAATATTTCCTGACACTGATGCAAAATATCCATTGACAAGCAAAAATAGCCCCCATATGCTCCCAGTACGAAAAAGGAAGTTCTACCGCTGGTTCAATCTTGCAGATTGAATCATAAGATCAAACATAGGCGCCGCGCGCCATCTGTCGGAGTGCCGAGAAAGACGTGTTGGTCAGACGCTGTCCTTAATGCTGTGGTTCAATCTGCAAGATTGAACCAGCAAAGAAGCAATTAAAATAGGCAATAAAAGCCTGCAAAATTTGAGAGGTTATTTGAATGGCGACACCTTTAGAAAATGCAGTAGCGACGATTGTCAAGGTGGCGAAACCCGACAAGATAATACTTTTCGGCTCTTATGCGGCCGGCGAACAAAAAGCAGGCAGCGACTTCGACCTTCTCGTGCTAAAAAAGAACCTGAAGAACCAGCGCCGATTAGTCCAATCGATTTATCTGAACTTTGGCAGCATCGGCGCTCCTGTTGATGTCCTGGCCCTTGATTCGGAAAGATTCGAGACATTAAAGGACGATCCGTATTTGATCTATCATGACGCGTATAAAAACGGAAAGGTTGTCTATGAAAGACCCCTCAATAACAAACGATTGGCTGAAAAGGGCAAAAAGTAACCTTGTTCGTGCGCGTGCCGGAAAGGTTGCACAAGAAGTGCTTTATGAAGACCTCTGCTTCGATGCGCAGCAGGCGGTTGAGAAGGCATTGAAGGCGCTTTGTGTAATGAACGGGCTAAGTTTTGGCAGAGTTCATGACATTGCTTATCTGATGGAGTTACTGGAAAAGGCAGATATAAAAATTCCCCAAAGACTTCAGAAAGCCAAAATTCTGACCGACTACGCAGTGGAAACAAGGTATCCCGGAGATTACGTTCCGGTTGATGAGGAAATGTACGACGAGGCGCTTAAAAATTGCGGGAAACGTTGTTGCCTGGGTTCCTGAAAAAGACAGGGAAAAGCAGAGACGGTATTTTAGGAAAATAAATAGAGCAGGAGGGTGAATATGGTTAAACGGAAAAGTAGCAGATAATTATAAGCCGAAAGGTTGAAGGGATAGAGCCCCGTAATAGTCGCGTTTGGAAGGACGACAGGGTATAGGGTGTGGAAGTCAACAGGGGCATAGTCGTTAACGGCAAGGCAATGCCTGCTTTGGAGGATACATGCAAGTTGCGAAGATAAAACTGGAAGGCATAATCCGTGATCTGCCGGAGCTGGTCGATCTCGAGGAGGTGATGTACCGTCTGTATCTCCTGGAGAAAATCGAGGCGGGTGAGGCGGATATTCGGGAAGGAAGGGTTTTGTCCCATGATCAGGCAATGGAGAGGCTATCCCGGAAATGGTAGGTTTGGCCTGGGCGGAGAAGGCAGTTGCCTCCCTGCCTGAGCCCGGAGCGGTGGCGGCATTGATGAGATCAGGCTTTATCACAACGGCAAGGCCATCGGCGAAGATGTGCGGGCGGTAAAGATTGTTTCCCGGGGTCAGGAGGCGATAAAGACCTATACGGTTGCCTTGGTGGACGGACTGAACATCTTCCGGGCCACGGCCTTCAGCAGGGACCGGACGGAATCAAACCCCTATGAACTGTTGGTCAAGCTGGCGGCCCCGCAAAAAGACGTCTCCCTTTATGTCCTGGCTGTGGGCATCAACAACTACAAAAACCCGGCCTTGAACCTGAACTATGCCGTGCCTGATGCCAAGGGGATCGTGGACTTCTTTAATCAGAAAGGCCCGGGGTTATTCAAGAAGGTTGATGCGGCGGCTATCTACAATGAGCAGACGACAAAGCAAGGCATCACTTCCAGGCTCAAACAACTGGAAAACACCCAGCCGCAGGACGCGGTATTGATCTACCTGGCCGGACATGGAGAAAGTTTGAACGACAAATGGTATTTCATTCCCTATGAGCTGACCTATCCGGAAAGGGAAGAAGAGGTAAAGGCCAAGGGTATTTCCTCCGATGAACTGGCGGGATATATCAAGGGCATCAAGGCGCAAAAGATCCTTCTCCTCCTTGATTCCTGCAAATCGGGGGCGGTGCTGGTGGCCTTCCGGGGTTTTGAAGACCGCAAGGCCCTCTCGCAACTTTCCCGCTCCGCCGGCGTGCATGTGGTGGCCGCGTCCACCAAAGACCAGTTTGCCTCCGAGGTTAAAGACCTCGGGCACGGGGTATTTACCTATACCCTGCTGGAAGGATTGAAGGGGGCGGCCGCCGGGGGGACGGATACCATGACGGTGCGGAGACTCATGAGTTATGTGGAGGAACAGCTTCCGGAAATAACTAAGAAATACAAACGGGAGGCCCAGTATCCCGTGGTGGATTCCCGGGGCATGGATTTCCCGCTGGTGAAGACGAAGTAATTCGTAACTGCGCAGGTTGTTCAGGCTACAGGCTGGTGATTCGCTCCCCCGTTTGCTGACAAATCGTTTTATTGGGGAGCGAAGCACCAGCCGCTTTTCCGCCGTGGAGAAAGCGGACATATCTATTTGCTGCCAAGAGACAGTGATAACAGCAATATTTGCCAGCATCCACGCTTTAAAAAAGATTGACAAAAAAGACAAACTGGAACAAATGTCCCGGATGCAAGTTACGCAGCCTTTTTCCCCTTCAACTGCCCACTAAACCCAATTACTAAAGGAGATATCAGCCATGCACCATGATTTATTCAGTTTGGAAAACAAGGTGGCCCTGGTAACCGGCGCCAGCCGTGGTATCGGCCGCGAAATCGCCTTAACTTTAGCCGCCTATGGGGCTCATGTTATCCTGGCCAGCCGCAAGCAGGGCGATCTGGAGGTCGTGGAGGCGGAAATCAGGAGCCGCGGGGGGCGTGCGGAGGCAATGAGCTGCCACACCGGAGATATGGCTCAGATTGAGGCCCTCTTCCGCCAGATCAGGGCCAAACACCCGGCGCTTCATATTCTGGTCAACAATGCCGCAACCAATCCTCATTTCGGCGATATTCTGAGCGTGGATGAAGGGATGTGGAACAAAATCATCGATGTAAATCTCAAGGGGTATTTTTTCATGAGCCAGCGGGCAGCTCAGCTCATGAAGGAGCAGGGCGGCGGGGCCATTCTGAATGTCGCCTCGGTAAACGGCGTCCGACCGGCGCCCTGGCAGGGGGTTTACTCCATCACCAAAGCCGGAGTCATCTCTATCACCAAGGCGTTCGCCAAGGAACTGGCGCCCTGGAATATCCGGGTAAACGCCCTTTTGCCGGGGCTTACCGACACCAAATTCGCCTCAGCCCTGGTTAAGAATCAGGACATATTAAACCTGATCTTGCCATCAATTCCGATGGGCCGGGTGGCTCAGCCCAGTGAGATGGCTGCGGCCGTTCTGTACCTGGTTTCCGGGGCCTCCTCCTATACTACCGGCGCCTGCCTGCCGGTGGATGGCGGAATGCTGGCGTAGCGGATAACCATTCATAGCGTCAGAAATCGTAGCGAGCGGTTGGAGGGCAAGGCGTGCGGCGCACAGGCACCGGAGTGCACACATCAGCACATGAGGATGCTTAAGCACCGCGCAACGCCGACATCCAAAAGCGCAGTAGTTTTATGATTATACGGTAAAAACTCCGATTACCCCCTCCCCCGGTGGGAGGGGGCAGGGGGAGGGGGATCTAAACATTCGATATATCAACAATTATCACCCTCTCCCCAGCCCTCTCCCATCAAGGGAGAGGGGGCCTTTTGACTTTTTACTGCGTCATCATTTATGACGCTATGTATAAACCAACCCATCCGGGTCAATTCCCGCCAGACGCCGGGCCAGGGACTCCTTGCCGGACAGGTTCGCCAGCCGCTGGATCATGATCCGCTGGGCCTGAGGGGAGCCGGCGCCGTGCATGGATTCGGTCAGGTAACAAGCAGCCACCGTCCCCAAAGTCATGGCTTCAACCAAGCGCAGCAACTGCTGCCGCTCACCGGTCTTAACGGCATCCTCGCCGGCGAGGTATTTCTCCAGGAGCGGCCCCATCAGGGGGGATTGAAAATCCTGGTCGGAGGGCAGGGTAACCAGCAGGCCGCCCGCGATATCCTGTGCCAGGCGGGCGATCTCATAGGGGAAGCGGGTAACGTTGAGCTTGCAGACATTGGCTAAAAGCTGATCAATCAGGTAGTTGCCCGCTTTCGTGGTCTGCCCCAGAGCGGAACAGGCGATCCCGCAGGAAAAGAGCGTTTCGTTGAGATGGATCATTTCGGTTAGCTTATCCTTGATGTGCGATGTTTTCTCCAAGCCGTGACAAACCGCCAGGGCGGAGGCCGCCCCGATAAGCACGTCTCCCATGCCGGCCTTGCAACCGCCGTAAGACTGGCGATGATAGCCGGAAAAGCGCTCCACCAGGGTGGAGGCAAAATTCCACTCGCCGCACATGAAAACCCGCTCCCAGGGAACAAGTACGTCGTTGAATATCACCAGGGCCTCCTGGCCGCCGTAATTGATGTTGCCGACGTCGGTTCGGGTAGGCTCAAGCTTCCTCGTATCGCAGGACTGGCGGCCATAAATATAGATCAAACCCGCGCTATCGGCAGGCAAGGCGAAGGAGACCGCGTAATTGCTATCTTCCGCCCGCAGGCTCATGGTGGGCATAACAATAATCTCGTGGGCATTGAGAATCCCCGTCTGATGAGCCTTCGCTCCCCGCACCACCATCCCTTCCGGTCGCCTTTCTACCAGGTGCAGATATAAATCCGGGTCGGCCTGGGCGCTGGGGGAAAGCCGCCGGTTGCCTTTGGGATCGGTCATGCTGCCGGCCACTGTCCAGTCCCGCTCTTCCCACTCGGCAAGGTAGGCCTTCAGTCGGTCATGATAGGCCGTGCCACCAGCCTGATCCATCTCGTAAGTGGTGCTCCACAGGGCATTTAGCGCATCCCAGCCGACGCAGCGCTGGAAGCAAGAACCGGTAAGCTGTCCCAAGAGCCGCTGCATTTCGACCTTCATGATCAGATCGTGGGCATCCTGGTGCAGATGGGAAAACCTGTTTACCCGCTTGCCGGTCAAGGCGGAGGTGGCCGTCATAAGCGGGGCGTGCTCCTCCATCTCGGCAAGACGGTAGGTAAGGGCCACGGCATTGATGGACGGCCTGATGATGGGGTGCGCAACCGGGTCGTCCACCAGCTCTCCCGCAAGATAGATCTGCCTTTTTTTCAGCCTCTTCAAACTCTCTACGTATTCAGCGGCCGTTATCATGGGAAATTACTCCTTTTCCGGCCCGCCAGGCTTCATCAAGCTCCAGCTGACGGCTTTTCATCAGTCCCTCCAGTTCAGCCCGGGTGGCCTCGAACTGATCAGGGTTAAGTTCTGCGGCAACGACAATGGGCCGACCCCAGTAGACCAAGAGCCGGCAAAATGGCTTGGGTATCAATAAACGGTCCCAGCTTCGCAAGGCCCAGGCCCGATCCATGGAAACGTAAAGAGGAATAACGGGCGCCTGCGACCGTTGGGCCATCGCCACCAGTCCCGGCTTCACTACCCACTGTGGACCTTGCGGGCCATCCAGGGCATGAGCGGCAAAGGGATTTAGTTTCAGATCCATCAATATTGCCTTCAGCGCCTGTTTGCCCCCCTTGGAGCTTGACCCTCGGATGGGGCGAAGATTGCAGAGCGTCACCACCTGGGCCAGCAGGTCGCCATCCCGGCTTTGGCTGATGATAGCGGAGGGGGCATATTTGCCTAAGCGATGGGCATAACCTAAGAGACAGAAAAATCGTTGATGCCAGAAAGCGGCGATCCCCTTCCCCCCGGCGTCGAGATGGGCGAAAAGGGCATCTTCGCCGACCACCCTGGTCCGAACCGTAAGCAGGTAAAGCCGGACCAGCCGGTAGGCCAGGGGGATCAAACCGTATTTTATTAAACCCCGCGCAAATGACTTAATCAGAGCGGCTCCCCAGAGCGGCGCGGCCAAATGTTTCACGTGAAACATTTGGCCGCCATGCTGTTGTTATTATTTTTGTTTAACTCCCGCTGCTCTTGTCCAATCAGCGGCGCAGCACAACGAAGAATGACACCTTCCCCCTTCGGACGGAAAGCATGACCGACTTCTTGTCGGCCTGCTTCTTCATCTCCAGAGCAAACTCCTTCTCATTGTTGATCCTCGTCTTATCCACTTGAACAATGACATCTTTGGGCCTGAGCCCCGCCGCCTCTGCCGGGCTGCCGTCCGCCACCTGTACGATCACCACGCCCGACCGGGAGGCAAGCCCCAGTTGCTGGGCAATCTCCGGGGTAATATCGCTCACCGCCAGGCCATATTCCTCATGTAGGGTATCCATTGCCATTTCCGGGCGGTCTTTTCTTTCGGCAACCGTTAAGGTAAACACCCTTTCCTTGCCGTCGCGTAAAACCCTTAACTCCACCTTGGCCCCGACCTTCAGAGCGGCCACGGTAACCAGGAGATCGTGGGAGTCTTTTATTTTCTGGCCGTTTATCTCCACAATCAAGTCGCCCGCCACTATTCCTGCGACCTCCGCCGGATCCCCCTTAACCACATCCGCAACCAGAGCGCCTCGGAGCTCCTTGATGTTGAGGTTCTTGGCCAAATCTTCGGTCAAGTCCTGAACTGAAACCCCCAGCCAGCCGCGCGTTACCTTGCCTTTGGTCCGAAGGTCCGGGAGCATATCTTTTGCCATTTTAACAGGTATCGCAAAGCCGATCCCCTGCCCCTGGGCAACGATGGCGGTGTTAATCCCAATCACCTTGCCTTCCATGTTAAACAGGGGGCCGCCGCTGTTTCCGGGGTTAATCGATGCGTCGGTCTGAATAAAATTATCATAAGGACCCGCCCCGATGACACGGCCCTTGGCGCTTACAATACCCGCGGTCACGGTATGCTCCAACCCAAAGGGATTGCCGATGGCCAGCGCCCACTCGCCCACCCTGACCGCATCGGAATCACCCAACTCAACCAGCGGGAGTTGTCCCTTCGGCTTGATTTTAATCAGGGCAATGTCGGTCTTAGCATCATGGCCTACCAGAGTCGCTTCATATTCCTTGCTGTCCGACAGCTTCACCACCACCTTGTCAACTTTTTCAACCACGTGATAATTAGTTAGTATGTACCCATCGGAACTGATGATAAAACCGGAACCCAAACTGCGCTGACGGTATTCCCGCCGCGGCATATCCCCGAAAAATCTCTCAAAAAATTCATCACCGAAAAAAAAGCGATCGAGCGGTGGCCGCTGCAGCCCCCCCTGACGAACAACCCTGGTGGTGCTGATATTTACGACGGCAGGCTTGAGCCTGTCCACCAGGTCGGCAAATGAAGCCGGTGCCCCGGGGATGGGACGTATCTGCTCCTGAGCCGATACAGCGCTTATGCTCTGCACCTCCGGAACTATCGGCGCCAAATTAGAACGTATTGCCTCTATCCCGGAAATGATGAAAAAGGCCACGAGAAAGGCCAACAGAAACATCAAAAATGTTTTTTTGTTTGTGTTGTTATTTTTCATATCACCCTCCATACCTTAATTCCATCTCCTTATTATTTAAAGTAGCAACGTCCCAGCATGCCTGGGGAAAGGTCGCCCCTGTTTTGCTGCCAAATATTATAAACAATACCCGCAATATGTCAACCTGTAAGAAAAGGGCGGGGCATCATTTATCACTTCCTCTCGATCTGCACCGGGTTGGTCAACTGCCCGATTCCCTGGATGTCAATGGTAACCACATCACCCTCCTTAAGCAGCACAGGGGGCTTGCGAGTAAAGCCAACTCCTTTGGGAGTTCCCGTAAGGATCACCGTACCGGGGAGCAATGTGAGGGAGCGGCTCAAGTCACTTACCAGGCTGGGGATATTGAAAATCATCTCTTTCGTATTGGAATCCTGCATAATCTTGCCATTGAGGATCGTCCTGATGGTCAAGTTATTGGGATCAGGCAGCTCGTCTTGCGTAACAATCCAGGGTCCCAGCGGGCAGAAGGTATCGAAACTCTTACCGCGGCTCCATTGCTTTTTCTGCTTTTCGATCTGCCAGTCCCGGGCGCTCACATCGTTGGCGCAGCTGTAGCCGAAGATATACTCGGCTGCCTGTTCGACCGAAACGTTCTTGGCTCTCTTTCCAATAACCACGGCCAGCTCTGCCTCATAATCAACCTGGTCCGGGCCGGCCGCCGGCAATAGTATCGCTTCTTCGGGCCCAATAACACTGCTTATGGACTTGAGGAAAAGAACCGGCAGTTCCGGATAGCCGATTCCGGTTTCGTCGGCGTGACAACGGTAATTAAGCCCTACCGCCAGGATATTGACCGGCCGGAGGGGGGCAAGCAGCCTCCTGATCCGCTCCCGGCGCCCCGTCAGTCTATGTGCTTCAAAAATATCTCCCTCAATAACCTCGGCCTCGCTGCCGCCAAGATGTATTCCTGTCTGTTCGTCGCCACCTTCCGAAATAAACCTGATTATCTTCATCTTCCTTCTCCCTGTAAGATGTTTTCTTTGGCCCCAGTGGCCGTCATTTGGCATTCTGATATATTTTGTATAGCATTAAGACCTTTTTTTTGCTAGTAGATTGACGTCGTGCCGCAAATTACGTCGCCATTGGGCAAAGCTTACGCAATAATCCGGACGCTACGGAGCGCGTCCCTCCGAAAACCATGCCTGGCGGACTTTTTACAAAGCCGCCATCATTGGAAACTAATTTTTATGGTCAACACCCTAGGATATATAGGCAGAACAACGATCAGAGCCACCGATGATCTCCGGAAACTGCTCGTCTTTGCCGGCCAGATCCTCTCCCGGATGTTCAATCTATCCTCTTACAACAGCGCCACCCGAGCGGTCATTACCAGCCAGATCTACTTCACCGCCGTACAGATAATGCCGCTTTTTACCTTCGTCGCTATTCTTACGGGGATCCTCGGCATCGGGGTTGGCATCAACCTGGTCAAGGGGCTTAGTTTTTCCGAAATGCTGGTAAGATTTATCATGGCTTTCCTGATCACTGAGGTCTCACCGCTGACCACCGTAGCCCTGGTCACTTTACGTTCCGGCGCGGCCATGAATACGGAAATCTCGGTCATGAAGGTGAACAAGGAACTGCGCGCCCTGGAGTTATTTAAGATTGATCCCCTTGGATACCTCTACATGCCCCGTGTTCTGACCGGCATCATCACGCTGATTTTACTGAGCGCCTATTCCGTTGTTATGATCTTTGTCAGCGGCCTGCTATCTTCCCTGCTCTTCTTCGGAGTCGCGCTCGATTTTCAAGCCAACCTCTTATTGCAGGCGATCAATTTTTCCGATATTGTTCTTTTATTCTTCAAGGCCCTGGCCTTTGGTTTTTTTATCACTCTGATCCCGATTTGGTTCGGACTTACGGCCACCAGTGAACTTACCAGCATTCCCGTGGCCGTACTCAATGGAATGTTAAAGGTTTTTATTGCTATCGTAACCATCGAGGTGCTGTCATTAGCGATAAGATTCATCTAGAATTTTTCGAATCCGCGGCGATTTTGGAGCGGGCGGTATGGGAATTCGTTCAAACAACTGAAAACAGCCTGGGAATAGTGTCGCCGGATGTCCCCTTGATTTCTAATCTTGATTGCTGGCTCAATGTCGCCTTAATTAAACAGTATCACGAAAATATGCCTAAAAACGTGTCATACCTGCTGGTCATTGAATATCTCAAGCGCTTCCAGTTGGAGCGGATCGCCCATATGAGACCGTCGATCCTCAACGCAAGGGAGAGTTTTTTGGTCAAGCTGCTGCGGGCTTGCATGGTTCGGGACGTCCGTCTGGTCATAGACCGGCCCTCCCACATGTTGCCCGGTGAAAAAGATTGGTTTTTTTTAATGCAGCAACTGCGGCTTGCGGAAGATATCTACCGTGATTGTCATATTTTCGATTTATCCCAATGGGAAGACAGGTACCAAACAGCTTATGGCAAACAAAATTGAAATAAGGGTCGGCGTCTTCGTTATCCTGACGTCGCTTTTGCTTATTGCCGCGGTGGGATTTTTGGCCTACAAGAAGGATTTTTTTACCCGGGTTCACACCTTCACTCTTTCCGCCCGCGTGGGCGATGATATTACCGAGGGGATGCCGGTTGTCTTTTCCGGCTTCAAGATTGGCCGGGTTCAAACGATGGAACTAAATGATGCCGGAGCAGTTATCGTCAAGATCAGGGTCCCGCAACGGCATGTGCAGTGGCTCCGGCAAAACAGCAGCTTTACCGTGGATAAGCCGCTGCTGGGCCCCGCCCGCCTGTTGGTTGCCAGTCCCGAACCGCATGGCCCGCCGCTGACACCCAAAATTGTGCCGGAGGTGATGACCGTCGACAACATTGCCGAAATAGCCCGGAAGGTACAGCCGATCATGGAGAGGGTCAGCCAAATGGCCGACCACCTGGAAAATACTATGGCCCAGATAGCCTCTCCTCAGGGAGATATAAATAAAATACTCAAAAATACCGAGCTGCTTACCGCGAAATTGTCGCAGAAAAATTCTCTTTTGGAAATGGCGGTGAATGATCAGGCGGCAGTGCAGGCCATTCACGAATCTCTGAGAAAAACCAAGGATCTGGTCGCCCAGTTGGATACTATATTAAAACGGGTGGATCAGATGGCCCAAAAAACCGATGAGGGACTATATGGGCGCGAAGGATTGCTGCCGGGGGCAACTAAACTACTGGCAGAGACTCAACTGAAGTTGGATAAGCTATCAGTATCGCTGGATAATGTAAATAAAATTACCGGAGATATTGCCGATTCGACAACCAACATCAAACGCTTGCGTAAAGAACTCGATAGCACCGTAGGCAACGTAAACGAACTGGTAACGGAAATAAACCGGAAGATCCCCTTCCGCAAGCAACCGGAAATAAAACTGCCATGAAACTTATAATTCTGCTAGTAACTTTTACTGTTATAATGGGTTGCGCTACGGTCGATATTCCGGAATGGAGGTCTGCCAGCTTCAATCAGCTGGAAAGTTACAAAAAGGCTTTCCTGGCAGGCAACCGGGATATCGCCGAACTCCACTTCCAAAAGGCCGAAGAGGAGATTAAAAAAAGCGGTGATTTAAACATCCTGGCTCGCGCCCACCTGACCAGGTGCGCCCTCCATGCGGCAGTTGGCGAGGCCATTGCCGAAGATGAATTCCTCAAACTGGATATGCTAAGCCCCATGCCAGACAATCGGCATTATTTTCTTTTTCTGCGTGGCGATTTCCATCTGGTCGCCCCTGACCGCATTCCCGGCCAGTACCGCGACAGCATGAGGGCAATAATACGCGGTGACGTCAAGGAGATACAACAGGCGCTGCTGAGAATTGAAAACGATCTTTCCCGGCTCATCGCCACTGGCCTCGTGGTGCGTTATGGCAGATATAACGAGGCGATTCTCCAAAGCGCAATCGATACCGCCTCAAAAAACGGCTGGAAAGGCGCTCTCCTGGTTTACCTGGTGGCCCTTGAGCAGCATCACAAAAGGCAAAACGAAAAGGAAAAGGCGGCCCGGGTTCAAAAACGGATCGAGGCGATCAAATAACGACAGCCCGCTGCATATAAAGAAGCACATTCCAGGCATCGAAAAAGGGGGAACATCCAAAGACTATTGCCCCAAAGGGGCTGCGCCCAACGGCCCAGGGTTGCGGCGTGGCCGTAGACAATCAAAGACAATTGCCCCAAAGGGGCTGCATCGGACAGCCCAGGGTTGCGGCGTGGCCGCTACCCTGGGTTACCATAAACCATGCCATCAACCCCAACGGGGTTGCGTTAGCGGAAGGAACCCATTATGCCGCAATCGTTATCGTCGGTTCATATTCATTTGGTGTTTTCAACGAAAGAGCGCGAGCCCTTTCTGCGGGATACGGAAATCCAAAAAGAAATGCACGCCTATTTGGGTGGGGTCTCGAAAAAATTGGATTGTTCTCCGGTTATCGTCGGCGGCGCGGAGGATCATGTGCATCTCCTATGCCGATTGGCCCGGACCATCTCACAGGCCGATTGGGTGAAGGAAATCAAACGGGTTTCCAGCATCTGGATCAAACAACGAGAGCCCGCATTGGCCGCATTTGCATGGCAGGGAGGTTATGGCGCGTTTTCTGTCAGCGCATCCGCGATAGACAAAACGCGCGAATACATAACCGGCCAGCAGGAGCACCACAAAAAGCAAACATTCCAAGACGAATACAGGGCGTTTCTTTACAAGCACGATATGAAATGGGACGAGCGGTTTGTGTGGGATTGACACAACCCCGTTGGGGTTGGGGTTCGTGTGTCGGGAATGTTCCCAGTTCCCAGGGTAGCGGCGTTGCCGCAACCCTGGGCTATAGGATGGAATCCCGTTGGGATTCGGGACACCGGTAAACAGTTTCCCGGGGACGCCCTGGCGGCGCTTCCCAAATAACGGATTTCCACAACGCCAACGGCGTTGCGTATGTTAGCCCAGGGTTGCCGCCGCGGCTACCCTGGGTTGGGAACGGGATCATTGGGAATGTCATCCGGCAACCCCAACGGGGTTGTGTCCAATGCGAATGATTTGAGCCATGACACAACACCGTTGGGGTTGGGGTTGGAGTTGGACCCGGGTCATTACGAGACAACCATAATTCGGCGGCATTATATTGAAACTTGAACTTTTAAAAAGAAAAGACCTGGAAGGGGACATCGATATTTACCTGGATATGGTAATTCGCGCCGGTCTGCTTTTCTGCCAGGGGGTAAAGTTTTATCTCGCCGGCCGGGAGGATGAATTCAACGGCCGCCTTGAAGTCCTGGTTAAGCTCGAAAACAAGGCCGACGCCCAACTCACCCGGGTGGAGGGCGGGCTTTATAGTGACGACGAAATGCGCGAATGGAGAGGCGATATCCTCGGAATCCTTGAAAACACCGACGGGGTCTTGAACCACATGAAGATAACGCTGACGCAGTTTTCCGTGGAAATCCCCTCAATACCGGCGGAACTGGCCGGGAAATACCAGGAGCTTGCACAATACGCCACCCTAAGCGTGGAAATAATGGTCGCAGCAATCAGAGCCTACTTCCGAAAACCATCGGTCGCCAGAGAAAAAATCAAAGAGGTAATGGACCTGACAAAAAAAACCGTCCACCTGGCCGATATGATCAAACGCCAGGCCTTCCGCTCGGATATTGAGCTGGATCATAAATTCCATTTACGTTATTTTGCTCATCATATTGAAGAAATCTCCCGGGCGGCCGAAAATGTCTGCGACCGTCTGGCGATTGCCACGATAAAGAGATACTCTTAATCACGTAACGAAATAAACGCCAGAGGATACGACATGCTGTCCATCTTCAAAAAAAAAGACAACCTGGAGAAGCAGATTGAGGAGTTTTTGACGACCGTAGAAATGGGTTCCCAGAGCTTCCTTTCAGGTATCACCTGTTACTTTTCCGGTGGCGTCGAAACCCTTGATATCTGCCTCGCCGAGTTATCCGCATTGGAAGGCAAGGCGGATAACTTAAGGAGAGAGATTGAAACGAGTCTTTACGCGGAAACGCTCATCCCCGAGTCCCGCGGCGACGTTTTGGGCCTTATTGAAAGCACCGATCATGTGCTGAACCTGATGGAAGAGACTCTGCAGCAGTTCTCCGTGGAAATCCCGGATATCGCGGAAGAATTTCACCAATTGTACCTGGATTTGGGCGGCATTTCTGCATCCGCCGTAATGGCAATGGTCAAGGCAATAAGATCCTATTTCCAGGACCTGGAGGAGGTCAGGGATAACATAAATAAGGTCATCTTCTATGAAAAGGAAGCCGACCGCTTGGCCGACATGATCAAGCGCCGGGTCTTCCGAATGGATACGAAGCTTTGCAAAAAGATCCATATGCGCTATTTTGCCTATCATATTGAATATATATCCGATGTAGCCGAAGATGTCTGCGACCGGCTGGCTATCGCCACGATAAAACGATACATGTGAGGTTTTTCTGTTATATCTGATAACTGCAACTGTTACTAAATAGGGGTTAAATCAGTTGATCTCTTTTTCCTTATCCAGCGGCCTATTTCTCGGCTGGTCGCTTGGCGCCAATGATACCGCCAACATTTTCGGCACCGCCGTGGCCACGCGGATGGTCCGGTTTTCCGTAGCCGCCGCGATCACCGTTGTCTTTGTTATATTGGGCTCTGTGATCAGCGGCGCTGGCGCCGCTCAAACTCTGGGTGCTCTTGGCTCAGTCAACGCCCTGGCCGGCGCCTTCACCGTTGCCCTGGCCGCCGCTGTGGCTGTGACCTGGATGACCTGGTTAGGATTGCCGGTCTCAACATCCCAGGCCATAGTCGGCGCCATAATCGGCTGGAATATCTTCACGGGAGCGCCTACGGATCCTAAAATCCTGGGACTTATCGTCTCCACCTGGTTTTCATCCCTGTTTTTGTCCGCCCTTTTCGCCCTCATCCTTTTCAAGCTATTCAAATACTTCCTGGACCGAGCCAAGATTCATCTCCTGAGGCTCGATCATTACAATCGCCTGCTCCTAATCGCGGCCGGAGCTTTCGGCGCCTATACTCTGGGAGCCAACAATATTGCCAATGTGATGGGTGTCTTTGTGCCGATAGAGATATTCGAATCCTCCACCTATCTGGGCTTCCTGCACGTAACGGGTGTCCAGAAACTTTTTTTTCTGGGCGCCCTGTCCATCGGCGTGGGAGTCGTAACCTACGCTAAGAAGGTCATTTACACGGTCGGAAACGATATCTGCAAGCTCACCCCCATAACCGCTTTGATCGTGGTTATCGCCCAGTCGCTGGTTCTCTTTCTCTTCTCCTCGCAGCAGATTGAAAGCTGGCTTATCATTAGAGGCTTGCCTTCCTTTCCGCTGGTCCCGGTTTCCAGCTCTCAGGCGGTGGTGGGAGCGATCATCGGCATCGGGATAGCCAAGGCAGGCGGGCGAGGCATCAACTTTCGGATTCTGGGAAAAATCACCCTGGGTTGGTTGGCAACACCGGCTCTGGCTATTCTGTTATGCCTGCTTACTCTGTTTTTCGTTCAGAATGTATTCGAACAAGCGGTGGCCAAACCAGAAAGCTACGAAATTAGCCCCGCCGTGACCGCCGCTTTGGAAAAAGAACACATCCCGGTTGACCCCTTGAGGACGCTCAGTAAAAAGACCTATCACAGTTCCGAAAGCTTCCGCGAAAACCTGATGTTGGTTTACAAATGGAATCAAAAAGAACTGTTTAAGATCTTCTATTACGCCCGGGTGGAAGAAATCATGGTGGATGCCGATATCCTCCACTCGCGATTCAACATCAAGTATTTCACCCCGGAAGAACTTGCCGCGGTAAAGAAGCTAGACGGGCGAACATTTACCCGTCACTGGCAATTTCATGAAGCGCTGGCCGGATTAAGTCCGGCCTGGAGACCCCGGGAGGAAATCAAGCAAAACAAGCCCTTCAACGATCAGCTCAAGCAGAAGCGGGAGATACTGCGCAGCATCTTCCGTAAGAAAACGCCGACTAGGGGCCTTTAATGCTCACCGCCAACAAAAGATCCCCCATCGGCATATTCGATTCCGGCATCGGGGGCCTGACCGTAGTCCGGGCCATGCTGACCCTCCTCCCCCGGGAAAATCTGGTTTACGTGGGCGACACCGCCCGGGTGCCTTATGGGATAAAATCCCCCGCAACCATTACCCGTTATGCCCGGGAAATTACCCGTTTCCTGCTTGGTCATAATGTTAAACTCCTGATAGTCGCCTGCAACACCATGTCCGCCGTGGCTCTACCCGGTATCTCCGACCTGACCCCGCTTCCCTTGATGGATGTCATCCGCGCCGGTGCCGGTTGCGCCCTGGCGTCCACTAAAAACAAGCGAATTGGCATCATCGGAACCACGGCCACCGTAAACAGCAGGGCCTATCTGGTTGCAATCCAGCAGCTTGACCCAGAGGCCCAGGTTTTTTCTCAGGCTTGCCCGCTTTTTGTTTCTCTGGTAGAAGAGGGATGGCTCGACAGAAAGGCCACCAGACTGATTGCCGAGGAATACCTGGCGCCTCTGCTGGCCCAGGATATCGACACGCTTGTCCTGGGCTGTACCCACTATCCTCTCCTGAAGCCACTGTTACAGGAAATTACCGGGCCGGGAGTTAATCTGATCGATTCTGCGGAATCGGTCGCGCTAAATACCAGAGGACATCTGGAGGCCGTTAAAATGTTAAACCCCCAAACAGGACAGACCAAGAGAGACTTTTTTGTAACTGATGCGCCGGAGCATTTCCAGGGCATTGGAGAGGCATTTCTGGGGCAGAGATTATCTTCGGTCCAGCTGGCAGCACTTAAGCAAGACGTAACTACTCAGGTGGATAGTCTGTAGGCGTCTAGGTAAAAATGGGGGTAATCATCTAAATATCCTGTGTGGTTACGCAGTCCTAACAGACTACAGTCTAGACAAGATTAGCAGTTACAGCGAGACCATTTATTATGAATAAACTCCAAGTATTGGTTGCCGGCTTCAACGTGGATCAGGATTCCCTGTCTAATCTGGCAGCCGGACTTAACCCAAATGTGCCGCTCACCCCCGAAACCATCTCGGCCGCCTATGCCCGGATCAGTCGGGACCCCCGTCCGGTAAACGAGCTGCGTCAAGAGGCCCGCCAGGAACTCCTGCGGGCCAGGAAATCCAACCAGGCCATCGTCTTTGATATGGGGCACAGCTCGATTGCGGAACATGCCGTGTTCAATCTCGATATTATCGGGGTTTCCCGTCTTTTGGCAGAGGATATTGAAAAGTTACGGCTTGTTTCCTACACGGAAAAATCTCAGCGCTACGTCCTTTTAGACAACGATTTCGTGCTGCCGGAAGAAATCCTGCAAACCCAATTGGCAGATGCTTTTCGTAACATTATTGCGCAACAAAACAACCTGTACCACGAACTCTACCGTAGTCTTCGGGATTTAATCCTTCGCAAACACCCATCCGAGGCGGCAGAGCCAAAAATGAAGGCCACCCTTGAAGGCTGGGCCAAGGAGGACGCCCGCTACATCCTGGCACTCGCAACCGAAACGCAACTGGGAATGACCATCAATGCCCGCAACCTGGAACTCTTGCTCCGCCGTCTGGCCGCCAATCATAGGCAGGAAGCGAGGATGCTGGCCGACCGGCTCTACCAGGCAACCTGGCCTATAGCCCCCTCGCTGATCCGATACACCCAGGCGACCGCTTATGATCGGATCACCCGGACCGAACTGGCCGCCTTTTGCAATCATCTGTTTTCTAACATCGCTGCGACTGAAGGCTTTGACTCACCCGCAATTGATGTAAACCTGATTAACTCAACTCCCGACGGCGATGACCAGGTGCTGGCCGCCCTGATCCACACCAGCAGCCACCGATCTTTTGCCGATAGTCTTTGCCTGGCGGCCGGGCTCGACGAACCGGCCCGGCTCGATCTGATCAAAACAGCCTGCCGACATCTTAAATCCTACGACCCGGTACTGAGGGAGTTCGAATATGCGGACTTTTGCTTCGAATTGATCATCAGCGCCTCCTGCTTTGCCCAACTGAAACGGCACCGAATGGCAACGATTACTGGCCAGGACTATGAACCGGCTTGGGGGGTCACCATTCCGCCCGCAATCATGGAGGCTGGCCTGACCGAACCATTCCGGGAGGTGATCGAGCAAACCGAAGAGCTATATCACCGGCTCAAAAGAGAGGCTCCGCCAGCGGCGGGCTACATCCTGACCAATGCCCACAGGCGGCGCGTGGCGCTGAAGATCAATGCGCGAGAACTATACCACTTAGCAAGAATCCGGACCGACCGCCACGCCCAGTGGGACATTCGCCAAACGGTCGCAAAAATGCTGCATCAAGCAAAAAAGGCAATGCCTCTGACCATGTTGCTGGCCGCTGGCAAGGATGAATTTGATCGTATCTACCAGGAGGTCTACCGATGATCTTGAAAAACCATTTTGTCATTAGCCTTCTAGTCGTCATCCTCGCTTGGCTTGTCCTGCCCGGCGCTGTAGCAGCCCAGCCCCGCGCGGCGCACCTTGCCTCTTTTGGCAGCGGGAGCATCGAGGTTCGCATTTACTCGGACTATTTCTGTCCCCCCTGCCAGGCGACGGAGCCGGCAATTGAGCCGGTCCTAAAGGACCTCTTGAAAAGAAAGCTAATCCGCCTGGTCCTGGTCGACACCCCCTTCAATCGTAACACACCCCTGTACGCCAGGTATTTTCTTTATGCGCTCAAATCCGCAGGCGACCTCGAGCAGGCCTTTCGGGTCCGGAAGATTCTTATCGAGGCCGCACGCAAATCATTAACTACTCCGGAACAAATCGAGGCCCTCTTTCACGAACAGCGGATCGCCTATACGGTTTTTGACACCAAGCCCGTCTTGGCGGGCTTAAACTCCCTGATCAGAGGGGATAACATCAACGCCACCCCAACCGCCGTCATCATCAGGGAGGAAAAAAAGACGGCCTACGTCGGCGGCAATGAAATCCTCAAAGCGCTTATGGCCCTGCAATGAAGCGGCAGGAAAGACAGCCACTTTCAGGGCCGATGGGTATCGAACGATGACCCGTGAGAAATTAGTAAAAACCGTCAATCTGCTTTTACCCGTTCTGGGGATTGCGATCATATTTTTCTATGCAGTCTGCGATACGGACTGTTCCTATCTCAAGGGAACATTTCTGGGAGTGGATTTGAAAGCGCTGGGAATCCTCTATATGGCGGCGCTTTTGGCCTTGACCATTCCTTTTGCCCAGGGTTACCCCCAGCTTGTCAATCACCTAAGAACGATGATGCTTTCCGGCGCCTTGGGCGGCGAGGTCATTTTGGTGCGTTTTCAGGTTATCAACGATATTTACTGCCAATTTTGCCTGGCCTTCGGCTTGTGTATCCTGGCGCTTTTTACCGTCAATTTTAACCAGATGCAGAAACATCTGGCCCTGGGCGCCTTCCTGGCCGGCATTGCCGCCTTTGCGCTTTTTTTTACCGGCTCCATTTTGCCGCTTTACTCGTGACGACTTCGTAAAAAGAAAAAACTGGTTTTGCGATGACTTTGTCAGCCAGCCGTGCCCATTAGCCTGGGAAACATGGTCGGCCAGCGAAAAGAAAACAGGGAAATGGTATCATATTTGCGAAAGCGGTAAAAACTCCGATACCCCTCCCCCGCTGGGAGAAGGCAGGGGGATTGGCATGCAAAGATATGATATATCTAGTATTGTCACCCTCTCCCCAACCCTATCCCATTAAGAGCGAGGAGGTCTTTTGACTTTTTACCGTGCCATCATATTTGAACGCATAATCATGGTGACATATGGACGTGAAGAGGGAGGTCATTGAACGGCTGTTTGCCGACAGCGGCATCAAGATCAACGGTTCCGATCCCTGGGACATCCAGGTGCGGGATGACCGCTTTTTCAGGCGCCTGCTGAAGGATAGGAGCCTCGGTCTCGGGGAATCCTACATGGAGGGTTGGTGGGACTGTGAGCGTATCGACGAGTGCATCTGCAGGCTGCTTAAGGACAACCTGGAGGACAAAGTCAAAGGCAATTTGAGGACGTTGCTTTATTACCTCGGCGCCAGGATCTTCAATCTGCAGTCACCGTCGCGCGCCAGCATCATCGCCCACAGACATTACGATATGGACAATGAATTCTTTCTTTCCTTCCTGGATCCACACAACCAGTACAGTTGCGCCTATTTTCTGGGGACGGACGACCTGATGGAAGCCCAACAGAAAAAGCTCGATTTGATCTGCCGCAAGCTCGACATCCAGCCGGGTGATCACCTGCTTGATATCGGCAGCGGCTGGGGTGGTTTCGCCCGCTATGCCGCCAAGCGTTATGGCTGCAGCGTCACGGCCGTAAACATCTCTCAGGAACAGGTCCGTTATACGGACGAGATATGCAGGGACTTGCCGGTGAAGACTGTACAAAGGGATTACCGGAGCATCGAAGGGGTCTTTGACAAGATCCTCTCCGTCGGCATGTTCGAGCATGTAGGCTGGAAAAACTACCGGACATTCATGCAGGTGGCGCACCGCTGCCTAAAACAGACGGGCATCTTTCTGCTGCATACGATTGGCAGCAACGTTTCCCAGGTCCGCAGCGATCCCTGGATCAGCCGGTACATTTTCCCCAACGGCATGCTGCCCAGCATCGCCCAGATCGGCCGGGCAGGGGAGGGGTTATTTGTTATTGAGGACATCCATAACCTGGGGCCACACTACGACAAGACCCTGTTGGCCTGGAACGACCGCTTCCAGCAGGCCTGGCCCCGCTTCACCGGGAAATTCAACCGGACATTCAAGAGAATGTGGGAGTATTATCTGCTCAGCTGCGCCGGCGCCTTCAGGGCCAGGCACATCCAGGTCTGGCAGGTAGTCATGACCAAACCCGGCACCCCTCAGCCGCAATGCCGGGCAGGGCAGGGATGAGATGGCGACTTGTAATTTGGGGAATTACGGGGACACATCACTTAATTCATGCTGTAGTTTTAGAAGGTCTCCTGGGGGTCAAGCTGAGGGGCAAATGTTTCCCCAGCTTCACCCCCGGGCAGGTTTTTCCCGTTACCGTGTCACCATAAATTAAGGAATGTGTCCCCGGAATAACGCAGACTAGGCGATTTAAACGGAAGAGGTAGGTGGATTATGAAGATCAAGACTAAACTAACCATCAATGCCGTTGTTGTTCTGTTAATTGTGGCGGCAGTTGCGGTGACCGCATTTCTCAGCATGGGCTTTGTGAAGTCCAGACTTTTCGATCTGACCGAGCGTTCCACCCCCTATCAGATGCGCTCTCTGGAGTTTCAGCGGGCCATCCAGTCCACCACGGCAGACCTGGTTAAGATTGGCGCCGCCGATAATTTGGAGGAGCTGGCCCTGTTTCAGTCGGGCTTGCTTGCTTCTCTTGCGGAAGTGAAGCAAGCCCAGGAGGCAATCGAGGCCCTCACCGGCGGCGAAAAAGCAAAAACCTACGGTGAATTAAAGGCTATCGCCAATCAAATAACCCAGGTTACCCAGGAACGCATCCAGGCGGATATGGCAGCCAAAACGGCAAACGTTACGATCACCAAAAACATCCGGGGAGCTTCCCAAAAGATTGGCCAGCTGGATTCTGAAATTCAGTTACTGCAGCTAAAGATATCATCGTCATTTACTGCAAGCATAATGGATGCCGGGATAAGCGCAAGCAATTTGAAAAACCTGGAAACCGCCAAGTCTCATCTGGAATACCTGCAGGCCGCCCTCTTTGAGCTTAAGCAGGCACAAGACAAAAGAACATTGAACATCGCCAAAAGCAAAATAACCGCCAGCATCAGCAAGCTCTCGCATTATCTCCTGTCAAATCCAAAAACTCAACGCAGCATTGAAATCCTGGGCGGGAAGATGGAGAATCTCGCCAATCTCAAAGAAAGCGCCGCCGCTGAGCCCGGCAAAATCGCGGTGTTGAGCCAGGAGGCAGACACGCTTTATTCATCCTTGGTCAGCGAGCTGGGGGTGGAATTGGAAAAAGCAGAAGA
>CAMTWB010000002.1:0-10756 GCA_947085375.1 uncultured delta proteobacterium
AGGGGGGCAGGGGGGATTTTCCCAAAGGGGGGCAGGGAGGATTTGGAGTGATTGCTCCGCAGCAGTATCAAAAAAACTCCCTCATCTCATGATCGGGCCTGTTTTTCCTTCCCCCGTTTTCCCCTGTCCAGCGGAACTTATGGGTAATGCTCAGTTGGGGAAAGAGGGGAGAAAAAGCAGATCTACCCATAAATTTGTCGCAGACCCCCGGAATCTGTTCATGTTGACTATTTCGGCTGGTTGTGGTAAGGGTAAGGGAACTAGGAAAGGTGGGGGATGAGATGTTCAAGGTTGGCGATATGGCTGTATATCCGGCGCAGGGGGTGGGGGTGATTGAGGCTATTGAGTCCAGGGACTTCATGGGCAGTCGGAGGGATTTTTATGTCATGGCGATTATGGGCAATGGCATGAAAATAATGATCCCCATTGACAGCGCCGATGACGTTGGCCTCAGGGAAGTTATCCTGGAGAATGAGATTCCTAAAATTTACGAGATTTTGCGCACCAAGAATGTAACCATTGACAAGCAGACCTGGAACAAGCGTTATCGTGAATATCTGGAAAAGATAAAAACAGGCTCTGTTTTTGAAATTGCCGGGGTTCTGCGCGATCTCTTGATTCTTAAGTGCGATAAAAACCTGTCTTTCGGCGAGCGGAAGATGATGGACACAGCCAAGAATCTGCTGGTCAAGGAAATCTCGGTGGTATCAAAAAAAGAAGAAACCAAGATCGAACAGGAATTGGCTGTTATTTTTGCCGTCCAATGAAGAAATAATCTTGAGAGTACGACATTTCTTGAATTCAGGAGCGGCGCAGTGGGTTGCTACGTTCCTGAGAAGGGCGTGCTTTTGTTGCTTTTGGAATTAATCTCAGTTAGTCACGACAAAGCGTGGCCCGCTTGCAATCAGGATTCACCATATCCACACCAAATTCTTATGTAACTTGAAGCCCGAAAGGCAATGCTGTTTTCGGGCTTCCACAATTCACGAAAAACTAAAAATGAGAAAAAAGACCCTGGCCATCGTGCCGGCTGCCGGTGTGGGTAAACGGATGGGGGTGGATAAACCCAAACAATACTTGAAGCTGGCCGGCATCCCCGTTCTTTTCCGCACCCTGGCGGCCCTCAATGAATCGCGAGCCATTGATGAGATATACCTAGTGGTGCCGCCGGCAGATATGCGTTATGTGGAATCATTTATCGGTGCAGCGGGTAATTTCGGGAAGATCAAGTATCTCATCCCCGGCGGACCGACTCGCCAGGATTCAACAAGAAATGCGATCTTGGCCTCCAGTGCAGAGCATGAGATACTGCTCATTCATGATGGGGTGCGTCCCTTCGTAACTCAGGACCTGATCGATCGGGTCGTCCGCGGGGCGCTAGAGGAGGGCGCGGCAATCGCCGCTGTTGCGGTGCGGGATACCGTCAAGAGACTGGATTGCAACCAATCCTTGACCACCGTGAGCCGGGACGACCTCTGGCTCGCCCAGACTCCCCAGGCCTTCAAACGAGAGATAATACTAAAGGCCCATGAGGAGGCCCGGAAAAACAACATTACGGCCACTGACGACGCCGCCTTGGTGGAAATGATGGGCATCCCTGTTAAATTGGTGATTGGTTCGTACTATAATATCAAGATAACAACCCCGGAAGACCTCCTTTGGGGTGAGCTTCTGGCAAAACGGGGGCTGAGGTGCGAATAGGTTCAGGGTACGACAGCCACCGGTTTGCCGTGGGCAGAAAGCTGATCCTGGGCGGGCTGGAGATACCGGCGCCGAAAGGGCTTTTGGGGCACTCCGATGCGGATGTCCTGGTCCATGCCATCTGTGACGCTATCTTGGGAGCAATGGGAGAAGGCGACCTGGGGCGTCATTTTCCCGATACTGACCCGTTCTACAAGGATATTTCCAGCATACTGATTTTGGAATCGATTAAGCGGATGCTAAATGCCAGCGGCTTTCGGATTGAAAATGTGGATTCAACGATCATCGCCGAAAGACCCCGGCTGGCTTTACATATTCCGGCCATGAGTAAAAATATCGCCCGCACTCTGGATATCCCGGTCAACCGCGTAAACGTCAAGGCCACTACCAACGAGGGAATGGGCTTTATTGGTCGGCAAGAGGGTATTGCCGCCCTGGCCACGGTTCTAATTGTGGAAAGTAAAGGCGAGGGGAAGCCACATGACAGCTGAAAAACCCCGGGTTAGATTCGCCCCCTCTCCCTCCGGCTCCCTCCACGTGGGCAATGCCCGGACGGCCCTTTTTAACTGGCTTTTCGCCCGGCGCTATGGAGGCAATTTTATCCTCCGGATTGAAGACACCGACTGTCAGCGGGTATCAGATATTCATACCCGGAACCTCCTTAAGGAACTGACCTGGCTTGGCCTGGATTGGGACGAGGGGCCACTTAAGGGTGGCGCAGCCGGCCCTTATTATCAAAGTCAACGTCTGCCATTTTACCATGATTACCTGGAAATTCTCAGAAGGGATAACCGGGTCTATTTGTGTTACTGTACCGAAGAAGAGCTTGCCGCCGAGCGGAAATCGCTCAGAGAAAGAAGACTTACGCCTCGATATTCGGGTAAATGCCGGGCGCTTTCCGCTAAAGAAAAATTACGTTTGGAACAGCAAGGCAGAACTCCGGCCTATCGTTTCCTGGTGGGAGATGGAACGTTGGAGTTTACGGACCTGATTCGGGGCGCCATGAAATTCGATTGCCGCAGCATGGGTGATTTCATCGTCATTCGTTCCAACGGCATTCCGGCATACAATTTTGCCGTGGTGACAGACGATTATCTCATGGGGATAACCCACGTAATCAGAGGGGAAGATCATCTTTCCAATACGGCGGCGCAGCTTTTGATTTATCGGGCGCTTGGTTTATCCCCGCCGCATTTTGCCCATCACGCCCTCATTTTAGGCAAGGACCACGCGAAGCTTAGCAAGCGCCACGGTGCGGTGTCGGTGAGAGAGTTCGAGAATCAGGGCTACCTGCCCGAAGCGCTGATCAACTACTTGTCTTCTATTGGTACAACCATCATCGGAGCACAGGAAATACAGTCCCGGGAAATGAGCATCAAAAATTTTTCCCTGGATAAACTGGGACGGGCCGGGGCCATTTTTGATGAAGCGAAGCTGCGCTGGTTAAACGAGGCTTACATCAGGCGGGAAGAACCGGAAGCATTGCTCGAAAAGATGCGGCCCTTCATCGTAAGGGCAGGGTATGATCCGGCCAAACTAGATGAAAAGAAACTGCTTGGAATTGTAACGTTGCTCAAAGGCAATCTCACCACCCTGGCAGATGTATCTGTCTGGCTGGATATTTTCCTGGCGCAAATTCCAAAGCTTGCGCCAGAGGGAGAAAAAATCATTCAGGAGACCGGCACCCGGCAGGTGCTGATATCATTTCGGGAAGCCCTGGCAAGGGCGATAAATGACGGCGAAGCCATTTTTGACGAGATAATCGACCAGGTGCGGGCAAGGACGGGGTGCTCCGGGAGGAAACTTCTGCTCCCCATCAGGCTGGCCTTAACCGGTCAGACGAGGGGGCCCGAGCTGGCAGGCATATTTTTCCTGCTGGAGAAGGAGACGATGCTAGCCAGGGTGAATGCGATACTGAATAGCTGATAAAACTTTAACGCAACAGATCTAATGAGGAGCTCTTATGAGATTTATCAATGAATTCGACGTTAAAGGCAAAACGGTGCTGGTTAGAGTGGACTTCAATGTGCCTCTGGACGAAAGCCTCAATATCACCGATGATACGCGGATCAGGGCGGTCTTGCCCACCATAAACTATGCTCTCGACAATGGGGCCAAGGTGGTAATTATATCACACCTGGGACGCCCCAAGGGCAAGGTCAATCCCAAATACAGTCTGGCGCCGGTGAGTAAAAGGTTGGCCCGCCTGCTGGGAAAGGAAGTTACCTTTCTGGAAGACAGCATTGGGCCTGAGGTTAAAAAAACCATTGCCGCTATGCCCCTGGGGTCGATTGTCCTTTTGGAAAACCTCCGCTTTTACCCCGGAGAGGAGGCCGATTGCGATGATTTTTCCCGCGAGCTTGCCAGCCTGGGGGATATCTACATCGATGATGCGTTCGGCAATGCCCATCGGAGGCATGCCTCCAACGTGGGGGTAACCAGGTTCGCCCCCCACTCGGGCGCCGGTTTTCTGATCAAAAGAGAAATCAACTATTTCCGGGAGACGCTCAATAGCCCGGCCCGGCCACTGGTTGCCATAATCGGCGGTTCCAAAGTTTCAGGAAAACTCGATGCCCTGGTGAACCTGGTGGCGAGGGTAAACAAGATGATCATCGGCGGCGGAATGGCCTTTACCTTTCTCAAGGCCCTGGGGATTGAGGTGGGCAGATCTCTGGTCGAAGACGATTTGACCGAAAAGGCGCTGGAGGTTATGTCGATCGCCAAAGCCAGAGGAGTAAAACTTTACCTGCCGGTGGACTGTGTTATTGCCGAGGCGATGGATCCCGAGGCGGAAACCAAGATCGTACCGGTACAGGAAATAAACCAAAAATGGATGGCCCTGGATATCGGTCCCGCCACGATAACGCTCTTCACCCTGGCCCTGCAGAATGCGAAAACCATCGTTTGGAACGGCCCGATGGGGGTTTTCGAGATCGATGCCTTCAGCCGTGGCACCATGGCGCTGGCTCATAGTGTAGGAAACTCCTATGCCCTCACCATTGTCGGCGGCGGCGACACCGACGTGGCCATTCACCGCTCCGGAGAAACCGACAGGATCACCTATATTTCCACCGGCGGCGGCGCCTCCCTGGAGCTTTTGAGCGGCAAAAAGCTGCCGGCGATCGAGGCGCTGGAACTGTGCGCCGACCGGTTATGATGAAGTGGTAAAAGTCGGTAAAACTGTAATTTGGAGATGACGCTGTAAAAAGTTCGCGAGGCTTGAGCGCGCAAATCACGAGGAATGAGGCGTACTTTTTGGTACGCCTTGAGTGACGAGGGATGCAGCCAGAGCGCAGCATATGGACTTTTTTACAGTGTCGTCGGTTATGATGGCAGTTGGGCTGCTTTATGCGAAACCTGAAGATTACGCTGGAATACGATGGCTCAGGCTATGAGGGGTGGCAGAGTCAAGGCGAAAAAAAAACGATCCAGCGGACATTGGAGCAGTGCCTGGAGCTGATTACTCAGGAAAAAATCCGGGTGATAGGCTCCGGAAGGACCGATGCCGGTGTTCACGCATTAAATCAAAGCGCCAACTTTCTCATTACTAAACCCATCGGGGAGCAAAAGCTGCTTAGGGCCATAAACAGCGTCCTTCCGCCCGATATTGCAATTAAGACAATAGAGGAGGCCTCCTTATCTTTTCATGCCCGTTTCGATGCCAAAAGCAAGGTGTATCTCTACCGGATAATGAACTGGCCGGTCCGGCCGGCGGTGGGCCGGCAGTATATTTGGCATGTCCCGGGGCGGCTGGATTTAGCCGCCATGGAAAAGGTGCTGGGGTGCCTGGAGGGGACCCATGACTTTTCGGCCTTCTGTGGTTCTGGCAGTTTGGTGAAAGACCGTATCCGGACGGTTATCGGCTGGGCTATTGATGCCAGACCTTCCGGGCTCATTGAAGTCACCATTGAGGCAAGCGGCTTTTTGAGACACATGGTGCGCAACATTGTCGGCACCCTGGTGGAGGTGGGCCGGGCGAAGATCGATGCCGACCAGATACCGGCAATCATGGCCGGCAAGGACCGACGGCAGGCAGGCAGGACAGCACCGCCGGGTGGCTTGTTTCTACAGGAAGTTCGTTACTGAGGGGCAGACGTGACTGTTCATCTGCAGGAAAATTGCGGTTTCAGCCATTCCTGCAGCATCCAGGAAGAAGAAAAACTGGCGGTCGTCGATAGTAGGTACGGTCGAAACTGCCCTGGGCGACACAGAAAGAAAGGATACGTAATTGCAAGGACGTCGCAGATCATTTATTGTGGTCGCAGTTTTGGTCGTAAGCTGGCTGCTTTTTTTTCGAACCGGTGGGGCGTCCAATACTGCGGAGATCATCGTTACCAGTAACGCCGAGCAACTGGTGCTCTACGCCCGGGGAATGGCTCTTTTCAATCCGGACATTGAAAAGGCAATCATGGCCGGCACCAGGGTAAATCTCTCATATACAGTGGTTCTTTATGAGGAGAGGAATTACTGGTTTAACCGGGTAATATCCCAGTTGGTCTTCACCAATTCCATCAAGTATGACACTGCCAAGAAGATATTTCATGTAGCCTTAGCCGGTCAGAGGGAGCCAATTTCATTCAGTGAGTTAGATGTAGCCCAGGCGGCAATGGATGAGCTTAACAACATACCCCTGGCATCCACGCAGCAGCTAAACAAGGCTTCCGAGTATTACGTAAAAGTTAAGGCTAAAACGCATAAGGAACGACATCCGATGATCGTTGATTTCTTTTCCCTGATTACGTCCTGGGGGAAGCTGGAGACGGACTGGTTCCGGTATAAACTGATATTTTAAGCTGACCGCTATCGGGGCCTAACCTGGCAAATCCCTCTTGCTTAGGGCCAAGCATAACGAATCCGTAAATAGTCAGAAAAATATATGGAAAGCACTATCCAATCGGACAGGAAGGAATTAATGCGGCGTCGCCGGGAGCGGGCGATAATCGTTGTCACCCTGGTTATGATTGTCCTTCTTTCCCTTCTGGGAGGATACCTTGCCCGCCAGGGAGAGACCTTGCCGGTCTCCAGCAGTGTCCTGATCTTCGGTTTGATCAATATCAATATCATATTGATCATTCTGCTGCTTTTCCTCATTTTGAGAAATGTCATAAAACTGTTTTATGACCAGAGACGAGGGGTTCTTGGTTCTAAGTTTCGCACCAAAATAGTGTTGGCATTTGTTGGCTTTTCTCTGATACCGACTGCGATATTATTTGTCTTTGCCGTTGGTTTTCTTTCATACAGTATAGATAACTGGTTCAATATCAAGATAGGCGACGCTCTAATTGTCTCTCAGGAGGTGGCTCAGGATTATTACGAAAAATCTTTGGTTCAGGCGGCGGATTTTGCCCGGCAGATCAGCTCCGATATCACGAAAAATCGACTATACGACCAGGAAAGATTTGACTACTTGAGAACTCTGGTAGAGCAGCGGCAGAGGCTCTATAAATTCAGCCACATTGAGGTGCAGGTCGTCAATCAGCGAAGACAATTGTTTGTCAAGGATCGTGATAATCCCCACGCAGTTTCAGTAAAACCATCGGCCCAAATGTTTGAGAATCTGTTTGGTGGGAAGGAAGTAAAAACAGTCCACTCAACTCCCGGCGGGGATATGATCGTAAGCATGGTGCCCATTTTTTCCTACCTGGGCCCGGAAAGAGTGGTTGGCACCGTAACGGCAAGCTATTTCGTTCCCAAGGATGTTGTCCAGCGGATAAATGTCATATCTGGTGCTTCTGAGGAGTATAAGCAGTTGAAGCTCCTTAAAAATCCGATAAAATCGAGTTACATCATCACCCTGTCGATTGTTGCCCTGCTGATCGTTTTTTCCGCTACCTGGTTTGGCCTGTATCTGGCCAAAAATATAACCGGCACCATCGAATACCTCGCGGAGGCCACCCGGAGAATCTCCCAGGGGGATCTTGATTATCAAATTAATCTGGAGGCGAAGGATGAGATAGGGGTATTGGTAGCTTCCTTCAACCAGATGACCAGAGAACTCAAGAAGAGCAACGAAAGCCTGGGATCAGCCTACGATGACTTGGAGGCCAGAAAAAGATACACGGAAACGGTTCTGCGGAACGTCTCAACCGGGGTTGTTTCAGTGGATAGGGAAGGACGTATTACAACAATCAACAGGGCGGCAGAGGGGATGTTCGACATTTCTTCCGAGACAATTATCGGTCGCCGTTATGAAGAAGTCCTGATCCCGGAGCATTTGGGGTTGGTCAGGCAGATTTTGGCGGAACTGTCGGAGATGGGAAACGTATCGCTTAGCAAGCAGATGCAGCTGATCCTGAGGGGACGGATCATCACCTTTCTGATGACAGCCAATATCGTAAAGGATGACAATGCTGACTATATTGGTTTAGTGGTGGTTTTTGAGGATGTAACAAAAATACAGAAAGAAGAGCGGGCGGCCGCCTGGCGGGAAGTTGCCAGGAGGATGGCCCATGAAATAAAGAATCCCCTGACACCGGTGCAATTGTCCGCCCAGCGTCTTCAGCGGCGTTATGGTGATAAACTGGGGGCTGAGGGCTCAGTTTTTCAAGAATGTACCAACACCATCATCAAACAGGTTGATGTCTTGAAAAATCTGGTCAATGAGTTTACACGCTATGCGAGAATGCCGGTGACCAGGCTGGCCTTAAATGACCTCAATCGGGTAATTATGGAGTCCTTTGTTCTGTTCAGGGATGCCCACCGGAATATATCCTTTCGTTTTATCGAAGATTCCAACATGCCGAAAATTAACATGGATCCGGAGCAGATACGCAGCGTGATGGTCAATTTGCTGGATAACGCCATAGCGGCAGTGGACCCCGCTGATGGTAAAATTGAGATTGTCAGTTCCTACGATGAAAAGCACAGCAAAATCAGGGTGGATGTGGCCGATAATGGCCGGGGGATTTCTCCGGCCGAGAAAATGAAGATGTTTGAGCCTTATTTTTCGACAAAGAAATCAGGGATGGGCCTCGGACTGAGCATTGTGAGTTCGATAATTTCTGACCATTACGGTCATGTCAGCGTGAGAGACAATGTTCCTCGGGGAACGGTGGTCTCTTTCGAAATTCCGGCGCCGGAATCTCAAAAGATGTAAATAACTTGCAGTAGTACTGATGGGTAGATTATGAGAAAAAACATCCTGCTGGTTGATGACGAAATCAGCATTCGCCAAACATTGGGTGGCATTCTTGCCGATGAAGGCTACGAGGTTTTAACGGCCAGCAGTGGAGAAGAGGCGGTTAAAATATTGAAGGAAGAGCCATGCAGCCTGGTTCTCTTGGATATTTGGCTGCCGGGAATCGATGGCATTGAAACCCTGCGAATCATTAAATCAGAGCAACCTCAGATCCGGGTCATTATGATATCCGGGCATGGCACAATTGAAACCGCCGTGAAATCCACCAAACTTGGAGCTTTTGACTTCATTGAAAAGCCCCTTTCGCTGGATAAGGTTATTCTGGCGGTTAACCACGCCTTTGACCTGATCCGCCTGGAAGAGGAGAACCTGCTCCTTAGGCAGAAATACCGGGAGGAGTATGAGCTTACAGGCCAAAGCTCATCGATTGTGGAGTTAAAAGACATGATCTCCATTATTGCTCCCACCAATGCCTGGATCCTAATCATGGGAGAAAATGGCACCGGAAAGGAACTGGTGGCCAGATCCATCCATCGCTTGAGCAAAAGGACGCAGAAACCTTTTGTTGAAGTCAATTGTGCAGCCATTCCTGAAGATCTGATTGAAAGCGAACTTTTTGGCCACGAGAAGGGGGCCTTTACCGGAGCGACGGAAAAAAAGAGAGGCAAGTTTGACCTGGCCCACGAAGGCACGATTTTTCTCGATGAAATCGCCGACATGAGCTTGAAGGCTCAGGCGAAGATACTGAGGATACTCCAGGAGAAAAAATTTGAACGGGTGGGGGGGAATAAATTGATTCCCACGGACGTAAGGGTCTTGGCGGCAACGAACAAAAACCTGGAAAGGGAGATGGAGCAGGGGAGGTTTCGTCAGGATCTTTATTATCGGCTCAACGTGATTCCCCTTTGGGTGCCTCCTCTACGGGAACGTACTGAAGACATACCCCTTCTTGTTAAACGCTTCCTGAGGGAATTTGCGTTGAAAGAGAGAGAAAAAGAAAAGGTTATTACCCAAGAAGCAATGGAATTACTCAAGCAGCATGACTGGCCCGGCAATGTTCGGGAGTTGAAGAATATAGTGGAGCGCCTGGTTATCATGACCCCGGCCGAACAAATTGGGGTGGCGGACATTCCAGCCTTGGGCAAGGAAGAACCGGGCACGAAGCCAAAACTGGCTTTCAGCCTGGCGGGTTCTTTCCGTGAGGCGAGGCTGGAGTTTGAGAAAGATTACCTGGCGGGCAAGATAAAGGAATTTGACGGCAATATTTCCCGGACGGCTGAAGCGATTGGCCTGGAAAGAAGCAACCTTCACCGTAAGCTCAAGCACTTCAAGATTGATGCGAAAAGTTAGCAAAGATTCAGTTTTTCTCCCCCTCCCCTGCCCCCTCCCACCAGGGGAGGGGAAATCGGAGGTTTTAGCGTTCGTTAAAAATCTTGCCTGACCTTGTAGATGATAAATAACCACTTGTTTTTGTGGAAAAATCGCAAGAAAAATGTAATAAGTGGAATATAATGTGACGATTTTTCCATTTATTGAACTTTAATATCGCAATAAGTGGAAAATCAGGCTATCTATATGGTCTGTTGGTCGAGAATAGAACAAAGTTTGCAAGCAAAGCCATCAATGAACGTGCGGACCTAAGTCCATTTAAACAGAAACCAACAGCACAGAATCTCTTAGGAATTGTTCTGATGTGTTGTAGCTACATGTGTCTTTCCGGTAAGGCTGCGTGAAAAATTTGTAGCGGATAGGTATGATCGGTTATCAACCAAGAAAGAGGATAACCGATGGATAAGCAGTTTACCGCCTACACAGGTCCAAGCCTTGAAGAAGTTCAGCAGCGATTTGAGCGATGGCGTGAGGGTAGGAAGCGCGGGACGCCCATCCCTGCCGCTTTATGGGAAGACGCGGTACATC
>CAMTWB010000003.1:0-73173 GCA_947085375.1 uncultured delta proteobacterium
TTGTCCTCTTTGGAAAATTAACCCTCCAACTTGTCCCCCTCTTTGGGAAAGAGGGGTTAGGGGAGATTTGCTTAACCAAAGCAATCGACACGTCCATCTGGCGCCGCACCATAAAGAATATTTGTCGGAGTAACATTAGTTTATCCTTGAAAATCAAAAAAGGAATCACCCGCCTTGAACCGGCGGCCGCAAGACAATAATTTCCCCATCCCGGGGCACATAGCTTAGGGGGACAATCTTGCCACCCGAGAGCGTCATCGAAACCAACGCCGGTCGGAGATTGATCCGCTCCATGATTTCTTTTACGGTCAGGCCCGGCTCTACTTCAATTTTCCGGGTATAGACGTCCACATCGGGCTTGAGATAGTCCCGCAGTAAGCCGCCGGCCTGAAAATAGACGATCATTTCAAAAGGCCTTGGGTTTATACCGCTCCCCGCGCAGCTCAGGCAATGGCGCACTCAGACTGCCCAGCAAACCGGCCTCTTCCAAATTGGCCGCCGCCTCGTCCAAACCTAAGTCCAAAAGTACCTCCCGGCTGGGGTTGCCGTTTTTCCCCCAGCCGCGGGCGGCATAATATTCGTCCAGCATAAGATCCAGTTGCGCCAAAGTAAGCCTTGCGCCCTTCCCCGGGCCGCTGGGAACGGCTTCCTCATAAAACCGGGCATTGGGATAATCGAAGGCCCGGCCGGTTTTGTCCAGGTGGCAGTTGCGTTCCAGAAAATGGGCGCGATTGAGATTCCAAACCCGTTCGGATGCCTTCATAGCCTCGGCCAGGGTGAGATCACTCCAGCCTGTCGCCATGATAATCGCCGTGATATACTCTTCCGGCGTAACGTCCACCTCGCCCCAAAATAAGCGGCAGCTGGAGATGCTGTCGAAGAAGGGGCGGATATGCTGCAGATAGACTACCAGTTTGGCCTTGCCCTTGACTACATCGCGACCGATATCGTCATCCAGGGTGATAGTCCAGGCGCGATTATGGTGCGCGCCGATATCGGACGTCATGTACCCCAAAAGCATGGCCGGAGCATAACGACCGTCATAACCGCTCATGCCCATCCCCTTGATCTGCACGGCGAATTTCTCGGAACCGCCGCCGATCATCTTCGCCGCCGGCGCGAGCCCCTGGGCAAACCATTCGCCAATACCCCGCCGATCTACAATCATCTTAATGAAATGCTCGAAATCGTCGAGATTGCCCCAGCGCAATTGCCGGCCGTCCAGTTGCTCCCTGGTAATCAAGCCTTTTTCATAACACTCCATCGCAAAGGCCACCAGGCCGCCTGCCGACATGGAATCGATCCCGAGACTGTCGCAAAGCCAATTATTGTAGGCCACCTCTTCGATTCGCTCAAACCCGCAGTTGCCACCGCACAGGGCGTTTGTCTCATATTCCGGCCCCTCGACATAAACCATTGGCCTGTCGGGCAGCGCTACCCGGGAGTACTTGCCGCAATTCATCCAACAGCCGAAACAGGCCTTATGGGAAACCAGCAATTTCTCAACCAGTTCGGCACCATCGAGCTTTTCGTGATTCTCCATGTAGGTAGTCTGAAAATTGCGGGTAGGATAGACGCCGTTATTGTTCGACCAGCCGACAAACATCGCGGTGCCGTATTTTTGCCAAGGCGCCATGTTCGGATGCTTGCTGGTACGTTTGATTATTGCAAGATTGACCTCTTTGGTCCTTTTGAGGTCGTATACCGAAAGCGACCTGGTGCCGCGCACCGCAATCGCCTTGATTTTTTTGGAGCCCATGACCGCGCCCATCCCGCAGCGCCCGGCCTGCCGGCCGTAATCGTGGGTGATGCAGGCCGAAGTTATCAGGTTCTCCCCTGCTGGCCCAATGGTGACAATCTCGAAATCGCCCCCGAGATCATCTTTGAGCATCTTTTCGGCCTCCATCGACCCCTTGCCCCAGTATCGAGCGGCGTCACGAATTTCAATCTTGTCGTCATCAATCATTACGTATGACGGCCGGGAAGCCATGCCCCGGAAAATGACCAGATCGAAGCCGGCAAATTTCAATTCCGGGCCGAAGTGACCGCCGACAGTCGAATCGCCGTGACCGTTGGTGATGGGAGAGATGGCGCCAAAGCAACATTTACTCCCGCCGGGCGCAAAATGCCCCGCTAAAACCCCGGGGCTGATGACGAGCAAATTATCAGAATCGAAGGCCCCGGTACCTCTTGGCACCTCGTCGTAGAGAATTTTGCTGATGAATCCCCGCCCGCCCAGCCAGCGGCGGGCGAATGTCGGGTCCAGAGGCTGGATGTCGATTGCGCCTGTAGCAAGATTGACCTTAAGAACATTTCCGCCAAATCCGTATAGCATAATGCACCTTTTAGAGCTGTCTGGTTAAGGCACCGGTATTACAAACCTCAGCACATTGCCCGCAAAAATCGCACTTGAAAGGAATGTCGTTTTCCCAGCGCATCATGACCCCCTCCGGGCAGATGTCGCTACAGGCGCCGCATTCGATACAGCTATCTGCCCTTACCTCAAGGATGCCTTGTTCATTCTCCCCGATTGCTTCCACGGGGCAAATCTCGCGGCAGGAACCACATTCAGTACATACCCGGGGGTGGTACTTACCCGGCTCGGGGAATAGCGCCTCCAGCCGGAGACGCGCCTTGCGGGGGTTTACTTCGTTAAATTTTTCCATCGCGCAAATTTGTAGACACAAACGACAGCCGGAACAGTTGTCGGGATTAACCTGGAGACGCATAAACAGTCCTTTTCCACGAAGAATTAGAGAATGAGGTGTCAAACTTCGGAGTCATGTGATGCTCAGTCCTTGATTTTCTTTCTGATTCGCGCTCTTCCGGGCTCTAAAACAGTAAAGCTGCCATCAAGTTCTGTAGCATGTCCGCCAATCAGATCGATCACGACTGCAACCATTGAGGAGCGCATGCTCGCTGGATAGCGGATTAGCAGTACACCCGTCATCGCATGTTGATGTGCAAAAACCCACTCACCAAAGTCCTTGTCTTCTGTTATCAGTAGCCGGTTTTCAGCCACAGCCAATTCCAGCACCATTTCATCTGGCAGTGATGGAGATATTTCAGCGATGGCCTTGACGGCATAGCCTTCTTGCCTAAGAGCTCGAATGACGGAAAAATCACAACTCTCGTCTACTAAAAAACTCAATTGTTTTAAACTCAATTGGCAGTTCCTGTCTTCAAATAGATCGTAGTTTCATTGTGAATCATATCGGCGGCGTAAATCAATGCCGCCTGAATGGCTTCTCTCGACAGATTCGGATAACCATCGAGTAAATCTTCAAAAGAGGCGCCTTCACCCAATTTTCGCACAATGAGGTCGACAGGTATCCTGGTCCCTTTGATGACGGGCTTCCCCAGCATCACTCCCGGCTTGGTCTCAATCATTTCATAGGTATTCATAACATCCCTCCGTTATTGGTTATTCTCATACCAAAAATTTAGATTAAGGACAATTTATTCTTTGCCGGGGGAAAAGATCCCCTTTGAAATTGGGGGAGAAAATATCCAAGAAAACACAGCGTACATAAAAGTGGCTTCCGCACCTGCTATAAACCGATTCGTTAAGTCAATGACATTGACTCCTGAGTAGTTACCAAAGTTCGAAGGTAATGCGCGCAAATCACGTGCCGGACGTATTCCTTTTGCACTAAATTGCTTCGCTCGATCTCAGGCCGTATTGCCTAGCAGCCCGATTTTTTGCCCGTCATCTGAGTTATCCGCACTTGAAAAACCGTCACCGATTTGAGATTTTCTTCGGAAAATTGCGCTTCTTTTTCGCCATACTGAGCCATAATGACCCGCAGCGCCTCCTCCTTCGCCGGACGCTCCTCCAAAAATGAAACCTCGCCCTGACCGCTTACACTCCGGTACTTCATGGTCCAGCGACAGGCAGAGGCGCTCTTCACCGGCTCGACATCCAGCTCAACTAAAAAGGCAACTCTGCTGTTTCTCTTGAGAACATCTATCTTTTTCCCCTCTTTGGCGCTGTGGAAGTAGAAAACGCCCGCCCGATACCCAAAGCACAGGGGCACAATATAGGGCCAATCTCCATCCCACAAGGCAAGCCGACAGACGAAGGCCCCCCGGATTATCGCCTCCATCTCGGAGGGATCAGAAATCTCCTTGTCCTTTCTTCTCATGGCTGTATCTCCCGGTCAAAGCAATTGCCTGCCGGACTATCACACCCAGTCTTCAGACGCAATCTCTCCCCGCACTCCCACCACTACCAGCTTGATCGGCACCTTTCGCTTGGATCTGGCCACCGCCTGCTGGGCAAGGTTCAAGAGCCCCCGGCAACATGGCACTTCCATGATCACCAACGTCAGGGTATTGATTTTCGCTTCATCGATTAAGGCCACCAGTTTCTCAATATAAATCTCCTGGCCGGAATCGAGTTTGGGACAGCCGATGGCCAGCTTTTTCCCCTTGAGGTAGTCCGCATGGAAGCTGCCCAGGGCAAAGGCAGTGCAATCCGCAGCTAAAACCAGGTCGGCCTTCTGGAAATATGAAGCCTGGGGGGAGATGAGATGAAGTTGAATCGGCCAGTGGGAAAGCTCGGAAGTTTGCTGACCTGCCGGTTTAGCCTCCGTTGCTGCCGTCTTGGGGAATTCCCTGGCCATCGTCCCGGGACAGCCGCAGGCCAGAGGTTGGTCCGGCCCTTCCGGCAGTTTTCCCTTTTCCCTAAGATAGTCCATCGCCTCCTTAAGATAGCCGGTTTCGCCGTGATCCCTCAGATGCTGGAGATGGGCGTTGATCGTAGCTAAACCCTGTGGGACGATATTTTCCATGACTTTCCTTTCGTCATAGGGCGCGGCTTCCCGCTCAGTGACATTTATTGCCCCTTCGGGACAATGACCGATACAGGCGCCCAGGCCGTCACAAAAGAGGTCACTGACCAACCGGGCCTTGCCATCAATGATCTGCAAGGCCCCTTCAGGACAATTGGGCAGACACAGGGAACAGCCGTTACATTTTTCCGCGTCGATTTCTATAATCTTTCTTTTCATGATTTGCCTCCTGTTTTTTTATTTGATGGCAATTTAATCGCTCTGGGGAACCGCCGCCTTGACTCAAGTCAAAAACGTTGCAAATCTTGTTTGACAGGAGTCAAAAAGTAAAGCATTGTGGCAACGGGAGGGTCAAATACAGCAAGGAGAGAAGCCGATGGATGGCACAACTCAGCAAAAGCTAATCCAAGTATCGGAAATGATCGTCCGGTCGCAGAAAGTGGCAGTCTTCACCGGCGCCGGAGTGAGCACAGAATCTGGAATCCCCGATTTCCGCAGCGCAGGTGGCATCTGGAGCCGGTTCGACCCGGAAGACTTCACCATCCAGCGCTTCCTCGCCAGCGCCGAATCCAGGCGAAAACAATGGCAGCTTTTGCTGGGGGACGGTTTTTTTGGCGAGGCAGAGCCAAACGCAGCTCATAATGCCATTGCCGCTCTCGAGCGCATGGAAAAGCTCAGTTGCGTCATCACCCAGAACATTGACGGGCTCCATCAATTGGCGGGAAACAGCCCGGAGTTGGTCTTTGAGCTCCACGGGAATATGAAAAACCTCCGCTGCCTGGGCTGTCAGGCTCGCTACCCGCTTAGCGAAATAAGGAAGAGATACATCCCCGGGGGTGATCCGCCGGATTGTGAAAAATGCGGGGGCATTCTTAAACCGGAAGTGGTCTTCTTCGGCGAAGCGCTGCCAGAGCGGGTCATGGAGCAGTCCATGTATCATGCGGCCAACTGCGACCTCTTTATTGTTATCGGTTCGTCTCTGGTAGTTTATCCGGCCGCTTACATCCCCCTGTACGCCAAAGAGGGCGGCGCCCGACTGCTGATTATCAACCGCGACGAAACCCCCTATGACCACCTGGCAGACGTGGTAATCAACGGCGGCGCGGGAGAGACGATGACCGGCATCATGACCGAAGTCATTCGCCTTTCTCGTCACTAGCCGCCTGCTCTGCTTATCTAGGGGACGCTGTTAACTTATTAACTTTCTGTAATATAATACGCTTGTCTCGCTTCTATTCCTCTTGCACTCTTTCCGATCAAGTTAATAAGTTGACAGCGTCCCCCTTTTCGTACACTGTCCCCTTTCCCCTCGCCCTTTTGCGCTACAATAGCTCTTCCCTAAGCTGGCGGGCCATGAGGCGCTCATAGGCCACCGGCGCCAGGCGACTGAGCCAGTAACTCAGTTTACCCACCGGGGTAAGAACGATTAAATTCCGGCGCTTAAGCGCGCCCCGGTAAACCTCTTCGGCCACGCTCCCGGCCGAAATCGGCCTCCCCACCATGGATTGAGGATGGGTGGCGACCTGACCGTCGGCGCCCAGCGCTCTGGTCTGAAGATTGGTCTGCACAAAACCGGGACAAACCAGCATCACATGCAGGCCGCTGCCCCGCAATTCCGCCCGGAGCGATGTGAATAGGCCGTGGAGGGCATGCTTGCTCGCACAGTATCCTGTCCGCCCGAGCAGCGGGGCCACCCCGGCCAGGCTTTCGATCACGATCACCATCCCCCTGCGCACAAGCAGACTTTCAATGGCCGCCTTGGTGCAATAGAGCGACCCGAAAAAGTTGACATCCATCACCCGGCGATATACCGCCGTGTTTGTATCCACAAAGGCGCCTCGCTGCGTGATCCCGGCATTGTTGACCAGGATGTCGATTCCCCCGTAATGTTGAAGGACAAGGCCTATCGCCTTCCGACATTCTTCCTCCCGGGAAACGTCACAACCGATGCCCACCGTCTCGACACCGGCGGCCCTCAGTTCCTCCGCAAAGGCCTCAAGCGCCATCTTGTCCTGGTCCAGCAGCCCCAGGCGGGCGCCATCCCCGGCAAAACGCCGGCTGATGGCCTCTCCTATACCGCTGGCCGCGCCTGTTATAACAATCACCTTATTATCAAAGGACCTGATTCTCATTTGACAGCCTCAATCTCGCTTGTGATTTTTTTCAGCATCTTCATTCCGCACATCTTCTGGGGACTGCGGAGGGGGTTAATCCCCAATTCCCAATCCGCATCAGTCCCAGGTGCGGGAGTCCTCGAACTTTTTCGCGCCCTTGGGGATAGCGCCACTCGGGAGCAGTTCCACCTTGCCCCGGACCCGCAAAATATCCTGCATGGCCCGGGCTATCCTTTCTGCTAACGCCAGAGGAAGGGCGCAGATTTCGGTCAAATCTGTCCGGAAGAGCATCTTGTCCTGGTGTTTTTCCCTGGTTACCACCATCTGGCAGGCGCATATCTCGGGCACTTTGCCGCCACTGCATCTAACTGACCAGGATGAATAAACATCCCCTTCAGCTTGGTCACCTGGTTCACCCGGCCCAGGATTTTGACCAGCCGTGCCGAGGTCCGGCCGCACTTGCAACAGTAAAGACTTGACCCCATCCCTACTTTTCATTTTGACCTCCTTCATTAAAGTATCATCTGATGAAACTTGATGAGGCGGAAAAAAGTCGGTAAATAGGCATTATTTTCGGAGGGACGAGTTCCTGCTCGTCTGCCCTATTGCGCTGTCCTTAACAAAAGGCAAAGCATTTTACGACCATGACGAAGCATGGCCCTCCGAAAAACCTTGTGGATATGTTTCGGAGTGCAGTGCAGCTTTAGTAGCAGGACTTTTTAGCGGATCAGAAGAATTGCCGCCAGCGGTAAAGGTCAGGTCGGTAGGAAGCCACGTCGGGGTACTCGACAAATTCCACCCTGTTGCCTTCCGGATCGCTTGCGAAGATGGCAAACACGCCCGGACGCACTTCGACTTTCCCCTCGCTGAGAAAATTTACGCCCTGAGCGCTCAGTCGCCCGATCAGCTCATCGAGGTCGGTGATTACAAACGTCAGGTATGCCAACCCATGCCGGTCAAATACGTAGGGGTTGGCTGCGCTCTGTTGCGGCGGGTTGCCGGATTGGACCAATTTGATCCTTTCTCCGTAAGGGGTCTGCAAACGGACGATTCGATAGCCATGCGCCGTGGTGCCAAGCCCCCGGCTAAGAGCGGGTTCTACCTGGTGGTCGGCAACCAGTTTCAAGCCTACGATTTCGGTGTAAAAATGGATCATGCCTTCAATGTCCCGCGTCGATATTCCCGCTTCCAGCGGCGCGGTCATCTTCAATGGCCCGGCAAGCTTTGCTGTCATCGGTTATCCTCCTGTTGGTTAATCCCGGTAAGATTTAAACTACAGTGGCGGGAGAAGAAAATCCTCCTCCCGTCATCCCGAAAAAAAAACCGGACGCTTCAGGGCGACGCGGGAAGGCTTTGGTCAACACGGTCGATAAAGGCACGCAGCGCTTCATTGAAGGCCTGCGGCTGCTCGACATTCGACAGATGGGCCGCATCCTCCAGCACGACCATTTGCGAGCCAGCAATCATCTGGTGGACTGGAGGTCGATTTCCAGGCAACCATTGATCCCGATTACCCCTAACCGCTGGATGATTTCGGGTGTGCGACAAATTTATGTCTGTCATAATCTGGCAGGGCCTAGCCCCCCCCTTTCCCAAAGGGGGGCAGGGGGGATTTTCCCAAAGGGGGGCAGGGGGGCTTTATAATAAAAGCAGCATGTTATTTTTGGTTCGTCAAATCTCCCCCGACCCCTGTTTGGGAAGAGAAAAAGCAGCTCTACCCATAAATTTGTCGCAGACCCGATGATTTCCGGCGAATTGCATATCGTTACCGGTCGCAGTACCATAAACTTTTTATAGTGGTCAAGCTGCTTCTGAAATCTCCCTCAGGCCTCCGGGGAAAGTCTGAGTGCCATTGCCGAAACCCAGTCCACCTTGTTCGCCTCAACGATCTCCAGCACCAGGTCGGTAATTGCGGGCAGGTGGAAGCGAAAATCGGTGAATTCACTGGCGCCGATTTTTCGCATAACCTGGCCGGCCTTCCCGAAGATGCCATCAGCCGAGCCAGAGAAATACTCGAAAACATGGAAAAGAGAGAACTCGACGAGGTCGGCCAGCCCGCCATTGCCCGCCGGAAAAAGATAAAAAAAGAAGGGCAATTGAGCATCTTCGACGAATAGGGCAATAGGTGTCTTCCAGCCGCGAAATCCCCGGTAGGAGCGGCTTCAAAAGGAGGGTCAAGTCTCAACTTCTGACACCGCCCATCTCAGAAGTTGAGACTTGACCCCTACGATTCTCATGATTTGCCCGCCTTGCCTCAAGGCGCTTTTTCAGCATCATCCCCTAATGGCACTTGTGCCGCCTTTTTAGCGGATCATCAAAAAGGTATTGACATAGCTTTTCCCGTTTGATAGGGCGCACAAATCTTCCAATGAATTATTTTTTTGCTTTTGGGTTGCGCTTATGGAAATAATAACCGAATTTTTTCCGGTGCTGGTCTTTGCGATCGTGGCAATTATTTTTACCCTGGCCCCCATTGCCATTGCCTATCTGATCGCCCCGCGCACCAAAGGAGAGAAGACCCACCGGATATATGAGTGCGGGATTGAACCTTTTGGCAGCGCCTGGATCAGGTACAGCGCCCCCTATTACATCTACGCCCTCATCTTTATCGCCTTTGATGTGGACATTCTCTTTCTTTTCCCGGCGGCACTGGCCTACACCCGGGGAGGGAATATTTATGAATTTTACTCACTCTTGGTTTTTATCGCCCTTCTTGGTCTGGCGATAATCTATGCGTGGGGGAAGGGAGTATTCACCTGGAAAAGGAAATTATCCCAGTAAAATTTGCCGCCCTGGAGAAGCTCCTTGATTTGGCGCGCGCCAATTCACTGTGGCCCATGACCTTTGGTCTGGCCTGTTGCGCAATTGAAATGATGTCCTGTGCCATGTCCCGGTTTGACCTGGACCGTTTTGGCGCTGGCGTCTTCCGGGCCACCCCCCGCCAGGCGGACCTGATGATCGTAACCGGTACGGTGACAAAAAAGATGGCGCCGGTATTGCTCACCCTCTATGAGCAGATGCCCTCGCCCAAATGGGTGATTGCCATGGGTAACTGCGCCATTTCGGGGGGGCCATTTGTTTTTGAAGATCAGTACAATATTGTCGAGGGAGTAGATCTTCTCATCCCGGTGGACGTTTATGTCCCCGGCTGTCCCCCACGGCCCGAGGGACTTCTGGAGGGCGTGCTCAAACTCGAAGAGAAGATAACCGGTTCCCGAAGATTTCCTGCTGCCGAGGTTAACTGGTGAGTAATCCAATAGATAAATTGAGTGCCATCGCCTTGCCGGGGCTAATCGAGACCGATTACCAGACCCGGGGTTATCATTATTGCCTCGAGGCGACGGCGGACAATATCCTCCCGGTAGTGCAGACCTTCGATGACGAGGGGTTCTACCTGGAAGACCTGACCTGTGTCGACCGGGAGAAGCAACTTGAGCTCGTCTATTTCTTCTTTCACTATGATCGGCATAAGCGTTTTAAGGTGGTCGTGGCGCTTGATCCGGCCCAGCCATCCGTCCCCAGTGTCAGCGGCATTTACTCGAGCGCCTACTTTCTGGAGCGGGAAGTCTGCGAATTTTTTGGTGTCTTCTTCGCCGGCCATAAGAATCTTACCTATCTTTTCCTCCACGACGCCATCGATTACTATCCCCTGCGCAAGGACTACCCGTTGCGCAAGGAACGGGTGGCCGTGTCAGCGGCTGAGAAGGCCCGGCTGAATTCCTTTGCCGTCACCGAGTCAGACGACAGTTTCTTTGTTAATATGGGGCCCCAGCATCCGAGCACTCATGGGGTACTCAGGATCATTATCAAGATGGACGGCGAGTATATCCTGGAAGCCGAGCCGGTCCTGGGCTATCTCCACCGGATGCACGAAAAGATGGGGGAAAACAGAACCTACCAGCAGTTTTTGCCCAACACGGGCCGGATGGATTACCTGGGCGCCATCTCCTTTAATCTCGGTTACGTCACCGCCGTGGAAAAGATGCTGGGGATTGCCCCGCCCCCACGGGCGGAGCATATTCGGATTATTACGACGGAACTCAACCGGATAGCAAGCCACCTCCTCTGGGTCGGCGCCTATCTGGCCGATTTGGGCGCTCTTACCCCCTTTCTCTTTGTTTTCGATGACCGGGAACAGATTCTGGACATTCTCGAAGCTGTAACCGGGTCGCGGCTGACCTACTGTTATTTCCGTTTTGGCGGCATGCCCGATGATGTGGATGAGACCTTTGCGGAAAAAACTAAACGATTTATCGACCGGATGCACAACGAGCGTTTTTCCATGTATGAAAAGCTCATCACGGGTAATCCCATTTTTATCAGCAGAACCAAAAATGTAGGGGTGGTAACCCGGGAGTCTGCCCGCAAGCACGGGGTGACCGGGCCGGTATTGCGCAGCTGTGGCCTCCCTTTCGATATGAGGAGAGTGGAGCCCTACTCGCTGTACGAACGGTTCAACTTCGATATTCCGGTGGGTGGGGGCAACGGGGCTCTGGATATGTATCGGATCCGCATCCGCGAGATGGAGATGAGCTTGCGGATTATTGAACAGGCGCTGGCAGCAATGCCCGCGGGACCGGTTATGGCGGAAAAGGTGCCCAAGAAGATCAAGCCACCCGCGGGGGATATCTATCACACCGTGGAGTCGCCGCGGGGTGAGCTGGGGGTATATATCGTAAGCGACGAGACGGACAGACCCTACCGGATGCACTGGCGGGTGCCGTCTTACTTTAATCTCATGACCTTTCCCGAATCGGCGCGGGGGATCCTGCTTGCGGACGCGGTGGCTGTTTTGGGAAGTTTGGATTTGGTCATCCCTGAAATAGATCGCTAGAGGAAGCGGTAAAAGGCATGGATTGGACGGGGTTAATCGAGATTGTTGGCCGCGAGTTGTTCGGGGTGATTGCCGGGCTCATCGGGGTGCTGGCCTTTGTGGTTCTCAATGCCCTCTTCCTCACCTGGCTGGAGCGCAAGATTGCCGGGCACATGCAGCGGCGGATCGGCCCCAAGGAGGTCGGCCCCTTTGGGCTTATTCAACCGCTGGCCGATACGCTCAAGCTCTTGGGCAAGGAACTGCTGACCCCTCACGACGTCTCCCGGCCCCTGTACTTTCTCGCCCCTACCTTGATTTTTATCCCGGTGCTCGTGTCCTTTGTGGTTATCCCATTCGACCGGCAGCTCTTGGTTAAAGACATCAACGTGGGGATACTGGTGATTCTCGCTTTTTCTTCCCTGTCGGTGCTTTCCATCCTCCTGGCCGGCTGGGGCTCCAACAATAAATACGCCCTGATCGGCGCCATCAGGAGCGTAGCCCAGAATATCGCCTACGAGATACCGCTCCTGTTGTCTTTGCTGCCGATTATCATGATGGCCAATTCCTTTTCCCTCAAGACCATCGTCGCGGCCCAAGAGGGGCTCTGGTACGTGGCACTGCAGCCGGTTGCCTTTTTGCTGTTTTTCATTGCCGCTGTTGCCGAGACCAACCGGACGCCCTTCGATCTGCCCGAGGCGGAAAGCGAACTGGTGGCCGGGTTCCACACGGAATATACCGGGATGAGATTTGCGCTGTTTTTCCTGGCGGAGTACACCAATATCGTCATCGTCTGCGCGATTGCAACCAGCTTTTTTCTGGGCGGCTACCAGGGTCCCCTCCTGCCGGGCTGGTTGTGGTTTTTGGGTAAGACTTACTTTTTGGTCTTCGTAATCATTTGGTTTCGGTGGACCTTCCCCCGGGTCAGGTTCGACCAGCTCTTAAACTTCGCCTGGAAGATCATGATCCCCGTGGCCTTTATAAATATTATTGTAACAGGCGGGCTCTTGAAGCTATGACAAATCCGGTGCAATTCGCTAAAGACGCAATCTCCCTTATGAAGGGCATGGGTGTTACCCTGGGGAACCTGTTTAAACCCGTGGTCACCTGCCAGTATCCCCGGCAGACTCTGACTATGACGGGACGGTTCAGGGGGCATACCAAGCTTGCGGCTGACCCCGAAGCGCCCGAGAAAAACAAATGTTTTGTTTGCGGCCTATGTGAAAAAAGCTGTCCTTCGGGTTCGATTAAGGAGGTTGTCGGCGAAAAAAGAGAAGGGGAAAAGAAAAAGACCGCAACCGGATATCTGCTGGATTTTACTACCTGCAGCCAGTGCGGTTTGTGCGTTGAGGTCTGTCCTGTAGGCGCCCTGGAGTTTTCCCGGGATTACAATCCTGCCGGTTTGCGTCGGGAGGATTTCCACTATGACCTGGTCAAGGAATTTGAGAAAAGGAGGGGCCCAGGATGAGTTTCGGGATGAGCTTCGCTGAGCTGGTTTTTATCGCCATTGTCCTCTTTACCATGGGCAGCGCCCTGGTGGCTGTTTTAGCGGGGCCAATAATTTATGCCCTCTTGGGCCTCATTGCGACAATGTTTGGCATCGGCGCCCTCTACATCTATCTCAACGCCCCATTTTTAGCCATGATGCAGATACTGATCTATGTGGGAGCCATATCCATTCTCATTGCCTTTGCCATAATGCTCGCAGGTCCAATCTCCAAAAACCCCCAAGAATGGACAACACTTACGAAATTTGCCGGCGCGCTCGGGGTTTCACTTGTCTCCACGGGTGTGATATATTTTCTGGCGACAGGGGCCTTCCCCGCTTCTGGCCGGTCGGCGGCCATTACCACCGTCGAGATCGGACGGGCCTTCTATGACCGGCTAATCTTGCCTTTTGAGTTGATTTCCCTGTTGATTGTGGTCAGTATTATCGGGGCCATCATGCTGGCCCTGTTATCCAAGGCAGAGAAATGACAGAGAACCTGCTTTACGCCAACCTTAACCTTTACCTCTTTATCTCGGTGTTTCTCCTGGGTGCCGGAATACTGGGGATGCTCTACCGCCGAACCCTCATTGGAATGCTCATATCGATGGAGCTCATTATGAACGGCGCCGGCCTGAATCTGGTGGCCTTAAACAGCCTCCTGGTGGGAGACAACGCCTACGGACATGTCTTCACCCTGTTCATCATGGGCCTGGCAGCAGCGGAAGCGGCGGTAGCCCTGGCTCTGATAATCCTGATATTCCGCCGGTTCGGTCACATCGAAGGGGCCGGGTTGAAGGAGATGAAAGACTAGAATATGGTAATCGAAAGTCCCCAGCCGCTATTACCGCTCGTCATCGTTCTTGCGACCACTGCCCTGATCATCTGGTCCGGCAAAAGGGAGAACCTCCGTGAATTCTGGTCAATCGCCGGGTCGATACTGACTTTTGCCTCGGTGGCTGCCATGCTGCCGGAAATCCTGGCGGGAAACCGGATCGTCTATACTCTCTCCGAGATTGCCCCGGGTATTGCCATCAATTTCCGCGTGGACGGCCTTTCCCTTATCTTCGGGATCGTGTCCTCTTTTCTGTGGATTTTTGCGTCATTTTACAACATCGGCTACATGCGCTCGCTCAAAGAGCACGCCCAAACCCGTTATTATGCCTGTTTTGCCATCGCCATCCTGGGCGCCCAGGGGGTTTCTTTTGCCGGCGGCCTCTTTACCCTCTACCTCTTTTATGAGGTTATAACCCTCTTTACCTATCCCCTGGTTGCCCATCATCAAGATGAGGAGGGCTATGAAGGGGGAAAGAAATACATGGTTTACCTGATGGGCACCTCCAAAGGGTTTCTGCTGCCCGCAATGGTTTTGACCTATCTCCTGACCGGCAGCCTCAATTTTTCCGATAATATCTCCCAGGGGGTCTTTTCCGGCAGTGCGGATAGTCTTTGGATAACCATTACCTATTGTCTCTTTCTCGCCGGTTTTGCCAAGGCGGCCATCATGCCCTTCCATAACTGGCTGCCGGCGGCGATGGTGGCGCCGACACCGGTTTCGGCCCTGCTCCATGCGGTTGCCGTGGTGAAGGCCGGGGTTTTCTGCATCGCCAGGGTGATTCTTTCCCTCTTCGGTCTGGAAACTATGGACGTGTTAGGCCTCGGCATCTTTACCGCCTACCTGGCTTCTTTTACGATTCTGGCCGCGTCAATCATTGCCCTCACGAAGGAAGACCTCAAGGCCCGACTGGCCTATTCTACGGTCAGCCAGCTTTCTTACGTGGTCTTAGGGGTGGCGCTCTTGGACCCGGCCGGTGTAATGGGCGGGGTACTGCATATCGTCAACCACGGATTCAGCAAGATCACGCTGTTTTTCTGCGCCGGGGCCATCTACGTTGCGGCTCATAAAAAGAAGGTAAGCGATCTGGCGGGGATCGGTTACGCCATGCCCTTCACCATGGGGGCCTTTGCCGTAGCCTCTTTGAGTATGATCGGCGTGCCGCCTGTGGCGGGGTTTGTCACCAAATGGCTTTTGGTAAACGGAGCGATGGAGATCGACAGGTTTGGCATCGTCATAGTCTTGATGATGAGCACGATCCTCAATGCGGCCTACTTTGTTCCGATTGTGATAAAGGCCTTTTTCCAGGGCGGCAATAAGGTCTGGCGCCGCGAAAATATCAAAGAGGCGCCGGCTACAATGGTGGTCCCCCTGGTAATTGCCGCCGTTATTTCCGTTGTTCTGGGGATGTTCCCCGATTTCTTTGTCGGGATTATCCGGAGTATGTTCTAATGGGTATAGTCAAGTATATCGAACTGCTAAGAAAAAATCCGCAGACCATGAAAAGGGTCTTTATCGCCTGGATAATTTTCGTCCTCCTCTTCGATATCGTCCAGTCCCGGGCGGAGGCCCATTTTATCATCGATAAAATTTATATTTTCTGGAGTATTTTCGGCGCTCTGGGCTGTTTCCTGCTGATTAAGGCGGCCAAGGGGCTGGCCCATTTGATTTTGGGCAAGGACGAGGGCTATTATGGATAGTTGGCTTCATCCGGCGCTGGTTTACTTCCTGGGCTCCCTGCTCTTGCCTTTTTTCCAGGGGAAGGCCCGACAGGTCCTGGCGTTAATGATCCCGCTCTTTTCGATCTTCCTGGTGGCGAACATGCCGGAGGGGGTCTATGGACAGGTTCAGTTTTTAGGTCTGGAGCTCACCTTTGGCCGGGTTGACAAGCTCAGCCTCGTCTTTGCCTGGGTGTTTGTCATCATGGCCCTCCTGGGAACCATCTATGGGCTGCACGTGAAAGAAAGCGGCCACGTGCTTGCGGGAAATTTCTATGTCGGAAGCTCCCTGGGGGCTCTTTTTGCGGGCGACTATCTCACTCTTTTCCTCTTCTGGGAGATCATGGCCTTCTCTTCGGTCTTTCTCATCTGGTATCGGCGGACACCCGCGGCAATTGATGCCGGATTCCGCTACCTCCTGGTCCATGTTTTCGGGGGGCTGTGCCTGTTTACCGGCATCCTGCTGATTTACTTTAAGACCGGAAATCTTGAGTTTACCGCCCTACTGCCCACCCAGGCGGGACTTGCGGAGTATCTGATTCTGGCCGGATTTGCGCTCAATGCCGCGGTCCTGCCGCTTCATGCCTGGCTTCCGGACGCCTACCCCGAGGCGACCGTCGAAGGCGCCGTCCTCTTGTGCGCCTTCACCACCAAGACGGCCGTTTATGTCCTGGCCCGCGGTTTTTCCGGCTTCGAGATTCTGGCGGTAATGGGTGTCGCGATGACGATCTTCGGCGTCATCTATGCGGTGATCGAAAACGACATGCGCCGGGTCCTGGCCTACCACATTATCAGCCAAGTTGGATACATGGTGGCCGGCATCGGCATCGGCACCCATCTGGCCGTCAATGGCGCCGCCGCCCATGCCTTTGCCCACATTCTCTACAAGGCCCTGCTTTTCATGGGCGCGGGAGCAGTGCTCTATATGACCGGTACGGCCAAGCTCAGCCAACTGGGGGGGCTTTGGCGTTACATGCCGCTGACCATGCTTGGCTACGTAGTCGGGGCTGTTTCCATCTCCGGCTTCCCCCTCTTCAGCGGTTTTGTCAGCAAGTCCATGATCGTCGCGGCGGCCCACCAGGAGGGGCGGCTCTACCTGATGGCACTGATGCAACTGGCGGCTATCGGAACCTTCCTTTCCGTGGGGCTCAAGGTTACTTATTTTGCCTTTTTCGGGAAGGAATCCGCCATTGTGGCCAAGGAACCTCCGAAAAACATGCTCTGGGCGATGGGGCTTACGGGGGCCTTGTGCTTCATCCTGGGCGTCTATCCTGATCCGCTATACGCGCTGCTTCCCTTTGCCGTGGAATACCGGCCCTATACCCTGCACCACCTGTCGGAGGCCTTCCAGTTGCTCACCATGACGGGCCTGGTTTTTTACCTGCTTGTCAAGAAGCTGGCGCCGGAGGTGAAGATAAATCTCGATGTGGATTATTTTTATCGTCAGGGGGCGAAATATTTTGTCCGGCTGGACGAGGGCGTTATCGCTCCTGCGGATAGCCGCTGGGGCGATGTCTGGAAAGCTGTCGGCCTGCGGCTTCTCTTCTGGAAGGCGGCCCTGGCGGTGAAATTCGATCAAGAGGCCATTGACGGCATCGTGGACGGGACCGCAGCGACCGCCATGCGGATAAGCGCCGGGGTAAGGAAGCTGCAAACGGGTCAGATCCAGACCTATATTGGACTGTCGCTAATGATCTTCTTTCTGGTCTTATGGTTTTTGGTGGTTTGACGATGGAACAGTACCTGATAATGAATCCCCTGGGGTTCCCCCTGCTTTCGGCCACCATATTTTTGCCGGTGCTGGGGGTTCTGGCGATTCTTTTCCTTAAGAGCGACCGGCTGATCAAGCTTGCGGCCCTGGGGGTCAGCAGCGTTACGTTTTTGGTGTCCTTGCTGATTTACCTTCATTTTGACCCCACTACTCATCTGTTTCAATTCGGCGAAAGGCTGCCCTGGATCCCTAAATATGAGATCTACTATCTGCTTGGGGTGGACGGAATCAGCGTTTTTCTTATTCCCCTGACTACCCTTATTGCCCCCCTGTGCGTCCTGTGCTCGTGGAGGGCCATCGAAACCAGGGTGAAGGAATTCATGATCTGCATCCTGCTGATGGAAGCGGCGATGATCGGGGTTTTCTGCGCCCTGGATCTTGTCCTCTTCTACCTCTTCTGGGAGGCCATGCTGATCCCCATGTATCTCCTCATCGCCATCTGGGGCGGGCCCAAAAGAGACTACGCTTCGATCAAGTTCTTCATCTACACCCTCTTCGGCAGCGTATTTCTCCTCGTGGGGATCATTGCCCTGTACCTCGAGAACGGCACATTTAATATTCCGGAGGCGATGTTCCGGGATTATTCTTTTTCTTTTCAAGTCTGGGTGTTTTTGGCCTTCGGGATTGCCTTTGCGATCAAGGTTCCCATGTTCCCCTTCCATACCTGGTTGCCGGCGGCCCATACTGAGGCGCCCACGGCAGGCAGCGTCTTTTTGGCCAGCATCCTCTTGAAAATGGGAACTTACGGTTTTTTACGATTCAGCCTGCCCATTACCCCCGAGGCAAGCATCTGGGCCGCACCCTGGATTATCGCCCTGTCCCTGGTTGCCATTGTCTATGGCGGTTATGTCTGCCTGGGTCAGACGGATATGAAAAAATTGATTGCTTACTCCAGTGTCGCCCATATGGGGTTCGTCACCTTGGGGATTTTTACGTTTTCCCTGTTCGGATTTCAGGGGGCCATGCTTCAGATGCTCAACCACGGCATCACCACGGGGGCGCTTTTCTGCTGTGTCGGGATAGTGTATGAACGGACCCACAGCCGGGAAATCCACGACAACGCGGGACTGGGTAAGATAATGCCGCTCTATATGGGCTTCTTCGGCCTCTTTGCCGTCTCTTCCTTTGCCTTTCCGGGTACTAATAATTTTATCAGCGAATTATATGTGCTAATCAGCGCCTTTGAGGCGGGCAAGTTGGTCGGCTTTATTGCTATTGTAGGCGCTCTTTTGGCGGCGGCCTATATGTTGCGACTCCTCAAGCAGATCGCCTGGGGAAGGGAAGACCTACGGTCCAATCTGGTGGACTTAAACCTCAGGGAAGTCTTTTTCCTCTTGCCTTTTGCGCTCTTTGTCTTTTGGGTCGGCCTTTTCCCCAAACCATTTGTCTCCGCCATGGAGAAAACATTAAGCTATTATCAAGCGGAGCTTGTAAAATTTATCCCCTAGAGGATTTGTTATGGTCATCCTTCCGGAACTATATATTCTCGCCTATTCTATCTTTTTCCTCCTGGCTTCCCTCAGGAAGAACAAGCTGGAACTGCAGGGCTATGCCCGTTTAGGGGCGGGCATCGGTTTTATTCTGACCATTCTTTTCCTGGGTGCCGAGGGTGAGATTTTAGGGGCGGCCTATCGGGTGGATATCTTCTCCCAGGTATTCAAACTTTTCCTAATGGCAGGCCTGTTTATCGTGCTTTGCTCCGGGGATAATCGCGGTGACGCGCCGCGGGAGTTTGGGGCGGAGTATTTCATGTTTTTGGGGTTTTCCACCCTGGGGCTGATGATGCTGGTCAGCGCGGTGGAACTGATTTCGCTCGTCATCGCCCTGGAAATATCTTCGTTCAGTCTTTACGTGGTGGTTCCCCTGCGTCAGGCCCAGACAAAAAACCAGCTGGAGGCGGCGATGAAGTACCTTTTCTTCGGCGCCATGTCCACTGGGGTCATGCTCTACGGGATGGGGTATCTCTACGGACTGGCGCATTCTACGTATCTTGCAGAAATCATGTTGAAACTACCCGGGATGATCGGTCAACCAATGCTGGTCTTTGCCCTCTTGCTGGTTTTGGCGGGTTTCTTATTCAAGCTTGCCCTCTTCCCGCTCCACTTTTGGACGCCGGATATCTACGAGGGATCATCCAATACCACGGCGACGTTCATTGCAACCATGCCGAAGTTGGCCGCGGCGGCGCTGATGATCCGGATCGTTGGCCTTGCGCCCCGGGATGCAGTCGATTTTACCCAAGTCCTCATGGTTCTGGCGGCCTGCTCCATGACCCTGGGCAACCTGGCGGGACTGGTGCAAAAGGACTTAAAAAGGCTCCTGGCCTATTCCGGCATCGCCCACGCCGGGTACCTGATGCTCGGTTTGATCGCCTTGAGCAACGATGGCTATGCGGCGGTGATTTACTATTCCTTGGTTTACCTGTTCATGAACCTAGGCGCTTTTTTTGTGATCCTCGTCCTGGCCCGTCAGGGGGAAAACCTCCAGGTGGAAAACCTGGCCGGGCTTGCCCGCCGTTCCCCGCTTTTGGCCCTGACCTTGGCTGTTTGCGCCTTTGCGCTCGCGGGAATACCTCCCACCGGGGGGTTTACGGGCAAGTTTTTCCTGTTTATCAGCGCCTTTGAGGCTGGTCACCTGGCTATCGTGATCGTCGGAGCTGTCAATACGGTCATTTCCATTTTCTATTATCTCAATCTGGTTCGGATGAGCTATTCCCGGGAAGCCACTTCCAGCGAGCCGCTAAATCTATCCTTGCGAGAAAAGGCCCTCTGCTATCTTTTCCTGGTCGCCATTTTATACCTGGGGGTAATGCCCTTCGGACTGCTTGATTTCTTTGGGAACCTCTTGTAAATGCCGCTGGGCAGACATTTTGCGCTATCCGATAGCGAGCTCGGGTTGACGATGTTTACCGATGGCGGCGACCGGCGGCCAAGGCTCGGCCCAGACGGCGGCGCCTGAGGATAACCCATGTCAGACAATTATCTTTCCCGGAAATCTCAGTTATTCCTCCTTTTTCTCCTTACGGGCATCTTTTATCTCAATATCCTTTCCCGCCTGATAATGGCACCGCTGTTGCCGGTTCTGGAAAAAGAACTGGGAATCAGCCACTCGGTTTCGGGCAGCTTCTTTATGTTTATCGCTCTGGGTTACTCCGGGGGGCTGTTTGGTTCCGGTTTTGTCTCAGGCTGGCTTTCGAATCGCCGGACTATTGTCTTGTCTGCCGTATCCTTGGCCCTTGCCTTTTACCTGGTGGCGCTAAGTGATACCGTTTGGGCAATCCGGCTGGGCCTCCTTTTTATGGGGGCTGCCACGGGACTCTATATACCTGCGGGAATGACGGCGCTGACGCTGGCCATCCGCCCGGAAAACTGGGGGAAGGCCATTGCTGTCCATGAGTACGCGCCAACGCTGGCCTATATGTCGGCGCCACTACTGGCGGAGGTGCTCATAGGCATTGGCGGCTGGCAGGGGATTGTCCTTTTGATCGGCACCGGCTCCCTCATGATGGGGTTTTTTTTTCGGCGGTTTGCGCCGGGATCGGATTTTAAAGGCGACCGGCCCTGCCTCGCCGATATCCGTCACCTGGTCCGGGGGGCGCCTTTTTGGATCATGACGGCCTTTTTCACCCTCGCCATTGGCGCCACCGTCGGGCTGTACAGTATGATGCCGCTCTACCTCATTGAGGAAAGGGGCATTGACCGGACCCTGGCCAACTCGTTGATCGGCCTGTCGCGGCTACCGCTCTTGGCAATTGTCCTGGCTGCCGGCTGGCTTTCCGATCGCTTTGGGCCAAAACCGGTGATCACCGTCGTAATGCTCTTTAACGCTCTGACAACGATTCTACTGGCTGTCGTACCCGGCCAGTGGGTTTTCGTCGTGCTGTTTCTCCACCCCATGCTCACGGTGTGCTTCTTTCCCGCAGGCTTCACCATCCTTTCCCGAATTTCGCCCGCCCCTTCCAGAAGTTTGCTGCTTTCCCTTACCATGCTCTCGGCTAACCTGATTGGCGGGGGAATTTTCCCTTTGGTTCTGGGATTCTTTGGGGATGCCCAGGCCTTCGGTACCGGGTTTGTCCTGTTTGGCGTCATAATGTTTTTGAGCATCCTCTTGATTCCCTTTCTGAAGCTTCCCGAGTAGGCCGGCCCATAAGACCAGGCCCTGGAATGGCGCCGGGAAGCGACTTCGGAAGAACAGCCTAACCTTCACAAAATTCTGTCTTGACAAAAGAACCCCCCCTTAGATTAGGAAACTACCACTCGCGGTTCTTCTTAGACACGGTTTTCGTGAGTTGTCACACAAGGGGAGTCACATAAAATTCAGAGGTGATAACCGAACGGTTGTCGTTCCGTCACCGAGAAAAGAAATCCCTTGGGGAATGTTCTATTCTATATTGAGGCAATCAGGCTTAAATAAAAAGATTTCCCATAAACCCAAGAAGAACGAATTCAAGACAAGAGAGTTATATTACCGGAAAACCAGCAACCAGGTCGTCAAGGCCACGGCAGGCGGGATGGTCAGGTTGTCGTTTTGCGGCCCGGGCAGGGATTCAACCAGCGCCCCAAGAAAAGCGGCGGGTAGCTGCCAAAACGGATTGCCGCCGAAGTAAAGCATAAGCACAAGCCAGGCGGAAACAAAGAACGCCAAACTGCCGAAAATGGTCTTGCCGAAGATTTTCCGCCGACCGTAACGCCGGCCGAAGAAGGCCGCCGCCGGATCGGATACGGCAAGCACCAGGAGGGCGGATATCGCCATATCCCGGGGAAAGATCAGGATCGTAATCGCCGCCCCCAGGACAAAGTAAAAGCCTCCCGATGGCCGGTTATACTCACTTGGGCGCAAAAACGGGCCGAAAACTCTGATATACCACTTGGCAACAGCGGTGATTTTTAGCCGGGAAAGCTCCAAAGCCAAAACAATGGCGGCCAGCGGAAAAAAGACGAACACAAACAGTTCAGCAAATCGCCAATAGCATAGGGGTATGACCAGACCGGCCACATGAAGGCCCTTGCGGGCGAGTTCTGGGCGGGGAAGATCGGTCACCGCTAAACCTCCGTGTCAGGCCGCATTGGACTTACGCCCTGAAAGAAGAAATTATCCGCGACTTTACGAAAAAATGTTTAATCACGCCCTTTGGTATCGTTTCGATCCCTTGATTGCCTTAGAACAGGTTCCCCTCTTCGTTGAAAACCAGGTCGTATGCTTCCGAGAGCACTTCCATTAGGGGCATGGTCTTGACTTCGGCGAGGAGGTTTTCGGATACCTCGAGCAGATGGGCTTCAAGGGTGTTTTTGATCCGGGCCAGCCGGACCTCGGTATGATCTGCAATGTTGCAGGTCTTGATCGCCGCCTGGATCGCCTCCCGGTCGTTTTTCAGGACCATCGGTATCTTGACGCTAAGCGGGACCGTGGAGGTGAGGCTGTTGGGGTAGGTATCCTCGAAACTGAATTTTTCAAACGCCCGCCAGGTGGTGAAATCGAGAATTCCCAGACCGTTGGCATTGCCGTGTGATTCGTTGGTGATGTCAAGCGCGGCGATCCTGGTTATCCGGGGTTTCTCACAAAAGATGAACGGGGTATGGCAACGGCCCACGACGTTCGTGTCGAAGCCGGTTCCGGAGATGTTCTTTCCTATTTCGTCAATAATCAGCACATCCAGTTGATCAAACGGTATCCGCGGCTCTAGGCTTTTGGCAAGCTCCTGGAGCGCCGGCTCTTTTGCTTCAATCATTTCCGCCGGTAACACCTCAATCCGGCAGAGCTCGTGGTAGGCGTTTTCAAGCAGGGCCACCCCAAAGAGGATCTTCCCGGTTGCAATAGCCCTTCGTCCCAGGGCCAGGATATTTTCCTCCATCCGTCCCATCCCGAGGTTGTGGCAGGTGTCGGCGCCTTTCTGCTTGCCGAGTCCAATCGCCAGCATCTTCATCAGGCCGCTTTCGTAGCGGCCCCGGAATGCGACGTGCGGTTTCACCCGGTTTACGATGATAATCCCGTCCGCAGCCGCAGCGGCCGCGTCGAACCAGCAGGTGAGGCCGTTTTCGGTGACGCCCATATCGACCACCTCCATCGTGGCCCGGATGGGCGCGCCTATGGTCTCGGGGGTAAATCCCATCTCCACAAGCATCGCCTGCTGTCCTTCGGCGGTGGCGCCGCCGTGACTCCCCATCGCCGGGAAGATAAAGGGCCGGGCGCCCTTGGCCTTCAGTGCGTCGATCAGCAGTCTGACAATCTTCGGCTGATCCGTGATGCCCCTGCTCCCGACCCCCACCGCCAGTGTCATCTTCGGCTTGATGCCAAAGAGGACCCCGGAGCCATGCAGTTGTGCCAGAAAAGTACTCTCGACATCAGACAGAAAAGGTCTTTCGTAGCGCTGCCTGATTCTAAAGACGCGCGGCAATTTGATGTCTTTTAACAGCATGCTCACGATGCCGCTGCCGGCAAACGGGTTTTTCATCTTCTTGCTACCCTCAATCTATGGGAGAACGGTCGAAGGCCGTTCCCCGTGGGTCATGTTATTTCCTCGCCTCGATTTTCGCCAGCTGCTCGTAGAACTGGATGATCCCGCCGTGGTCGTTGCCCGCCTTGCCGTCGACCTTCAGGGCCTGCATGATCTCCATCACCTGGCTGGTCAGCGGCAGCGGAACCCCCACCTCGTGGGCGGTCTCGATGGCATTAGCCAGATCTTTGATATGCAGCTCAATCCGAAAACCGGGCTTGAAGTTTCCCGCAAGCACCATCGGCGCCTTGGCGTCGAGAACGGTGCTTCCCGCAAGGCCACCCCGGATCGCATGGTAGATCGTCTCCGGGTTGACCCCGGCCTTGGTTCCTAAAACCAGCGCCTCAGACATCGCCGCGATATTCAAGGCCACAATGATCTGATTCGCAAGCTTTGTAGTATTCCCGGCGCCGATCTCACCGCAGTGGACGACCGAAGAACCCATCTTGGCGAGCATCTCCTGACAGCGATCAAAGATTTCCTTCTTGCCGCCGACCATGATCGACAGGGTCCCCGCGATTGCCTTGGGTTCGCCGCCGCTTACCGGCGCATCGAGCATCTCGACTCCCTTCTTGGCCGCCTCCGCGGCAATTTCCTTGGCGGCAAACGGCGCGATCGAGCTCATGTCCACAATGATACTTCCCGGTTTGGCCCCGGCGAGGACGCCGTTTTCACCTAAAACCGCGGCCTTGACGTGGGGCGAGTTCGGCAGCATCGTGATCACGGTCTGTGTGCGCTGGGCAACCTCCCTAGCCGAGGAGGCAGCCTCCGCGCCGGCGGCGACGATCTCTTCGACCGCCGCCGGGACGATATCGTAAACCACAAGCTGATAGCCGGCCTTCAAGAGGTTTTTGGCCATCGGCCTTCCCATAATTCCCAATCCAATGAAACCTGTTTTCATCTCCTATTTTCTCTCCTTATATCCATAAATGGGCCATGCCCGGCCGTCGCAGAAATCGGGCGGCGTAGGGCATGGTGCGATATGACTATGCAGCAGCCCGGGATTTATTTCAAGCTGATATTCAGATCCTTGATAAGTTTCGCGTAATCTGCCGACGCCTCCCTCAGAAACCGGCCAAAGTCCGCCGCGTTCTGGTACTGGAGGGGCTGGTAGAGATCGGCCATCATCTTCTTGAATTCGGGATCATCGAAGACCTTCTTCAGGGTGGTTTCATAGTAGGCGATCACGGCGGGCGGGGTGCCGGCGGGCGCGGCGATTCCCTTGATGGAGCCCCAGTTCGCGATATTAACCCCTACTTCCTTCATGGTGGGAAGATCGGGCAGGGCGGGATCACGCTCCGGTGTCGCCACCGCAAGCGCGCGGAAGCGACCGGCCTTGATGTGCGGGATCACCTCGGAGGGATGGCCGCCGCCGATGGTCAGGTGACCGCCGGCCAGAGCCGTTACCGCCTCGGCGCCGCCGGCGAACGGAACGGTCACGATATTAATTCCGGCCGCCTTGCCCAAAGAGGTGAGGGTAATATCCACCGAGCCGGCCCGGGTGGAGACGGCGGCGGTGAGGGGTTTATTCTCCTTTTTAGCCCAGGCGACCATTTCCGGGAGGGTTTTGAAGGGTGAAGCCGCCCCGGTGACAATCACAATGGAATGGATCGAAAGCCTGGCAACCGGGACCAGGTCCTTGAAGGTGTCATAGGGAAGCTTTTGCAGGTGGGGCATTACCATGTCGTGGCCGGAACCGTAGCCCAGGTAAATGGTATATCCGTCCGGCTTGGACCGAACCACCACTTCCGTTCCCGTGACGCCGCCACCGCCCGGCCTGTTGATGACCACAAAGGGCTGGCTCGAGTATTTCGGCCAGACTTTTTCTACCGCCCTGGCCAGAAGGTCTGTCGAGCCGCCCGCGGCAAACGGCACGATCACGTTGATGGGTTTGGAGGGGAACTTGTCTTCACTGGCAATGGCCCCGCCGGAAAGCAGGAGCATACCGAAAAACAAACCAGCAACAATCAGGATTTTTTCATAACTCTTTTTCATAACTCTTTCCTCCTTCTTTAGTTTTAATGACAGAAATCAAAGCTTTTCTCTCAAACCATCGCGCACCCTTTACGATTTTCTTCTCTTGCGTAATGAAAACAGCACCTGGCCGATAATCAAGACGGTAAGGAGCGCGATCAAGGTTCCCGAAATCGGCCTGGTTACAAAGATCGAGAAGCTGCCCCCGGAGATCAGCAGGGACTGCCGCAGCGAGGTCTCGATCATCGGGCTTAAGACAAAGGCCAGCGGCAGTGGACCCGGCTCAAAGTTGAGCTTCTTCAAAAGGTACCCAAGGACACCGAATCCTAATAGCGCATAGATGTCGAAGGCCTGATTGGCGATACTGTAAGAACCGATCGCGGTAAAGAGGATTACCACCGGGGCCAAGATGCGATAGGGCACCCGCAAAAGCTGCACCCAGATGCCGACCAACGGCAAGTTTAGAACCAGCAGCATTACATTGCCCAGATACATCGAGGCGATGACCCCCCAGAACACATCCGGATTTTCCTTGATCAAAAACGGGCCCGGGGTTATCCCCTTGATCAGGAGGGCGGCGAAGATCATCGCGATGGCGGCATTGCCTGGAATGCCCAGGGTAAGCAGTGGGATAAAGGAAGAGCTGGAGGCGGCGTTATTGGCCGATTCCGGCCCGGCAACCCCTTCGATCGCACCCTGGCCGAATTCCTCGGGCCTCTTTGAAACCTTTTTCTCCATCGCATAGGAAACCAAAGAGGAGATCACCGCCCCACCGCCGGGGATGATACCGATGAAGAACCCCACCGCCGTCCCCCGCAAAATCGCCATCCGGGAACGCACCCAATCCTGGATATTGGGAAAAACCTGTCCGACCTTCGTGGTTACGATCTCGGTTTTGAGCGTCTTTTCGAGATTGTAAAAGATCTCGCCCAGGCCGAATACCCCCATCGCCAGGGTCACGAAATCGAAACCGCTTTGCAGCTCGGTGACGCCGAACGAAAATCTGGTCTTACCGGAAACGGGATCGAGACCCACTGAGGCTATAAGTAAACCGAGCACGAGGAGGATCATCCCCTTGATGATCGAGGAGCCGGAAAGCGTAACCGCCATTAAGAGGCCGACCAGGGCCAGCGTGAACTTCTCCGGGGGGCCGAATTTCAGCGCAAACTCAGCGATCGGCGGCGCGAAGAAGGTAAGGCCGACTACCGCGACCGTTCCGGCGATGAACGATCCGATCGCGGCGATGCCTAAGGCGGCGCCGGCCCGGCCTTTTTGGGCCATTTTATAGCCGTCGATGCAGGTGACAACCGAGGCCGCCTCGCCGGGCAGGTTCAGCAAAATGGACGTGGTGGAGCCTCCGTACATCGAGCCGTAGTAAATGCCGGCCATCAGGATGATCGCCGTTACGGGCGAGTCGATGACATAGGTTGTCGGCAACAGCATTGCAATGGTTGCCGCCGGCCCCAGACCGGGCAGAACGCCGACTGCGGTCCCCAGAAGACAACCCAAAAACGCAACCAAAATGTTGGTCGGGGTCAGCGCAACGGAAAAACCGCCAATCAGTCCATCAAATATATCCATGGCTCATCCCCTACGAAAACCAGGCACCTGAGGGCAGATGGATCTTAAGCAGCATCCGGAAAATAACGTACATCGCCCCGGCGGTAAGGACGGTGATTACGATACTTACGAACCATTTCTGTTTTTCTACGATAAGTTGCCAGACCAGCATGAAAAGTGTAATCGAGACCAAAAAGCCCGCCCGTTCCAAAAGTAAGCCAAATAAGAGGATAACCAAGAACCCCCAAAGGTGCTTTCCCGAGTGCCCCTTTGCGGCCCCACTGGCCAAGCCGACCTCCCCCGTCAGGTCATAGGCTGCCGCGGTATTTATCGCACCAGATAACAGCAGTGTTTTTAGAAACCAAGAGGCTCCCAAAAGGAGGAGGGCCACTCCCAAGAGAAACGGCATGAAGCCGGCGCCGGGGGATATGATCAGGCCAAGACGAAGAACAAAATAGGCGTAGAGGGTTACGAAGGCACCAAGGGCAACGACCAGCACGGCGGCCGCCAGCTCCACCTTTTGCAAAGGATCGTGTCTTTTCATCGGACGGTGACCTCTCTTTTTGGATATATGACAGAACGATATGATAATTGTATTTTCTTGTCAATAATTATTTGACAATAAAAAAAACATCTAGTATACATTTCTTCATGGATAAGCAGCATGTTTACGAAGATATCAAACAAAAGATCATCGAAGAGCGGCTTCTGCCCGGTCAATGGCTGATAGAGCGGGAACTCTGTGAGTGTTACGGTCTGAGCCGGACACCGATCAGGGAGGTGCTCTGGCGACTTTACAATGACGGCCTCCTACACCAGGAATCAAACCGGGGCTTCACGGTGAAACGCCTAACCCTCGACCAGGTGCTTGATATTTTTCAGCTGCGGGAGGCGGTTGAGGGAATGGCGTCCAGACTTGCCAGCTCCAAGGGTAGCAACGGCTTTATGGAGGGGCTGCGGGAGATCAAAGATAAGCTCCTCGAGGTCGATATCGAGCAGAATTCCTTTGCCGGGATAATGCTCGGCCGCAGGCTTCACAACGGCATTATCGAGGCGGCGGCCAATGGACTTATGTCCGACATCTACGAAAAGCTGATGAACCTTACCATTCTGACCGCGAACATCACCCGAAAATCAGTTGCGATCGAAAGGGCATCCCGGGACGCGCATCTGGCGATTATCGACGCCTTGCTCAGCCGGGATGAGGTTCTATCCGAGCTAAGGATGCGGGAGCATCTGCGGGACACCTGCCGGGTTCTGGTCGCCCAATTCTACCCGGGGATCATCGAGCTAAAGAATAACAGGCCGGATTGACGACTTCAAAAAAAAAGACCGCCAGCAGTGAGAGGAAAGCGCACATGGATATGATACAACTCAGACAGGGAACGAGGAAAGTGGGTACTATGGTCAGAATGGTGAGAAATCCCGCTTCCGCCTGGATCGCGCATCAGGCGGGGCTGGATTTTATCATGCTTGATCTGGAGCATGGACCATTCAACATGGAAACAGTGGAAGATGTCTTCAAGGTGGGCCGGGGACTCAACTTAGGCTGCCTGGTCCGGGTGCCGGAGCTCTCGAAGGGGTATATTTCCAGAATCATGGATGCCGGCGCCACGGGCGTGATGGTGCCCATGCTGGAAACTAAAGAGCAGGCGGAACTCCTGGTCCGCTGGTCCAAATATGCCCCGCTGGGAAACCGGGGCTACGGCGCTATCGCCGCCCATACCAATTTTCAGGCCATCCCCCCCGGAGATACGGCGGCATTCCTGGCCCGGGCCAATGAAGAGACCATCTCGATTGCCCAGATCGAAACGGCGCAGGCGATTGAGAACATTGAAGAAATCGCCTCCGTCCCCGGCCTGGACGCGCTTCTCATCGGGCCGAACGATCTGGCTATTTCCCTCGGCTGTGCCGGAGACCTCCTGGGGCCGGTGCTTGATGCGGCCATCGGAAAGGTGGCCGGGGCGGCCCGCAAGCACGGAAAGATATTCGGGATGCACGCCCCGGAGGCGCTCCTGGATCGCTGGATTCCCCGTGGTTGCAACCTGATCATGAGCAATCTTGATGCGAACATCCTTTTGGCCGGGATGAAGGCCATCAGCGCCAAGTACAAGTTTTGAGGCCATGTGAAAAACTCAAAGAAAGGAAATCACCCCATGCCTTACAAGGTTCTTATCCCACAGGATATTGCCCCGGAGGGAAAGGAGTATCTCCTGCATCGGGGATACGAAATCAAGATGGGCAGTGGCATAACCCCGGCGCAGATCGCCGCCGATGTCGTCGGCTGTGATGCAATCCTGGCCCGCACAGCCAACTTTCCGGCCCAGGTCATCGAGGCGGGAGACCGGCTGAAGGTCATCTCCCGTCATGGCATCGGCACGGACAATATCGATGTCGCCCGCGCTACGGAACTTGGCATCTGGGTCACCTATGCGCCGGAATCAAACGCCAAAACAGTAGCCGAATACACGATCGGCTGCCTGGTGGCGCTGGCCCGGCAGTTTATCCGGACCGACCGGGCAACCAGGGCGGGCGACTGGGAAATCCGCAACCGGCTCGTCGGAGAAGACCTCGAAGGCAAGGTGCTCGGGGTCGTCGGCCTGGGCAGGATCGGCAGGCTGGTCGCCCGGAAGGCGGCCTTGGGTCTCGAGATGAAGGTCATCGGCCATGACCCCTTCCTGAAGCCGGGGCAGTTTCCCGAGGAGGTCCGGGCGGTGGCAAGGCTCGAAGAACTCTTGTCCACGGCGGATTTCGTCACCCTCCACCTCCCGGCGACCGCAGCCAACAGGGGGAGCTTCGGCGAAAAAGAGTTTAAAATGATGAAAAAGTCGGCATACTTCATTAACGCCGCGCGTGGAGAGATTGTCGATGAAGCGGCCCTCTTTTCGAGTTTGCACGCAGGGGATATTGCGGGCGCCGCCCTTGACGTTTTCAGTAAGGAACCGCCAGAGAGGGACAACCCCTTGTTCGGTCTTGACAATGTTCTGCTGACGCCTCATAACGCCGCCTTGACCAAAGAGTGTATGATTCGGATGGCCCTCCATGCCGCCCAGGGAATCGATGAGGTCCTCTCCGGAAGACGGCCCACCTGGCCGGTAAATGACCTAACAACGGAGTCTCGTAAACATGTCACTACAAATTTTTAGCTTTGATGGAGCATAGGATTATGAACAGCAGGGATAGGGTTGCTGCCACGCTGGAATTTCAGAATCCTGATCGAGTCCCGGTCGATATCTGGATCCACAGGGCAACGCAGCTCAAATATGGGCAGGCTCTTGATGCCATACTTGAGAAATATCCTCCGGATATTGTAAGGCTTTTTGGACCAACGGATAGAAATTTCTATCCCGAAATGTCAGATGTGGGGGATATCAAGGATGCATGGGGCAGTACGTGGCGGATTCTTCGTCAGGGAATAAATGGTGAGGTCAAGATACCCGCTATTCGGGATATCTCGGAGGTGCCAGCTTATCAACCTCCTATAGAATGGTTCGCCCAAGAATGGCAAAAATATGATGACTTGATCGATAGTAAAATTCAAACGGGCCGTAGGAACGATAAGTTCGTTATTGGCGGATATATTGAAATATTCCAGCGTATGCAGTTTATCAGGGGTACTGAGAATCTTCTTTATGATCTGGCTGCTGAGCCTGAAAGCGTAATCATATTAAGAGATAAAGTCCTGGATTACTTTAAACAGTACCTCCATTACTGGCTGAAAAAGGATGTCGATGCCATCTATTTTGCAGACGACTGGGGATCCCAAAGATCATTGCTTGTATCGCCCAAGATGTGGAAAGAGATATTTAAACCAGCCTATCAGGAAATCATGAATATTGTAAAAGAATCCGGCAAATTTATCTTCTACCATACCTGTGGCCATGTGCTGGGCCTGTATAATGAATTTATAGACTTAAGGATTGATTCGATCAATTCCCAGATCAACTGCATGGGCATAGAAAATATCGCAGAACAATTCGCCGGTCGGATTACCTTTTGGGGGGAATTGGACAGGCAACACCTGCTGCCATTTGGCACACCCCAGGATATACACCGTGCCGCCGAAATCATGAAAGAGAAACTGTTCGTCAACGGAGGTGGATTAATCGGACAGAGCGTTGCCGGAGTGGACGTCCCCTTAGAAAATATCGAAGCGATATTAACCTGTTGGAACTAATAATATCCGTAAACATCATAAGACAATGAAAGGAGGTTCGGAAAAAAAGATAAGCGAGGGGGAGACATCGTGCCGGGTTAGTCAAGATTCACTAAGACAATAAAGGAGGGTCACAACTATGAAAAGTTATCTGAAACCCAGCATTAGGTTCGGCGCACTCATTATTCTTGCAGGGCTTTTTCTCATTTCTGTTCCGCTTAACGATAGGCGCTATCCGTGGCATTGGTGTGCCCAAGGGAACCCCCGATGCGGTGATTGATTACTTGGAAAAAACCTTCAAAAAAGTGACCGAGGAACCTGAATTCCACGCCATAATGAAAGACCTTGCCCATCCGTTGTTGTTTCGCGAGCGTAAAACCTTTATGAAGAACATGCAGGATGGCTTCGATACCTATGGCAGACTGATTGATTCCCTGGGGCTCAAGGGCGAACAAAAATAATTTTTCTTTCCGGACAGTGAAACCATACGGAAACAGGAGGCTGCACCGCATGTATATGTCTCCCGCTCCGTTTTAACAGCACACCTTAGTTGATACGACATGAATATTCATTCGACACTGCAAGGCAAACTACAGAAATACCGGGACTTCTGGGCAAACGCTCCGGTGGCGCGGCCGTTGATAGGCTTCTCTTTGGGGGGCTGGTTTCCTCTTAGGAGCTACATCGCTTTGGAAAGATTTCACGGCCGGAAGGAGATTGCTCCGGCGGAGCTTCTACCTGAGGAATTTCTTGCCGATTATGACCGGCTAGTCGCTTCATGGAACGGCATGGAAGACGATATTATCCGGGCGGTCGCGCCACTACCGCCCTTTCCCTGGCTTGAAGCGATACTAGGTGCCGCTGTGCAGGTGGGAGAGGAAGCGATTTGGACTACGGAAGGGGGTTTCGAATACGCAGATATCGGAAGTCTTGATTTATCGAAAGGCAACTCATGGCGCGGTAAATATCTCGAATTTGTTGCCACACTGAAGAATCACTATCAAGACCGCTGCCCTGTGGGCCAACCGATACTTCGTGGAGTTTCAGATATGATCGCGGCTCTCCGCGGCGCCTCCCAGATGGTGTTAGACATGTATGACAATCCTGGGCAGTTCCAACGCTTGGCGAAGCTCTGTTCCGACCTTCTCATAGAACTGATCGAGGAACAACAAGAGATCACGGGTCCCTTTGCGGGGGGCTACGAGGTGGAGCAATTGTCCCTCTGGGCGCCAGACAGAATAATCCGCCTGCAGGAGGATGCCTCAGTCTTCTTTTCGCCAACTCTCTACGTGCAGTACCTTCGAGGTGAGAACGAGAGACAAGCATCGTCCTTCCCCTACAGCGTCATCCATCTCCACTCGTCTTCACTTTTTTTGTTGGATAAGATCCTAGATATTGCGTCGCTGAAGTGCATTCAAATCAATAAGGATGTAGGCGGCGCGGACATACAAAATATGTTGCCCTTTCTTAAAATGGTTCAGAACCGGGGAAAAAGGCTTATTATCAGGGGCAAGCTTGATCACGATGATATCAGCCTTATGAGACGTGACCTGATGCCGGAGGGACTCTATCTTCAGATCGTCGTGGAAGAACAGGCGGAAACGGCAGGGTTTAGAGAATTTTTCCAACCATGGCAGTAGTAAGGCCGTAATCACAATGGGAGAATGAATATGTCTGTGTTGGAGCAGATTAAAGAAGAGGTGATCGCCGGAAACGCTAAAAACGTCAAAGAATATGTCAATACCGCCGTTTCCCAGGGCATCGATGTCTCAATGATCCTCAACGATGGCCTGATTGCCGGTATGAACGTCATCGGCCCCCTGTTTAAGAACAATCAGGTTTACATCCCGGAGGTTTTAATGGCCGCACGGGCCATGCATGCCGGGCTTGCCGTCATCAAACCGCTGATTGCAAAGGCCGGCTTGAAGGAAAAAGGACTTGTCGCGATAGGTACGGTCAAAGGCGACTTGCATGACATCGGGAAAAATCTGGTGATCATGATGCTGGAGGGTGCCGGCTACAAGGTGCTCGATCTGGGAATCGACGTTCCGACTGAGAAATTCGTACAAGTCGTCGAAGAAGAGAGTCCTCAAGTCGTCGGGTTATCGGCGCTGCTGACAACCACGATGCCGCAGATGCGAGAAACGGTGAAAGAACTTAAAAAATACGGTGCGCGGATTAAAATTATTGTGGGTGGCGCACCTATCACCGCAAAATTTGCCAAAGATATCGGCGCGGACGGTTTTGCCGAAGATGCGGCGAGTGCGGTGGGGGTGGTTACGGATCTCCTGGCATAACCGGTTCTTTGCGATGCGGTTTACGGCCATGCCTGCTTAAAGGGGCAATTGGTCGTTTAGAATAATCGCCAGACCACCTGGGGCTCAATTAACTATGATGACTTATCGAGAAAGAATGCTAGCTACATTACAGGGACAACCTACCGATTGTATTCCGTTCGTTCCCCGTCTTGATTTGTGGTATTACGCGAACAAATACAATGGCACCTTGCCTGACCAATACCGAAATGCCACCCTTTACCAAATCGTCGAAGACCTGGATGTGGGTTTCCATACGGTGATTGCAGACCGTTTTCTGTACGATGACACCTTAGATATCGTGGATCGCGCCCTTGGTATTTGGCGGGTGCGAACCAAACCGTTCCACACGAAATTCAAATGCATCAATCGTAATATTACATATGAAGGTGACACCACCACGGTCGAGTACCTCACCCCGGCCGGCAACATCAGGACAAAAACGCTTTACAACGAGTCAATGCGCCGGGCTGGCATCAGTTTATCACTCGTAATTGAACATGCAATTAAAAGTGTCTCAGATTACGAGGCGGTTGCCTTTATTTTTGAAAATGCCGAAGTTCATCCGAACTATGAGGGCGTGGTAAAATTGAAAGAAGAGGTTGGGGAGCGTGGCCTGATCGTGGGAACCGCAAGCATGGGAGCATCAGCCATGCACCATATCCTTCACGAATTGATGCCCAACGAACTTTTCTTTTACGAGTACCATGACCATCCGGAGGAACTGGAGAGGCTGGCTTTACGTATGACCCCCTACATGAAAAAGGTGATCGAGGTTGCGATCAACAGTCCGGCCGATATTATCCAGTCAGGGACGAACTATGATGTGCAGTTGACCTGGCCCTCTTTCTTTGCGAAACATATCCTTCCTTTTCTAACCGAAACCGCTAAACGATGTCACGCGGCTGGCAAATTTCTGCTAAACCATACAGATGGCGAAAATAAAGGACTATTGCACTTTTATGTGGCGGCTGGAATAGACATTGCCGATGCCATCTGCCCTAAGCCTATGACTTCTCTGTCCTTACGAGAAATCCGCGAGGCATTTGCCGGAAAAATTACCATCTGGGGAGGCATTCCCTCCGTATGTGTACTAGAAAACTCCATGACTGACTATGAATTCAACGTCTATCTGGATGATTTGTTCAACCAGTTAGGCAAAGGCGATCACCTAATCCTGAGCATTGCTGACACGGCACCACCGGAGATGAAGTTTTCACGACTGGAGAGAATCGCTAAGCTAGCAAAGGAATTTGGCCCTGTAAATCCTTGAGCCGACCGGCAAAAAAATCACTAAAGCATGGCTATTCAATTTTATTGTTCTCTTTTTGTATCAGAATGGATTAAAGGACATATATGCTTATCATTGCCGAAAGAATCAACTCTTCCCGGAAAAAGATTGCCGCTGCGATTGCCTCGGTTAATGTCGAATTTATCCAAGAAGAGGCCAAAACTCAAGACCTGGCTGGGGCCGACTATATTGAGGTTAATGCAGGTACATTCGTTGGTGCTGAAAGAGAAAAACTCCAATGGGTTATCCAAGTTGTTCAGGATGTTACGGATAAGCCACTTTGCATTGACAGTCCAGATCCTAAAGTGATCGCAGATGTGCTGCCGTCAGTTAAAAGAACTCCCATTATAAACTCCATTACTTTAGAACCAGCACGCATGGAAAATCTACTGCCTTTAGTTGTTGAATATAAAGCCAAAGTAATCGCCCTCTGTCAGTCAGAACGTATGACAGAAGAAACGGCGGAAGCAAAGGTGGCTCTGGCAGACAAAATTCTTGAGAGACTCACCAAGGCGGGGGTACCCCTCGATGACATCTATCTCGATCCGCTGCTCTATCCGCTTTCCACTAATTCACAATCGGCTAGGGTCACGTTGGACGCGATTGGCACGATCATGAAAAGATTCCCCGGTGTCCATACCGTCTGCGGCTTGACAAATGTCTCTTTCGGTCTTCCCGCCAGAAAGCTGATCAACAGGGCGTTTCTTGCCGCGGCCATAATGATGGGCTTGGATGCGGCCATCATTGATCCGACGGACAGACAACTCTACTCCATGCTGAAGGCAATTACGCTGGTTGCGGGCAAAGATGACTTTTGCACGGGTTACATCAAGGCGTTTCGAGAAGGACGTATCGAATAAAATAACACGATTTTTATCTTATTTTTGAAGAGTTATTGCCGCACACACTCATTTAGTTAAGTTTATTTCGACGTAATTCAAATTAGGAGGTATCTGACCCATGCTTAAACCTGTAGGGATAATCCCGGCGATGGTCACCCCCTTGACGACCGAGGGCCGAATAAATGAAAAGGTCCTACGCCGTTTTATCGACTATCTTATCGAGGGCGGTTCCCATGGGCTCTTCGTGGTTGGCACCACCGGCGAGTTTTACGGGCTGACCCCGGAAGAGAAAAGGGATCTCTTTACAATCACGGTCGAGCAGACCCGCGGCCGGGTGCCGGTTTATGCCGGAACCGGCGCCATTACCACCCGGGAAGCAATCCGCCTTACTAGGTATGCCCAAGAGGCGAAGGTGGATGCCGTTTCGATCCTTACCCCGATGTTCATCAGCCCCTCCCAGGCCGAATTGATCCGGCATTACCGGGCGATTGCCGCCTCTACCAGTTTGCCGATTTTGCTCTACAACAACCCGCCGAAGACCGGGGTGAACCTGACCGCAGGCGCCGTTGCCGAGTTGGCAAAGATAGATAACATCGTTGGGATCAAGGATTCGTCGGGGGACTTCACGTTGAGCCTCGAGTATATCCGCCTTACCAGGGGAAATGATTTTCATGTCCTGATGGGACGAGATACGTTGATTTTTGCCGGCCTCTGCCACGGCGCCACCGGTTCCATCGCCGCCTGTGCGAATGTCGCTCCCCGGCTTGTGGCCGACATCTATGACAAATATATCGCCGGAGATATCCAGGGGGCCCTCGAGGCTCAGTTTCGGCTGGCCCCGCTGCGGATCGCGTTTAACTTAGGTTCCTTCCCCGCGGTGATCAAGGAGGGCCTGCTGCTAATGGGTATCGATACAGGACCCTGTATGGAGCCAGTGGGCCCGATGAGCGATGACGAGCGTAAAAAGCTTCGTTCGGTGCTTACCGAAATGGGCTTACTTTCCTGAAACCATAAAATTTATAGAACAGGAGTTTTATCATGCCGAAATTCTGCGCCAATCTGACGATGCTTTTTAACGAGGTAGATTTTCTGGATCGCTTTGCGCTCGCCGCTGGGGCGGGTTTTGCCGCGGTTGAATATCTGTTTCCCTATGATTGGGAGGTGGACGTTCTTACGGCAGCCCTGCAGAAGCATAACCTTGTCCAGGTCCTTCACAACCTGCCGGCGGGGGACTGGGCCAAGGGAGAACGCGGGATTGCCTGTCTGCCGGGCCGGGAGGGAGAATTCCAGGAGGGGGTCGGGCGGGCGATCCGCTATGCGAAGACCTTGGGTTGTAAACAGCTAAACTGTTTGGTCGGCCGCACACCGACCGACACGCCACCGGATAGGATCAAAAGAACCCTGATCGAAAATCTCCGCTTTGCCGCGACCGCACTTGAGAAAGAGGGGATCCGCTTTCTTGTCGAACCGCTGAACCATGTCGACATGCCGGGATTCCATCTGACCGGATCGGCGGTCACCTTGGAGCTGCTTGACGAAATCGGCCATCCCAATCTCTGGCTGCAGTACGACGTTTACCATATGCAGATCACCGAAGGCAATCTGATAAATACGATACGCAAGAATCTCAACCGGATATCCCATATCCAAATCGCCGACAATCCCGGACGCAACGAGCCAGGAACGGGAGAAATCAATTTCACCAACCTTTTTCAGGCCTTAGATGAAATGGGCTACAGCGGCTGGATCGGCTGTGAGTATAAACCGAAAGGCAAAACCGAAGAGGGATTGGGCTGGCTAAGGCCATATTTGGTATAGCTAAAGGGAACGGTTCTTTTTAATTTCCATCTCAAAAGAGGAGCTCTATATGCTGGTTGTGGTCGCAAAACTGAAGGCAAAGGCGGGTAACGAGGAGGAGCTGGAAAAGGCATTGCTCACGATGATACCCGAGGTTCAGGCAAAGGAGGAAAGGACGCTAATCTACACCCTGCACCGGGCGGTAAATGATCCGGGCACCTTCCTCTTTTATGAGAAATACCAAGATCAGGAAGCCTTTAGCCACCACAGCACCACCCCCTACTTCAAAATGCTGTTTGCTACGGTTGGCCCTCTCATGGACGGCAAACCTTCGATCGAAATGTACCATGAGCTGGCTGGGGTGACCAGGTAGTTCGCTGCTACCCCAAGGTTATGTGAAGGCATGAAGATGGCCTGGATATATCTAGTTATCGCCGGATTGTTTGAGATAGGCTGGCCGCTTGGGTTCAAGCTGTCTCAAACCACCAGGTTCCGGGCGTCGTTCATCATCATGGCCGTTATCTCCATGTTGATAAGCGGCCTTTTTTTATGGCTGGCCCAACGGGAGATTCCGATCGGCACCGCCTACGCGGTCTGGACCGGAATCGGCGCCGCCGGGACCTTTATCCTTGGGATAATCTTTTTCGGTGACGCCTGGGGCATGATGCGCATCTTATCCTTCGTTCTGATCGTCATCGGGGTTATCGGCCTGAAGCTATCATGACGGCTTCCCAAAATGGCGATCAGAAACCTTTTGAATACTGTCGTTCCCCATTGGGGTATAGCTTGCGTCATTGAGATAAATTTCATCTCTTAAATAGCCTTCTGCAACCGCCTTTTCCTAGCCGGCCATTTATTGTGAGAAGCGACAGCCTGTCTGCTCATCCGGCATCAATATCCCGGGAAAACTCCTTTTTCAACTGGCCGTACATGATTTCACCCTTGAAGCTTCGGGGTATTGCGGCGAAACGGATGAAATCAGGCCGGCTCCCCTTGCCGACCAGTTTGGCCGCCCTGGTTAGCAGGAACTCGCTGATCTTATCCTTAAGTGGTGCGGCTTTTGCGGTCAACTCGATGGTCACGCAGCAGCTGTCGTCATGTTCTGAGGTTACCCGAAGCCCTATTACCGCCAGCTGAAAATCCTTCGGCGTAAGTTTGAATTCCTCACGGACGGCGCGACTGAGTTCCGCGGCCACCTGCGCAAACGAATAGTTGGCGCCTCCGCGGATCAGCATCGCCGAATCACGGGCCAGCCAGTAATAATCAAGCTCTCCGTCCCTTCCAGGGAGGGTGAAGGCGATATCCCGCAGGCCCGTGTACCACCCCTGTCGGAATACCTCTTGGGTCGCCTCCGGGTCCGCCACATAGCCGGTCATCAGGTTGGCGCCCTGGGTAACCAGATAGCCCGGCTGTCCCACCTCGCAGGGCAGCATATAGCCCGGGTCCCCGGGGTCAATAGCCTTCACGATTTTAAGTCTGTTGATTGGGTAATGTTCCCGGCCGATATAGTACCCGGTGGTCTTCTCCCCCTGGTAACTATGGTTCCAGCCGGCCTCGAAAGCGGCCATCCGGTCCTCTTCGCTCATCGCCGTGGGAGTGGCCAACACCTGGAGGCAGGTCTCAGTCGAGCCGAATCGGACCAGTGGCAGACGGCCGGAGTATTTGATCATATTGGCAATGGTTTTCGGTCCGACCGGGGCGGAGCCGATCAAAATTTCCGTCTGTTTAAGCGCATCGCGCAAAAAAGAGGCATCTACCGGCAATGTCCCCGCTTCATGAAGGTTATCCAAAAAATCAAGATGTGTGGCCACCAGGGCGGTAACCAGAAGTCCTCGTCTTATTTTTGCCGTCTCGGCTAAGATTTGCCAGTAGAGGGTGGAGTAGCGCTCAACCAGATGGATGATTGTCCCGGCCCTTCTCATACCCCAATCCGACAGGGCCGATGAATTGGCATGATGGAGAGGATTAACCAAAAGCAGATCCAGCAAATCATCCTTTCCCAGGTTAAAATAGCCGTCAAAGGTAAGGCGGTTGGCCAGGTAGCTGCGGTGAGACAGGCTGGCGCCTTTAGGAATGCCGGTGGTGCCGGAGGTAAAGATGACCATTTTCTCATCGTCGAGAGCAGGTGAGAACGAAATTTCCCCCTCCCCCGCCTCATGGTTATCGATATCCCCGGCTTCGAGCAGAAGCAAATCCAGGTGATCCTGCCTCAGGGAGGCGGCATGTTTTTCCATTCCCTGGTCATAGAGGAAAAGCCTGGCGCCGGTGAGGGAGATCTTGGTGCTGATCCGCTCCCGATCATCCGCCTGCCAGTTGATGGTCACCGGCACACAGCCCGTCATCGCTCCGGCCAGACGAAAGATGAGATCGTAGGGACTGTTGCCGGAAAAGCCGTGGATTACCCGGTCTCCCCTTTGTAGGCCCAACTCCCGGTAAAGAGCGGCCGCGGTCTGCGCAAGCCGCCAGAACTCCCCTCTGGTAAAGAGGCGCTTTTCCAGCGTTCCCTCTGCCTGCGACCAAAAATAGAGAAATGGGGCGGTCGCGTCGCTAAAGGCCGCCGCATATTCCTCGCTTATGCCGGCGAAAGGACTCAGGGCGGAAATCGGCAGCTTATTGGAAAGGTCATAAAGGTCGATCATGTTTGCTCCACTTCTTTTTAGCGGGTAATCATTTTATTCGGCAGCCACAGGGCCAGTTCCGGCCAGATGGAACAGATCACCATTCCCAACATGAGGATTATCACAAAAGGGAACGAACCGGCAAGCACCCGGGTCAGGGGCACATCGGGGGCGATCCCCTGGACCACGTAGAGATTAAGACCCACGGGCGGGGTTATCAATCCCACCTCCATGTTGATGGTCATAATCACGCCGAACCAGATGGGATCGAAGCCGTACTTGATCAAAACGGGGTACAGGATCGGCGCCAGGATCAGGATAATGGCCACGGGCGGCATGAAGCATCCCAGGATCAAAAGAAAGATATTGATCATGATCATGAGCGTCCACTTGGAAAGGCCGGCGTCCACAATGGCATTGATGATAGACTGGGTAATGTAGAGTTTGGTCAAAACCGCCCCAAAGAGAAACGAGGCGGCGATGATCAGGAGGATCATCGTACTTTCCTTGATCGTCATGCGCATGATCTTCAGATAATCGTTGGAGCGGAGCTTATAGATGGCCATCACGAGAATGAGGGCCGTGACCGATCCCACACCGGCGGCCTCGCTGGGGGTCGCCCAGCCGCCGTAGAGGGCGCTCATGATCACGATGATCAGGAAAATAAACGGGGCGACCCGGCTGAGGGAGGAGAACCTTTCTTTCCAGGAATAGGTCACCGCATCGAAAAATTCCGCCCCGATGGTGCCCTTCGCTGCCCGATCCCCCCCTTGCCGGGCCATCTTTCGTCTGGCCCACTGGGAATACAAAACCACCCAGATACACATCATGATAGTAATGAGAATTCCTGGAACAACCCCAGCCAGAAAAAGCTTGCCGATGGAGGTCTGGGTGGCGATCCCGTAGATGATCATGGTGACGGAGGGCGGAATTAGGATGCCCAGCGTCCCGCCGGCCACGATGCAGCCCGTCGCAAGCGAATCAGGGTATCCCCGCTTGCGCATCTCCGGAATACCCATGGTGCCGATGGCGGCCGCCGTCGCCGGGCTGGACCCGCAAAGCGCGGAAAAGATCGCGCAGGAAATGACGTTACTGATAGCCAGCCCCCCGGGAAGGCGGTGGAGCCACCGGTGCAGGCCTTCGTAGAGGTCGGCGCCCGTCTTGGTTGCTGCGATAATGCTGCCCATCAGGATAAAGAGGGGGATGGCCAAAAGGCCAAAGTCGTTCAATCCGTCGAACATTATATTCGCTATCATATCAAACTGATAGGAATCCATGAAAAGCACGATAAAAAGCAGCGAAGGAACGCCCAGCGCAAAAGCAATGGGCATGCCGCTCAAAAGGAAGACGAGGGAAACAAGGCCGACGATGATGCCCAAGGTGTTAGGATCCATGGCTTTTCCCTCCTCTTACCAATCCCGTGATGAGATTAAGATATTGCAGTGATAAAAGGGTCATCCCCAGCGGAAGGAAGATGTAAGGGAAGGCCAAAGGCGGCCCCCAGAGAGATTCCGACCGCCAACCCTTCGCGGCGGCCTCCCACCACATTTCCCAGCCCTTCCAGGCCACGATCATGCAGAAAATTAACGATATTGACGAGGTAATGAGAGACAACCGCCTATTAAAACCCCTTGGGAGCAGGCGGGTGATCATGTCGATATTGATATGGGCGCCATCCTTGAGACCATAGGCCGCCCCCAGATAAGTAGCCATGATGATGAGATAGACGGAAAACTCGATCTCCCAGATGGTGGGGACATTCAGGATATAGCGGACAATAACCTGATAGGTGAGGACGAAGGCGGAAAGCACGATGGCCAGGCTGCTTACATAATACAAACCCTTGTTGAGGCCTTCTATCTTCTGCAGTACTGCCAAGAGAAAATTCTTTACCATAAGGACTCCCCTTTTAGGCCTAGGGGGGCATATGCCCCCCTGTTAGAAGCATCATCGGTTATGGCGTTTGCTAAATCCGAAGGTTATTTTACCTCCAGCGCCATATCGAGCATTTCTTTTCCACCCTTTACCCGTTCAATATAATCTTTCCAGGCCGTCCTCCTGGCGACATCGGTCCAGACTTTCAGCTCCTCTAGAGTCATGTCATGGACAATCACGCCCTTGGACTTAAAGAGATCCGTCACTTCCGTATCGTCCTTGATCGCCTCCTCCAGGGCAAACTTTTCCAGTTCCTTGCCCACTTCCAGGACAATCTTCTGCTGCTCCGGCGAGAGTCTCTTCCAGGTGATCATGCTCATCACCAACGGCTGGAACATATACCAGGTAGTGGTGATCCGGGGCGAGGTGTAATACTTTACCTGCTCATAGAGACGGAAGGATTCAAACGAGGAAGAAGAGGTCATCGCGGCATCGAGCACCCCGGTCTGCAGGGCAAAATAGATATCGGTGGAAGGCATACTGGAAATGCTCGCGCCGGCGCCGTCATGGAGCATTTTCTCGAACATCTTACCCGCGGCCCGGATTTTTACCCCCCGGAGATCCTCCGGCCTGATAAGAGGTTTGTTCTTGCCGGCCATGCCGCCTCCGCACCAGACCCAGGTGATGATCTTCATGCCGTTTTCTTCACAGAGTTTGTCGATGGCCCGACCAATGGGGGCATCCTTCCAGCGCATTGCTTGGTGATGATCCTTAACCAGGGCGGGCATGAGGGTAATGTCAAAGAGGGGGATCTTCCCACCGGCGTAATCGAGGGGAAATACGGACATGTCCAAGGCGCCCCTGAGCATCGCGTCGTACTGGGGCACCGGCTTAAATAGGGAGGCGGCGGGATAGATCTCAAATTTCAAGGCCCCGCCCGTCCTTTCACCCACCTGTTTCGCAAAGATGCGGGCCAGCCGGTCCCGGAAGTCGCCCCTGTCGATGGTCCCCCCCGGCCATTGATGGGAGATTTTAATGGTCATCGGCGGACCGATCGGCTTGACCTGGGCCTGGGCGTGCGACCAGACCAGGAAGAACAATGACAAAACTACCACGATTAAACTGATTTTCTGCCTATTCATTTTACTTCCCTCCTTTTGATTAAAATTGACGACGCGGTAAAAACTCCGATTCCCCCTCCCCCGGTGGGAGGGGGCAGGGGGAGGGGGATGCAAGCATTCGATATATCTACTATTATCACCCTCTCCTGGAACCCTCTCCCATCAAGGGAGATGGGGCCTTTTGACTTTTTGCCGCACCATCAAAATTGATTATGCGGTAAAAACTCCCCAAGGCGTCATTCCCGCGGGGGGCGGGAATCGGGAACAGCTTTAAACCTTGGGCTCCCCGTTATAACGGGGATTGCGAAAAAGCCTGCTTTTCGACTTTTAACGAAGGCATCTAAAGTGGAAGTGCCGCCGTTGGTGAACTAATCCTGCGGGTGCGGGAGCGTGATGGAGTATTTGACAATATCTCGTTGTTCTATGGTATGCAAAGGCTCTTTCGAATAGCACATACTTGCCATTGTATATTTTGTCAACTGTTATTTATACAGCAGAGCGTTTATTTTTTGCATTGCAATTAAATTATGTATTACTGTACTGTCGCAATCTATACTAGGGATAGGATATGGAGGTTCTAATGAAGAACGCGGCAACCAACTCACGGCGCTCAGAACAATTACGGGAAATCATCGAGGAACGAATCGCCACCGGTCTTTATTTACCGGGGATGCGACTTGATGAGACCGAAATGGCTACAGAATTCGGAGTATCACGAACGCCGGTCCGGGAGGCGCTCATCCAGCTCTCCTCCGCCGGGCTGATAGAGATACGGGCAAGGCGCGGCGCAGTTGTTGCGGCAGTCGGTCCGCAGAGGCTCTATGAGATGTTCGAGGTGATGGCGGAACTAGAGGCCATGTGCGCAAGGCTTGCCGTTCGCCGGATATTCGCTGCCGAACTTCAGGCGCTGATGGAAGCCCATAGTGCCTGCGGGCAGGAGGAAACAATGAAGGATCCCGATGATTATTATCGGAAAAACGAGCAGTTTCACCTTGCCATCTATGAGGCAAGTCACAATGGATTCCTGATCGAACAGGCCTCGGCCTTGCACCGGCGATTGAGCCCTTACCGCCGGCTTCAACTCCGGGTCTGCGATCGACCGCAGGCGTCCTTTTCCGAACATTCCGCCATTGTCGAGGCGATTATCGAAGGCGATGGTGATTTGGCGGCGGAGCGGCTCCGAAAACACATCATTATCCAAGGTGAGCGTTTTGCCGACCTGATGGCGACCCTCTCCATGCTGGAGAGGATAGATGCTGTTGGCCAGTAGGGACAATGAGCGCCTTAGATTTAGCCAACGCACCCGCCATTGCCGGGAAGTGGCGGCGGGAGTGAATAACTACTCCCCCCTGCCGCTGGTACTCGGAAACCCCATGCCTAAGTCGTGGCCGTAAAACCATTGTTTGCAGGCAACTCCAAAGCCGTGTACAATTAGCCATCAGGCGGGCTGATATTTGCTTCTTTGATTTGAAACGGGTCCACCATGCAAAACCAACCCAAGAAAGAAAAAGGCAACCTTTATATTGTCGCCACTCCCATCGGCAATCTCAAGGACATGACGATCAGGGCGATTGAGGTCCTAAAGGAGGTTCATCTGGTGGCCGCCGAGGATACCAGGAGGGCCAGGATACTGCTTGCAGCCTACGAGATCAGCACTTCTGTGACCAGTCTTTTTGAGCATAATGAAGAACACAAAAGCGCCTTTCTGATCGCCAGTCTGCTGGAAGGAAAAGATATCGCCTACATCACCGATGCGGGAACTCCTGGCGTATCTGATCCGGGTTACATCCTGATCAGACACGCCATTGACGCCGGGATTCGGGTTGTCCCGATTCCCGGAGCCTCCGCGGTGATCGCCGGGTTGAGCGCCTCCGGGGTTCCGGCGGGAAGCTTTGTCTTCGATGGATTCATCCCTTCTGCCCCGGCAAAAAGGAAGCGATACTTTGCCGGCCTCATAAATGAAACGAGACCGGTTGTTCTCTTTGAATCCCCTCGGCGTCTTCTGTCATCGCTTACAGATATGAGAGCGGTTCTCGGTGACCGGCAGGTGGTGTTATTGAGAGAGTTGACGAAACTATTTGAGGAGATCATGCGCGGGAGCATCACGGATCTCTTGGAGCACCATTCGATACGTTCGGTTAAGGGGGAGATCACCTTGATCGTAACACCGGATCGGGCGAAAAACATGGCCACTGCTCCCGAACCGGCGGATATACGGGCTCTTTTTAACGAAATAACCGCAGAGGGCGGTTGTTCCAACCGTGATGCCGTTCGCAGCCTTTCCCGAAAGCTTAACGTTCCCCGCCAGCAGATATACAACTCTGTTTTTGGCAAGGGGTCTGACAAGTAATGTGACGCCGCATTACTATTTTCTTGAAGAGATCAAGCGGGTATGTTAACAGCTGCAAATCATTGCCAGGAGGTTCAACGTGCAGGACAACGGGTATGAAACAACCGAAGGTAGAATTTCTCGCTCTTCTCCTGCGGTCAATTTCGCTGCAGGCAAAACGGTGGACGTTGACATATCGAAAGGGAAGATCGGCGCCGAGGATATGATCATTGACGGCCGGCTCTTGAGAGCCAATGATCGGATCTACGACCTCCTGGATGTCGTTGAGGACGAACCGCTGACGGAGTCCAATGCGGGACAGGAAATTATCATTATTGACGGGCGGGTATATGAACGAGTGGCCAGACCCGGAAAAGAGCTTTACACAGCCACAGGAAGGGTGGGAAGTGCGACCGCGCCCCTGTTTGATAACAGCCTGCATGACGAGGTTATGAAGGCTGCTGTCAAAATTGCGGAAGCAATCGTTCGGGAAAATGTGCCTGAAATCGCCGAACGACTCATCAGGGAAGAGATAGCGAAACTTAAGGCCGATAACCAACTTTCTTAAACAGGTAAACTTAAGCAATGACAAAAAGCGGCAAATTTTACGAAAAAGCATTTTATCGGTTAAGTTTTAAAATGATTGCGGTATTTTTGCTGACCCTTATGACCCTTGCCTGCGCAGGAAAGCCACCGGTCAACAAGGTGACTTTTGCCGACACCGGAGCCAGGACGGTTGCGGTTATGCCGGTAAACAATACCTCAGGGAATGATCACGCGGCGAGGATGATGCGCGAGAAGGCCATCGAAGAGGTATATTTCAAGGGTTACCGGAAGTTTTCTTCCCGTGCTGTGGATGACGCCATCTTAAGGGATGTCAGGCCTTCTGCCAGCGGCGATAGACCGACCGCCAGCCGAAGGGTTGCGCAGGCTCTGGGGGTTGATGCCCTCCTGTACATCACTCTTACGGAAGCCTCCATAAAGGAGAACCCGTTCCACGTGACCATTGATGTGGCCGCTTCTTTTGAACTGGTAGCTGCGGGATCGGGTCAATCCCTATGGAAATCCCGGCAGGAGGAAACGCAAAGAGGGCTGGCCTTAACCAAGGCCGGCCAAAACCAGACCGCCCACCTGCTCTTTGAGGGGGTACTGGAGAGGGTTATAGAAAAAGGCTTGTCCTCATTACCGGAGGGCCCCATCCTGGCTACCGGTAAAACCAAGAAAGACAACTGATGACGATGAGATACCCGATTGGATTGCTGATGACCTGTTTGCTGGCTCTGGGCTGCCTGCAGATGGCTGAGGCCAGACGTCCTTTTGAGGTTAATATCGGCAGGACCGAGGCACTGGTGAATCATCTGGAGGGGAGCGCTCACCTCCTGCGGGGGACTGACGGGGCTTATTTGCCACTAAAAGTAAACGATACTCTCCGTGGCGGCGACGAGGTTACCGTAGGTGCGAAAGGCTCCCGGATGGAGATTCTCCTGGCCGATAGGTCTCTGGTGCGTTTTGCCGATAACACCAGGTTCCGAATCACTCAGATTGAACCGAAAGGCAACAGCTTGAACGTTAGCATCGACCTGGCAAAAGGACAAATTTTTGCCAATTTAAGCCAGGTGATAGCTCAGCCAAGCTTCAGGATTACAACGGTAAATGCCGTGGCCGGCGTTCGGGGAACCATCTACCGCCTGAATCTTGATGAGCACAAATCGCTATTAGTGCGCGTGTATGAAGGGGAGGTTCAAGTTTCAAAAGCGCCCAAAACACTTGATGCGCCTACAACTGTGGGGCCGCCGGTGAGAATTGCCGGTCCGCAACCGGTGCCAGGCCCGACCAGGGTAACGATGGAAGAATGGAGCCATATTGTCGGAGCCATGCAACAGATTACGATACGGCCTGACGGTTCGGCAGATGAGCCGGTTAAGTTCACAGCCGCCGAAGATATTGATGAATGGGTGATCTGGAATAGAGAACGGGACAAATCATTCCAATAGAGATGGCTTCGCATGAATTTACCAAACAGTCTGACCCTTCTGAGAATTGCCTTGGTTCCGGTATTGGCAATTCTGCTTATCCAGGGGTTTTACTTCAACGCGCTCATTGTTTTTACCGTCACGAGCATCACCGATGCCCTCGACGGCTTCCTGGCGCGGCAATTCAATATGCAAACCGACTTGGGAGCATATCTCGACCCCATTGCCGACAAGGCCATGCTGTCCACCTGTTATATAACCCTCGCCGTCACCGGCAATATGCCGGCCTGGCTTGCTGTATTGGTCATCAGCCGTGATATTATTATCCTTCTTGGCATTTTAATCTTATTTCTCATGGCTGTCCCTGTCGAAATAAAGCCGAGTCTTATCAGCAAGATCACCACCACCTTTCAGATAATAACCGTCTTTTGCATTCTCCTTTCCCTTTCCTTTAAGATCAGCCATTCCCCCCTCCTGGTCCACATCCTCGTCTGGTCAACGGCGGGCTTAACAATGGCTTCTGGATCTTTGTATATGCTGCAGGGTGTGCAAATTATCAACGGAGCCAGTCAGGGGAAAAAGTAAAAAACTTCATGGGTCTGCGACAGATTTATGGGTAGAGCGGCTTTTTCTCTTCCCAAAGAGGGGTCGGGGGAGATTTGACGAACTAAAAATAACCTATTGCTTTTATTATAAATCCCCCCTGCCCCCCTTTGGGAAAAGGGAGGTTAGGCCCTGCAAGATTGGACAGCCATAAATTTGTCGCACACCAAAACTTCATATTGACCTTGACAGTAATGCATAAAATTGTTAGACATCCGGCGAGTTTCCTGTTATGAGCTCATCTAGGCACGTAGCTCAGGGGGAGAGCGCCATCCTGACGCGGTGGATGTCCAGGGTTCAAATCCCTGCGTGCCTACCATTTTTTTTACGGTGATGATTGACATATTTTGCGACTTTTTCCGCCAGGTGATAATTTCTGCAAAAGAATCATCAATGATATTAAGCCCGAAGCGTAACAACAAGGCGGGCAGAGAGGGCTATAAAATTATCTCTGTCCGCTTAAACTATTAATTGATGAGTGAAATAACCATAAAATATCCGGATGATTCGGAGAAGATGTTCCCTACGGGGGTCTTGGCCCGGGAAGCGCTGGCTTCCTGGAAGGATGGAAGCCTATCGGAAACACCAGCGGCCTGGGTAAACGGAAAGGCGGTTGATCTAAACTACCCCATCCAGACAGATGCCGAGGTCGCTCCCATAAATTGTGCAACACCGCAGGGACTGGAGGTGCTACGGCATAGCACCGCCCATGTAATGGCCCAGGCAGTACAGGATATCTTCCCCGGTGTTCAAGTAGCGATTGGCCCCGCCATTGAAGACGGTTTCTACTACGATTTTGACTATTCTGAAGCCTTCGTTCCCGAGGACCTGGAGAAGATAGAACGTCGGATGAAGGAGATTATTAAATCCAACCTGCCCTTCACCCGCCAGGATCTGCCGAAGGAAGAAGCGCTGAATTTGTTCAGTAGCCGCAACGAAACCTATAAGGCGGAGATCATCAATGATCTGCCTGCTGAAGTTCGGGAAGTCAGCATCTATTCCCAGGGCCGGTACTTAGACCTCTGCCGGGGTCCCCATGTGCCTTCAACCGGAGCAATCAAGGCCTTCAAGCTTATCAATCTGGCTGGGGCCTACTGGCGCGGGGATGAGAAAAACAAAATGCTGCAGCGGATATACGGCATCGCATTTCCTGATGAAGGCTCCTTGTCCGAACATTTGCGAATAATAGAAGAGGCCAAAAAAAGGGATCATCGCCGACTGGGCAGAGAGCTCGACCTTTTTCAAATTAATGACGATGCTGGCGCCGGGCTGGCAATCTTTCACCCTAAGGGGGCAATGCTTCGGTACATCATCGAGGACTGGGAGAAAAGGGAGCATCTCAAAAGGGGCTACGATATGGTCGTAGGGCCTCAACTCCTGAAGGCCAACCTCTGGAAGAAGTCCGGACATTACGATCATTACAAAGAGAACATGTACTTCACCGAGGTGGAGGGCCAGTCATATGGGATCAAACCGATGAACTGTCTGTCCCATATGCTTATTTACAAAAGCAAGATCCGCAGTTACCGGGATCTGCCGCTGCGCTACTTTGAGCTGGGCACGGTTCATCGGCACGAAAAGACCGGCGTTTTGCACGGTCTGGTCAGGGTGAGACAATTTACCCAGGATGATGCCCATATCCTCTGTATGCCCGAGCAATTAAATTCGGAAATCAAGGCAATTACCGAATTCGTCGATTACGCCATGAGGATCTTCGGTTTTGATTACGAGGTGGAACTGAGCACGCGACCGGAGAGTTCTATCGGCTCCGATGAAGCCTGGGAAATGGCAACTGCCGCCCTGGAAGGCAGTTTGCGTGAAGGCAACATACCCTACAGGATCAATGCGGGCGACGGGGCCTTTTACGGGCCTAAAATCGATTTCAAGCTCAGTGACGCTCTGAAAAGAAAGTGGCAGTGCGCCACCATTCAATGCGATTTTACCCTGCCGGAGCGTTTCGATCTCACCTATGTCGGCGCCGACGGAGAAAAACACCGACCGGTGATGCTACACCGGGTAATTCTGGGGGCAATCGAGCGGTTCCTGGGAATACTCATCGAACATTATGCCGGGGCCTTTCCGGTGTGGCTGGCTCCCGTCCAGGCAACTATCCTGACGGTCACGGACGACCATATACCCTATGCCCAGAAGGTCTTCCAGCGTCTCCTGGAGGCAGGGATCAGACTGGAGAAGGATATCAGAAACGAAAAGCTATCTTATAAAATCAGAGAGGCCCAGCTGCAAAAGATTCCATACATGCTGGTAATTGGCGACCGGGAGGCGGCCGATGCAACTTTGTCGCCCCGGGAGAGAAGCGGTCGCAATTTGGGCGCAATGGGAATAGATGATTTTATATCATTGATCAGGGAAAAAAACGTTCTGTATCAATAACCCAGGTTATTGTTCTGTGTCAGCGATCTTTTTAGGAGGTGTCATATCGCAAAAGAACCAGATATAAATCGGGAGATCAAGGCGTCCCAGGTCAGGGTTATTGCCGAAAACGAGCAACTTGGGATTATGTCTCTTGCGGATGCCCTAGCCGAGGCAAACCGGCGGGGACTTGACCTGGTTGAGGTAGCGCCCAATGCCAATCCGCCGGTCTGTCGTATTCTCGATTACGGCAAGTTCAGGTATCAGCAGAGCAAGAAACTGCAGGATGCCAAAAAAAACCAGACGATAATTCAATTAAAGGAAATCAGGTTAAGGCCGAAGACGGAAGAACACGACCTCCAGGTCAAGCTCAAGCACATCAGGAAGTTCTTGGCTCAGAACGACAAGGTAAAGGTAAGCATGCTATTTCGGGGGCGGGAGATCGCTTTTACCGAAATTGGGAAAAAAATAATGGAAGCGATTAAGGCAGACCTGGCTGATTGTACTCAGGTGGATCAGCAACCGCGCCTGGAAGGTCGCAACATGGTGATGATCCTTTCGCCGAAAAAATGACGACACAAGAAAATCAGCAACATTAATAACCCTTAAGGGAAGAGGTGAATACATGCCGAAAATTAAGACACACCGGGGCGCAGCAAAGCGCTTTTCCTTAACTGGAACTGGTAAGATAAAGCGCAGCAAGGCCAACGCCAGCCATATTCTCACGAAAAAAAGCACCAAACGTAAAAGGAATCTTCGTAAGTCAACGACAATAGACAGCCGAGACTGGAGCAAAACAAGGAAGTTGATCCCTTACCTTTAATGGACGGACAGTCCTTAGCAGGAATAGATTCCCCATCGTCAAATAAACAGGCCAAAACAGAGGGAGCATAATACATGTCACGGGTAAAAAGAAGCGTAACTGCAAAAAAGAAAAGAAGAAAAATATTGAAGTTAGCCAAGGGCTTCTTTGGGGCCCGGAGCCGGCTTTTGAGGACGGCGACAGAAGCCGTCAACAGAGCGATGAAGTATGCCTATCGTGACCGGAGGGTACGCAAGAGAGAGTTTCGCCAACTTTGGATCGCCAGGATAAACGCCGGCGCCAGAATTAACGATCTTTCTTACAGCAAGCTAATTTGCGGGCTGAAGAAGGCCAATATCGAAATCGACCGCAAGATTCTTTCGGATCTTGCCATTCATGATCCACGAGCCTTTTCGCAGATTGTCTCGGTCGCAAAAGGTGATGCCTTGGTATGCTAGCACAGCTCAAGAGCATTGAAAGCACGGCGGAAGCGGAAATCCGACAGGCCGAAAGCGAACAGATACTGCTTGATATCAAAACCAGATATTTGGGCAGAAAAGGCATTTTGACCGGCCTGCTGCGCAATATTGCCCAGAGCCCACCGGAAGAGAGACCTTATTTTGGCAAGTTATGTAACGAGATAAAAGAACGTCTTGCCACCCGGATCGATTGCGCCATCGAAAATGCCGTCTCTCGGCGGAGGCGGGAAGAACTCAGCAAAGAGACGATTGATGTAACCTTGCCGGGCAGGACTTTGGTCCGTGGACATATCCATCCGCTGACCCAGGTATTCGACGAGATATGCCGTATTTTCGCCGGACTTGGCTTTTCTGCAGTATCCGGCCCGGAAGTGGAATTGGATTATTATAATTTTGAGGCCCTCAATATCCCCAAAGATCACCCGGCCCGGGATATGCAAGACACCTTTTATGTGGAGGAAAACATCGTCTTGCGCACCCATACCTCACCGGTGCAGATACGGGTGATGGAGAAACAAAAGCCCCCCATCAGGATATTATCTCCCGGTAGGGTTTACCGGCGCGACTCAGATATAACTCACTCGCCGATGTTCCATCAGATCGAGGGGCTCCTTGTTGATCGCAATGTGTCATTCAGCGACTTAAAGGGCACCCTCACTGTTTTTTTGAAAGAAGTTTTTGGAGCAGAAACAATGCTTCGGTTTCGCCCCAGCTTCTTCCCCTTTACCGAGCCATCGGCGGAAGTGGACATCCGCTGTGTTATCTGCCGGGGCCAGGGATGCCGGGTATGCGGCAACAGCGGCTGGCTGGAAATTCTCGGCTCCGGAATGGTTGATCCCGAGGTTTTCAAGCACGTCGGCTATGACCCGGAAGAATTTTCCGGCTTTGCCTTTGGACTGGGGGTTGAACGGATTGCCATGCTAAAGTACGGAATCGGCAATATCCGGCACTTTTTTGACAATGACATGCGGTTCTCCCGGCAATTTTAAATCTGCCTCGTGTAAATAATGGTGTTTCCGTATGCTAGCTAGCATTAAATGGTTAAATGATTACGTAGATATTACTGTTTCGCCGCAGGAACTGGCCCTGGCCCTTACTATGGCCGGGCTGGAAGTGGAATCCATCTCAGAGAACAAACCATCTTTTTCCCAGGTGGTGGTGGGACGGATTGACTCGATTACCAGCCATCCCCAGTCCGACCAGCTTTCCATCTGCCGGGTGTCCACTAAAACCGACATTTGCAACCTGGTTTGCGGCGCGAGGAATATCTTTGTTGGTGCTTTGGTTCCCCTGGCGACTGCCGGCGCCCGGGTTGGCGCCCTCTCGATAGAAAAAACCATCATTCGGGGTGTTGAATCGGAGGGTATGCTCTGCTCTGAGGCAGAGCTTGGCATCGGGGAGGACAATACGGGCATTCTTATTCTCGCCAAGGACTTAACCCTGGGAATGCCCCTGGAAGAGGCGCTGGAGCTCGAAGATACCGTCCTGGAAATAGCGGTTACCCCAAACAGGTCTGATTGTCTATCAATAATCGGAATCGCACGTGAGGTGGCGGCGCTGACGGGCGGCAAACTGAAATATCCGTCAAGGAATATCAGTGATGATGGCCCGAATATCAATCTCCTGGCCGCGGTTACAATTCAGGACCCGGACCTCTGTCCCCGCTACAGCGCCCGGCTGATTCAAGACGTCAAGATTGCGCCTTCGCCGTTTTGGTTAAGAAAAAGGCTGGCCACCGCAGGCTTAAGACCGATAAACAACGTTGTTGATGTTACTAATTATGTGATGATGGAGCTGGGACAGCCCCTCCATGCGTTCGACCACCAGCGGCTGGCGGGTGGCCGCATTGTGGTGCGCCGGGCAAAAGAGGGGGAGGTGTTTCTAACTCTTGACGGCAAGGAACATATTTTAAAGTCTGATACCCTGATGATCTGTGATGCCGAGAAGCCGGTCGCTATTGCCGGCATCATGGGCGGCAAGAATTCCGAGGTGGAAGAGCATACCACCTCCATCCTTTTGGAGAGCGCCTATTTTTCGCCGGTCTCAATCAGAAGAAGCGCCAAATCGCTGGGAATTGCCTCTGATGCCTCATTTCGTTTCGAACGGGGCATTGATCCCGAGGGGGTTGTTATCGCCCTGGATCGGGCGGCTCAATTGATAGCGGAGTTAGCTTGCGGCCGCGTGTGCCGCCACAGAATAGATCAGTATCCCTGGGAGATAAAAAATGCGCCGATCACCCTGAGAGTAAAAAAGGTGAACCAGCTCTTGGGAACAGAGCTTGGCGGCAATGAGATGGCCCAGATACTTCAGAAAATCGAGATGAGTGTCGTTGCGCACGAAGTACAGCCGAACTCTTTCCTGGTGGCCCCGCCCTCCTGCCGGGTGGATATTACCCGGGAAATAGACATAATTGAAGAAATTGCGCGAATTCACGGTTACGATAAGATTGGAGCCACCCTGCCCAATATCAACTCGCAACCGACAGCTGGAAACAAACTGAGCCGGATTGTCGGCATTATCAGGGAAAAGTTATCCGGCTACGGATATACGGAGGTTATCAATTACAGTTTTGTCCCGGAAGGGTTTTGCGAAAACCTGCTCTTTCCTGCCTCCGACCCCAGGAGAAAACTTGTCAGGATTGGCAATCCTCTGACGGAAGACCAGTCGGTAATGAGAACCACCCTTGTCTACAGTCTTTTGGAAAACTGGCGACGAAATGCCAACCAGGGCAACCATGACCTCAGAATATTTGAGACGGGCCGGGCATATTTCAATGTCGGCTGCGGCCGGCTGCCGGAAGAAACGAACCTGCTGGCGGCCCTTTGGGCTGGCCGGCGCTATGGCGAGGGATTAGATGTACCAGATTTCAAAGCCGATTTTTACGACCTCAAGGGTTCTCTGGAGAACCTGCTTGCCGACCTCAAGTTGGAAATGATAGGTTTTACCGCCGTAACTGACGAGCCCTTCCTGCACCCCGGAAGAGCCTGTCATGTTCATTTAGGAGGTCAAAAGATCGGCATTCTGGGAGAAATCAATCCACTGGTGCTGGATAAATATGACCTCAAAGGCCGGGCCTTGGTCTTTGAGATTGACTTAGACAAACTGGCCGAACTATATACCGGCGCGGTTACCTATCGGGAAATATCCAAATTCCCGTCCAGCATCAGGGATGCCGCCTTCATTGTCGCTGAAAATACCCAAGCAGAAGCTGTGCTGGCTGCAGTATATCTGGCGGATGAAGTTTTGCTTGAGAAAGTGCAGATATTTGATTTATATAGCGGACCGGGGCTGCCCCCCGCAACCAAGAGCCTGGGATTAAGATTTCATTATCGTTCTGACGAACGGACGTTGACGGATGAAGAAGTTAACGAAATTCACCGGGGTATAATAGGACAAATCAACGAAAAAACAGGCGCGAAACTCAGAGGCTAAAACCACGAAAAAAGGGAGGTATTTAAATGACCAAAAGTGACATTGTCCAGAATATTTACGAAAACATGGGCTATTCGAAGAAGGACTCTGCTGCGATCGTAGACTCTTTGTTTGAAATAATAAAAAGTTCCCTGGCTACCGGAGAGAAGATTAAGATATCCGGCTTCGGCAACTTTATTGTAAAGGAAAAGAAACCCCGCCGCGGCCGTAATCCGCAGACCGGCGACGAAATATCTATTTCGGCGCGAAAGGTTCTGACCTTCAAGGCAAGCCAGGTGCTGAGAAAAACCATTAATGATTAAGACCGGCATTAAAAGTCTCGAGACGCAATATTAGGCGACTGACTTAAAAAAGCTTTCGCCGGCCAGTCAAATCATCCCGAAATGACGCAGGGGCGAATAATTATTCGCCAATTATGAGTTATTCGCCCCGCCGCCGGGCTGCCCCGCAAAGGCGGTGCTCGGGGGAAGGATGAAGTAAAATCTATTGGATTAGGTTTTACGGTCGGCCAGCAGACGGAGATTGAAAATCCTTCCCAAGGGTGGGGCTTTAAGGCTTGTGTTCCCGTGAACGAAACGAACCCGACCATCCCAGGCAAGTCTTTTTTCCGGATAGGAGAAGTCAGCCGGATACTGGGAGTGGAACCCCATGTGGTAAGATATTGGGAATCGGAATTCGGGTCGGTGAAGCCAATCCGCACCAAGAGCGATCATCGCGTCTACCGAAGAAAAGACCTGGAAACACTGCTCGACATAAAGAAGCTGCTTTATGAAGAGAAGTTCACCATTCAGGGCGCCAGAAGACAGCTTAATCTTGCAAGGCCGCAAAAAAAACAACCAGCGCCGGATGACCACCAGCGGCGGCTGAGAGAGTTGAAAAGCGGCCTCCTGGCAATCAGAAAAATCATCAGTTAACTGTTCCACAGGCAACGGATGATGAAAGCCGCAAGCGGGACGGCCGTCCTGCCACGCATGGTATGGGCAACTACGATGAACCCCAATCCCCCCTCCAGGGGCGGGCCGAGGCGCTCGAAGCAATCACAGGACGTACCCGCCGACCGGTTGAGCGCCTCGTTAGCGTTCATCATCTCACCCCAGCTTCTTAGCTTTTGATAGGCATTCTTTCGCCCGCCGATATCCCAATTCAATCATCTCGGCTGCCCGGTCAAACTCTATTGTATGGCACGCGTTTCTGGCAATTTCTATGACTATGTCCGGCTGGTAAACGGCAAGCTTTTGGCGCGCGATGGTACTCTGCATAGTCTCAAACGCCTGAATGGCAATATCGTACGCCCCTCAATCTCCACTGCCCTTGCTTGTCACGGATCGTTGGAGTTGATTAGTGAAGCGATTGATCCTTTCACGTAACGGAGATCCCCGATTTGGTACATTTTCACGCAGCCTTTGACATATTCAGCACGTAATTCGTCTTTATCAGGTTCTTTATCCTTCTTCATAGAGTTCTCGTTCTCCTTTGTTCGCTTTGCGCGCTGGTTATCCGGTCTTGATTTTTATATCACCTTCTATGTAACGGTGAATGATACCGGAAATGAGCGTTTGGTATGGCATACCCATCTCCATAGCTTTTTTTTGAATACCAAGAAAGTCATGTTCATACAGACGAATCGTTATACGCTTGTCTTTTTTAAGAGTGTTATTTGCCGCAGCCTTAATCGATTCTATTTCTTTTTTTGATGGTGTGGCAAGCTTCATCTTTCCTTTTTCTAACGCATTAAGAATATCTTTTTCTTCTTTATCGTATTTCATTTTGATTCTCCTGTTCTTCTTTATACATCCTTGTTGCTTTCCCGCTGGGTATTATTGTTTTCAGAAAAATGTAATCTTTTTCAACTACATACGGAACGATATAAATATAGCTATCGACAACAGCAAAATACAGCTTTTGTCCCGGATAGTTTGATTGGTCAGGATGATCAGTTACCTTCCAGACATCACCCCGTGAAAGATGAATAATTATTTGCTCGAAAGATATATTCCTTTCTTTTTTTAGCCATTCATTTTTTTTAGAATTCCACTCGTATTTCATGTTTTAGTTGTACATCATTTGTATGTACACTTCAAGGGGGTTTTTAACAGGAATGTTGTTAATCTTTTGAGGATAACAATGATTATACTAGAAGAGTACTGAAGCGGCAGAGGCGCTGCGGCTGTTTCTGGAGGATATGCAATCTCAGGAAAACATTGCCGACTGGCAGATCCAGCAAGCCAACGAAGCCGTTCAGCTCTACACCTCTCATTTTCACGGCAGAAAAGCAGCTGAAATTACCGACGACCAAATTAAATCGACAGCCGGCCCTTTCATCCCGGACCGAGTTCTGGCAAGCATTCAGGAGGCCATCCGGGCAAAGCACTATTCTCTTAGCACAGAGCGGACTTACCTGGACTGGGCCTGGCAGTATGTTTTCCCCTCTTCAAAGCTGTCCGTGGATCCCAGAAGCGGAATCGTCAGGCGTCATCACCTGGATGAATCGTCCATCCAGAAGGCTGTGGGAACAGCAGCAAGGAAGGCGGGCATTGCCAAGCAGGTTTCCGTCCACACCTTGCGTCACAGTTTCGCCACCCATCTTCTCATCAACGGCGTCAACATCCGTGAAATCCAAACCCTTCTGGGACAGCAGAATGTTGCAACGACCATGATTTATACCAAGTGATGCAAGACATGAAAGCGGCACCGAAAAGCCCACTTGATCTGATCCTGGAAAGGTCCCCTAATCCGTAGAGCCCGGCGACGTCTGAAGGAATTCAGGATTGTCGGTTAACGAAAAAATCCATAGGGTCATGTCTTGCATTAACGCATTGTTAGTCACTAAACCGTAGAGGTGACCCGTTTTTTGGAATGTGCTAACGCAAGACCTGAGCCCCGCAACATTAGTGCTTGCTTGCTCTCTTGGAAGCCTTCAGGGGATTTATCTTCTGGGCGGGCGCAGCCTCTTGCTTCTTGATATGGGAGGCGGTCGGGCAATTACCGTAGAGCCATTTGCTTACGGGATCAGGGTAAACCTTGCAAAACTTTCCGCTGTCAATCTCCAGAATCTTGACACAATCGCCGCATCTTTCATCGATGACGTGACAGGTCCCACCGTTAAAACCACAACCTTTTTTGCTCATAAAGGCACACTCGGTGCCAACCTTAATCGTTTGACAAATCACTGTAAATACCCCCTTTTTTTGTTAGTCGGTTAAAAAAAAACGAACTTGATTCCTCTGGCAGGAAAAAAGTCCGATAATGAACGATCCCCAGTTGCCGCCTCAGAAGATCAGCGTCAACTCGTGGCCGCGGCTTCTAGCAAGAACAAAACTCATTGTCAAGGAAAAAATATGTTTCCCGGCAAAAAATCCCTTAACGTTTCATGACCGCATACCTGCCGGCGCAGGCGGTAAGGAATAACAGGAAATTGACCAGAACAATAGACGCTCCGGCCGGAAGGTCGAGGAGGAATGAAGCGATAATCCCCAGGATAACCGCCAGAATTGATACCGCAGCTGCGATGATCAGAGCGGAGACGAATCCCCGCGCCAATTGGAGCGCCGTAACTGCAGGCAGGATCAAAAGAGCCGAGGTCAGCATGATGCCTGCTACCCGCATTGCCAGGACTACCGTGACGGCCGTTAAGATTACGGTGATTATGTTGAGCCTTCTTGTTTTAATTCCGGTTGTTTTGGCAAACTCCTCATCATATGTCATCGTCATGATCTGACGGTAATTAAGGCCCAGAAAAATAAGGACGCCAAGGGCAAGGAGCAGGGCCAAAGCGGCCTCGGCGTAACTTACCGCCAGGATATTGCCAAAGAGATAGCTAAACAGATCCACGTTGAAACCACCGGCCACACTGGCTAAGATCACACCGGCGGCAATGCCCACCGCTGAAACCACCCCGATTGCGGCATCTCCCGCAAGCCTTGCCTTGTCGGTAAGATGCCAGATACCGATGGAGCTGGCAATGACGATCGGAATTGAAGCGTATAGTGGTTGCACCTGCAGATAGAGACCTACGGCAATGCTGCCAAAAGTAACATGAGCCAGTCCGTCGCCGATCAGAGACAGTTTTCTCAAAACCAGAATAACCCCCAGAACAGAACAGGATAAGCCAATGAAAACGCCGGTGAATAAGGCCTTCTGGGCAAATTGGTAACCCAGGAACTCAAACAGAGCCATCTTGCCCCCGATGATTATGCTGATGACATATTATGTGCTGAGAAGAAGACCCGAAGTAGCTGGTCATTGATTCAGACTGACAGAAGCTGTCGAAACTGCCATAAAAAAGAGGCCGGCGATCCAGGTACAGGAGCTTGGAGGCATAAGAGCCGACGCTGCCCAAATCATGGGTGACCAGGATGATCGCGACGCCATCTTGTTTATTGAAAATATCCAAGAGGCTGAAGAAATTGTCTCTGCTCTCCGGATCAAGCGCCGTGGCCGGTTCATCCAAGATGAGCAGTTGGGGCTCATTCACAATAGAACGTGCCAGAAGCACCCGCTGTTTCTGCCCTCCGGAGAGTTCACCGATAAGCCGGTCCTTAAGGTTTACAATATTCAGTTTGGCAAGCGCCCGCTGCAGAAGTTCGCTTCTGTTTTTAACCGGCCTGACCGCAAGGCCCATCTCCACTACTTCTTTAACCGTCGCCGGGAAGTTGGGGTGGAGGGAATCCGCCTTTTGCGGAAGAAATCCGATCTTATGCCATTGGCTGAAACTGCGCGCTGTGATTCCGAAGAGGAAAACCTCTCCCGTAGTGGGAGGCGTTATGTGCAGTATGTTTTTGAGCAGGGTTGTTTTCCCGGAACCATTGGGACCAACTAGCCCCACGTAATCGCCCGCCCCCATGGTGAAGTTGACTCCGCTTAACACTTCCGCCGAATTATAACGAAATGACAGGTTTTCCACCCGTAGCACTTCTAGGGACATAAAAGGCCCGTTTTGAGATTATTTAAATTCGCTTCCATGATGGTGATGAAGCTCACGTTCCTGTCATATTCTTCCTTCGTGATATTGTGCGCTCCGTGCAGTAAAAGGAGCGCGGCTCCCGTTTCAGCAGACAGAGATTGAGCTACCCGGGGCTGGATAAGCTCTTCATGAAAGATATAACGGATGCCGTGTTTTTTTACCAGCTTGATAATTTTAATCAGTTCACGGGGGGCGGGCTCCGCATTGGGGGAGAAGTTGTAAGCCGATATGTAGCCCAGATTGTACCTTTGAGCCGCGTACCTGAAGGCCGCATGGCCACCGCTTACGATCAGGCGCTGGGGGCAGGCGGCCAGTGCACTGCGGTATTTCGTATCCAAATCAGCCAGGCGTTTTTTGTATTTTTCGGCATTGCCTTGGAAATAAGCTGATTGCGAGGGATTTTTTTCTGCCAGCGCCCGGGCAATGTTATCTGTCATTTTTGCCGCATTATCAAAATCCAGCCAGAAATGGGGATCTATCCTGGTTTCCTCATTTTGTCTGCGCCCTTTTGATGAGCCCCTTTTATGATCATGCGCGTGGTCATGATCGTGGTCTCCTTCCAAAGGCAGGATTTTGACACCCCGGCTGGTATCGATTACGGCTAATTGATTGTTCGACAGTCCCTTGATCAAGTCCGAAGCCCAGGGCTCCATGGCCGGATGGGTAAGAAGAAAAATATCCGCCCGCTGAAGCAGGTCCAGTTGCGCCGGCCTGGGCTCGAAGCTATGCGCCTCCATGCCCGGCGGCAGCAGCAATGTCACCTGTATCTTGTCCCCCCCCACTTCCCGGGCAAAATCGTAGAGGGGAAAGATACTGGCCACTACCTGGATTCCTTTTGGCTGCTTACCGGGATCTTTACTGCAGCCAAAAACCAATAACGCCAAAAAAAGAGCAACGCCAAAAAAAAGTCGAGAGACTCTAGACATCATGTTAAGCAAAACTTGAGCCCGTTCACGCATTTTAATACCTTTTACGCTAGTTATATTTTTTTGCTTCATGCTTGACGACATTTTACCTGCTTCATCATACTTTTAGGGAATCTGCGGCTTCTTGTCAATCATAAAGAAGATTCCGACGATGCCACTTTACCTTAATGAATCGCCGACCAACGGCTGCATTTTGCGCCCATTGCCGATCAGGCAACCGGCCTTGACAGACATAGCCGCCAATCTTATCATATAGCAAACGCACAGGGGGATAAAAACATGGGCACAATGAACAAAATAATAACCGAACATGCAATCGCGGTGGCGCTTAAGGTTGACGCCAAGGCATTGTTGCTCTACGCCAACACGGCCCAGGACCTGCCTTTATTTTTGGAGGATAAGCCTCCCTTCGATATCGTTTTAGTCAAGAAAGGCGCCGAGGAAATTCCCCCGGACATCCAACATTATGACAAGGTTTTAACCGTTCCGGACGTAAGGTTCACCCGGGTCGGGAATATCAAGATTGCCATTACCAAAGGCATCGCCATGGGTTTTTTTAAGAAGGGGGATAAGCTGGTCTGCATGACCGGAGTTCCCCGGTTCGGCTATGCGGACAGCATTTTTATAGTCGATGTAGGAAAAGAATTCGAGATACTGACTTCGCAAAATGTTTCCGATATGCTCGACGAGGTGCACCCGGAAGTCTTTGGCGCCGTCCTTAATATCGCGCTTGAGCTTGCCGCCCAGGGTCGGGCTGGTAGAAAGGTTGGGACCATCTTTGTGATGGGGGATCATGAAAAGGTGCTGCAGTTGTCTCGCCAGATGATTATCAATCCCTTTATGGGTTACAGCGCGGAGGAGAGAAACATCCTCAATCCTGATTTGAAGGAAACTATCAAGGAGCTCTCCGCCATCGACGGCGCCTTCATCATCGATGATAATGGTCTGATCGTAACTGCCGGCCGGCACTTGAACGCTGCCCTGGAGAGCAAAGATTTTCCCCAGGGCCTGGGAAGCAGACATATCGCCGCAGCCGGGATTACCAGCATCACCCATGCCATTGCCATCGTCCTTTCGGAATCGACTGGAAATGTCAGCGTTTTTAATGACGGTAAGATTTTTGTGAGCATCGAAAAACCATCCGAATAGTCAGGCATAAGGCTTACGAGCACAGTGTAAAGCCAGACGCCATAAGACAGGGGCATAATTATGAGATTCGACAAATTTACATTAAAAGTACAGGAAGCCCTGCAGGAAACGCAGGAGCTGGCGGGAAAATACGGCCACCAGGCCATTGATGCGGAACACCTTCTGGTTGTTTTTCTTAAGCAAAAAGAAGGGATTGTGGGCAGCATCATAGGCAAGCTGGGCATTGATGCTCGAAATATCGAGCAGGAGCTTACGCGACATCTGGAACGTCTGCCTCGTGTTGAGGGGGGCGGCCAGATCTACATCACCCAGCGACTAAACAAAATTTTTGATGCCGCCATGGTTGAAGCGGCGCGACTGAAGGATGAATATGTCAGCACCGAGCATATTCTAATTGCTATGGTTGAGGAAAAAGATGGGGCTGCGGCCCGGATTCTTAAAGCCGCAGGTGTCGCCAAGGACGATATATTCCGGGTTCTTGTGGACATCAGGGGCAGTCAAAGGGTCGTGGACCCCAATCCGGAGCAGAAATACGAGGCGCTGACGCGCTACGCGAAAGATTTCAACGAACTGGCTAGAAAGGGAGGCTTCGACCCGGTTATCGGACGGGATGAAGAAGTGCGAAGGATTATGCAGGTGCTCTCCCGGCGAACCAAGAACAATCCGGTTTTGATCGGGGAACCCGGCGTGGGAAAAACAGCAATTGTGGAGGGACTGGCCCAACGGATTGTAAATGGGGACGTACCAGAGAGCCTCAAAAATAAACGGGTAATCGGCCTTGATATTGGCGCGCTCGTGGCCGGGGCGAAATACCGCGGTGAATTTGAGGATCGTCTGAAGGCCGTCTTGAAAGAGGTTACCGCCGCCATGGGAGAAATAATCCTTTTTATTGACGAGATCCACACCATGGTGGGCGCCGGGGCGGCGGAGGGTTCCGTTGACGCCTCCAATATGCTCAAGCCAGCCCTGGCCAGAGGGGAACTGCATTGCGTCGGGGCCACCACCTTAAATGAATACCGCAAATACATCGAAAAGGATCCCGCTTTAGAGCGCCGATTCCAGCCGATCTTCGTCAAGGAACCTTCCGTGGAGGATACCATTGCCATTCTCCGGGGTTTGAAAGAACGATACGAGGTTCATCATGGCGTCCGAATCAAGGATACGGCGATAATCGCCGCCGCCACCCTGTCCAACCGCTATATTGCGGATCGTTACCTCCCGGACAAGGCGGTCGATTTGATTGATGAGGCCGCTTCCCGTCTCAGGATCGAGCTAGACAGCCTCCCTCAGGAGATAGATGTTCTCGAACGGCGGACGATACAACTGGAAATAGAGCGGCAGTCGCTTAAAAACGAAACCGATTCAAGCTCGGCAGAACGGCGCCAGAAAATAGAAAAGGAACTGGCGGCGCTGAGACAAGAAATGGCCGAACTCAAGAGCCAGTGGGAGGCCGAGAAGGAAGCGATCAAGAAGATCCAAGCCAGCAAGACGACAATAGAAGCCCTGAAACAGGAAGAGCAAAAATCCCAACGGGAGGGAGACCTGGCTCGGGCCGCCGAAATTCGTTACGGAAAATTGATCGAGCAGGAAAAGGAACAGGCCATGCTTCATTCCCGGCTCACCCAAATCCAGGCCAGCAAGCGGATGCTCAAGGAAGAGGTGGACGCCGACGATGTGGCAGAGGTAGTGGCCAATTGGACCGGAATCCCTGTTGCTAGAATGCTCGAAGGCGACATCCAGAAACTGATCCAGATGGAAGAGCGCCTGGGTAAGCGGGTTATCGGACAGCAGGAAGGAATCCAGGCAGTCGCCAGCGCCTTAAGAAGGGCCCGTTCCGGACTCCAGGATCCGAATCGGCCGATTGGTTCGTTTATCTTCATGGGACCAACCGGCGTCGGCAAGACCGAGCTGGCGCGAGCGCTGGCGGAATTCATGTTCGACAATGAACAGGCCATGGTCAGGATTGACATGTCGGAATACATGGAGAAACACTCTGTCTCCCGGCTGATCGGCGCTCCTCCCGGTTACGTTGGCTATGATGAAGGAGGATATCTTACGGAAGCGGTGCGGCGACGCCCCTATTCGGTATTGCTCTTCGATGAGATTGAAAAGGCTCATCCCGATGTATTCAATATCCTCCTGCAGATTCTCGACGATGGCCGACTGACCGACAGCCAGGGACGGACGGTGGATTTCAAAAACACGATCATTGTCATGACATCGAATATCGGCAGTCAATGGCTGCAGGATCCCCTGCTTAGCGAGGAAGAGAAGACCAGCCGGGCAACCGAAGCCCTGCGCCATAGCTTCAAACCGGAATTTCTCAACCGGATTGACGATATAATTATCTTCCGGTCTTTAGATTTGGGCGATATTGAAAAGATCATCGCCATTCAAATCAACCTGATTCAAAAGAGGCTCCGGGATCGCAAATTGACCATTGAATTGACAACAAAGGCCAGAGAATATATAGCCCAAGTTGGTTACAGCCCGATTTATGGCGCGAGACCCTTGAAGAGAGCCCTGCAGAAGATGATCCTCGATCAACTGGCACTGAAGATTCTAGGGGGTTCATTCCAAGACGACGATCATATCCTGATCGATTACAGCGCTGAAGCGGGAATAATTTTTTGTAAAGACAACAAGGAGGGAATATAAAATGAATTCGCTTAAAACAGCATTACTATTGGGCGCCTTGACCGGCCTTTTGATGCTCATCGGAGGCCTGTTCGGCGGACAGGGGGGGGTGGCAATCGCCTTCATCTTCGCCGTTATAATGAACATGGGCGCCTACTGGTTCTCCGATCGGATCATCTTAAAAATGTACAAGGCCAGGGAGGTGTCAGAAAGGCATGCCCCCCAGCTCTATGACCAGGTGAGGAATCTTGCCCTGAGGGCGGGGCTGCCCCTGCCTAGAGTTTATATCATCCCGGAAGATGCGCCCAACGCCTTTGCGACCGGCAGAAACGAACGTCATGCCGTCGTGGCGGTTACCGAAGGGCTGCTTAACATTTTGAGCAAAGAGGAGCTCGATGGCGTCATTGCCCATGAGCTTGCTCACATAAAAAACCGGGATATGTTGATTGGATCGATTGCGGCAACCCTTGCCGGAGCAATAGTCATGCTGGCCAATATGGCCCAGTGGGCGGCGATCTTCGGCGGCGCCAGCCGTGACAGTGATGAAGAGGGGGGAAGCAGCATCATTGGACTAATTCTGATGGCTATTCTGGCGCCGCTTGCCGCCTCCATCATCCAGATGGCGGTCTCCCGTTCCCGGGAGTATCTGGCCGACGCTTCCGGAGCCAGGTTTTCGGGCAGTCCTTTTGGACTGGCCGGAGCGCTGGAAAAAATTTCCCGCGCCTCGCAGAGAATTCCCTTGACGGCCAATCCCTCGACAGCCCACATGTTTATTGTCAACCCCCTTTTCGGCCAATCTTTTAGCCGGCTCTTCAGCACTCACCCCCCGGTTGAAGAAAGGGTAAAGAGACTAAGGCAGATGAGGATCTATTGAGGAGAAATTATTGCAACCCTATCCCCAGGCTGTTTACTGGGGAACCTGGCGCAAGTAACCTAAGAAGGAGCAAAAAATGGAGCCGGAAGAAAAGCGGAAGGATTTTGTCGTGAAAGATAAGCGTTCATTTGATCAAACGGGGGATTTACGGCAAAGCGAGACCCAGGCGAGAGAAGAGCCCCCCCCGCAAACGCCGCCGGAGAAGCCCACTGACCCCGACCGGTCGCAATCTGCAGCGGGCAAGATCGGCGATCAAGGCGACGACGGGGCAAATTTTCTCTCCGTGGTTAATTTTTACAACTTCATCCTGTCCTTAAGCACCTCCGCCATATATCATTTTGGCGACTTCCCCGACCCGGAGACTAAAACAACCCAACGCAATCTGGCAGCGGCCAAGCATACCATTGACATCCTGACCATGCTGAAGGAAAAAACGATGGGGAACCTGGAGGAACACGAAAAAAATCTGCTGGACGGGGTGCTCTTTGAGTTGAAGATGAGGTACGTACGGGAAACGGCCACCAAATGATACGGCGACTTTCACCGGCCAAGATCAACCTTCATCTCAAGGTACTGAGAAAACGCGCCGACGGGTACCACGATATAGCCTCCCTGATGCAACTGATCAGTCTCTACGATGAGCTCACCTTTGAGCGCAAGGGGGACAATATTGTAATAAGCTGTCCCGACAGCGGGCTGCCAGTAAACGAAGAGAACATAGTCTTCCGTGCCGCCAGGGCTATTTTTGCCCTCAGGGAATACAGGGGCGGGGTCCAAATCGAAATACGAAAAAAAATCCCCCTGGCGGCCGGTTTGGGCGGCGGAAGCTCCAATGCCGCAACAACCCTGCTTGCTATCAATGATCTTTGCCGTTTTCAGTTAACCCAACCCGAACTTATGAGTTTGGCTAAAGGGCTGGGCGCCGATGTTCCCTTCTTCATTTTTGGAAAAACCGCCTGGGCAACAGGCATCGGTGAAATGTTGACTGCCGTCGTTGGGGCGCCATCCTCCTGGCTGGTTCTCGTTAATCCGGGATTTGAGGTTTCAACGGCAGCGATATACGGCAGCCTTAATTTGAGATTGACAAGTGAACCGGCAAATTATAGTATCCCGCCGGTTTATAGCCAAGGCGACCTGGTTTCCTGCCTGGTAAATGATCTCGAACCAGTGGCGACGAGGCTGCACCCTGAAATTGAGCAGATAAAAAAACTTTTAATGTCAGCCGGCGCCTTGGGAAGCCTGATGACCGGCAGCGGGCCAACGGTGTTTGGACTATTTTCGGCAGAGGATGATGCCCGGGAAGCGGCCACATCAATCGCCCGGATTGCTCCTGCGGCCTGGAGTGTATCTGTCGCCTGCTCGTTATAAAATGGCCCGCGCGGAAGGCCGCAGCTATTACAACTATTGGGGCGTCGTCAAGCGGTAAGACACAAGATTTTGGTTCTTGCACTCGGAGGTTCGAATCCTCCCGCCCCAGCCAAAATCATAAAGGAAAAAGCATGCTGCAACGAATGAGGATATTCTCCGGAAACGCCAACCCGCTATTGGCCCGGGAAATATGCCGCAATCTCGGCGTGTCTCTGGGCAATGCTCACGTCACTGCCTTCAGCGACGGCGAAACCAGAGTGGAAATAAACGAAAATGTGCGCGGCATGGATGTCTTCGTCATTCAGTCCACCTGCTCTCCGGTCAACATCACCGTCATGGAGCTCCTGATCATGATCGATGCCATGAAGCGGGCTTCCGCCGACCGGATCACAGCCGTCATTCCGTACTACGGCTATGCAAGGCAGGATCGCAAGGTAACCCCCCGGGCGCCGATAACCGCCAAGCTTCTGGCCGACCTGATCACCACCGCCGGCGCCAACCGGGTGCTGTCGATGGATCTCCATGCCGGCCAGATCCAAGGGTTTTTCAATATACCAGTTGATAATCTCTTCGCCACGCCGGTATTGCTGGAATATCTTAAAATCAACTATCCTGACAATCTGGTCATCATCTCTCCCGACACCGGGGGAGTGGAACGGGCCAGGGCCTTTGCCAGCCGTCTCGGCGCCGGCCTGGCCATTATAGACAAGAGAAGGCTACGCCCGAACGAAGCCCAGGTGATGAACATTATCGGCAATGTCCAGGATAAGGTAGTCATCATTCTGGACGACATGATAGATACCGCAGGCACTGTGGTTCAGGCAGCGTCTGCCCTTAAGGAGGCCGGGGCAAAAGCGGTGTCGGCCTGCTGCACCCACCCGGTACTCTCGGGACCGGCTCTGGACAGGATCGAGGGGTCAATCTTGAAAGAGGTTATTGTCACCGACACGATTCCCCTCAGTGAAAGGGCTAAAGCCTGTCCCAGAATCAAAGTGCTCTCTGTGGCCCGCCTGCTTAGTGAAGCAGTCAGGAGGATCTATTACAACGATTCGGTCAGTTCACTTTTCATATGACGTTTACGATCGTCGGCAGTGATATTAGAAGATCAAATGACAACGATCCTGGCAACTAAAATACTCTTGAACACCTTTACAAAACATTCCTTGGGGAATATTTTTTGAAGCTCATTGTCGGTTTGGGAAATCCCGGCAACAGGTATCGCTATAGTCGTCATAATTTTGGGTTTCTCGCCTTGGATGAGTTCGCAGGACAGCACAATATTTCCATCAAAAAAAACTGTGCCGGCGCCTTGGTGGGCAATGGAAAGATAGGCAACGTAAAAGTAATTCTCGCCAAGCCCCAGTCCTACATGAATCTCAGCGGGGCTGCCGTTTGGAATTTGAGCGATTACAATAAAATCGATACATCCGATATCATCGTAATCCACGACGATTTGGATCTGCCCCTGGGTACCATAAGGCTTAAGCTGGGTGGTGGACATGGGGGACATAAGGGCCTTGTGTCTATTATTGAAAGCTTGGGAAGCCTGGATTTCATCCGTATTCGACTGGGGATAGGGAAGCCTGACAACAGGGAAAAAACAGAGGGATATGTCCTTGAATTTTTTTCTGCGGCAGAAATGGAGCAAGTACAGCGGGTTGTGGTGGAGGCCGGCCAGGCTATTGAAGAGACCATCCGTTCGGGAATCCAGTCAGCCATGGCCAGGTATCATACAAGAACCTAAATTTAATCATAAGGAGGTTTAACCATGTACCGGAGTGGGCTCAAGTTCTTTATTTTCTTCTTTTTCACCGTACTCCTTTTCACGGCCCTGCCGACAACTGTCGGTGCGGGAGAGGCGGACATCAAATTACCTGATTTAAGCCAGGTGAGCTTCACTATCCTGGGCGCTAGCGTAGGCGGTGTGACGCTTATGTATTGGGGATTGCTGATCTGCGTAATCGGCATGGCTTTCGGCCTGCTCCAGTATCAGCAAACTAAAAATCTCCCGGCTCACGAATCCATGCTCAATGTCTCCAATACCATCTGGGAAACATGCAAAACCTATCTCTTCCAGCAGGGTAAGTTTCTTACCGGCCTATGGGTTCTCATCGCAGTGTGCATTGTCTACTATTTTTCCGGGCTGCAAAGCAAACCGGCTGAAAGCGTTCTGATCATCCTCTTTTCCTCCATCGTGGGAATCATGGGCTCATATGGTGTAGCCTGGTTCGGGATCAGGATCAACACCGTGGCCAATTCCCGGGCTGCCTTTGCCTCTTTGCGTGGCCGACCGCTCGGCATCATCGATATTTGTCTACGTTCCGGCATGAGCGTTGGCTTGCTTTTGGTCAGCGTGGAACTTTTCTTCATGATCTGCATTTTGGTCTTCGTTCCCAGTGAACTGGTCGGTCCTTGCTTCATCGGCTTCGCCATCGGCGAGTCCCTTGGAGCCAGCGCCCTTAGAATATGCGGTGGCATCTTCACCAAGATCGCCGACATCGGCTCCGACTTGATGAAAATAGTATTCAAGCTGCCGGAAGACGACCCCAGAAACCCCGGAGTAATCGCCGACTGCACCGGCGACAATGCCGGCGACAGCGTCGGACCTACCGCTGATGGCTTCGAAACCTATGGCGTAACCGGAGTTGCCCTGATCGCCTTTTTGGCGCTCGCCCTTATTACCGCGCCTGAACTCTGCGGCACCCTGATCATCTGGCTCTTTGTAATGCGCATCCTAATGATCATAACCGCACTCATCTCCTACTTTGCAAATCACGCCTTCAGCAGCTCCCAATATGGCAATAAAACCGATTTCAACTTTGAACAGCCCCTGACTAATCTAATCTGGCTGACCTCGATCATCTCAATTCTGGTAACCTTTATTGCCAGCTATGTCCTGCTGGCTGATCTAGAGCCGGTTGAGAAATTCGGATCTCTGTGGTGGGCGCTGTCTATCATCATCAGTTGCGGGACCATCGCCGGGGCGCTGATTCCCGAGTTTACCAAGATATTTACCAGCACCAATTCTAGGCATGTCGCCGAGGTGGTGAATTCGTCCCGCCAGGGAGGGGCCTCTCTCAATATTCTCTCCGGACTGGTTGCAGGCAACTTCTCCGCCTTTTGGCAGGGCCTGGCCATTTTGCTCCTCATGCTCATTGCCTATCTCGTTTCCATGAACGCCTCCATCATGGCCATTATGCCGGAAGAATTTCTCTTCGCCACGCCGGTCTTTGCCTTTGGTCTGGTAGCCTTTGGTTTCCTTGGCATGGGACCGGTTACCATCGCGGTGGACAGTTTCGGGCCGGTTTCGGACAACGCCCAGTCCATCTACGAGCTTTCCATGGTGGAAAATATCCCCAATATAAAAACTGACATCAAGGCCAAATTCGGTTTCATACCCGATTTCGAAGCATCCAAGCATTATCTGGAGGCGGCCGACGGGGCGGGCAACACCTTCAAGGCCACGGCCAAACCGGTTCTGATCGGCACCGCAGTGGTAGGCGCGACCACGATGGTGTTCGGCATTATTATGCTTCTTGAGCATATGTATGGCAATGTTGTTGGCAAATTAAGTCTGGTTCAGCCGGAAATTATCCTGGGACTATTGATGGGAGGCTGTGTGATCTACTGGTTCTCCGGCGCCTCCATCCAGGCGGTCGTCACCGGTTCCTATCGGGCGGTGGTCTTTATTAAAGAAAATATCAATTTGGATGTCAAAGAGGCCTCGATAGCCGACAGCAAGGAGGTGGTCAGAATCTGCACCATCTACGCCCAAAAGGGGATGGTCAATATCTTCGTCGTTATTTTCTTTATGACCCTCTCTTTGGCCTTTTTCAACCCCTACTTCTTTATTGGCTATCTGATCGCCATCGCCTTCTTTGGCCTCTTCCAGGCTATTTTCATGGCCAATGCCGGCGGTGCCTGGGATAACGCCAAGAAGATCGTGGAGGTAGATCTGCGGCAAAAGAACACGCCGCTGCATGAGGCAACCGTAGTTGGCGATACCGTGGGCGACCCCTTTAAGGATACCTCCTCGGTTTCGCTCAACCCGGTCATCAAGTTCACCACCCTTTTCGGGCTTTTGGCGGTCGAAATAGCCGTCACGATGGAAAACGCCGGCCTGAAGATGGGCCTGGCCATTATCTTCCTGGCCATCGCCCTGACCTTTGTTTACCGATCCTTCTATGGGATGAGAATATCCGAAGAAAAAATCTGACCTAAACCATAACGGCAAAAAAAGAGCACTCCGTCGGGGTGCTCTTTTTTTTAAAAAATGGTGGATGGAAAAGGAGGGAACCAAAAACCATCCACCATCTGCAAAACCGAAAGGAGCTTAAATCCTTTCAGTCAACGTACAACCAAAACCGGTCACCACTGATTCAAGCGTTCTCTTTGCAAGTGAGGAAAAAGGAACCGCTTTCATCAAGATTCATTTCCGTGCCGACCGCTTCCTTACCCTCGCTCACCGGATCGATCTCTTCCGGGCAGTTTGCCTTCAGGAAAAAGAAATACTCACTTGCATTCCCCACGCCGGTCTTACCCGAAGGTCTCAGCTGTTCTGGAGGGGGATTCCCCTGATCTTCACTTCTCCTTCCACTCATCCAGGAGCCTAATAAACCGGACTGTCAATCTTGACGACGAGGTAAATAGTCCATGCTACTTTAACCAAACATCCGTTATGTTATACGCAAAACAGGTGCCAAATCCAAGAGGTCGCCATTTAGAGGCACTCTAAATTAGCACGGTCTGTATATTTAAGGCAATTTGTAAGCGCCTGCGCTCCCTGAAGCTGATTCAGACGGCGCTAGAATCAGCGGGGAGCTCTGCTGATTGAATTATGGCGTTATTGCCTCGGCAGGACAACAGGGCTTACGATTACAAAACGAAAAGGCAGGCAGTGCACCCGCAGCACGGAATGTGCTCGATAGGCACGATACGAACGGCAGGTGGCCAGCGCGTCCGTTGGTCACGATTCTCTAACCTGCAGCCTTTTGCCTCAGAGTAAAGATTCTGCCTTGAGGGGGAAAGTTAATTGTAGGAGCACAGAAAGCAATAAAGACTCCCTATCCCTTGATGGGAGAGTCTTGGGGCCTGCCCCGCTCTTGATATGGGCCCGAGGGTTGACAATAGTTTGCTCCGGGGACACGTTCCGGTCGCTGTGGGCTTCCGGAACATATCCCCGACGATACCATCTCTCCCCCTGCCCCCTCCCACGGTGAGACTGTGTCGCAATTAGTTTCTCTGACGGTGCTCGGAAAAATGACTTTCTAAGAAGGTCCACATGCGATTATTCTCAAATTTGAGGGGTAAACCCCCTCTCCAAATATCGCTTTTTTGTCCTGTTTCCGAATTGCGACACAGTCTCGGTGGGGAGGGGGAGATGTTATAGCGTTCGAACCTGCCCAGCCGTAACTGAATCATTAGGCTCAGAATCTAAGTGTGCGACAATTTTATGACTGTCCTAATCTTGCAGGGCCTAGCCCCCCCCCCTTTCCCAAAGGGGGGCTGGGGGGATGTTCCCAAAGGGGGGCAGGGGGGATTTTACCAAAGGGGGGCAGGGAGGATTTGGAGTGAGTTCTCCGCAGCAGTAACAAAAAAACTCCCTCATCTCATGATCGGGCCTCTTTTTCCTTCCCCCGTATTCCCCTGTCCAGCGGAACTTATGGGTAATGCTCAGTTGGGGAAAGAGGGGAGAAAAA
>CAMTWB010000004.1:0-10482 GCA_947085375.1 uncultured delta proteobacterium
CAGTCTTACTATTGACCTCGTTGGGAAATCAACAGACAAGATGGGCGGCCACTCAGGGCCGCCCCTACTATTGTCCTCTTCCTGAAAATTAACCCGTGAACTTGTCCCCCTCTTTGGGAAAGAGGGGTTAGGGGAGATTTGCTTAAACAAAGGACTCGACAGGTCAATCTGGCACCGCACCATAAAGAATATTTGTCGGAGTAGCATTACGAAGTCATCAATATTGCAGCAGCGCCCTTCACCCCGCATTCTGCATCGTTTCTTCGTCTGCGTCATCCAGTTCATCCAGATCACCTAGGACGCTTATTATCTCCGGTCCGTACTCCCTGATTTTATCACGGGGCAAAAGCCCTTGCGAGGCGATGCTGTCTGAGGTAATCCTCGCCAACCGGCTTAATTTCAGCAGCGTCTCATCGGAGAGGATCATAAAAAATGACCGATTTTTTTCTCTGGCCTTTTCAAAACGCCAAAGGAACAATTTTTTCAGGCGCGCTCTTTGCCTGTCGCTAAGTTCCTGACAACCCCGGATTCGCAGGTGTCCCCGGTCATCAATGGTCTTTTCCTGCCAGCTGACCTGAACGATTTGCGAAAATGCCTGCGCCGCCTCAGATTTAAGCCCCTTTTTCTCCAGTGATTCATCGAGCTTATGGTAAAGCCCTTCCAGATAAAATACATCCAGTGCGGCATATTTTAACTGCTCTTCCTCCAGGGGACGGACATCCCAGCGGGAACGCTGAATTTTTTTCGTCTTCTGCATTTCCACTCCCAGAAAATGGTTGGCCAGTCGCGACAGGGCTAACCGCTGGAATCCCAAGACCATTGCCGCAAGGTAGGTATCAAACAGACTGGTAAAAGAAAAGCCATAGTCCCGCTTGAGCAGGCGGATATCGTTATCTCCTGCGTGGGTTATGATCTTAACCGCGGGGTTGGCCAAGGGAACACCTAAAAAAGAGATATCCAGCGGGCCTAGGGGGTCCAGGAGAAAGTTTTCCTTGCCCGCCCTGATCTGAATTAAGCAGAGTTTATCCCGAAAATAGCGGAATGAATCGTATTCCGTATCGAGAGAAATAATATCGGCTTTGTTGATGGTTTGCCGGGCGTAAAGCAAGGCGTCTTCATTATCCACCCATAAGTATTTTTCCATTTATGCCTTCGTTCCCCCTCGTTGACGTTATTCAAATCACAGCAGCGTAAAATCGTCAAGGTAATATACCCTCCATCGCCTAGCGCCGTCAGTTTTTTCCGCCACCGCCGATAGTATGTTATATGCAGTGCGTCTTTTACCTGGCCGCCATCGTTTCCGGAGGTTGTTAACATGAATCGCCCAATGCGGATATTGATTGCCGAAGAGGACCAGAATTTTATCGCTATGATCGCCTCCTCGCTCCAGGTTGCGGGTGATCACTACGAAGTGGAGGTGGTTTCGTCCGGGGAAGACTGCCTGAAAAAACTTCAGGAGGGGAGCTTTGACATTCTAATTCTGGATCACGCCCTTTCGGATGGCAACGGTTTGAAATGGCTGCGGCAATACAACGAATTGGGGATAAAAGTGCCTACTGTTTTCGTTACCGCCACAGGCGATCCCCAGATGTCGATCCATGCAATGCAGGCCGGGGTTTTTGACTATATCAACCGCTCTGCCGAATGCGCCAAGGCAGTGCCCTTCGTTTTGAACAGGGTGTCATGCTAAACGCCATTCAGGCTATGGATGGCGGCGGCGCTCTCACCGTGCGGACATTCCCGCTGGCTGGCTCCGTGGTTGGTCTGGAAGTCGGCGATACGGGTGGCGGCATCCCGCCCCAGCATTTGAAAAAAATATTTGACCCCTTCTTTACCACCAAGTCCCGGGGCACGGGGCTTGGCCTTTCCATAACCCACAAGCTTTTGGAGAATCACGGAGCGACAATCGGTGTGGCAAGCGAAGAGAGCAAGGGAACAAAATTTACCTTAAGTTTTCCGGCGAAAGGGAAAGCGAGATGACTTTTACTATCCTGGTCATCGATGATGAGTCCACCTTGAGAACCTCATTGGGAATTGGCCTCGGCGCCGCCGGCTACCAGATCCTCACCGCCCAGAGCGGAGAGGAGGGACTGCGGCTGTTTGACCGGGCAAAGCCCGATTTAATTCTGCTCGATCACTGGCTGCCGGGTATCCGCGGCGACGAGGTTCTCCGTCTGATTAGAGAAAAGGACAGGGATATTCCGGTGATCGTAATGACCGCCCAGGGGTCTATTGAACTGGCAGTAAATTCAATGAAACTGGGGGCCGCTGATTTTCTGGTCAAACCTTTTGACCTGGAACAGTTGGAAAATCTGGTTACGAAGGGCCTCGAACGGGTGCGCCTGAAAAAAGAGGTAGAGTGGCTCCGCCGACAATACCAGGAAAAGTTCCAGTCCAGCGGCATTATTGCGGTGAGCGAAAAAATGAAAAGCACCCTCGAACTGGCCGCCAAAGCGGCGCAGGGCACAGATACCACCGTGCTGATTCAGGGGGAAACCGGTACCGGCAAGGAGCTTTTAGCGGAATACATTCATTTTCTCTCCCCCCGCTGTGCCAATCCCTTCGTCCCGCTCAACTGCGGCGCCATTCCTAAGGATCTCTTTGAAAGCGAACTGTTCGGGTATGAAAAGGGAGCCTTTACCGGCGCCCTGGATAAGGGAAAAAAGGGAAAGGTAGAGGCCGCTCAAGGCGGTACCCTTTTCCTCGACGAGGTGGCCGATCTTCCCCCTGAGGCCCAGGTAAAGGTGCTGAGATTTCTGGAGCAGAAGGAATACTTCAAGGTGGGGGGAGTGGAAAAAAAGATCGCCGACGTAAGAATCATCGCCGCTTCCAACCGGGACTTGAAGGCGCAAGTGGAGACGGGCAATTTCCGGGAGGATCTGTATTTCCGGCTCAATGTGATCCGGATTGACATTGCGCCCCTGCGGGACAGAAAAGAGGATATCCTGGCGCTCTTTAATTTTTTTATGATGAAATTCAATGAACAGTTCAGCAAGCGCTTCGTCAGAATTGAAAAAAAAGCAGAAGAACAGCTGCTGGCCTACCCCTGGCCGGGAAACATCCGGGAAATTAGAAATACCGCCGAACGGATAGTCCTCCTGGAAACGGGGGACAGCGTCCTGCCGGAACATCTCGCTCGCCTGGTCGGCAAGCCAGATGAGGGAGACGGCAGCGGCCGAGCGGCTCCTCCCTGGTCTGGTTTGAACTTAGACGAGATGGAGAAGCTTTATCTCAAAGAGGCGCTGCGGTTAACCAAAGGCAATAAAACCCGCGCCGCCCGCCTGCTGGGAATTACCCGCTCCGCCCTTTTCTACCGGATGGATAAATACGGGATGTAATGACCGGCCGGCGCCAATGTCTGATTTCAGATAATGTGCCTGAAATCAGACATTAAGGAATAAACCTTGCAGTATCAATGGCTTGCCACGTTTTATCCTGGATTTCGCCTGTTTTCGTGCAGCTTGCCTTCCTGTCTCCTTCTTTCGCTGTAACTGCTCAGGTGTTAAGGTTGCAGGCTCTAAAAGCTCTTCGTGACTAATGTTGCACTGCACCCCGAAACATATCCGCATGGTTTTTCGGAGGGCCATGCTCCGTCATGGCCGTAAACGCCTCCATTGGGCAAGGCCTGCGCAAGAATACGGACGAGACGAAGCTCGTCCCTCCGAAAACCATGCCGGTCGGATTTTTTTGTCGCAGCCCTGGCCGCCGCCTTCTTCATGGCAGCTTCCGTATTTTGGCATAGGCATTGCTTGCAATAGTCTGCGGTATCTGCCGCGGTGACGAAACAGGCAGGAGCCAAGAATTTCTTACGCCGGCAAGATGAGATAGAATGAGATGAAGGTTCTCATTGTTGAGCAGGAAGCGACATTGCATCAGTCGCTGACCATTTTCATGGAAAGGTGCAAAAATTACCAGGTTGCCTCTGCTCACTGTAAGAATGACGCCCTGTTACTGTTGCAGGTGAACACCTTCGATCTCGTGCTTTGCGCCGACGCCCTGCCCGATGGAGACGGGCTGGAAATGCTCAACAGGGTGAAGAGTTGCAATCCGGATATCGTCTCCGTATTGATGACGGTAAAGGACGATCAGGCCCTGGCTCAAAAGGCGCTTCAGTCCGGCATCAGCGGCTACCTGGTGAAACCATTCGATCTAAAACAGCTCGAAGCGCTGATAGGTGTGGGTGGCCCATAGAGACAGCTCCGGTGGGCTGAAATTTGGTCAAATTATATTGAAACAAGGAGGAAGTTGAAAATGAAAAGAAGAGCATTAGTTTGGGTAATGACGGTAATGTTTGTTTTGTCCCTGGCCGGAATCGTTCTGGCTCAGGCGACGGCTCCCGCCGCCCCGGCAACGGCGCCTGGCGTTGCCGCGTTGGTGTCGGGTATGGTGACCAAGACCAAGGCCGAGATTAAGAGGGTATCGGCTGCGGATGTGAAGGCCGCCATTGATGCCAAGGAGAAGATGGTACTGCTTGATGTCCGGGACAAGGACGAATTTGACACCGGCCGTCTGCCGGGAGCGATCAATCTTTCCCGGGGCAAGCTTGAGTTCCGGATCGCCGCCACGATTCCCGATCTGAACGCCAAGGTGTATGTTTACTGCTTGACCGCCGCCCGTTCAGCCTTTGCCACCAAGACCTTGAATGATCTGGGTTACAAAAACGCCGTCCAGATGGATGCGTCGCTGGAAGAATGGATCAAGGCAGGTTACCCGGTAGTTCGATAAATGGTTCACCGGGGCGGCCGAACGGTCGCCCCGGTGCTCTCCTCGGTTTATCGGATGCCAAATATTTAAATTTACAGCAAAAGGCAAAAACTATGGCCACAAAAGGACCTCTTGTCTCCCGGCGGCGTTTTTTACAGGGCGCCGCCCTTTCGGCAGCTACCCTCTCGCTGGGGCCGCAACTGTTGGATATCAGAAGTTGGGCCAAGGAAAACCAGGATGCCCCCCTATCCCGGGTTCCGACCATCTGTGGCGGCTGCGGTAATCGCTGCGCCATCTTCGCTTATGTAAAAAACAACCGTATCTGGCGGATTGAGGGCCATCCGGAAGCCAACGGAAACAGGGGGCTCGTCTGCACGAAAGGCCACGGCTACATCCATGACCTCTACAGTCCGGACCGCATCAAATCGCCCTTAAAGAGGGTTGATGGCGTTTTCCAGCCCATTTCCTGGGAACAGGCCTACAAAGAAATATCCCAGAAAATCAACCTGATATTAATGCTCAATGGGCCGCAGTCCATCTTCTGGATCAATTTTCCGCAGCCCAACCACACCTATGCCTTAAGGCTTATGCACGCCCTGGGCAGCCCCCACTATTTCACCCACGGGTCGACCTGCTACACGGCGCGCAATGCCGGCTGGAACTATACCGTAGGGAAGCTGCCCCTAAACGACCTGGCCAACTCCCGCTACATCATGATCATCGGCCGAAACCCGGCCGGCGGGGTTAATTTAGGCCAGATGGCGGAAATTACAGCAGCCAGGAGGCAGGGGGCAAAGCTAGTGGTGCTCGACCCCCGGCACAACGAAACCGCTATCCTGGCTGATGAATGGCTGCCTATAAAACCAGGGACCGATTTGGCCTTTCTCTTGGCTATGATCCATGTCCTGATCAAAGAGGGACTATACGACCGGGATTTTGTCCGAAACAATACCACAGGCTTTGGAGAGCTGGCAAAACAGGCAATCAACTATTCGCCTGAGTGGGCCGAAAATATCTGTGAGATTCCCGCCCCGACGATAATTCGCATCACCCGGGAGATGGCGGCGCAAAAGCCCAAGGCGCTCATTCACCGCGGCTACCATGGGGCCTTCGGCTCCCAGTACCTCAATAGCTTTCAAACCGTAAGGGCGCTGGCCATAGCCAACAGTCTTTTGGGAAACATCAATCGCGAGGGCGGACTTTACTTTCCACCAATGCCCGAACTGGGTGAATTACAACCAAAACATCCCGTACCGGAAGGCCCCAAGATGCAAAAGGCGGATGGAACCGGAACACCAGGCCGCTTTCCGCTTGGCTCCTACGGCGACGGTATCGCCCATGCGATCCCCGAACTGGCGCTCCGGGATGAATTAAAATGCGGCTTTGTGTACCATAACAATCCCCTGCGGACTAATCCCAATCCCAAACGGGTCATGGCGGGATACAAAAAGCTGGAGCTTTTGGTGGTAGTCGATACGGTACTGTCTGAAACCGCCGCCATCGCCCATTATGTCCTTCCCGAGTCCTTCTATCTGGAGCGGGATGAGGCGGTAGACACAAGACACACCGGCAAAAAATGTCAGATAACTATCCAACAGCAGGTAGTTTCACCCCTTTTCGACACCAAACCAGGGACGCAGATCATCATCGACCTCGCCCAGCACCTGGGAGTGGGTCGTTATTTTGACTTCAACCTGGAGGAGGCCAACCGGCTTAGGCTCAAGCCATTGGGTGTTTCTTTGGAGGAGTTAAAGGAAAAGGGCCTCGCGGCAGTTGGAGACAACTGGAAAGACGGCTTCCAGAAATTGGCCACCCCATCGGGAAAGGTGGAATTATATTCCGCCACCATTGAAAAGCTGGGCTATCCACCGGTGCCGCTGTGGCAGGAGCCGCTGGTTTCCCCTGATCTCAAAGATATCCACTCCTTTCGGCTGCTGCATGGAAAGCAGGCATTCCACACCCATGCCATGACTGCTAATCAGCCCTACCTCATGGCGATAACCGAGCGCTATAACCTGTTGTGCCTGTTGATGAACCAGGCACGGGGCGAGGCGCTGGGGCTGCAAGACGGCGATCTGGTGGAAATGAAATCCCTGGTGGGAGAAGGAAAAATTCGAGTAAAATTGACCGAGGGTCTCCATCCGTCTTGCGTCTGGCTTCCCAGCGGCTACGGGATATTTTCGAAACACTTAAAAACGGCTTACGATATGGGATTGTCCTACAACGATTTTCTGCCGACACTCTTTGACCCCACTGTCGGTCATGTTATGGCCTCGGAGATTATCGTGCAGGTGAAAAAGGCTTAAGGAGAGCCGCTATGGCAAGATACGGGATGATCATCGACGGGTCTAAGTGCGTGGGCTGCTATGCCTGCCGCGTGGCCTGTCAGAATCTAAATAATCTACGGGAAAAAGAGGCTTACAATCACCTGGAAGAAACTCATTACGGGAAATTTCCCGATTTCGCCCGGGTTTTCCTGCCGGTGCAGTGCCAGCATTGCGATAACCCGCCCTGTGTTTCCGTTTGTCCCACCGGGGCCTCCCAAAAGAGGAAAGACGGAGTGGTTCTGGTGGAAAAAAAGGATTGCATCGGTTGCAAATACTGTATCGCTGCCTGTCCTTACAACGTACGGATCATAAAAAAAGAGGGCTACATAGAGAAGTGCCGCTTTTGCATCGAGTTTGTTGAACAGGGCGGGAAGCCGGCCTGCATGACCACCTGTATGACCGGGGTCCGAATCTTCGGCGACTTAGACGACCCCGGCAGTGAAATAGCACGCGAGGTCGCTAAAAACAGGATCCGCCTGCAACAATTCAAGGTAACCATGAACACTCAGCCGCGGATTTTCTATCGGAAGGCTTGATGGCCAACAGGGGATAGTCTGTAGGTGTTTTGGTAAAAAAGGGAATACGCATGCAAGAGCACACAAAGCTCAGAACATTTGTGCGACAAATTTATAGCTGTCATAATCTTGCAGGGCCTAGCCCCCCCCTTTCCCAAAGGGGGGCAGGGGGGGTTTATAAGAAAAGCGAGAGGTTATTTTTGGTTCGTCAAATCCCCCGACCCTCTTGGGGAAGAGAAAAAGCCGCTCTACCCATAAATTTGTCGCAGACCCCATTTGAACTCGCGGAGGTCATTGATTAGTTCTTTGCGCAGTCCTAACAGACTACAGTCTAAACAACCTGAATAGTTACAAGAGAGGTAAAACCATGAACCGCAGAAACTTGCTTGAGTCTTTTTTGGCTGCTCTGGCTCTGGGGGGGATTTTCGCCCTGGTTGGCTGCGGCAAGAAAGAGGCTCCCGCCAGGATGGGCAACCAAGAGAAACTATGGAAGCTGGCCTCCAGCCCGGAACAGATAGCCGAGCCTCTGGAACTGCCCTACGCCAAAGGCACTGAGGCAGCTTTCCGGGATTCATCCCTGGCCAAAGAGGACCCCAACTTTGTGCCTAAAACGGGTGGTGGGTGAAGCTGAAACAAGACCTGCCGGGCGCAGGTCAACAAAAAAGCATTATCGTCAAAAAGTTCGACTCAGGCAAGGGCAACTCTACTGCTTGCTCTTGAGACTAGAACATCGCTTCGGGAGTTTAAGAAATGGAAGGACAGTTTTTTATTTTCTGGAACTGGGCCGTGGTCCTGTACCTCTTTGTTGCCGGGCTAAGCGCTGGCGCCTTTGCCATCTCGGCCCTGGCCTACTTTATCGGGGAGAATAAGTACGAAAAAATCAGCCGGATCGGGGCCTACATCGCGCCCTTTCCGCTGCTTCTGGGCCTCGCGAGTCTCATCTACGACCTGGAACGACCGGCGCTATTCTGGAAGCTGCTGGTTACTTTTCAGGTACATTCGGTCATGTCGCTGGGCGCCTGGCTGCTCTTAGTTTTTTCGTTGCTGAGCTTTATTTACTTCTATCTTTGGCTTCCCGATCGTTTCGAACTGACAGATTTGCTGAAACGGATTCCACTTAAGTGGGAAAAAGTCAAGCCGATCCGGATCATAAAGTTCAGCCCCCTCCTTCAGCGGTTGCGCCGGGAGAACCTCAACGGCTTACGCGGCTGGATAGCCCTGGCCGGCATTCCCATCTCTCTTTTGGTTGGAATTTATACGGGGGTTTTGCTGGGGGCGCTGGTGGCCAGGCCATTTTGGAACAACCCCATGCTGCCCATGCTCTTCCTTATTTCGGCGTTGAAGACGGGAACGGCCGCGATCTGTCTTGTCGGCTGCTTCGTCAAGGGCTTCGGGGGGATGGATCACCAGGAGTTGGAGACGAATAAATTCATGGTTCATTCCATCGATTTTGTCCTGATGATCCTTTCGATCATCGCGGTAGTACTATTTGTTTTCGGCCTTTACGTATCGCCCCGCAGCGCGGGCGATGCCGCTTCCCTGATCATGGGCGGGGAATTTACCCTCCTGTTTTGGGGGCTGGCAGTCGTTCTGGGCATCATAGTTCCGCTGGCGATAGAAGTTTACGAGCTCATCCCCCATTATATCAAGCAGGCGCCGCTGCGAGAACACAACCCCTGGCTGTCCGGGGCGGTTGCGGTCTCGGTTCTTTTTGGGGGCTATATTCTAAGACACGTGGTGGTTTACGCCGGCCAGACTTAAAGCTTTACCAATGGGGCTGGTTGCCGATCCGATGGCCCATGACCTCCGTGGTTTCGGAGATTACGACAAAGGCGTTGGCATCCTCCTGGCGCACGATTTGTTTCAGCAGGGCAAGCTCCGTCAAGGTTACAACCGTGTATATTATCCGCTGCTCCTGCCGGGAGTAGCCCCCCTCGCCATGCAGCACAGTGCACCCCCGGTTGAGTTCCGCCAGTATCCGCCGGCTGATCCCCTCCCAGGCAGCAGAGACAATCATGATAGCCTTGCGCTGACTGAGACCATTGACGACCAGGTTTACGATCTGCGCGGACACATAGAGGTAGATCATGGTGTAAATGGCATCCTCAAGCGAGAAAAACCAGGCGGTGGCAGCCAGTACGATCACATTAAAGAGGATGATTGTGGTGCCCAGCCGCAGCGAAAAACGGGTCATGAGGATCACCGCCAGAATGTCCACCCCGCCGGAAGAACCCAGGGACTTGAGGATCAAACCGGAACCGAAGCCAATGATGATCCCGGCCAGGATCGCACTGAGCAACTTGTCCTCAATTGGAATCGGCACACTGATGAGCTCCACCGCAGCGGCAAAGATAAACATCCCCAGGGTGGAATAAAGCAAAAACCGGTGGCTGACGTAAAACCAGCCGGCGATAAACAGGGGAATATTCATGATAACATAGAGAAAACCCACCGGCATAATCGGCGCAAGATAATAAATCACCAGGGAAAGACCGAGGAGGCCGCCACTGACAAAGTGTTGCGGGATCAAAATCCCGTTGATCGCCAGAGCGCAGATCAAGCTTCCCACCAACAAAAGCAGAATATTCCAGACAAATTGTTTCAACCCATCCCAGAACTTCTTTAATTTCAAGCCCGCCATCTTTGGCCTCCATCTACCGGAATTCACTGGTTCCTGCCATTGTAAAAGCTAGCTGACAGCATACACATCTTCCCTAGAAAAGTCCATTTTTTGCGGTCTGGCAGGTGTGCGACAAAATTATGGGTTGGGCGGTTTTTCTCCCCTCTTGAGCATTCTGAGCTTTACCCATAAGTTCCGCTGGACAGGGGAAAACGGGGGAAGGAAAAACAGGCCCGATCATGAGATGAGGGAGTTTTTTTGATACTGCTGCGGAGCAATCACTCCAAATCCCCCTGCCCCCCTTTGGGAAAGGGGG
>CAMTWB010000005.1:0-196341 GCA_947085375.1 uncultured delta proteobacterium
CGAGCAGTCATCAACTGCCGAAATGGTGTCCCAAAACATGGAAACGGTCGCCCAGGTGACCAGGCAGCTCAACAACTCGGTCAGCGAAATCAAAAAAACATCCGCCGCCCTGTCCCGGCTGGCTTCAGAACTCAACTCCACAGCGGGATGGTTTAAAACCTAAGCGATTGCTGATAGTACGGTAAAAAGTCAAAAGACTTCCTCTCCCTCGATGGGAGAGGGTTGGGGAGAGGGTGACAATAGTCGATATATCGAATGCTTACATCCACCTCTCCCTACCTCCCCCTCCCACCGGTGGAGGGGGGATAATAGAGTTTAGCGTGCCTTCAAAAGTCTTGCCCGACCGTGTAATGGAATCTTTACGCTGACCCCCAAAAAAAACTTGACATAAAATATTTGCTATAATAAAGCACTCACCAACGCGGTTGTTTCACATATTGGAACCGCTTAATGTCTCTGGACTTCCAACTCTGCCTCCTGGTCTCAGTGCTTCTGAAGCTGCATCTCGTTTTTCGTTATTCTCTCGGGCCAAAACTATTCTGGAATACAGGCCTCCTTCACAATCCGGGCCTGACAGTAACCAATTAATTTCTAATTGCTATACCCCGTAAACTTGGCGGTATCGTAAAAAGTCGTAAAACAGGTGTTTTCTTCGGAGGGACGAGCTCCGACTCGTCCGCCCAATTGCCAAGGCCTGGCCAAAAGGCGAAGCATTTTACGGCCATGACTTAAGCATGGCCCTCCGAAAAACCCCGTTGGATATGTTTCGGAGTGAACTGCAACATAAGCACCAGGACTTTTTACCGCACCAACAAATATATCTTTTTGGAGGGAAGGAGAAGCGCCCTATGGCTGATGATCTACCGGGGAAGGCGATGTTGTCCGCTCAGGACATCCATATGTATTTCGGCAAGGTGGCGGCCTTAAGAGATGTCAATATTGATATCCAGGCCGGAGGCATTCATTCCATCATCGGACCCAACGGGGCGGGGAAGACGGTGCTGCTCAATTGCATCAATGGCATCTATCATCCGACCCAGGGCCGGATTCATTTTCATGGCGCCGACATTACCGGCCTGAAGCCCCACCGCCGCGCCGAGCTGGGGATTGCCCGGACCTTTCAAAAGCTCGAGCTTTTCCGCGGCATGACTGTCTTGGACAATATCCGCCTGGGCCGTCACATTCAGCTTAAATCGGGAATATTAAGCGGCATTGCCTATCTGGGAAAAACGGCCCGGGAGGAAATCAAGGCCCGGGAATTCATCGAGGAAGAAATTATCGACCTCTTGGAAATTCCTCATATCCGCAACAAGACCGTAGCCATGCTCCCCTACGGCCTGCAGAAGCGGGTAGAGCTGGGGCGGGCGCTAGCCCTCAAGCCAACCCTGCTGCTTTTGGACGAGCCTCTGGCGGGTCTGAACCTCGAAGAGGTGGAGGATATGGCCCGTTTTATCCTGGACATCAATCAAGACGAGCGCTGGAAGGTCACCTGTATCCTGGTCGAACACGATATGGGGGTGGTTATGGATATTTCCGATCGGGTTTCGGTGCTCAACTTCGGATACAAAATCGCCGAAGGAACGCCCCGGGAGATCCAGAGTGACAGCACTGTTGTCAAAGCCTACCTGGGGGAGGAGGATCTGTATGCCACAAGGAGATAATGCCACGCAAACCAGCATTGCCGCAACCGGCAACCTGACCCTGCCCAAAATGTTTCTGGCCGCAGCAAAAAATTTTGGCGACGACCGGATAGCCCTGCGGGAGAAGGAATTCGGCATCTGGCAGCCGATCACCTGGAAACGCTATCTGGACAATGTTCGCCATATTGCCCTGGGACTGGCCAGCCTGGGCTTAAAGAGGGGTGAAAAGGCCGCCATGATCGGCGACAACAGGCCTGAGGGCCTCTGGGCGGAAATGGGGATCATGTGTGCCGGCGGAGTTGCCGTCTGGCTTTTTCAAGACTGCCTTCTTGATGAAGTGGTCTATATTATCAACCATTCCGACGCCCGTTTCCTGTTCGTGGAAGGACAGGAAGAGGTCGATAAGGGACTTTCAATTAAGGAAAGATGTCCTAATCTCGAACGGATTATCTGGGATGATCCCAAGGGGATGCGGGGTTACGACCAACCCATCTTGCTTAGCTTGAAGGATCTGATCGGTCTGGGTCGAGACCTGGAGCAACGTGATCCGGAACTCTTTGACCGGATGGTCGCCCAGGGCAATTCCGGCGATGTGGCCCTGCTCTTCTATACCTCAGGGACAACCGCCCTGCCCAAAGGCGCGCTCCTTTCCCATCAAAACATGATCAGCATGGGCAAAAACATGATGGCGGTTGACCCCTGTTATCCGGAAGATTCCTACGTCTCGTATCTGCCCTTTGCCTGGATCGGAGAGCAGATGATGTCGGTGTCAAGCGGTCTTCGAGTTGGATTTACCATCAATTTTCCCGAGGAACCGGAGAGCAACCAGGAGAATATCAGGGAAATCGCCCCCCATGTAATGTTTGCCCCTCCCCGGATGTACGAGCAAATGACCCGAACGGTGCAGGTAAAACATCTCGATTCCTCCTGGGTCAAGAGGAAAATATTTAATCTGGCCATGACAATAGGCTACTGGGCCGCAGACTTGAAGTTTGAAAAGAAATATGTGCCCTTCTATGTGAGTTTCCTGCGCTGGCTGGCCCACATTGCGGTATTCAAGAAATTGCGGGACCACTTAGGCCTGGTAAACATCCGCAACGCCTACACCGGTGGCGCGGCCATGGGGCCGGAGCATTTCCGCTTCTTCCATGCCATCGGGGTAAATCTGAAACAAATCTACGGTCAGACCGAGATCGCCGGCATCTCCGTACTTCACCGCAAGGGGGACGTGAAGTTCGACACGGTGGGAACCCCGCTTCCGGAAACGGAAGTGAAAATTACCCCCGAAGGCGAGATCATCTCACGGAGTCCTTCGGTTTTTCTGGGTTACTATAAGAATCCCGAAGCCACTGCCAAAACCCTTCGTGATGGCTGGCTTTATTCCGGTGACAAGGGATTTATCGATGACGACGGCCACCTGGTGGTTTTCGATCGCACCGCCGACGTGATGACATTAAGCGATGGCAGCATCTTCGCCCCCCAGTACCTGGAAACCCGCCTCAAATTCAGCCCCTACGTAAAAGATGCCTGGGTGATTGGCAATAACCGGCCCTTCATGTCCGCGGTAATCTGCATTGACTATGCCGTGGTGGGGAAATGGGCGGATGAAAGAAAGCTCAACTATACCAGCTACCAGGAGCTTTCTCAGAAAAAAGAGGTCTATGAGCTGGTGGAAAAACAGATTGCCGAGGCCAACAAGGGCCTGAAACCAGCGGCCAAGCTCCATTGCTTCGTTAACATGTTCAAAGAATTCGATGCCGATGATGAGGAGCTTACCCGGACGAGAAAGATCCGCCGGGCCTTTCTGGAAAACCGCTATCAGGACATTCTGTCGGCAATCTACGAAGGTAAAGATAATATCAATATTGACACCTCGATAACCTACGAGGATGGTCGGGTAGTGCGGCTCAAGGCGGATCTCCATGTTCAAAAAATTAAGGTGGAGGAGGGGAGATAATGGAACTTTTTTTCCAAGCGATTATTACCGGGATCATGGTGGGTGGCATCTATGCCCTGGTTGCCCTGGGCTGGACGATTATCTACAAATGTTCCGGCGTCCTCAATCTGGCCATGGGCGAGCTGGTGCTCATCGGGGCCTACGTTTGTCTGAGCTTCTACCTGTGGGGCTTCCCCTTTTGGCTGGCGGTCATTGTAACCATGATCATCGGATTTATCCTGGGACTCATTACCGAGAGGCTATTTCTTGACAAGCTCATCGGCGAGCCGGTTTTGACTGTGATCATGGTCACCGTGGGCCTGTCCTTTTTCTTCCGGGGAGTCATCATGTTCATCTGGGGCACCGACACGGTAGTCTTTGCGCCGCCTATCTTCCCCAGCGAACCGGTGAACATCATGGGGATAATAATCGGCCAGGTTTACATCTGGAGTTTTGCTGCCGCTTTGGTGCTTTTGGTCGTATTCGTTGCCTTTTTCCAGTACACCCGCTGGGGACTGGCCATGCAGGCAACGGCCGACCAGGAGAAGGCGGCACTGTCTCTGGGGATCAGCGCCCGCTTTGTTTATGCCACCGCCTGGGGAATCGCCTTCGTTGCCGCGGGTGTTGGCGGCGCCCTTCTGGGCAATATCAACGGGCTTAACATTTCCGTAGGCTACCTGGGACTCTTGGTGCTGCCGGCGGTGGTTCTGGGGGGGCTCAATTCAATTCCCGGGGCGATTGTGGGGGGTATCCTGATCGGGATTCTCCAGAATCTCAGCGGCGCCTATCTGGATCAGTTCACTCCGGGGGGGGTAAAAGAGATAGCCCCCTTTGTCTTCATGGTCATCATCCTCCTGTTTAAGCCTTACGGCCTATGGGGATGGGAAAGGATTGAGAGGGTATAGCCATGTCTTATCTACCGAGCGGCATCTATCACGAGTATTACCGGCAGGATCATGCCTGGTGGCAGACCAGGTTCATAATGGCCAAGATGATTCTTCTTGGGTTGATAGTGTTTTATTTTATCCCCTACTGGGGCGGCCTGTACCTGGTAGGCGTGGCCACCCTGATAATTTACACGGCCATGGGGGCCTTGGGGGTGCAGCTGCTAATTGGTTACTGCGGCCAGGTTACTCTGGGACATGCGGCCTTCATCGCAGTCGGGGCCTATACCAGTACCCTTTTGATGCTGCAGTTTAATGTTCCCTATCTGCTGAGTATTCTTTTTGGCGGAATTGCAGCCGGCCTCTGGTCCGTCCTCTTTGGCCTGCCCTCCGCCAAGGTTAAGGGCTTTTATCTGATCATGACTTCGCTTGCCGCCCAGTTCGTCACGGTGGATTTCATCCTGACCCAGTACGTAAGCCAGATTGGCGGACGAGGTCAGGCCTTTTCCCTGCCGCCCGGTAGCATTACGATTGGGCCGATAGTCTTGGACGACGACATTAAAATTTATCTCTTGGGCGCGGTTCTCATCGTGATTCTAACCATGGCGGTGGTAAACCTTCTCAGGTCGCGAGTTGGACGGGCCTGGATTGCAATCAGGGACAATGACATTGCCGCCGAAACGATGGGCATCAATATCGTCAAGTATAAGCTCCTGGCCTTTTTCGTAGCCGGCTTTATCGGCGGCGTGGCCGGCGCTTACTGGGTTTCTACCCTGGCGGCGCTGAGTCCCGAACATTTTCCCTGGTTCTGGTCTCTGTGGCTGGTGGGTGTAATTCTCATCGGCGGCGTGGGCAGCATCCACGGCGTCTTTTTTGGGTCGCTCTTCATGGTGCTGATCCTGGAAGCCCTGAAGTTTGCCCTGGTACCCCTGATGCCGTTTTATCCGGCGCTGGCGATGAAGTTTCTCTTTATCAAGGAAGCAGCCTTTGGTCTGGCCATCTGTCTCTTCCTCATCTACGAACCAAACGGTCTGGCCTATCGGTGGTGGCAGATCAAAAATTACTTTAATTTGTGGCCCTTTTCCTATTGACGGACATCATCATCAACCAGATGCTTTCTTTGAACTTCTCGTGTCTTGACGAGGTCGAGGGTGGGTGGGGCAAACAATGAGGGATGAGATTTAGAAACACAAACGTAAAAAGGAGGGAATGCGTATGAGAAGGACATTTTTGTTTTTGTTGGTGGTGATGGCCATTGCCATGGGTGGGGCAACCGGCATGGCCTTGGCGCAGGCCAAGGCCAAGGCGGTGGATGTACGGGTGGGGTCTCTCAACGATACCACCGGCGCTACCTCGGATGTCGGCAAGGATTATGCCATGGGGATAGCCGAGGCGATCACCTATATCAACGATACCGGCGGTATCAACGGCAAGAAGATCAAGCTCTTTCAGTACGATTACGGTTATCGGATTCCTGAGGCGATAACCACCTACAAGAGATTTCGTGACTTTGACAAGGTGGTAGCCGTTTTAGGCTGGGGGACAGGAGACACGGAGGCCCTATCACCCACCATCACCAAGGACAAGATCCCCTATGTTTCAGCGTCCTATTCGGCCCATCTGACGGATCCCAAAAAGACGCCCTACAATCTCTTCTTTTCCGCTGATTATTCTACTCATGCCCGGGCGGCGCTCACCACCTGGTTTGATCACGTCTGGCTTAAAGACGCCCGTTTCAAGGAACGGCGCGATAAGGGAGAAAAACCTCGTTTCGTGTGTTTTTACTCCTTCCCCTCACCCTATGCCAGCGCCCCCATCAAGGCGATAAAGGATCAGGCTGCCCTGCTGGGTTTTGAGATCGGTCCCGATCAGGATGTACCCCTAACCGCTTTGGATACCAAAAGCCAGGTTCTGGCCGCCAAGGCCTTTAAACCGGATGTGGTTTGGCACGGCAATACCACCATGTCGGTGGCCACCGCACTGAAGGATGCTCTGGCGCTGGGATTGGGTGCAGACCATCTTTCCAATACCTGGGGCTTTGATGAAAACCTTCCCCGTCTGGGAGGCCCCGCGGCGGAAGGCGTTATGGGAATAGCGCCAACAGCCTTCTTTGGCGGCAAGGCGCCCCTGATGGATACCATTGCCAAGTACGCCAAGCTGGTAAACCCGGGGGTTCCCACGGAGAAACGGCTAATCCACACGCTTAAGGCCTGGGGCAATGTTTTGATCTTAGCTGATGCAATGCGAATTGCCGATAAGGCGGGCGAATTAAACGGCCCCGGCATCCTCAAGGCCATGGAGACCTTCCGGAACAAGGATTTGGGGATCGGCGCGATGCCGGTGAGCTTTACTGCAACCGATCACCGTCCTGCTTCGGGAACGCCGGTATTTCGCGTCGAGAAGGGCAAATTCGTTTTCGTGGATAATATCGACTTAAAGAAACGCTGGCCGGATAAGTGGGAGAAGGAGTGGTTCGGCTGGTAATTCTGTTCACTTTTATTAGGGGAGGTAATGGCCTTGAGTGGCGATCCGATATTACAGATAAACAGCATTGAAGTAAAGTACCACGAGGTGATCCTGGTGCTCAAGGGGGTTTCGATCGCTGTTCCCCGGGAGGGCATTGTTGCCCTCCTGGGGGCCAATGGCGCCGGCAAGAGCACCACCTTGAAGGCGGTCTCTGGTCTCCTGAAGCATGAAGACGGCAAGGTAAGCGATGGCAGCATCGTCTTTATGGGCGAACGTATTGACAAAAAACAAGCGGAGGAGATTGCCAAATCGGGAATCATTCAGGTCATCGAAGGGCGTCTGGTCTTTGAGCACCTGACCGTAGAGCAGAATCTCATCGTGGGCGGGCACCTTAGGAAGGATCGAGCGGCAATCAAAAACGGCCTGGAGATGGTCTATCATTACTTCCCGCGCCTGAAAGAAAAGAGAAACGAAACGGCGGGTTTTGTCAGCGGCGGCGAGCAGCAGATGACTGTGGTGGGCCGGGCGCTGATGGCCAATCCGAAACTGATGCTCTTAGATGAGCCGTCTATGGGCCTGGCCCCGATGCTTATCGGTGAGATTTTCAACATCATCACCCGCTTGAATCAAGAGTCAAAAATAGCCATTCTCCTGGTAGAGCAAAACGCCAAGCTTGCTCTCAGTGTTGCGCCCTACGCCTATGTGATGGAGAATGGCCGGATCGTCATGGATGATACAGCCGAGAAGCTTTCCCAAAACCCTGATATCAAAGATTTCTATCTCGGCCTGACTGACCTGGGGGCCAGGAAAAGCTTTCGGGATGCCAAACATTATAAACGCAGGAAACGCTGGATGACCTGAAGGGAGGGTTGATATGAAAAAAGCTGTTATGACCATTTTGGTGTTATTCACAGTAATTGGCTTTACTGTGACGGTATGCGGAGCTGCCTCTCATGGAAAGCAGGCTGCCCCCGCCGAGAAACCAACGGCTGCCAAAAAAGTGGAGGCTCTTAAACAGCCAGTAATCACACTGGATCGGGTAGAGATCGCGGGCTACTGGGGCTATTGGTTTGATGCCCCCAACCGTCGGGCCGCTCCCCTGGCTTTGGCATTTATCTTTGCCTTGGAGAATCCGAACAAGGCGGCAGTGATGCTCGATGACCTCAAGTTTACCGTGGCTTTCGAAGATTTCGAGGTCAACACGGTAATGATCTATGATGACAACTATATTCCCGGTATGACCAAGGAGTACCTGCGGGTCAATGTCCTTCTTGACGCCTGGATAACCAATGGTCTTTTGGCCGTCACCAGCGGTCACCGGCTCCTGGAGATGAATGTCAAGGGGACGGATCTCCTGGAAAAATGGTGGAAGGGGGTGGCGGAATTCGATTTTCCTATCGAAGTAAGGAACGGAACGGCAACATTCGAAGGCCCCAGGGAGCAGATAATCCGGGTTGCTTTTGGAGGGGTCTTCCCGCCTAAGAAATGACTTGGGGAAATTTGAGAAGAAAGGGCCGGCTCAGTGAGGCCGGTCCTTTCCCCGGGGACATGCCGAGTTAGACTCAGGAGGTAATTGATGGCTCAAGTCAATCGTAAACGCGGCTACTTCCTGGCCGATCAGGAAACCATGACGGCAGGAGAAAGAAAAAAGCATCTCCAGCGCAAACTGCGTCAAATTGTAAAATACGCCTATGAAAAGGCCCCGGCCTTTCACGATATAATGGACCGGGCCAGTTTAACCCCGGCGGATATCAAAACCATTCCTGATCTGGAGAAGATGCCGGTTACGGCCAAGACCGACCTGATTACGCTGCAGAAAAAAAATCCCCCTTTCGGCGGTTTAAACGGGGTTGCGCCGGAGAAGTTACGCCGGATATTTGTCTCGCCGGGGCCGATATATGAGCCGGGAGAAATGCACTATGACGACACTCGCTGGGCTCAGGCCCTTTGGGCCGGAGGCTTTCGGCCGGGCGACATCTGTCAGATTACATTTGGTTTTCATCTGACGCCATTTGCCTTCATGCTCGATGAATCACTTAAGATGCTGGGCTGCCGCTCTATCCCGGCTGGTTTCGGAAATACGGAAATTCAAGTCCAGATACTGCGGGATATGAAGGTAACAGGCTTTCTCGGAACGCCAAGCTTTCTCAATGCCATCATCGAGAAGGCCCGGGAGATGAAATACAGCCTCAAAAAAGACCTGAAATTAAAAACCGCCTTTGTGGCGGCGGAGATGCTGCCGGAATCCCTCCGGCAAGAGATCGAGTCTTCCCTGAACATTACCGTCCGACAGAGCTACGGCACCGCCGATATCGGCTGCCTCGGCTTCGAGTGCAGTGAGAAGAAAGGCATGCACATCCCCGATGACTGCATTGTGGAAATTGTGGATCCTGCAACCGGCAGGCAACTGGGGCCGGGCGAGGTGGGCGAGGTAGTCGGCACCTGCTTTAACAAGGTTTATCCGCTGATCCGTTTCGGCACCGGCGATCTTTCCTATTACAACGACGAACCCTGCCCCTGCGGCCGGACCTCCCACCGGCTGGTTAAAATCATCGGTCGCGTCGATCAGGTCACCAAGGTAAAGGGGATGTTTATCCATCCGGGTCTGGTCGATGCGGTAGCGGCGAAATTTCCCGAAATCTGCGCCTGCCAGGTGGTGGTAACCAGGGAAAGGCACCAGGACAAGATGCTCTTTCGGGCCGAGTTGACCGAAATCTGCGGCGAGCCCCAGGAATTAAAGGGGCGGGTTGCCCTGGCGCTGCAGGACATATTGCGGGTTCGGGGCGAGGTAGAATTTTTGTCTCGGGGCGCAATCCCCGGCGGCGCGAAAAAAATCGAGGACAAGCGAACCTGGGAATGACGGTTACACTCTTGGCGGGTCAATAGAGGGACGAGTTTAAGTCTCGTCCGAATTCCCCTGCTGGTTCCATCTTCCCCCCCCCCGCTGGTTCAATCTTGCAGATTGAACCACAACCTTGTAACAATATAGACCTGACCCCCGTTCGACCCCGTTCAGATTTCGATCCCCATCACCTCCAGGACGGCGGGATAAATCCGCGCCATCTCCTTCTCGGTTAGCAGGGTAAGGGGTCCGGTTACCAGGCGCAGGTTGTCGATGGCGCGGATCTGATCGATTAAAAGGTCGGAATCCCGCTCCAGGCCGTCCCGGGCGCTGAGACGCAGGCGCAGGGGCGCGGCGTCTTCAATCAGGCGGGTCGTCAAGGGAATGACCAGGGTCGAGGGATGACCGACGTCCAACAGGGCCTGGTTCTGGATGATCAGCACCGGTCTTGTCTTCCCCGGTTCAGTGCCACTGCGCGGATTGAGATCGGCCAGCCAAACGGCGCCCTGTTCAAGTTTCCGGGTCATGTTCGATCTCCGCGAATTCCCGATTGACCGCCATGCTTTCCTCTCTTACCCGGGCGCTTACCTCCATCAGCCTGATCCGCTGCTGACGGCTATGAGTCGCCCGGTTCATCGATTCAATAGCCCGGCGCAGATACTCGGCCCGAGGAATCTGCAATTCAGCCGCCCGACAGTCCACCTCCCGGAGGAGCTGATCGGGAAGACGGATAGAAATGGTATTCATAATGCATCTCCTTTTTGTATTCTTTACTTGAATACTAATTTGATGCCGTGCCATTGTCAACAGGAATGTAAGACCGGTTAATTATGGACATGGGTGTGCGACAAATTTATGACTGTCCTAATCTTGTAGGGCCTAGACCCCCCCCCTTTCCCAAAGGGGGGCAGGGGGGTGATTCAGGCAGAGCTGAACCCCCCTTTCCTAAAGGAGGGCAGGGGGGTGATTCAGGTAGAGCTGAACCCCCCTTTCCTAAAGGAGGGCAGGGGGGTGATTCAGGTAGAGCTGAACCCCCCTTTCCCAAAGGGGGGCAGGGGGGGATTTATAATAAAAGCAATAGGTTATTTTTAGTTCGTCAAATCTCCCCCGACTCATCTTTGCCCAAGAGGGGAGAAAACCCGCTCTACCCATAAAATTTGTCGCACCCCCCTACTTTACCAGCCCCGGCAGCGGACTGAGGCCGCTATACCACCAGATGACAATTAGAGCTGCTATCAAAATGGCCAGGAGAATGTAGCGGCCCCAGGGGCTTTTCTTGTCAGCATAGATATCCGTCAGGGGCTTTTCCGCACCCTCGGGCAGCCTGGCCAGGCCGGTTAAGGAGGTGCCAAATTTGATGTTTATTTTCGCCCGGGCATTGACCGCCCAGCCATTGGCGTCCAGGATGGGGCCGAGGTTACGCTGGCGCAGCTTGAACCAGGCGATAATCATGGATGGACCGGAAATCGCCAGAATGAATACAATAATTACCAGCGGCCACTGCCACCAGGGCAAGCGCAAGAGTCCGGTCATCATAGAGGCAATGGCCGTTCCGATGGCGCCCACGGCCAGGCCGATGGCGGCAAATATGCCCGCAAATTTCCCAACATCAAAAGTTTTTTCCGCGGGGGCCTTTCCGGCGGCGGCCTGCGTTTCCGCCTGAACTGCCGTGGCTGCGATCTTGTCCTGGGTTGCTTTGGAGCGGGCCGAAGCTAGTTTCAATAACTGTTCGTTCAGCAGCTTGCTCAACTGTTTGTAGGGCGACCAGAAGGCCTGCCGGACGCTGATGGGGTGCTCGACAATCCGGACAATCGTTGCATCCCAGTCTCGCCCCTTTCGATCGTAAAAAAGGCCATTGCGTCCCACCATCAACTGATCCGAATCCCCGGCGGTAAAGGCGGCGGCGATGGTCATCCTGTCAGAACCGCCCTGGCGGGTGCAGTTACAATATACGAGATAGACGCGGCTTAAGCTGGCCAATGTGACGTGTGTCCCCACGTCATCAACCTTGACGCACAAGTCGCAACTCCTGCCGTCGAGATACAGCGTCCCTGCCTGGAAGACCGCCTTTTCCCTCGAGCGGTAGAAATCTCGAAACGAAACGAAATTATTTATAAAAACATGTAAGTACCGGCAATAGCGAACGAGCCGCTCTACCGAAGAAATTGCTTTGGCCTGCGGCGCGAGAGCCTGGTCGCGGCTAATCAATTCATCTATTTCCGCCTTATAGTTGTTGTCCAGCAGTTCCCGAACACGCCCGATGCCGAGCTTTTCCAGGGAAGTTTCCGGCTTGGCCGCATGCCAGGCCCCATAACGCGCAAATTTAGCATCCAGAGACTCCCATTCAGCGGCGCTAAGGCTCTCCTTTACACCAAGTAGCGGGGCTACCACAACCTCCCGGAACCTCGTTACCGCTTCGCTCCAGGCAGGGTTTATTCCCTCCCGGAGGGGCAGGGGTTTATCAGCTTCGACTATGGCCAGGGGAAATGAAATGTAGGAGTCGTTTGAGCGGGAGAGGTCCAGGGGGGCCAGTTTTTGATAATCTGTTTCCGCTGGGTTGAGCAAAAGGGCGCAACGGCCATCAAAAGCGGCGAGCCGGCAGCGGGTAAAGTAGTCATTTATCTTGTCACGGACCAGATTTAGCGCCTCGAAAGCCGCCGGGGTGGACGCGGCCAAGGGCAAAAGCGAGGGATCCGTTTCAATTTTGGCGAACCAATCAGCATAGGCACGGGCCTCAGTAAAAAAGCGGTCGACCGTATCCTGAGACACCCCCGGGGCGCCGCTGCGATCAATTTGGCCGCCCAGGCAATCGATAATATCTGTAATTGCTGCCTTAAGCGCTGGATCAGCGGCAGTTTCAGGGGGAATTATGCCGTCGCCATTGAATCTCATCTGGGCAAATATCCGCTCCTCGCTGTCCGTATCTTCGACCGTGATGGTATCGGCATCTTTCTTGCCCAGGTTCTCGAGAATATGACGGGCTGAGTCGAGCAGGATTTTACCCTCGGGCGTGGCATCGTTTATCGCGGCCAGCGGCAGTCCGTTTTGTCTTTTGATCAGTGTTTCCGGATCCTTGAGGAGGGCGCCGGCCCATGCTACGGCCTCCAGGATTTCCGGGGCGCGGATATGGCCGTCCTGGTCAGAATCAAGAAGTTTAAGCACCCGGTCATCAAACTCCAGATTTTTTACCGGGCAGCTCAGCGTAACCCAGAGTTTCTGATCCAGGTCTTTCAAGGCCAAGAGGTCCGCGCCGTTTTCAAGGGAGACTTGATCGAATCCGCCGGCACGAAAAAACCGCCATTTGTAAGGTGTCATTTTGCCCATCCTTTTTAATATCTATTTTGTGCTGCCGCAGTGACGAGGGATTTAGCCTGAACGCCGCATCCGAGGTCATCAATGTTGACATTCCGGACAGAAAAAGGTGCCCCGCCCTCCCAATTTAATTCTTTGCACCAAAGAGCCGCAACGCTGGCAGGCTAACCCGCCCCGGCCGTACACCTGGAGATGCTCCTGGTTTTCACCCCGGGCGCCTAAGAGATCCCGCCAATCCGAAAAGGTGGTGCCGCGGCAGGAAATCGCCCGGTTCAAGATGACAGTAGCAGCCCTGGCTATTTTCTCCCATTCCGGCAATACAAGGGAGGAGCAGGGGCGGCGGGGATCTAACCCGGCATGATGCAGTATCTCGCAGGCATAGATATTCCCCATGCCCGGCATTGCCTTCTGATCCAGCAGAAAGAGCTTCACGGGGGAGCGCCTCTTTTGCGCCATCGCCCAAAGGATTGCGGGATTTGAATTTTCCGGGGGATTAATGATTTCGGATTCGGCCGGGATATTCGCAGCGACCAGGCTCAAAGTGGCGAACCGGCGGGGGTCGATAAGGGCAATCCGGCCACCCGCAAACTCAATTGTTGCCCGACAGTATTGCGGCCGGTCATCGCCCGCCGCCTGCCAGAGAAGACGGCCGGTCATGCGCAGATGAATCTTAAGTTTGCATCCCCCCTCAAGGACGATCCCCAGTTCCTTGCCTTGTCTTAAAACGGCTTGAATCTTGGCACCGCATATTTGCGGGATGATTCCCAGCTTGGAATCATGTATTGTGATATTATCGATTGTTTCGCCCAGAATAAGACTCGTGAGTTGTCTTCGCAATGTTTCCACTTCCGGCAATTCCGGCACGGCCTCTGCTCCTTAGCGTTGTTGATGGGAAATGACTGCGAAGTTAGCATAAAACATTTCGTCTGTTTTGGGCAATAAATCTTTGCGGGGCGAATTAATTCTTGCAAAGACGGAGGGATGATTTTATGGTTACAGAGAATAAATCGTGCTCTTGCCTTTTTTACCCGGGGGTTGTCTCCATGAAGTTTTTTGCCAATATCTTCTTGCTCTGCACTATTTCCTTTATGCTCATTTCTGTAAGCCATGCTCAGGAAAGGTGCGTCGATGCTGCGGGGGAGGCGGTGATCGTGAAAAACGATCTTCCCTCGGCGCGCACCGAAGCCGTAGCCCGGGCCAAGTGGGATGCGATCGAACAGGTGGTAGGGACCGAGGTTAAGGCGGCAAGCATCGTACAAAATTTTGTTCTGGTGGACGATGCCATCAAAACCCAGGCGGTTGGAGTAATCAGGTCCTTCCGGCTTCTTGGCCAGGAGACCAAACAGGATATTCTTTCTGTGCGGGTCAATGCCTGCGTCGAGCCAGTTAAGGCCCGCGAGGCGGTCGCAAGCCTTGCTTTGAACAATTCCCTGGCGGTCTTCATCACCGCCAAAAAGACCGATTCCGCCCTCCGTGATTCCTACGCCGACACCAACATCTTTTCCGAATCCCTGGTAGGCAAGCTTACCGACCAGGGTTACCAGGTGATCGACGTAGCTCCCACCCAGGCGCTGGAAGCGGCGGAAATCGACCGGGCGGTAAAAACCGGCAGCACTCTGGCCGTCCGCAGCCTGATGTACAAGTTTCTTTCCAACCTGCTCATAATTGGCAGCATCGAATACACCGTCTCGACGCGCCGCGGGGAGCAGATCGGCTACGGTATTGCAATGCCCTTCAACAATGTCACCGCCCGCATTAATTACCGGATTGTGGCTAAAAACGCCAAAACGGGGCAGATGGAAATCTTAAGTGCAGCAGTAGGGCAGGGGCGCGGGATGGCGCCCCACCTGGAGGATGCGCTAGCCCGGGCATCCGCCGACCTCTATCAAAAGGTCCACCCCGAAATTCTCGACCGGGTCGCCCGCTACATCCAGGGAAGCACGAAGAAGGTAAACATTAAGGTAGAGGGGGTATCAGACCTGGACATCAACCTGGAAATCAAAGGAATCCTCCAGCACCTGGTTTGGGTCACCGATGTCCAGGAGCGGCGGATGGGAGAGTTTGTGGTGAGCTACCCGGAGAACACCCTGTATCTGGCCAACAGCCTCAAACAGAAAGGGATGTTCAAGATTCTGGATTTTTCACCCTATTCCATTAACCTTGAGTACATCAGATAGGAGCATTTATCTGCTGCGGTGAATAAGCTGGGAAAGCAGAGCCAGCATATCAACCTCGCCGCGACAGAATGATAGCTGGCGTCTGAGCTCTGCTCCACCGGGGAGTCTCTTGGTGTACCACAGCAGATGGGGGCGAAAATCCTTTATCGCCTGGTCGGGGCCGGCATATTGTCTGGTAAGTTCATAATGGCGTCTGAGGACCCTCGCCCGTTCTTCCGCACTGGGCGCCTTGTCTGGCGCAGGCAGGGGCGCTTCGCCCCTGATGGCCCGCCCGGCATCGAGGAATATCCAGGGATTTCCCAAAGCGCCGCGGCCGATCATCACCCCGTCGCAGCCGGTCAGGTCAAGCATCTTCCTTACGTCCTGGCCGCTTCTCACATCGCCATTGCCGATAACCGGTATGTTCATAGCTTTCTTAACCAGGGTAATTACGCCCCAATCCGCAAGCCCGCCGAATCCCTGCCGGGCCGTTCGGGCATGGATCGTCAGTGCGTCCGCGCCGTTTTCCTGGGCGATGCGGCCAATCGCGATTGCATTTTGCTGTCCTTGATCCCAGCCGGAGCGGATCTTTACTGTCAAGGGCAGACTGCTGGCCCGGCGCACTGCTTTGACAATCTGGCCGACCAGTTGCGGATCTTTCATTAAAGCCGCCCCGGCGCCGGTTTTGGTTACCTTGGGCACGGGACAGCCCATGTTGATATCCAGGAGATCCGCCCCCTGATCGGCCACGATCCGAGCGGCATCCGCCATAATCGCCGGGTCGGAACCGAAAATCTGGACCCCCAGGGGCCGATCCTCTTCGGTAGAGGCCAAAAACGCAAATGTTCCCCGCGATCCCCTGGTCAAACCCTCGGCGCTAACCATTTCGGTAAAGGCCAGGCCGACGCCAAATTCCCGCAGCAAAAGCCGGAAGGGCAAGGTGGTGCTCCCGGCCAGGGGGGCTAAAAACAGATTATTCTTGAGAGATAGCGTGCCGATCTTCATAGTCATCATCTTGACGACACGGTAAAAAGACCGGATGCTGCGTTGCGCTGCATCCCTCGTCACTGCGGCGTACCAAAAGTACGCCTCATTCCTCAGGATTTGCGCGCCTTGCCTGCGGTCTTTTTACCGCGTCGTCCCCAAATTATAGTTTTACCGACTTTTTACCGCTTTATCATCTTGGCCTGGCCGTAAGGATCATCTCCGCCCGCCTCAGGTCATCGGGGCTATTTATTCCCAAGAGCTCATCCGGATCAGCCGTAAGGAAGGAGGACATGGGAACTCCGCGATGCCGGCCGATCGCGATTATGTCCGTCAGGTAGTACTCCCGCTGGGAGTTGGAGCGGCCGATCTTTGTGACCGCGTCAAAAAGGAAGGGGCTTTCCACACAATATAGCCCCGTATTGATCTCGTGGATGTTTTTCTCTTCCGGGGTGGCGTCTTTTTCTTCCACTATTCTAATGAGGGCGTTATTGTCATCTTTCACCACCCGGCCATATCCGCCGGGATCAACCAGGCACGCCGTAAGCAGAGTCAAGACCGCCGCCTGTTGGCGATGAAAATCAAGAAATTGCCGCAGGGTATCGCTCGTGAGGAGCGGCACGTCGCCGCAAAGGATGAGGACGGAACCACAGAAATCAGCTAAAGCCTCTTGAGCCGAAAGGACGGCGTGGCCGGTGCCCAATTGGGGAGTCTGCTCGACAAAGACCAAATCCTCTGACGGAAAGGCCGCCCGAACAGCGTCAGCCCTGTGACCCACTACCGCTACTATCCTTTCCGCTCCAATTTTCCGGGCCGCATCCAGCACATAGGCCAGAAGCGGCCTCCCCCCCAGCGGCTGCAGCACCTTCGGCAGGTCCGATTTCATCCTGGTTCCTTTTCCGGCAGCCAGGATCAGGACAGCAACTTTTTGGTCGTCACTTCGTTTCATCTCAATTCCCTTTTGGTGTATTCTTGTAACTGCTCAGGTTGTTTAGACTGTAGTCTGTTAGGACTGCGCAAACTTTTTACCTAAACACCTACAGACTATCCAGCTGAGCACTAAGTATTCTTATCCATTTCCGGCGGGAATACAACCATTACTTCCCGGATGGATTTGGCGTCTGCATCCTCAATAATGAAACGGATCTGCCCGTACTGATGGGTCTCCTTGCGCCGGGGGATCTTACCCATCCGGGCAAGAAGAAACCCGGCTAAAGTTTCATAATCAGCCTCCGGCAGCGGCACTGGCAAAAGCTGGTTGATCCTATCTAGCGATATCTGGGCCGGGAAAATGTAACGGCCGGGGGCAAGCCTCCGGTAGCCGACATCAGGGTGGTCGTCCAGTTCACCCACAATCTCAGCCAGGATATCCTCGATGGTTACCATCCCAACTGCGCCGCCGTACTCGTCCACCACTATCGCCATCTGTTCGTTTTGCTCCCTCATCTCCAGGAGCAGCTCCTTGGCCAGCTTGTTTTCGGGGACGAAGAGCACATTTTTCTGGCAGATCTTTTCGACGGACTCGGCGCTACCGCTTTCGCTGTCCCTGTTGTGCAGAGCCGTAAGCAGGTCATAGTAATTAATTATCCCTACGACATTGAAAATTTGATCCTGATAAAGGGGAATGCGCAGGTACTTCTTTTCGGCAAACAAAGCCACCGCCTCTTCGATGCTGGCGGTGATGGGCAGCGCGGCCATGTTGGAGAGGGTCACCATTACCCTTCCCACATTCAATTCCGAAAAATCGAGAATCCGCTGGACCATTAACTGCTCGTGGGCCAGCATGTCGCTTGCGGCGCCCCGGCTTATCAATAGGTGCCGCAACCCGCTTTTGGTGATGTAGGAAGAGGTCAATTCATTTTCCCGCCGGGCACTCCCCACGGTGCCCCGGGAAATGCGAGAAATCAGAAATACCAGCGGATACATGATGAAAGAGGCGATCCAGATTAACCATGATATCCGCAAAGCCACCTTATCCGCCCGCTGCTGAAAGATGCTCTTGGGAACAATCTCACCCAGAATCAGCAGGGTGGGAACCATTACCAGAGCCGATATTAACTCGCCTCGTCCGGGGCCAAAGGAGGAGATGAAGAAGGCAGTGGCAGTGGCAGTAGCTGTAATCACACAAATATTGGTTCCCGCCAGGGTAGTGGCCAAAAACCAGTCCGGTCTTTCCAGGAAGGAAAGGGTCAGTATAGCGGAGCGGTTTCCCTTTCTGGCCAGTTGTCGCACCCGGTTGATGTCTGCGGAGACCAGTGCCAGTTCCCCCCCGGAGAAGAGACCCTCCAGGATGAGGCAGGTCATGATGATTAACAGGGCCGGCAGACTATCCATCCGGCGTTTCCTCCCTTCTGGCGACCAGTACCTTCCAGATGCGGGCCCGTTTCATCTCGACTACGGTAAACGTGAATGCTCCATAATCTATTGCCTGGCCTCGAGCCGGCAGTTTGCCGAACAGATGAAAAACAAATCCCCCCACCGTGTCCACTTCATCGATGGGAATATCGAGGTCGGCAATATCCAGCAGTTCGTCGATGGGCAGCCGTCCGGAGACCAGCCAGGTCTTTTCGTCAATCTTTTTTTTCATTCCGTCGCGCAGACCGTGATCGTCGAACATGTCGGAAAAAAGGTTCTCCAGAATATCCTCCAGGGTCAGCATTCCGGAAACCCCGCCGAATTCATCCACCACAATGGCCATCTGGAGCGCTCTGGTCTGAAAATCAAGCAAAAGCCTGCCTACGGTCATTTCCAGGGGAACAAAGTAGGGACGCTTCAAAATACTCGCCAAGTCAACGGGTTTATGCTTTTTATTCGGCTGAAGCAGGTCCCTGGTCAGCAGAATGCCAAGGATGTCATCCCGATCAACGCCGTATATGGGGATGCGGGAATGGCGGGAGCGGATTATCTCCTCCTCCAGGCCTTTCAGGCCCAGGGAAGCCGGCAGACAAAACATATCAACCCGCGGTGTCATCACCTCGGACACTGGCTGATCATTCATCAAAAATACCCGATGGATCAGATCCCGCTGCACCTCTTCCAAGGCGCCCTCCTCCTGCCCTACGTCAATGAGTTCTTTGAACTCCTCCTCAGAGAGATATTTTTCTTCTTTAAGACCGGCTGCCGGGAAAAACACGATGAAAAATCCTGCCACCTTTTCGAAAAGCCAGGTGACCGGCCGCAGGAGACGGTAGAAAAACCAGATCACCGGCGACAAAAATGAGGAATAAACCACCGGCTGGGTTACGCCCAGAGTTTTTGGGATGGCCTCGTTGAAGATGACCATAAAGGGGGTGGCCAAAGCGATTGCCAGCCACGATCCGGAGGCGGCAAAAAGGGAGACAAAGACGGAGGTGATCAGGATCGTAATGATGATATTTATCGCTTCATTGCCCACTATGATCGTGATGAGCAGACGACGGGGCCGGGCCAGCAGCCGCCGGACAAAGGTCATAAACAGAGACTTGTCCTCTTCCATCTTGTGAACTTGCAGCGGGTTTAAGGAGAAAAGGGCAGTTTCAGAACAAGAAAAGAGTCCTGAGAGGATTGAAAGAAAGAAAATTAAAAATATTTTCAGATTAACCGATTCGTCCAAAATTTGCGTCTTGAGTTCGATGATACAGGAAAACCCTCGCGAAGCCAAAGGCTACTTATTAATACTTTTAACAGATTCAAGGAAAAAAACAAATCCCATTTTTCTCCCTGGGCTAGGGTAATTATTTGCCGTCCGGTTTCGCTTTTGATTGACGGCAAGGCTCTTTTGGGCTATTTAAAGCGTGGCCACAGCGGCAAGGAGCGGACGATATGACCAGGGTATTATTAATCGGCAACGGGGCCAGGGAACACGCCCTGGCGGAAGCGATAATGAGATCAAGGCGCAGCCCGCGGCTTTTTGCCTGCATGAAGGCGAAAAACCCCGGCATCGCCCTTCTCGCGGAAGCCATAATGCTGGGCGACTACGCGGATATCAAGGCCATCACGGCTTTTGCCCAGGCCTCCCGGGTGGATTTCGCCCTGGTGGGGCCGGAAGATCCTCTGAACAACGGCGTGGTCGATGCCTTAAGGGATGTCGGCATTCCGGCCGTGGGCCCCAGCAAGGCCCTGGCCCGGCTGGAAACATCCAAGTCATTTACCCGGGACTTGCTTTCCAAATATGCCATCCCGGGAAACATCAAATACCGGGTATTCTCCAATATGACCGGCGTGGCGGAATTTCTCGCCAGCATTCCTGAGGTGGTGATCAAGCCCGACGGGCTGACCGGCGGCAAGGGTGTTTTGGTACAGGGGGAGCATTTTCAAAGCCGGCAAGAGGCGCTTTCGGCCTGTCGCCAAATATTATCCCATCACCCCCGCTTGATAATAGAGGAGAAGCTCGACGGCGAAGAATTTTCCCTCCAGTGCTTCTGCGACGGCCGGCACGTCCTGGCGATGCCCGCAGTACAGGATCACAAGCGCCGCTTTGCCGATGATACCGGGCCAAACACGGGGGGGATGGGTTCCTATTCAATGGCCGACCACTCTCTTCCCTTCCTGAGAGGCGGAGAAATAGCCGATGGTCTGGCCATTACCAGGCAGGTGGCGGCGGCCCTCCACCAGGAGACCGGCGAGTATTACCGGGGGATCATGTACGGCGGGTTCATGGTTACCCGGGACGGGGTGCGCCTGCTGGAGTACAACGCCCGCTTCGGCGACCCGGAGGCGATGAACGTCCTGCCCCTGCTTAAGACGGATTTTATTGACGTCTGCCGGGCCGTCATCGCCGGCGCCCTGGAGGGGATGGAAGTCCTCTGGGATAGGAAGGCCACGGTTTGCAAGTACCTGGTGCCGAAAAATTACGGCCTCGCCGCTGATGCTTCCGCACAGGCGGCTTCAGGCTGTGATCAGAGGATCACCATCGCTGATATCGGCCGGGCCGGGCTTTACTTTTCTGCAGTGGACGAACGGGAAGACGGCCTTTACTTGACCCGCTCCCGGGCGGTGGGTCTGGTCGGAATTGCCGCAACTCTGGAAGAGGCAGAGGGGATCGCCGAAGAAGCGTCAGCGGCTGTTACGGGCTGGGTCGATCATCGGCGGGATATCGGTACCGCGGCTCTTATTGAAAAACGCATCCGGCACATGGAAGCGCTTAGGGGCTATTGCCCGCGGTAATTTTAATTCAGCATCAAATCAAAAAATTATAAGGAAAGGAAAAAAATGAAAACCAATACAATCAAAAGGGCTTTGATCAGCGTGACCGACAAGACGGGGATTGCTGAATTTGCCAAAGAGCTAAGAAAGTACGGTGTAGAGATCCTCTCGACCGGCGGCACCGCAACCCACTTACGCCAAAACGGCATCGAGGTGGTTGACGTTTCGGCCTATACCGGTTTTCCTGAAATGATGGACGGCCGTCTCAAGACGCTTCATCCGGTTATCCACGGCGGCATTCTCGCCCTGCGCGACAATGAGGATCACCTCAAGTCCCTGCAGGAACACAAGATAGGACTGATCGACATGGTGATCATCAATCTCTACCGTTTCGAAGAGACGATAGAGAAGCCCGGGGTCACTATGGCGCATGCCATCGAAAACATAGACATTGGCGGACCGACGATGCTGCGGGCGGCGGCGAAGAACTACCGCTTCGTAACCGTTGTTACCGATCCGGCCGACTATAGCGTCATCGCGCAAGAACTGGCTAGCGAGGGCGGGAGGATCAGCGAAACCACCAATTACCAGCTTGCCGTAAAGGTATTCCAGCTCACGGCCCGCTATGATGGGGCAATTTCCAATTACCTTGGCCGCTTTACCACCGCCGGAGGCGAGGCCGCTGTCTTTCCGGCCACCATCAGTTTGCAGTTCAGCAAGGCTCAGGACCTGCGTTACGGGGAAAATCCCCACCAGAAGGCGGCTTTTTTCCGGGAACTGACACCGCCACCGCTGTCCATCGCCTCGGCTCGGCAGCTTCAGGGAAAGGAATTGTCCTACAACAACATCATGGATGCGGACGCCGCCTGGCAGATGATCTGCGATTTCAGCCGGCCCGGGGCGGTCATCATCAAGCACGCCAATCCCTGTGGCGCCGCTGTCTCTGATGATGCAGCCACCGCCTATGTCAAGGCCATGGCCACCGATCCGGTCTCCGCCTTTGGCGGCATCGTGGCCTTGAATCGGCCAGTCGATCGGGCGCTGGCCCAAGAGCTGGTCAAGACTTTCCTTGAGGTGATCATCGCCCCGGAATTTAATGAAGATGCCATGACGATCCTGCAGGCCAAGCAGAATGTGAGGTTGCTGGCCATCCCCGGCAATCCGGCGGCGCTTCCGGGCGGCCTTGATCTGCGCCGGGTAGGGGGGGGGATTCTGGTACAGGATCGCGATACCGATACCTTCGACATCAGAGAGGCCAAGGTGGTTACCAAAAGAAAGCCCACCGAGGCAGAGTATGCCGCGCTCGATTTTGCCTGGCGGGTGGTGAAGCACGTCAAGTCCAATGCCATTGTGATTGCCGGAAAAGAACAACTGGTCGGAGTAGGGGCAGGTCAGATGAGCCGGGTGGATTCGGTCCGGATTGCCCGGATGAAGTCCCTCTTGCCCACCCAGGGCTGCGTTTTGGCCTCCGACGCCTTCTTCCCCTTCCGCGATGGGCTGGACATGGCGGCCGAGGCGGGGATTACGGCGGTTATCGAGCCGGGAGAGTCGCTCCGGGATGCGGAGGTCATCCAGGCCGCCGACGAGCATAATATGGCCATGATCTTTACCGGCAGAAGGCACTTCAAGCATTGATGACCGGATGCCAATCCGCGATACCCAGAGGTTTTTTCGGAGGGCAATACTTCGTTTCCTGGTTGTGAAAAAACAATGACGGTTGTTCTCAAAATAAAAAACACTGCCATCGAACAAGAAAAAATAGCCCAGGCGGCGGCGGTGATCAAACGGGGGGGGTTGGTGGCCTTCCCCACCGAAACCGTCTATGGCTTGGGGGCTGATGCCTTCAACCCGGCGGCGGTAAAGCGGATATATTCCGTCAAGGGCCGTCCGGGGGACAATCCCTTAATTGTCCACATCGCCGATTTTGCCACCCTCGATTCATTGGCGCGCTTGGTGCCCCCTGAAGCCCGCATCTTGTGCAAGCGGTTCTGGCCGGGTCCCCTGACGCTGGTTTTGCAGAGGATGCGGCAGCTGCCCCCCGAAGTATCCGCGGGCCTGCCCACGGTTGCCATCCGGATGCCGGCCAATCCGATCGCCCTGGGCCTCATCCGGGCCGCGGGAACTCCCCTGGTCGCCCCTTCGGCCAACCTTTCCTCCCGGCCCAGCCCTACCCGGGCCAGCCATGTCCTGGAAGATCTGAGAGGGTTGATCGATCTGATCATCGACGGCGGGAAAACGACCATTGGCATGGAATCAACCGTGGTGGATTTTACCGCCGGAAGCCCCCGGATTCTCCGGCCGGGAGCGGTAACGCCAGCAGATATCGAAGCTGCCATCGGTTTGCTTGCTTCCGGCGGGAAATTGAAAGGGGAAGAGCGGCCTAAATCCCCGGGAATGAAGTATCGTCATTACGCCCCCCGGACCAGGCTCATCCTGACGGAGGGAGAAAATTTTCAGGAAAATGTCCGGCAATTGATTGCGCAGGCAGGAAAGGAAAAAAAGGTTGCCGTGATCGCCTTCCATAAGGACTCCCGCTACGACGACTGTCTCTTAATTCACGCCGGCAGCAGTTCCCGGACGGTCGCCCGCCGCCTCTTTGATATATTCCGCGATCTGGACAAGCGGGGCGTGGATTTAATAATCGCCGAACCCTATCCGGCGACGGACGGTCTGGACCTGATGATTTGGGATCGGCTGAAGAAAGCCGCCGGGTCGGGAAATTGAAAGGGTATTGAAAAGGAGATTCATCATATGAGCGAAAAAATAGCCATAGCGGTCAAGGCCGTTAAGGAAGGTATGAACTGTTGCCAGGCAATCATTACAACCTATGGGCCGTCATTGGGTTTAACCTTTGATGCAACCGTAAAAATAGGCTCCTCATTTGGTGGCGGCCTGGGACGGACCGGAGAGGTTTGCGGTGCTCTGACTGGGGCGACAATGGTGCTGGGGTTGAAGTACGGCCCGCTGGAAGCCAAAAATCCCCAGGCGCGGGATCGGGTATATACTCTGACCCGACTGCTGTTGACGGACTTCCGCCAGCGCCGGGGGGAAGTCACCTGTCGCAACCTGCTCAACTGCGACATCAGCACTGATGAGGGTTACACCAAAGCCAAAGACAGCGGCTTACTGAAAAATCTCTGCCCCCTGCTGGTTCAGGATGCGGCCCAGATCCTGGAGGGCATCATGGCCAGGGAAGGTGCGTAAATCCTGTCGTTATAGGTGGATAAACTAATAGGGCGCTGTCCCTAATTATCCCACAGGAAACATCTATGATAATCTGGACAGACTACTTCAAATACAGGGCGGGTTTAAGGGGTTTTGATCTTGCTATAGTGGAGAAGATTCTCAGTTTTAGCGACGAGCGGTACATAGACACCGCCACGGGAAGAAAAGTTGCCGTTGGCAAGCATGGCCGACTGCTGGTACTGATACCATACGAGAGGATAGGCGATGGCATTACTCCGGTGACGATACACGCGACGACGAGGCAACAGATTAACTTCAGGTTGAAAAATGGGAGATTTAGTCATGAGTAAAACACAAATGGCATATTTCGAGAAGGAAGACATCCTCCATTTATGTATTTCCAACGAGGGAGAAGCGTCAAGCGTAGAATTAACACCTCATATAACGGCCGAGCTTAACGAAAATGGCGATCTGATAGGGATCGAAATATTGAATGCCAGCAGCTACATCCGAGACGCCATTATGGAAACCGTCCAGGCAAAAATGCTCAGGCTTTCAGACGCACCCGTAGCGTAGGGTGCATTAGCGAAGCGTAATACGCCTTCCCTTCCGCTGGTTCAATCTTGCAGATTGAACCAAAATCTTAAACAGCGGCGCTACTTACCGTCTGCCAGAGCGCCGAAGGAATTGAAGTGAACTAATAGGGCGCTGTCCCTAATTATCCCATATGCCTAAGTTGCCGGTTGAATTTTATGCCCGTCCCGATGTTGAGCGCATCAGCCGGGAGCTGCTCGGGATGTATCTCTTTACCCTGATTGAGGGAGAAATCACCGGCGGCATTATCATAGAAACCGAAGCCTACGGCGGAGAGCTAGATAGGGCTAGTCACGCCTATGGGGGGCGCCGCACCCGCCGCACGGAAATCATGTATGCCTCAGGTGGTGTCGCGTACGTCTATCGCTGCTACGGAATCCACTGGTTGCTTAATGTTATCACCAATGGCCCCCATATTCCCGAAGCGGTGCTGATCCGGGCTATTGCACCAACAGCCGGCCTGGAAGTCATGTTGCGACGTCGCGGTAAAGCCGCCGCCAATCCTCTTTTGACTGCCGGGCCGGGAAATCTAACCCGGGCAATGGCAATAGACGGCAAATTTAACGGTGCAAGCCTCCAGGGGCCTCAAATCTGGATCGAGGATCGGGGCGAGCGGCCCCTGCCCGGGCAGATACTGGCCGGCCCACGGATCGGAGTCGATTATGCCGGCCTCGACGCCTTTCGTCCCTGGCGGTTTTGGATTAACCGGTAATCCCCCGGCTCTACCGCCAGGTTATCTGGGGGGAAAGACGCAAGGGCAACCGCTGGTAGTTGAACTTTGGATAGCCCAGCATCAGGGCGCCAAAACAGTGGTTGCCAGCCGGCAATTGAAGGGCCTCCCCGAGGGGTGGAAAGAAGTTCGCCGCTGCCATAAAGTAGCCGGCCCAGCAACCGCCGAGGTTTCGGGTGGTGGCGGCCAGTTCGAGATAGGTCAGGGCAATGGTGGCGGCTGCCGGAGCCATCCGGTTGTCCTTTTCCGCATGGGCGATTATCAAAACGGGGGCCTGACGCAGAAATACGTCCCGGCCAGATTCCCATCCGGCCAACGTGCGGTCCATGTTCGCAGATACGGCGTATTCAGTCATATTCTGCAGCATCCATTTCATCCAGTCTGCCACGATAGACGAGAGCTTGTGCATTTCCTCCCGGTCGGTTAAAACCAGCCATTCTATGCACTGGGAGTTGCGGCCGGTTGGGGCGTGGCGGGCTATTTCGATGAGCTCCTGGATAGTTTCGCGTGGCACGGCTTGTTTTTTATAGGCCCTGATTGACCGGCGGGCCCTCATGAAATGCTCGCACTGCTCCACGGATAACTGGAGATCCTTCCGGACAGGGGGACATTTTTCCACCGGCATTTCCCGGTGGGTAAGGCTTGCGGTAGGGCAAACCGCGACACAATGGCCGCAACGGATACAAAATTTATCAGCGCCGGCAATGGGACGGGGATACCCGCCCGGGGAAAGTGCGATCAGCGCCGCCGGACAGGAGGCCGCACAGCGGCCATCACGGGTACATGTTTGTTCGTTGATTTCCAATAGCTCCACTTTGAACCTCCCCTGTCTGTTCCTAATTATCCGTTCCCTGGCTTTTGGTGTACCTGATGAGGTTGTATATTCCCAAGGCCATAATAACGATCACCAGAGCTGAAAAAACATAAACCATTTCCAGTTTCCACATCCCCTTGATCCAGCCCGCAATATATACCGCCATTGACCCCACGCCGAAGGTTAAGCTGAACTTGATGCCGTAGCCGGTGCTTCTGAATTGGCTGGGGGTCAGTTTGGCCACCAGGGTGTTTTCTACCGGTTGCATGCCTAAAGCGAAGAAGATGTAAAAAGAGGCGGCCAGTACCAACGGGATATCCGACCAGAAGGCCATTGCCAAGAGGAAGGGCAGGCCAATTAAGGTGAAGGCTAGATACACATGGGCAAGCTTGTACTTGTCTGAGATCCAGCCGCCGAAATACTGGCCGAAAATGCCAACAATGTAGATGAACGTAGCCAGGATGGTGGCCGCCAGGGTAGTGGCGGAGGCGGCCTGGGCGAAGTTTAGGCTGCGGAAATAATCCCAGAGAAAGGGGGCCCGTAATTCGAGGTAGGCGGGCAGGACCAAAGTATTCATCCGATAGACAATGCCGCTCATAATGAGGACAAAGGCCAGCGCCAGCAGGGTTTTGATATGGACGCTGCTTTTGGCCCGAGCGGTGGAGACATCCTGGGTGTGCACCGGGGTTTCGTCTATTTTGGCAAGTCCCATGAAGAGGCCAAGGAAAACGGAAACGATTCCGGCGATGAGATAGATCATCCTCCAGCCGACGAGCCAGTTGAAAAGCCCGGCCATCAGGGGCGCCATGGCGATGCCCGCGCTGCCGGCTGCACCATTGATCCCCATGGCCCGGCCGCGTTCCCTTACCCCCCGGGATAACAGGGCCAATCCCGCGGGATGGTAACTGCTGATGAAAAGCCCTATTACGGCCAGGGAAAAGAAGAGGGTGGCGGCGGTTGTAGCAAAGGAGGTGATAATCGATCCGACACCGGACCCGACAAAAAAGATTACCAGGCAACGCCTGTGGCCGAAACGGTCCGATACCATCCCCCACGGGGCTGCTCCCATTCCCAAAAGGAGGTACATGAGGAAGCTGATGGGCAGGACTTCGGCCAGGCTCATGTTAAGCGACAGGGTAAGGGGGATGGCTAAGGCCGGGAAAATAAGTTCAAAAAAATGGTTATAGAAATGGGCAATACTGGTGAAGAGGACGATTTTTTTTTCGTTGGTCATGGAGTGACTCCGGCTATTGTGCTTGCTTTTTTTCATGCCCGGACGGGCAGGGAGGGAGCAAAAGCTGGCGATCCCGGGAAAGTCAGTTGGTTTCCTCTGCGGCAGGCGAGATTTTTTGAGAAGTCCTCATACGTGCCCTGTAAACATGCTGCTGAAGAAACTCTGGTACTTCCTGGGGAAATACATGTTGCCTTCGTAGTCAATGATGAGGCGCCCCTCTAGGTGATCCAGTTCATGCTGTACCACCCGGGCAAGAAAACCCTGGTAGCGTTCGTTGATCTTGCGGCCGGTGAGATCATAGGCCCGCACCTTGATCTCCGGAAATCGGGGCACCTCCACTTGGATATTCGGGCAGGACAGGCAGCCTTCAGTCTGTATTTCCAAGTCCCCTCTGGCCTGAGTGATCCGGGGATTTATCAGGATCGCGTAAGAATCCGGTTCCTTGCTCCAGTTTCTGTCGTCTAAGCCTTTAGTTCGGAAGGCGATTATTCTCTTCATGATGCCAATTTGCGGCGCTGCCAGACCAAGCGCGTCATTCATGTCCAGAAAGGAATTCAGGAGGGTGGATATATCCCTCCGGTCCTCCTCGGAGAAGGGGGTGGCCGTCTCCAGAGAGGGATTTCTCAGGGCTCTAGTTTCGGCCTCGTTGATCCTGGCTTCTGTCCAGAGGGTTAAGATTGCTGCGGTCATTGCCCTTGGCCTTGCCAAACCGATAAAGGTTTGTCTGGTTAATTTTAATTGCCTACTGGCTATAGCATTCGTCTTGGGGCATTTCAAGTCGTTTTCGGTTTTTCTTGATTTAGCTGTGAGGGGCTCAGGTATTCTATCCGGTCTCTGCCTCCTGCTTTGGCCCGGTAGAGGGCCTGATCAGCGGCGGCGATCAAGGCTTCGGGTTCCATTCCAGTTTGTGGCGTCACCGAGGCCACGCCAAGGCTCATGGTAACTGCTGCCCCGACATCAGAATCCGGGTGGGGCAGGGCCAGTAACTGTATACGCCGGCGTATCTCCGCTGCCACCTTCAGGGCGCCTTCCTGATCTGTGTCCGGCATGGCGGCAATGAATTCCTCCCCGCCATAGCGGGCCACCAGATCCAGCGGACGTCGCGTGGCGTCTTGCATCGCCGCGGCTACCTGGATGAGACAGCTGTCTCCGGCCTGGTGACCCAGGGCGTCGTTGTAACGCTTGAAGAAATCGATGTCTCCCATGATCAGAGAAAGGGGAGTTCCTTCGCGGGTGGCAAGTTTCCACTGCCGGTTGAAGAACTCATCGAAGTTCCTCCGGTTGGCGACCCCGGTTAAGCCGTCGACCAGAGACAAGTGCTTGAGCGTCTCTTCGTATTTTCGCTGCTCCGTCACATCGATGCCGGTGGCGATCACCAGATACGATTGACCGTCCGTGTCTTTCAATGTCGTATTGTTCCAGGCGATAATCCTGGTTTCCCCGGTCCTGGTAATAATCGGATTTTCATAGCTTAAAGGCTGTCCCTCTCCAAGCAAGGTTTGAAACGTCTCCTCCACCCCGGGCAGGTTGTCGCCTAGAATGAAGCGCTCAAACCAGTTCTTTCCCAACACCTCTTCTCTCTTCCATCCGGTGGTCTGTTCGGCATGATCATTGAAAAGGACGATGCGGCCATCACGATCGAGAACCACGATCAGGGCCGCGGCTGTTTTCAGCACCGACTCGCTGAATTCCCGGGCCAGGCGGAGTTCCTTCGCGGCTTGGTTGCGCTCCGTTATATCGTGGGCGATAAGGAGCTGACGGGACTCGTCATCGAGGGCAATGGCCGCCGCTACCTCTTCCACCTCGACGATCGCGCCATCTTTTTTTCTGTAAGAGCGCTGGTTCTGCGCCTGAGACGGCCCGATCACGATGTCCGCCCGGGTCATTTGGCGCAGCTCCGGCGGGGAATAGCCAAGCCACTGGTAAACGAAGCTGTTTTCCGAGAGGATCTTGCCGTCGTTTCCATCCAGGATGAAGATGGCGACGGGAACATTCTGGAATATCAACTGGAAGCGTTTTTCCGCCCCGAGCAGTTGGGCGCTTGTGGTCAGAAGTCGCTGACTGTCGATAAAAAAGACCAGAGTGACGACAACCAGTAATAACAACAGCAATATAGTTGCCAGCCGGGCCTGAACGACCGAGTCGATCGGGGTCATGATATAAATGGGCCACTGGTGAAAACTGCGAACCAGAAGATGGGGGGAGCCGTTGAAAATTACGATGTTGCCCTGAGGTCTTGCCGACAAGAGCGCCTTCCCGGGGGTAAATTCGTATTCCCGATTGTTGGTGATAGCCATTCGGACCTCCGCGTCCAGTGGCCACAGGGTCATCCAGCGCAGTTTTGGTTGGCTTGCCAAAAGGATGATCCCCTCCGGACTCAGATGAAACGTATAGGGATGTTTCTTCAGGAAGTATTCCGCCGATTCAATGTTCTTTACCATGAGCAGGGCGCCCTTGATATCGCCGTTCTGGCAGCGAACGGGGAATGCCGTCCAGTAGCTGGGGGATTCCCGCGTCTGGTCGAAAGTGATGCGATAGCCGCGGCTTCCCGACAAGGCGTATGCCAGAACGGGAATAGTTGGATCAAGCTTGCTTATGCCTCGATCCAGCCGCAATTCAGAGGAGGCAATAACCGCACCCTCTGAATCCAAGAGCAGGCATTTTTCCAGACGATAGCTCGACTTGGCGTGGAGCAGGTCTTCCGCGGCCTGCTTAAGCGCGTTTTTATCCTGTTCGGTTATGGCTTTTTTAATGGATGTCATATTAGACAAGAGCATCGCCCCCTGGTTGACGCCATCCAGTACGCCCCCCAGGTGATCCGACATCAAATCGGTGTCAAGCCGGGTGCTTTCAATTTTTTCTTGCAGGAAATAACGGCCGGTATAATTGGTTAGCCACCAGCCGCCTGCGATAATGAAGATTACAATTAAAACTGAGGTGTAAAAATAGCTACTTGACTTGCGGCTTAAGTAAACGGACAGTTGGGACAATTCGACCCGGGCGAAGGTAAGCTGCGAGAAGGAAAAGGCGATCCACATGGCTGTGAGGCCGCTGAGAAATAGATAAACCAAAGTAAAATTGATCTGCGGTATGGGGGCCAAGAGGGGAAAAATGGGTAGTGGCGCCCTGCCAGTCAGGCCGGGCAGAAAACGGGCGGCAAAAAGAAGCCCCTGAACCAGGAAAAGAATGCCTGCGGCAATCAACCAAAACCGCTCTGTCTTTTTGACCTTGCCACCGGCTTGCCAGAAGGCGATGGCCGCGCCAACAGAAACAATGGCGCCCGGGAAACTGTCAATTGCCACCTCTAAAACAGCTGGCCCGTTATAGGCGGCGCTCATAGTAACAGCCGTAAGCGGTAAAAGCACAAGCCAGCGTCCGGGCTTGCGGCCGGACGGAAGTTTAATTGTCCGGTGGGCGAATTCGCCAAGACATAAAAAACCTGCCAGCGCAAGGGAGCTTTGGACTATCTTAATGATTAAAGGAGAATCAAAGAGCGGGCCGGCCAGAGCAAGGAGGCAACCCAGGCTGTAAAACAGGGCGAAGATGGCGATCAAGCCCCAGGGCATATCCCGGCGTCCCTGCCGCAAGAGCGGGAAACAGGCCGCAGCCAGGATGACAAACGAAATCCCTTGAAAAAAGGTCAGATAGTCCGAAGATATGTAAAACAATGATTGCACTGTTCATCCGTTTTGGAGGCTTGGGGTGGACTTACTATGGTTCAGGATGCTTTTGGTGCTGGAAAAGGCTCGTGCGAGGAAGTTTTCGCGGGTCTTGCCCAAACGGACCTCCATCTTATCCCTCTTTGATGCAGCATAATCTCTCTTTTTCCGGGATTTATTACACTTTATTCCCCCGGCGGTCAATGCTTAAAAGTAACAGGGGTTAGGTTTACTTCTTGACAAGTTACGGCAAAACAAATACGCTCCCGCAAAACTCATCCCGCGGAGCAGGCGCATCCTGCTCATTCCGGAGGATCTATGCTTGTACGCTGCTGGGGTGCCCGGGGCTCGATCCCTGTTTCAGGTCCTGAGTACCTCCAATATGGAGGTGATACCACCTGTATTGAGATTAGAACCAGACAGAATGACGTCATTATTATTGACGCGGGTTCAGGGATCAGGAGACTGGGCAAGAGGCTGGTAGCCGAGGGTCGGAAAAACTTGTTTCTCCTTTTTACCCATGCCCACTGGGATCACCTCCTGGGTTTTCCTTTTTTCGAGCCCATCTACCGCAGTGAAAGCACGATCACCATCTATGGCTGTAACTTTATGGGGGACTCGGTAAAATCAACCCTCTCTCCCACGATGAAACCACCCCATTTCCCGGTTCATTATGAGGATATCAGTGCCGGTATCACCCACCTTGATGCTTGTGGAAATGTCTTTGAGATCGGTTCCGTCGAGATTTCCACCATTCCCTTGAGTCATCCCAATCAGGGTGTCGGCTATAAGTTTGTTGAAGATGGCAAAACCCTGGTTTTTTTGACGGACAATGAGCTTGCCTATCGTCATGACTTCTCGCTGGGATTCGATGATTACCTGGCCTTTTCCCAGGGGGCGGACCTGCTCATCCATGACGCCGAATACAATCGGGCCGTGTATAACCAGAGAATCTCCTGGGGGCATTCCTGCTACGAGGACGCCCTGGATTTGGCAAGGCGGGCCGGGGTGAGGAAGCTGGGACTGTTCCATCACAATCAGGATTCCTCTGATGCCACGGTAAATTCCTATCTGGAAGACTGCCGGCGGCTGATCCGGGAAGACGGAAAGAAACTGGCCTGTTTCGCCCTTTATCAGGGGTGGGAAGGGGAATTGTAAAAACCTTTTTAGAAGCACCACCGTGACCTAAGGTAGGCACCAGGGAAACAGAGGGATGGATAAGTCTCCACTACCGGCAGAAATAGTCGATTTTCACGTTCATCTTTTTCCTGATCGACTTTCTGGAGGAACATCGGCTACGTATTCTCTACGGGTCCGATTTTCCCAATGTCCTCTTCCCCCGGGAAACGGAGATCGATACCCTGGTTGGGTTCGGGCTGACGGATGAGTTTTATCGGCGGGTGTTTTCCGAAAATGCCCGGGATTTGATCGGGAAATGCTCCGGGATGGCAAAAAAGACGAACTGTTAAAAAGGAGATAGCGTTAGCTTTGCCCCGCCCGATCGTAGTCATCCCTGATCCGTTCAATGTCGTCCTCGCCAAAGTAACTGCCGGTCTGGATTTCAATGATGGTCAAGTTTGCCTCCCCGGGGTTATGTATGCGGTGAAGGGCGCCTGCGGCGATGTTGATGGACTGGCCGGCCTGAAGGTGATAATCCGCACCGTCGAGGGTTGCCAGCGCCAATCCGGAGATAACGTACCAATGTTCCTCTCGGAGCCGGTGCCGTTGCAGACTGAGCCGGTGGCCAGGATTGACGACCAGGCGCTTTACCTTGAAGTCATCTGATTCGGCCAGTATCTCGAAGAACCCCCAGGGCCTTGAAACCATAAATATTCACCTCCCGCAAAGGACATGGGGTGACAAGGCGCCATTTAATGGGTGCCCCATGTTGTTATTTTAATGAAGTGGCCACGTATGTCGGGGCGGTCTTCGGGGACTTGCCGCCCTTCACCTGATGGTAATAGGCATAGGTCATGGGTTCCTCATTACCGATTATTTCCGCCCCCACCAGCTCGCCCAGAAAAATGCTGTGGCTGCCGCAATCGAGCTCGGCTTTAACTATGGCGTCGAAATAGGCGATGCCATGATCCAAAACAATGGGGACGCCAGTCTGATCGGTCTTGAAGTTGACGCCCTCAAATTTGTCCATGTCCCGGCCGCACCGGAAGCCAAAACGGCCAATATAGGTCATCGGTGTGGACTGGGCCAGAACCGTAACGGCAAACAGGCCGCACCCCTTGATGAGTTCATGGGTGTAGTTGGCCTTGTTGATGCTTACCGCCAGTTGGGCAGGCTCGGAGGTCACCTGAAAGACCGTATTGGCGATCTGGCCATTGGCCTTGCCGGCTTGTCCTGATGTGACCACATATAACCCGTAACTGAGTTTGAAACAGGCTGACTTGTTCAATTTAGTCTCCTTATTTTAGCCATTACTCTTCAAAGACCATCTTTTTAACCACCACTCCCGGTATCTTTTTCAGCTTGGACTCCATTTCTCTGATTGTCTCCGGGATGCCGCAACACTCCATCAGCAACAGCCCCAATGTATTCTTTTGGGAGTCTTCCGGCTCGTGGAGACCCAAGCGTGTCTTGATGCTGCGGCTGTATTCGTTCAGTATCTTCTGTACCTCAAGTGGACTTACGATCTGTTTGGTTACCTGGAGACCGAGGATAATTCTCTTCTGCATTTTCCCTCCCGGCTGGGTTGTAATAAGTTACGCAGGCAATACCTTATGAGTTCACGTCAGCATTAACTTGCCGCCCGTGCTAATGTCCCGATTCCGGGTGGTCGGCGACCCGGGAGTGCTTGGACATGATGCTTGTCGCGAAGTGCTGGGCATCCTGGAGGTCCGATTCGTTCGGATGTCCCTGGGCGCCCTGGGCCTCCTGTGCCCAGCCCTGGTGCTCCGGCTTTTGCATTAAGGCTTCAATCAGCGATGCTTCCACCCGGCCACGACTGCCGAAGTGTCCCAGTACCTTTACCTTGGCGGCCAGCCCAAAGGCGTGTTCGAAAGCCTGCTTGGGAAGTTGACCGCCGCGCAGTGAACCATGGGTGGAGAAGAAAGCGATATGTTTTCCGGCCGGGAGCCTGCTGATAAAGCTCTGCGCCGGCAGCGGCACGGAATGGGCCTGTACTGGAAAGCCGATGAAGATGAGATCGTAGGCGGAGACGTCATCAATTTTATCAATAGTCTTGATATCCTTGTCGGCATCAATGATGTCGTAAATCGCCTGGGCTAATTTCTCCGTATTCTTCGTTTTCGAGTAGTAGGCTACCAGGACCTTCATGTCACCACCTCCGTATGATTTTGTGTGTGTCCGATATTAAAAAAACTGGCGAATTGCAAGCCAATATTGGGTCTGCTGCAAAAATGTTGGTATTCTGTTCTTGCAGAGACTTATCCCCCCTTTCCCAAAGGGGGGCAGGGGGGATTTATAATAAAAGCAAGAGGTTATTTATTATCCGTCAAATCTCCCCCAACCCCTCTTTTCTAAAGAGGGGAGAAAAACCGCCCAACCCATAATTTTGTCGCACACCCGCTAATATTGATGACTTCGTAAAAAGTCTTTTCTGCGGTTCGACAGGCTCACCACGAACGGAATAAAGTAAATGATTTCAACTTGACCATCGTTCGCCCTGAGTCCTGAGCTTGCCGAAGGGTCGAAGGGTGATTTATGACTTTTTACCGCTTCATCAATATTCATCCCGGACTTTTTACGAAGTTACCAATCGTCCCTACAGTGCCAATCGGCTCAGCTGACTATCCTGGATTTCAACAGTCCCCCGTTGATGGCGCCGGAAAAACCGGCGGCCAACTCCAGCCTCAGGGCGGTAATCTCTTCCTCTGGGAGCATCTCACCCCTCATGATTTGTGGCAGCCTGTCGGCCAGTTCTTTTGCCCGGGGCAGAAAGGGGAATTCGCCCAGGTACCTGTCGCCCAGATAACTTTGAAAGTATTCCCGGTTGATTTTCTTTACCGCATCCGGTTGGCCGTCTAAGTCATTGAGGATCACCCCCAGCGTTTCAATTCCCCGGCCGTCAAGCGCCTCCAGGGTCAAGAGGGTATGATTGATGGTTCCCAGCCGATTGGGCGCCACCAGCAGGGTCGAAAGTTTCAGATCGGCTATCAGATCGATATTGAATATCTTCTCCTCCAGAGGAACCAGTACGCCGCCTGCCCCCTCCAAAAGAAAAAAGTGATCTCCCCGGAGATAATCTTGGATTATTGGGAGCACTTTAGCATAATTCAACGGGTTATTATCAAGAAAAGAACTCTGGTAGGGCGCCAGGGGGAGCGAGTAGCGAAAGGGCACAATTTCCTCGATTGGTTCCCGAAGGCGAAGCAAAAGCCGGTAGAGAGTGCCATCTTGGGGAAGTAATTTTTGATTTACCCTGGGACAGCCTGTTTCGAACGGCTTGACCACCCGGATGGGAAGGCCAGCTTCCTGCAGATAAATGCCGAGGGCGACCCCAACCATGGTTTTACCAGCCCCGGTGTCGGCACCGATGACAAAAACACCCCTCATCAACGACTCCTTTCGTAACTCTGAATTGACCGGTAGGTGATGTCTAAAAGCTTTTTAAGCTCTCTTGCGCTAATAGCCAGTGGCGGCATCAGCACAATCACATTTCCCAAGGGTCTTAAGATTGCGCCCAGTTGGCGGGCCTTTAGTATTACCTTCACTCCTGCCTGCTCTTGGAGGGGAATTTCGGCTCGGCTGTCCCTGTGGGCGGTAAGCTCGATTCCCACCATGAGACCCTTTTGCCTTATATCGCCGACAATTTCCAGTTCCATAAAACGCTTGAGTCCTGCCGCCATAAGGTCACTCAGTTCCAAAAGCCGGTCCAGGAAGTCTCTTTTGCGCAAAAGCCTGATGTTCTCCCGGGCCACCTCACAGGCCAGGGGGTTGGCCGTATAGGTATGGCCGTGAAAAAAAGTCTTGGTCTTTTCGTATTCCCCCAAAAAGGCCTCATATATCTTTTCGCCGACCAGCGTGGCGGCCAGGGGTAAATACCCACCGGTAATTCCCTTGGCCAGTGCCATCAGGTCCGGCGAGACTCCAGAATGTTCCGCAGCGAACATTCTGCCGGTGCGGCCGAAACCGGTCGCCACCTCGTCAAAAATCAGCAGGGTCTGATGGACGTCGCAAATTTCTCGGACCCGGCGGACAAAACCCGCAGGCTGGGTTATCATGCCGGCCGCGCCCTGCACTTCCGGCTCCAGGATGACCGCCGCAATTTCGTCCGATTTTTCCTTAAGCAGCCGATCCAGTCTGTTTAGACAGGCCAAGCGGCAGTCGGGAAATGTTTTTTCTATCGGGCAGCGCCAGCAGCAGGGACAATGGGCGCGGTAGGTTGGAAAAAGGAGGGGATTAAATATCTGATGGAACAAATCAATGCCGCCCAGGCTGACTGCCCCGATGGTGTCGCCGTGATAGGCATTGGTAAAGGTTACAAAACTGGTTTTGTTTTTTCCCTGAAACTGCCAATATTGGAAGGCCATTTTCAGGGCTATTTCTACCGCGGTGGAACCGTTGTCGGAGTAAAAAACCTTGCTTAAGCCGGCGGGGGCGATGCTGATCAGATCGGCGGCCAGCTGAATCGCCGGCACGTTGGAAAGGCCCAAAAAGGTGGAGTGGGCGACCCGGCTAAGCTGCCTCCTTACGGCCCGATCCAGCTCGCCTTTACGATGGCCGTGGACATTTACCCACAGGGAAGATACGCCATCGAGGTACCTGTTGCCATCGGTGTCGTACAGATATGATCCCCTGGCCCTTGCAATGACCAGAAAATCCATCCGCCGCCAGTCCTGCATCTGGGTAAAGGGGTGCCAGATATATTTTCTGTCCAGCTCTCTCAAATCTTCGGTGTTTGTCAAGTCATTCATATTCCAACCTTGACGACTTCGTAAAAAGTCCGGATGCGGTGTTGCGCTAAATCCCTCCCCCGCCTTCGCGGGGGCAGGCTTGCGGCGTACCCGGAAGTACGCCTCATTCCTTGTGATTTGCGCGCCTTGCCTGCGAATTTTTTACAAAGCCGCCCCCAAGCTTACGTTTTGCCGACTTTTTACCGCTTCAGCAACCTTGATAAAGGCTGCCAGCGCCGATTCCATATCTTCCGGACTATGAGCAGCCGACGCGGTGATTCTTATCCGGGCGCCTCCGTTGGGTACGGTGGGCGGCCGGATCGGCTTCACCAAGAGCCCCTCTTTCAAGAGCTGCGCCGCCAGCAGAACGGCCTTTGCGGTTTCTCCCACCATCAGGGGAATGATCGGCGTTTCCGTGGGTCCGATCTGAAACCCCATCTTGCGCAGGTTATAAAGCAGGGTATGTGTGTTGTCAAAAAGCTTTTCTCTTAGCCGGGGACTATTTACCGTCAGGTCAATGGCGGCAATATTGGCGGCCAGGATGGAGGGGGGAAGGGCGGTGCTGAAGATCAAACTGCGGGCGCGGTTGACCAAAAAATCGATCAGATCATTGCTTCCGGCGACAAATCCGCCCAAACTGCCGAGGGCTTTGCTGAATGTTCCCACGGTGGCATCAATTTCGCCGACAATGTTCAAATGCTCAGCCAGGCCCCCACCAGACCTGCCCAAGACTCCAGTGGCGTGGGCGTCATCGACAATCAGCAGGCAGCCATATTTTTTTCTGATTGCAACCAGCCTCTCCAAGGGAGCCAGATCGCCATCCATGCTGAAAACGCAATCGGTGATAACAATGGCCTTGCCCGAAGCAGGACGAAGGGATAGCAACTCTTCCAGATGATCCATATCATTGTGCCGATAGACGAACAGTTGCCCGCGTGACATCCGGATACCGTCGATGATGCTGGCATGGTTGAGCTCATCGGAAAATATGCAATCCCCCTTGGCGGCGATCGCTGAAATCACTCCTGTATTTGCCATGTAGCCGGATGCAAACACGACTGCGGCCGCTGTTCCCTTGAAACGGGCGATTCTCTCTTCCAACTGTTCGTAGAGTTCATGGTTGCCGCAGATCAAGCGGGAGGCCCCGGCTCCGACACCCCAGCGGCGGGTTGCTTCAATCGCCGCTTCCTTGAGCTCCGGCTGTTGCGACAGGCCCAAATAATCGTTGCTGGAGAGGTTCAAAAATAGTTTGTCGCCGCTGGCAATCCTCCCCTCGGGCAGTTGCACGACGGGCTGGAGAAACCGGTTCAGGCCTTGGGCATGCAGGTTATTGATAACTTGACGGAAAAAATGGTGGTCGTTCATTTCAGGGGAGTTCCAGGCCCAAGTCGATAATTAGTCGGCGATCATCTTCGGGGTTTCTCCCCTGGGTGGTAAGATAATTTCCCGTCATAAGTCCATTGGCTCCTGCCAGCAGCAGCAGGGGATGTGTTTCCCTTAGGTTCAGCATCCGGCCGCCGCAGATGATTATATCCTTATCTTTCAATATCAGGCGGTATATCGCCAGGGTTTTCAATATTTCCAGCGGCTCCAGGCAGCCGAAGTTTTCCAGGGGGGTCTTCATTATCGGATTGAGAAAGTTCATCGGGACGGAATCCACGTTCAGATCGGCTAGGGTCAAGGCCAGTTCAATACGATCCCGACGGCTTTCGCCAAGCCCGAAGATGCCGCCGCAGCAGACGTAAAACCCTAGTTCTTTGGCGGCTTTTACGGTATCTACATCCTCCTGGTAATCATGGGTGCTGCAGATGCGGGGGAAGAAATTGCGCGATGTTTCGAGATTGTGATGATACTTATTCAGGCCGGCCTGCCTGAGTTCATGGAGAGTGTCGGGATCGAGAATTCCCAGCGAGGCGCAGGGCGCAATGCCCAGTTGTTTTATCCCGGCAATGGACGTCGTTATCGTCGTGATCTCATCCTTGTTTTTTATCCCCTTGCCACTGGTGACAATCCCAAACTCGCGGGCCCCGTCCTGGTGGGCCTTCTGGGCGGCGGCTACTATTGTTTCTTCCGGCAGAAGCGGATAGGTGGAAATATCGGTTGGGTAATGGGACGACTGGGCGCAGAATTTGCAGTCCTCGCTGCACCGGCCGGACTTGGCATTGACGATGGAGCAAAGGTTCACCTTGCGGCCCTTATATTTGAGTCTGACCTGGTGAGCAGCGGACAGCAGATCGAGAAAATCTTCCGGGGGCAGTTCGTAGAGTTCGAGGGCTTCCCCGACTGTGGGCAGCCACTGGTCAGCAAATGCTTTTTTAATATTGTCATTCATGGTTTTTCGTCCTTTAACCTATCAGTGATTGATCGGAATGCGTCAAACGGGGGGCGCAGGCTCCCGGCTCCAGGTTAAACAAGAAGGCAGGGAATGAAGTGCTTACTCATTTCAACCGCGGCGACCAGGAGGGGGAAAGGTAATTATCCGGGCCCTCCTGAAGGATTCGTAGATTTGTTCCATTGGCATTAATAATGGCAATCTTGGCTTTGCCGTCTTTTTTTGATGTAAAGGCGATGTATTTGCCGTCGGGCGACCAGGAGGGGCTCTCATTGTTGCCTTCGGTCGTAAGCTGGATGGGGTTGAGTCCGTCTTCGTCTACACTGAAGATTTGGAAGCGGCCCCCCACCATGCCCTCATATGCGATTTTGCCGCCCTTCGGCGACCAGGAGGGAGAGGTGTTATAGTTGCCGTCGAAGGTCAGCCTCCTTACGTTGCTGCCGTCAGCATTCATGACATATATCTGGGGTGAACCAGCCCGGTTCGAAACGAAGGCGATTTGCTGGCCGTCCGGTGAGTAGCAGGGCGACACGTCGATTGCAAAATGATTGGTCAGGCGGGTTAGCTGCAAGCCGTCAATGTTCATGCTGTAAATTTCTTCATTGCCGTCGATACTTAAAGTCAAAAGCAGCTTTTTGCCGTCCGGCGACCAGGTTCCCGGCAGATTAATTCCCCGGAAGCCCATGATCTTCCTGGTTGTCCCGGCGCCAACCAGGGAACGGAAGTACAGGTCAGGATTGTCCTCCTGGAAAGAGGTAAAGGCCATGGTCTTGCCATCGGGGGACCATTTGGGCGCCAAGAGCAGCGAAGGGACTTCGATGATCTTGGTCAGGTTCGTGCCGTCGAAGTTAATGACGGAGATTTCTGAAGTCTTGCCTCTTCTGCTGACAAAGGCGATTTTGGAATCATAAATGCTGCCGTCTCCGGTGAAGTTGGCCAGCACCTCGCTTGCGAAACGCTGCACCATAATTTTACGGTCCTCCGGGCTTCCGGAATAGCGTTTTCCCACCAGGAGCTCCCCCTTGATTAAGTCATAAAGGCGCAGCTCGACGCTCACCTCCGGCCCGAGCTGCTGGATGCGGCCATTTATCAGATACTCGGCGCCGATTAAGCGCCACTCAGTGAATCTGATGAAGTCCAATGGTGCACGGTTGCGGTCAACAGCGGTTTGTTTTCCCGCCTGGATGTTGAATATGCCGGTGATATTGAGCAGACGGGTTAGCTCATTGGAAAACCATCCCAGCATTTCATCCGTGGGCAGTCTATCCTGGCCCTGTCTTTGGAAATCGGAGATAGCCAGGGGGATTCTTTGGAAGGTCGGCGAGTCGATGTCGATGTAAACTCTGTTGGCCAATCCTTCCGAGACGCCCGCCACTAAAATTATGGCCAAGGCTATGATTATCGCGGCAACGTTGCCTTTGGGCTTTCGTATCGTCATATTATCTCTCATGGTCATTACCAATGGTCTCCTTTTTTGCAAAGCTGGGGAAACTTTTACCGCCTCATCAAATCAGAGGAGTGAAATCGGATGCCGATTTCAATTCCCCCCTTGGCCCATTCCGGCAGGGGAGGGAGGGGGGAAGCCTTCTTTATCGCTCGGATGGCCGCTTCATCGAACTGATTATTACCTGATCTTTCCTCAAACGACAGGTCCGTAACCGAGCCGTTGGCGGCCAGTTTAACTACCACCGTGGCCGAAGTGCTGCCCTTGGGCGCATGCAGGGCGGGGATGGTCCAATGTCCCTTTATTGCCGTCCATAGCTGGGTAATGTAGGCCTGCATCATGGCGCTCATTTCCGCATCGGTCACAACGGGGTTGGCGGCGGGTTCCCCTTTGCTTTCCTCCCTAGCCGAGCCTCTGGCCGAAGGCGTGGACGGGGCAGGGGATGAAGATGGCGGTACGGACGCCGCCGCCTTGGCTCTTAATTCGTCGGGAATCTTTGGAATCGCGCCGGTATCTTTTCTGGCGATCTCAATTGGCCTCAATGGTTCCGTAGGCGTCAAGTCGATTGGTTTGCGAAGGGAAATTGCCGGATGCCGTGATAGCGTCTCCGGCATGAAGCTTCTGCTGCCTATCTTTTGAAGATTGCGGGCTGCGGAGAGGCTGGCGGAACTGACCAACTCCACTGTATGAATCGGGCCGAAGGTCCATTTCGGTTTTTCCCTAAAGGAGACGCTTACGGCCAGATATAAAAACAGCAGGTGCAACATGACGGATGCCAATAGCATACCACCCATTCGCATTCCCGCTCGGTTTTTAAAAGTATCGGAGAACATTACTTCGAAACCTCCGGTGGGTCGGTTATCATGCCCAGTTTATCCACGCCCGCCTTTCTTGCCTCAGCCATTACCTGCACCACGAAACCGTAGGGGATGTTCTTGTCGGCCCGCAGGTACACTTCCCGGTCTATCCGGCGATCAAATACCTTTTCCAGAGTCCCCCTCAATGCCGGCAGAGTGGTCTTTTCGCGATCGATAAATATTTCCTGTTCTTGGTTTATCGTCAAAATCAGTTTTTCCTCATGGACATCGATGCTTTTGGCCTTAACCCGTGGCAGATCCACATCAATTCCCATCTGGAGCATCGGAGCGGTAACCATAAAAATTATCAGCAGAACCAATATCACATCCACCAACGGAGTGACATTTATTTCCGCAATCGCCCTTCTCCCATTAAATTTGTTTCGGCTAAGTCTTCCCATACGGCGTCATTTCTGACGACACGGTAAAAAGACCGGATGCGGCGTTGCGCTAAATCCTTCGTCACTGCGGCGTACCAAAAAGTACGCCTCATTCCTCATGATTTGCGCGCCTTGCCTGCGGTCTTTTTACCGCGTCGTCCCCAAATTATAGTTTTATCGACTTTTTACCACATCGTCATTTCTTCGGCTGGTGGCGCTCGACAATATTTAAAAATTCAGAGGAAAAATTATCCATCTCGATGGAAATGTTTTTTATGCGGTTGAGGTAGTAATTGTAGAAAATAACCGCCGGGATGGCAGCCGCGAGTCCCGCCGCGGTGGCAATGAGGGCCTCCGATATTCCGGGAGCTACTACGGCCAGGGTAGCCGAACCGCGGGCGCCGATGTTCTGGAAGGTGTTCATAATTCCCCAGACGGTGCCAAAAAGCCCGATGAAGGGGCAGGCGCTCCCGGTGGTGGCCAGGAACCCAAGCGCCCTTTCCAGCTTGCCAGTTTCGGTATCGCAAGCGCGGTTCATTGCCCGTTCCAACTGATCCATTATCCGGAGTTCAAAGAGGGGTGAGGTCGCCTCCGGCGCATCTTTGGCAGTGGTATCCTTCCCCGTCTTTGCTATTTTCAAAAGCTCGCCGTATCCCGAGCGGAATACTTCGGCCAGGGTGGAATTGTGATATTTTTTTGCCAAAGGAAACATGTCTGCAATCCGCGTATTTCTCGCGTATATCGCCAGGAAAGATTCGTTTTCCCTCTTTACCGCTCTTAGCTGGAAATATTTCATGAAGATTATGGCCCAGGAAATTATCGAGAAAATCAGCAAAAGCGCCAGTACGAACTGAACCATCGGACCGGAGGCAAAAATCATATCTATTACGCTGCCGTGGAAATTGCCACTTCCTGACGCGCCAGCCACGGATAAAATCTCTTTCACTATATCATCTCCTTATAAACTTTAGATTCTAGGCCCGATGAAGCGGTAAAAACTCCCCCCGCCCCTCCCCCGGTGGGATGGGGCAGAAGGAGTTGATGGTAAGCATCCGATATATCAACTATTTTCACCCTTGCCCCAACACTCCCCCATCAAGGGAGAGGGGGCCTTTTGACTTTTTACAGTGCCATCAGGTATGACGAGGCGGTAAAAAAATCCCGATATTGCGTTGCGCTGCATCCTTCTCCTGAGGCTTCATCACTCGGATAGGGGGCCTGCGCGCCTTGCCGCAGCCTGTCTTGGCGAAGGCCGGGGGCCTTTTTACTAAGCCGTCCCCAGGCCAGCGGTTTTTGACTTCATGCGAGGTCACTGCATTTCATTAATGAAAAAAACCCCCCTTGTCAATACCTCAAAAAAAATCGATTGGCGCCAGCCAGGAGCCAAGAGGAGTAGAGCCGTAGGGTGCATAGCGAAGCGTAATGCCCCTTCCCCTTTGCTGGTTCAAGCGGCAAGATTGAACCAGCAAAGAAAACGGCCCTGCCACAGGTGGCCCGTCGCATTTCGCTTGCGGTTAAATTAATAGGGCGCTGTCCCTAATTATCCAGCACGAGACATCGATATTGCCTGCGACGGCATTCCGGGATGGAAGTTCTTTGAGCTGGCAGCAAGGATTGAAGACGAACTGGACATCCCTTGGCAATGGCGATAACGATCCCACTGACACGAAGGGACATGGGACCCATATCTCCGGGATCATTGCAGCCCTCGGGAACAATGGGACCGGCGTGGCCGGGATCGGCTGAAATCTCCAGATCATGCCGCTTAAAGTTCAGGCGGATGGCCAATGGGACATGTTGGCTGACGACATCATCGAGGCGATTGACTATGCCATCGCTTGAGGGCGTCCGGATCGTTAATTGCAGCTTTGGCGGCGAGGCAACCTTCTCGCGGCACGAATATCGGGCCTTTGTGCGTCTCCACCAGGCCGGCATCCTGGCCGTTCAGACTATTCAACTGAGTAGTTATCGGCCGCTATCTCGTCGTCCGCTCTATCAACTGGGGCGTCTCCAGGTCCTCGCCTAAGGCCGCTCCCAGTTCCTTGAATTTCCTGGCGGTCACCAATACCCGGCCCTCCAGCGATCCCATCGCCTTGTTGTAATACTCTACCGACCTGTCCAGGGATTTCCCCAGAGTGGAAAAATGATCCAGCATGGTTTCAATCCGTTCGTACAACTGTTTCCCTAGAATTCTTACTTCCTCCGTATTTCTGGTCAAGTGTTCCTGCCGCCAGGCATAGGAAATAAGTTTCAGTAAAGCGATCAGGGTAGTAGGCGTGGCCAGTACGACCTTGCGCTCGACTCCGTATTCAATCAGCTGCGGGTTCTCGGCCAGGGCAGCGCTGAAAAACGACTCTCCCGGCAGGAAAAGGACGACGAATTCCGGGGTTGGGTCACATTGGGCAAAGTACTGTTTATTGCCGAGGATATTTATGTGATTCTGGATTTGCCGGGCATGCTGGCGGAGCCTTTCCCTCCTGCCTTCTTCGTCTTCCTGCTCCAGGGATTCCAGGTAGGCCATGAGGGGGGCCTTGGCATCCACGACCACGTTTAAGTTTCCCGGCAGGCGGATCATCATGTCCGGCCTGAGCCTCCCGCCATCGGTGGCATGGGATTTTTGCTCCACGAAATCGCAATGTTCCACCAAGCCGGCCAGTTCCACCGCCCGGCGCAACTGTAATTCCCCCCACTTTCCCCGGACAGTGGGCATCTTCAGGGCCTTGACCAGGTTCGCCGTTTCCCGCTGGAGCTGCTGACCGGCCGTCCCCATGGTCTTAATCTGCTCCATGAGGGTAGCGTAGGAGCCAGCCCGGGTTTTTTCCATTTCGGCAATGGAGCTGTCCACCCGAGCAAGCGATTCCCGCAGCGGCTGCACCAGGTCGGAAATGGTCTGCTGCCGGTGCTTTAAGTCCGTCAGGGCCGATTCCTGATACCTCTCCAGACTGAGCTTCGCCTGCTCGATAAAGGCCTGATTGTTGGCCCGTAGGGCTTCGGCGGAAAGAGCCTGGAAGGCGTCTCCCAGCCGCTTTTTGGCCTCTTCCAGAAGAATCATCTTTTCCTGGGCGGCCTTCTGTTGCTCCAGAAGGCTGGTTTCCAGCCCGGCCAATCTGGTCCTAAGCTGGGTATTCTCTTCTTTGAGCGCTTCGCAGGATCGAGCTTCACGAGCCCTTAGATCGTCCGCTGCCTGGAGTTGCTCCTCCCGGTGGCGCAAGCGCTCGACCAGGGTCGCCTGTTCCAGGGCTGCCTCCCCTCTACCCCGTTCATAGGACCGGCGGCCCTTCTGCCACAAGAGCGCCAACGCTGCGAGTAAAACGATCACCAGCGTTATCAGTACCAGCTTCTCTTCCAATTTCGTCCCCCCTCAAAAAATATCTTTCGGTTTGCTCTTAGCTCCGCCCTCTGACGCAATAGCTATGATATCATGACACACTACTGCCGGAAATTCATCTAATTTTGATGACACTTTCCCGAAGTCGTCATTTTCGATGAAGCGATAAAAAGTCGGCAAAGCTGTGATTTAGGGATGGCGCTGTAAAAAGCGCCTTAAGGCAAGGCGCGCAAATCATGAGGAATGAGGCGTACTTCTGGGTACGCCGCAGTGACGAAGGATTTAGCGCAACGCAGCGTATGGACTTTTTACAGTGTCATCATTTTTCATTTGACAAAAGAGAAAACATGTCTATTGTAGGCCAAATTCCGCCGTTCATGAAATGGCAAAAAAGGAGATAATCATGTTTAGCGTAACCCAAAAGGCAGGCGAGGAGCTCAAAAATGTTCTCGCCAATAGTACCGATGAGATCAAGTCAATACGCATTTTTATGCAGGATGGAGGCTGCGCCGGACCCTCCCTGGGCATGGCCCTTGATGAAGCAGCGACAGACGATGAGGTATTTGATGAGCAGGGCATCACCTTCCTGGTAAACAGGCCGCTCTTTGATGAGGTCAAGCCTGTAGTTGTCGATTTCGTCAGCGGACCACAGGGAACCGGCTTTATCCTGTCCTCCAGTCTGAAAAGCGCCTGCGGCTCCGGTTGCAGTTGCTCGTAATCCTTCCCCGGAGACTCTTGGGGTCTCCGGGGTTTTTTTATCCGTGCCAATAACATTGCAAACCACTGTTAATGCCCGCCCGTATAACCACACCAGCACCGGACGGCTATTTTAACCTGCCGTTGTGAGAACGGTGCATCTTTTGGCGACAAATAAACATGAGCGAGAGGCAGATCAATTGAAATTAAGCCGACATTTCCGGGGAATGATCCCGCTGTTCGTCCTGGGGCACTTCAGCCACCACGTACTTACGTCGATTACCACTCCCCTGTTGCCCTACATCAGAAACAGCTTCAACCTGGACTATACCCAAACCGGTTTAGTGGTTTCCGCGTTCATGCTCTCCTACGGGCTGGGCCACCTGCCGGCGGGCTGGCTTGCCGATCGGGTAGAGCCACGGAAACTCATGACTATCGGGATATCCGGGGTGGCCCTGGTTGGAATTATGATCGGCTTGAGTCAGACCTATTTGCTTTTGATCGCCTTTCTCATCCTGATGGGTCTTTTAGCCGGCGGTTACCATCCCTCGGCGCCGGCGCTGATCAGTTCCTCCGTACAGCCGGAAAAGTTGGGAGGGGCGCTGGGATTACACAACATCGGCGGCGGGGCCAGCCACCTGGTAACTCCGCTGGTTGCCGTGGCCATTGCCGTTACCTGGGGATGGCGCACCGCCTTTGTGGCATTGGCGATTCCTACCCTCATCTTTGGCGTTGTCTTCTACTTCCTGCTCGGCCGCATGAACAAGCGGGAAAGGGAAAATCCGCCGCCGGAACGAGAAGAAGCAGCGCACGCCCTGAGCCGGAAGCAACGTTTGCGCCGCCTGACCATCTTCCTCGTCCTGACAACGATCACCGGGGCAATCATCAATTCCGCGGTTTCGTTTCTTCCGCTGCTCTTTGTTGACCAGTTTGGAATGAGAAAGCATCTGGCCGCAGCCTCTCTTTCGATCCTCTTTACGGCGGTATTCTGGGCGAGCCCCTTGGGCGGTCATCTGGCCGACCGCGTAGGCAGCATGAGGGTTATTCTGTGGGTTACCTTTTGCGCCGGACCCTTAATCTTCCTGACTTCGATCATTTCCAGCGCCTGGGGGATTACGGTGCTCTTGCTGCTTTTAGGCACGGTTATCTTTGCCCGCATGTCGGCTTCGGAAGCCTATCTTATCCAGATTGCGCCGGCGGACACCCGCTCCACAGTTCTTGGCATCTATTTCTTCGCGGGTATGGAAGGTGGCGCGATTATTACCCCGCTTTTGGGATACATCATAGATCACATGAGTTTCACCGTCGCCTATGCGCTGGCCGGCGGGACGTCCTTTGTGGCAACGCTTATCTGTTCGTTCTGGCTCTGGGAGCCAGCGCAAAAATTGAAAAAATTGAAAATGGAGACTGCGTTCGATGATCGACGACAAAATTAGGGAAAAAATAATCTCCATCGTAGGGCGGGAGAACTGCCTGACTTCCGACCTGGAACGGTTCGCTTACTCCTATGACTCCTCCTTCATTCCTTTGACGCCGGCCAATAAGCCGGAGCTGGTAGCCCGTCCCCAGACCACCGAGGAGGTATCCCGGCTTTTGACCGTGGCTTATGAAAATCAAATTCCGGTCACACCCCGCGGCGCCGCCAGCGGCCGCAGCGGGGGCAGCATCCCTCTAAAAGGAGGGATATCACTCGCTCTCGACCGGATGAGCCGCATCATCGAGCTCGACCCGATGAATATGACGGTGATGACTGAGCCTGGGGTGCGCACGATTGACCTCTACAATTACGCCGCCGCCCGCGGTCTCTTCTACCCGCCCGATCCGGCCAGCTGGAAATTCTCCACCATCGGCGGGAATGTGGCGGAAAACGCGGGCGGGATGAGGGCCGTGAAGTACGGTGTCACCGGCAACTATGTGATGGGTCTTGAGGTTGTCCTGGCTGATGGAACTATTTTGCAAACCGGTGGCAAGGCGATCAAAAATGTCACCGGCTATGACTTAAAGAGCCTCTTTGTTGGCTCGGAAGGAACCCTGGGGATCATCACCAGGGCGCTTCTCAGGCTCATTCCCCTGCCGCCAAGGCGCGGCACCCTGCAGATCATGTTCGGCTCCCTCGACGATGGCTGCGCCACCGTTCATCAACTGCTGTGCAGCGGGATCGTGCCCTCCGCAGCCGAAATCATGGACCGGCTTTCGTTGGATGCGGTAGCGCGGCACCGGAAAATGAGCCTGGAGGCAAACATGGCCGCCTGTCTCATCATTGAAATCGATGGTGATGATGATTCGGCAATTGCCGCCCAAACCAGTAAAATCAAGGAGCAAGCCAGCAAAAACCGCGCGCTTGCCTTCCGCACTGCCGAATCCCTGGCGGAGGCCGACGAACTTTGGGCCATCCGCCGGGGTGTCAGCTCCGCCTTGGCAGCCATGGCGCCTAATCGGATCAGTGAAGATATTTCCGTCCCTCGGGATGTCTTCCCCGAAGTGGTGCGCCGGATACAGGCCATCGCCGCAAATCATGGCCTTTCGATCAGCGTTTACGGCCATGCCGGTGATGGCAATCTTCATCCTTCCATCTTGTGCGATATGAACAATCCACAAGAGGCCAGAAGGGTGCATCGGGCCATCGATGACCTCTTTGCCGTTGCCATTGAACTGGGCGGGACCCTCTCGGGCGAACATGGCATCGGCATCACCAAGCAGCCTTACATTGTTCAGGCGGTGAGTGAAGCCGGGGTAAAAACAATGCAGGCCATCAAACAGGCTCTTGATCCCCGAGGAATACTAAACCCGGGCAAGATCTGGCAATAGGCGGCCGTCCGGATATTGGGAAAGTACTTTATGCACCCATGCGAAGAAAATAAATTACTGCAAGGCGTTAAAGACAAGGTAAGCCAGTGCGACCGCTGCGGCGCCTGCCTCCCGGTCTGCCCCCTCTTTGGGGTCAGGGACCTGGAATTAGCGAGCGCCCGGGGTAAAAACACCCTCGGGCGTGCCTTGGCGGAAGGGATAATCGAACCCACCCGGGAAGCACTTAAGGCGGTCGATTTTTGTCTGTTGTGCCGCGCCTGTGTTGACAACTGCCCGGTCCAGGTTAAGACTGATGAAGCGATGGTTGACCTGCGCCGCCTCTTGATAGAAAAAACAGGCGCCACGAACAGCAAATACCGTCTCGTGGGGGGGCTCTTGAAAAGTCCCCGGCTGGTTGGAATCGCCGCCCGCGCCCTGTCGTTCCTGCGGCAGACCGGGCTGAACAATCTTGTTCCCTTTGGCCTGGCGCCGGATGAATACACCCGCGCCCATTTTCTGGCCAGCTTTGCCGGACCGGCTGTACTGGGGCCACCGGCGCCATCGATCGTCACTGAAATCGGCTCTGGAGCGAAAATTGCGTATTTCCAAGGCTGTGGCATGAAAATGATGTTTCCGCAAGCGACAGCAGAGTCGCTGGCCATTTTGCAGACCACAGCCAACGTATGGAGGCCGAATAATTTTTGCTGCGGCCTGCCCCACCTGGCGCACGGTTTGCGGGAAGAGTTTTTGAATCTGGCCCGAAAAAATATCCGTCTTTTCGAAAAGGCCGATCTGATCATCAGCGACTGCGCCAGCTGTGGCGGCACGTTGAAGCACCTGGCTTCTTTTTTTCAAGGCGACCCCTTATGGGAAGAGCAGGCGGCTTCTTTCAGCCGCAAGGTGATGGACTTGACCGAGTACCTCACAGTCATAGGCTATACCCCCCGCAAGAGAGTGGACGGGGCGCTTACCTATCACGACCCCTGCCATCTGGCGCGGGGGCAGGGCATCAAAAAACAACCCCGTGATCTTCTAAAGATGACCGGTAATTTTATTGAAATGGAGGAGGCCGGCGTCTGCTGCGGCGGGGCAGGATCGTTCCATCTGGATTATCCGGACATTTCGGCGCTGATTTTGGGAAAGAAGTTAAAGAACATCGAGAAAACCGGCGCATCCCTGGTCGTCACCGGCTGTCCCGGCTGCCTGATCCAGCTTGCCAAGGCGGCCAGGGCTTCGGGCGGGAAGTTCCAGGCGCTGCATATCAGCCAGGCAATTTGAAATTGTCGGCTCTTTACGAGGGCGCCAGATTTTGATGACACTGTAAAAAGTCCATATACTGCGTTGCGCTAAACCCTTCCCTTCGACCCCTTGGCCCTTCGACAAGCTCAGGGCTCAGGGCAGGCTCTTTGCTGGTCATGGTGAGCCTGTCGAACCATGCGCGCCTTGCCTATGGCGCTTTTTACAGCGTCATCCCCAAATTACAGTTTTACCGGCTTATTACCGCTTCGTCAGATCTGACGGCTTCGCAAAAGGTGCCAGATTGAAAATGCCCGAACACCTGATGCCCCAGCTTACATCAGGGGCCGGGTCTTTCGTCAGTAAGCGGTCAGAACTTACCGGCAATGTAATTGCTCAATTGCTCGATCAGGGTCTCCTGCTCCGAAATAATGGACTTCAGGACATCCCCAATGGAGACGAGGCCGATGAACGTATCACCCTCGTAAACCGGGAGATGGCGGATACGGTTGCCGGTAATCAGGATCATACACTCTTCGACGGTGGTGTCGGGCTTGACAGTGTACAGCACCCGGGCGGGGGTCATAATCTCTTCTACCCTGGTTTCCGGCGATTTTTTTCCTTTAAGCACGACTTTCCGGGCGTAATCTCTCTCAGTTATAATTCCGAGGACTTTTCCCGCATCGTCTAGTACCATCAGCGCCCCAATCTCCTTTTCCACCATGAGTTGCAGGGCTTCATACACCGTGGACTGAGGAGAAACACTGTAGATCACCTTGTTTTTGCCTGCGAGCAGATCTCTTACTTTTTTCATGTCTTGACCCTCCTTTTTAGCTATCAATGGTTAACAATTTAAAACTACTGCAGCGTATCTCCCGGCTTCATTACAATCACCCTCGTTTGTGGGACCGCGGTCATTTGCCGCAGGAATTCCTCCGGTGTGCCGGTCAAGACCGGGAAGGTGCCATGATGGATGGGAACGACGTATCTTGAACCCAAAAGCCGGGCGGCGTAAGTGGCTTCTCGGGGGTCCATCGTAAAGTGGCTGCCAATGGGAAGGATGGAGAGTTCCGGCTGATAGATATCGCCGATGATTTTCATATCCCCAAAAACGCAGGTGTCTCCGGCATGATAGATCGTAAAATCATTTTCGAATCTAATGACAAAGCCGGCTGGCTCGCCGGTATAAATTACCTGATCTCCTTCGGTTACACTCGAGCTGTGGAAGGCGTTGACCATGGTAACTGCAATGCCGTGAGAGGTATAGGTGCCGCCTTTATTCATGCCGACGACATTTTTGGCCCCCTTCCGGGTCAAATACCTTCCCAGCTCCGGCATGGCAACGATTCGCGCATTGGTCTTTTCGGCAATAGCCAGTGTGTCACCCACATGATCGGCGTGGCCATGAGTCACGAGAATAAGGTCCGCCTTGTCAACCACCTTCATCTCGGCCGGCGTTCGGGGATTTGCACTGAGAAAAGGATCGATATAGACCACGACCCCCTTGGTGGAAACAAACTTAAAAGCAGCGTGCCCCAGGTAGGTGATCTTTACCTCCCTACCAATCTCATTTGCCTCTACCGGCAGGGTAAGCATCAGAAAGGGAGCCAACCAAAACAAATGCCCGTTCCTGATCATAGTGACACCTCATTTTTGATTTTGGTTCAGTTTACACAATTGAGACGATCTTGCAATGTTTTTTCAAGGACAGGACCGGGACGGGCGTGATGAACAACAGCTGCAATGTAGCGTTTTAGTAACTACTCAGGAGCCAGGAGCCAGTATGGAAAGCAGGCCCGCGCCAGGATCTTCGATACTTTATTGTATGGCAAAAGGCAGGAGCAGTTTGTTTTATCCATCTATCACTGCCTTTATTCTGAATTATGACTCCTGAATTCTGGCTCCTTAGCAGTTACGAAGCAAGTTGCAGTGATGATATCGGACGAGATTAAAAATCCCGCGGCAGACGGTCGAGCTCCGCCATTGAAAACACGGGGCCATCTTTACAGACATACTTGCTGCCAACATTACAGCGGCCGCACTTGCCGATACCGCATTTCATTCTCATTTCCAGCGAGGTGAGGATGTTTTCTTTAGAAAAACCTAAACCAATAAATACCGGAAGGGTATATTTAATCATGATCGGCGGGCCGCAGATTACGGCGACTGCATTCTCCGAGCTGGGAGCCGCATCTTTACAGATTGTGGGAACAAATCCTTCCTTACCCTCCCAGGCAGCATCTCCCTTGTCCACAGTGACACAGACATTCAAATCGTTCCTCTGACACCAGGAGCCAAGTTCGCCCTTGTAGCACAATAGCCCGGGATTGCGGGCGCCGTAAACTACCGAGATATTGCCGAAGCGCTTACGGTTATCCTCATGCAGCATGTAGTTAACCAGTGAGCGCAGGGTGGTGAAAGCAAAGCCACCGCCAACCACTACAATGTTTTTACCCTCCAGAAATTCAATCGGCCAGGGGTTCCCGAGGGGACCGCGAATGCCCAGTCTTGCCCCCTCGGTCATGTCGTGCAGAGCGGTGGTAACGAGGCCGGGCACCGCTGTTCCGGCGCGTTGCACGGTAAATTCCAGGTAACCCTTTTCAGTAGGTGATGAGGCAATGCCGATCGGGCTTTCCCCCTTGCCGTAAATGGAAAGCTCGGCAAATTGCCCCGGCAGGTACTGAAAATTATTCTCATCCTCCTTGTTGACAAAAGCCAGACGGAAGGTCTTGATCTCATTGGTATCGACTTCGGAGACAACCTTTATGATCTCCACCGGCATGGGAATATATGGGTTCTGCATTTTTGCTCCTTACTTTTTCATCGCTTCGGCAATGATGGTAAAGATGTCGATATTAACCGGGCAGGATCTCGTGCAGCGGCCGCAGCCGACGCAGGAGATGACCCCGAAATTCCGGATGTAATAACTGTACTTGTGACACACCTTCTGCCGCAGACGCTGGTAAACCCGGGATCGGGGATTGTGCCCGCTTGCCTCCAGGGTAAAATCGGTAAACATACAGGCATCCCAGAAGCGCCTGCGGGCACCGTCCCGGAAAATGTTTTCATCGGCAATGTCGAAACAGTGACAGGTGGGACAGACAAAGGTGCAGGTGCCGCAACTGATGCACGCCGCCGCCATCTGCTCCCAAAACGCGGTGTCGGCGAAGAGGTTCTCCAGTTTGCTTGCCGTCCGCTTAGGATCGCAATCGAGATTTCTGGTCACAATAGCGGCTCCCTGGGCCAGGGCGGCAAGATAATACTGCTCGTCGTCGCCGGTGGCTTCGGTAAAGAGCGCGGCCTGCTTAGCCAGTAAGGCATTGCCCTTCTCGGTGAGCCCCTTAAACAGCAATTCACCGTTTTTCTTGATGAGGAAAATGTCACTCCCCCGGGTATCGGTGGCGCTAATTCCCAGGCTGCTGTAAAAATCAACCGCATCCGGCGTTTGGTTTATAAAGGGATAGCCGATAACCACCGTCAAATCCCTGCGGCTCTGCCAATAGGGATCGACAATGCCACTGCCTAGAAACAGTTCATCCATCAAGAAAAAACTGTACGCGTCCGGCGGTCTCACTCCCAAAAGAATCGTCTGGGCGGTCGGCAGGGGCGTTGTCTTGGCTGTTGGCTCTCCTCGGCCCAGTCGATAGCTGATCAGATCTTCCGATTGGGGGAAAAACACCGCTTTGGGGCTCAAAACGCTGTTGTAAAAATCAAGAGTGACAGCAAGCGGGCTTCGGATGGACTGGAAATTCACCCCCCGGTCATCCCGGACGGGGGCGTAAAGCGGCCCCTGGTCGATGAGCGCGGTAACCAATTCACTCAACTTTCCCTGTTCAATCTTCTTCAACACGACATACTCCTGTATTGGGTTGCCTTACGGCCGGCTTTAAACTACTTCAACATCTCATCGGTGTCTTCTACCCGGAAATCGACCATCACCGGTTTGTCTTCGATCCTCATCCCGGCGGCCTGCCCGAACATTTCCTCGCAGTCTTGGGCCAGTTTCTTATGGAATAGATACAGCGGAATATCAACGGGACAGGACCGGGAACAATTTCCGCAATCGATGCACCGGCCGGCCAGGTGATAAAACCGGGTGAGGTGATACATGATGCTGCCCTCGGCAGTGGGTGACTTGTCTGCCCAGCGGGGCCGGGATTGATCCATGAAGCAGGGGTCGCAGTAGCACATCGGACAGGCCTTGCGACAGGCAAAACAGCGCAGACAGCGGCTCAATTCGTTTTGCCAGAACTGCCAGCGGTCATCTTTTCCCATGACCTCAAGCGGTTTCAATACCTGATAGGGTGACTCGGTCCTGCCGTATTTTTCCTCCCCCAAAAGATAGTCGCACAATACCGGGTTTATCTGGCCGCCCGTGGTTTGGGCGTCAATAATCTTCCCGGTTTTCTGATCTACCATGCCGGAGGCGGGAATGCCCAGAAGCACCAGATCCTCCCGGCGGAGTTTGGCCTCCTGGATAAGCTGAACTACCGCCCGGCTGTCGGCGCCTTTCACCACAATGGCAACCTTGATCCCGGGGGGACAGCGCATCAGGTAGCCCACCAGATTGAAGGTGCAAAATTCGTTAAATACCAGGTTGTCAGCATCGGCGACCGTTTTTGCTACGTAGGGCATGGGATGCTGGTCATCGTATCCCCGGCCGTAGGCAATCACTTGAGCTACCTCGCCCCGCTCCAAAAGCTCTTTCGCCTGTTGTATCAGTTTCTTTTCTATTTCTTTGAAGGCCGTCATATCAACTCCCCGGACTATCCATCATGGCTTACTTTCAGCTTGGTTTGCGGGCCCAGGCCCTTTACCGCCGCGGTAAATTCGGTTACCACTTCGGCAAAGCGGTTGCCCTCCGAAGCCGATATCCATTCCACCCGGAACCGGCCCGGCTCCAGGCCGGCAAACTCCAGGATTTTCTTCGTAATGGCCAGCCGACGGCGGGCATACATGTTACCCGTTCCGTAGTGACAGTCACCGGGATGACAGCCGCCAATCAGTACCCCGTCGGCGCCCAGCTGAAAGGCGCGAAAAACAAAAGAGGGATTAATGCGGCTCGAACACATGACCCTCACCATGCGCAGATTCTGGGGATACTTAAGTCTGGTCGTACCGGCCAGGTCGGCGCCGGTGTAGGTACACCAGTTACAGGCAATACCCAGTATTTTCGGCTCAAAATCCATAGCTGCTCCTCGTTTTCGCTAAAACATCAAAACTCCATCAACCCTTCCATCTCCGCCATGATCTGATCATTGGTGAAGTGGCGGGTAATTATCGCCGAGGTGGGACAGGCGGCGGCGCAGAGACCACAACCCTTGCAGAGGGCCTCGTTTATCTCTGCGACGTTCTTTTCAGCATTAAAAAACGGCGCCCCGTAGGGACAAACCTTGACACAATTCTGACAGGCGCAGCAGGCGGCAGCATTGACGAACGCCGTGGTGGCCTCCAATTCCATCTTTTCCTTCATCACCACGACCAGCGCCTCAGCGGCGGCACCGGTGGCCTGAGCGACCGTATCGGGGATGTCCTTCGGCGATTGGCAGGTCCCGGCGATAAAAACGCCGTCAGTCATGGTGGAAAGGGGAGCCAGCTTGGGATGCCTTTCCAGGAAGAAGCCGTTTTTGTCCGTGCTCAGATTGAGCAGGCGGGCCATTTCCTTCGCATCTTTCCTGGCGGTCATGGCAGGCGAGAGCACCACCATGTCCACCGGGATACGGGTGAACTTGCCGGTCAGGGTGTCGTCTACCTCGACGATCAGCTTGCCCGCCTCTTCCGGGTTTTTCGTCCGATCCGTCACACAGGCGGCCTTGCCCCGGATGAATTTAACATCCTCTTCCAACAGACGATTGTAAAATTCCTCATAGCCCTTGCCGCCGGCCCGCATATCAATATAGAGCTGATAGACATCGCCCTTGGTCTTTTCCTTGAGCAGATGGGCGAATTTCAAAGAATACATGCAGCAGACCCGGCTGCAATATTCGTGGTGGTTCTTATCACGGCTGCCGATGCAGTGGAGAATCGCCACCGACTGGGGCTCGCTGCCATCCCTCATTACTACCTTGCCCCCGGTTGGGCCCGCAGAATTGAAGAGCCGCTCCATCTCCAAGGCATGATAAACCCCCGGATATTTACCGTAGCCGTACTGGACCAAAGGCTTGGTATCCATTAAATCGTAACCGGTGGCCACAATAATGGCCCCGGCCTTTATCTCCCGGAACGTATCCTCCTGATCATAGTCGATTGCCCCCTGCTCGCAGACCTTTTCACAAAGGCGGCACTTGCCCTTGAGGAAATAAGTGCATGATTCCCGGTCGATCACCGGTTTCTGCGGCACTGCCTGGGCAAAGGGGATGTAGATGGCCTTTCTCTTGTTTAGCCCCTCATCAAATTCAGAGATGCCCCGGGCGGGGCATTTTTCCACGCAGGCCTGGCAGCCGTTGCACTTTTTATGGTTTACGCAGGTCGCCTTGTGCTTTACCTTAATGTCGAAATTGCCCACATAGCCCTTCACCTCGGCCACCTCGGAGTAGGTGAGGAGCTCAATCATGGGATTCTGCAATACCGCGTCCATCTTGGGCGTCAGAATACAGGCGGAGCAGTCCAGGGTAGGGAAGGTCTTGTCAAACTGGGCCATGTGGCCGCCGATGCTGGGCGTCCGCTCAATCAGGTAAACATTGCGGTTGACGGCGGCGATTTCCAGGGCCGCCTGGATTCCGGCGATGCCACCGCCGATCACCACCACATCGGGATGAACATCGATTACCCGGGAGGACAGGGGCGCCAAAAGCCGGGCACGGTAAACCGCCCCATTGATCAGGGCTTTGGCTTTACTGGTTGCCTCATCCTCATCCTCGGTGACCCAGGAACATTGTTCCCGGATATTGACGATGGTAACCAGATACTGATTCAGGCCGGCGGCTTCCGACACCTTCCGAAATGTCTTTTCATGCATCAGGGGTGAGCAGGCAGCCACAATTACCCGGTCTAGGTTGTATTTCTTTATATCGTTGAAGATCAGTTCCTGGCCGGGGGTGGAGCAGACAAACCTGTATTCTTCCGCCACCACCACTTCCGGCAGGTCCCGGGCAAACTCCACCGTCTCGTTTACCCGCACGGTTTTGGCGATATTCATGCCACAGTGGCAGACAAAGACGCCGATTCTGCTCATAATTGCTCCTTATTCCAATTGGCAATCGAAATAGCTATAATCAAGTAGGCGGGTTAGTTAGGCCATTGCCGCCACCCGCCATTATTCGGCGCGTTACGCTACGCTAACACACCTGACATAAACTGCATTTTGAATGCGAAACGGCATTAGTTCTCCAAACTCTCAAGCAGTATTTCCGACAGGTCTTTGAGCTTGATTCGATCTTCCGCATTGGCGGTCCTGATGCTGTCGTCCAACATGGCGATGCAATAGGGACACGAGGTAGCAATAACACCGGCGCCGGCATCCACGGCCTCTTCGATCCGAAAGTCGCTCAACCGCTCGCCCTTCATCCGCTCTACCCATAAACCGCCACCGCCACCGCCGCAACAGATGCTTCCCTCCCTGATCCGGTCCATCTCTACTAGCTCGACCGTGGGCAGGGACTGGAGAATTTGCCGGGGGGCATCATAGATGTCGTTATGCCTTCCCAGATAGCAAGGATCATGGTAGGTTACCTTGAGGCCGCCAAAGTCTTTTTTTGGCGTAAGACGGCCATTAGTAATCAGTTCAGCCAATAGTTCGCTTACGTGGATAACCAGATAATCCTCGCCGTATTCCTTCTTGAAGGTGTGGTAACAATGGGGGGAGGCGGTGATGATTTTCTTTACTCCGAGGTTGCCCAGGGCCGTGATGTTGTTTTCTTTCAGGCGCTCAAACAGGTCCAGATCTCCTACCTTTTTCACGCTTTCGCCGCAGCAGTTTACATTCACCCCAGGCAACCCCCAGGAAATACCGGCGCGGTTCAACAGCTCGGCCAGTGCGCGGGTAACCGCCACATTGCGCTGATCATAACAGCCGGTGCAGCAGGGGAAAAAGAGATACTCGGTCCCTTGTGTGTAAAGAGGGTAATTGCCCTGCGCCCAGTCGTTTCTTTTTTCCTGGTCGCCCGACCAGGGGTTGCCGCGGGAAGACAGGCTGCCGACCAGCGTCCGTAGAGTTTGCGGCAAGAGCCCGCCGCCCGCATAGACATTGCGCACTGCCGTGACCAGGTCAATAATTTCCACTCCCCGGGGGCAGCGATCGACACAGAATTTGCAGGTCGAGCAGGACCACATGAGATCCTCAACGCCCTCCAGGCCGAGCTGACTCAGCCGTACCAGCTTGCGAATATTGAATTCGGAAATGGGAGTCCAGGGACAGGTGCCGCTGCAGGTCCCGCATTGATAGCATTTTTTGAATGCGTCTCCGCCGGCTTCCGCAATCGCCTGGGACATTTCAAGATAGGGGGTTACGACTGATGACATAGGTCTGCTCCTAAGAATTAACCGGCAGGAATCGAAACGCAAACGGCAAGACTATCCGGCAACCTCGCGCAAAAGAACAGGCGCCTGTAATTTGGATCGCGGCCGCCTGATGAACTCGCAAATATCGTAAATTGCTTTCCATGTTGTAATGGCCTCGCCAGAAGCCCAGAGATAGAGCGCTAAAATCCGAAAAACATGACGACACTTTCATCAAACATGAGGCAGTCAAAAGTACACGCGAACTAACAAAACCACTACCGACTGTCAAGATATATTTTTTTACATCGGTTTGCGCCGCCCAAGAGATGCCTCAGCCGCGGCGCTTTACAACCTTGACGACACTGTAAAAAGTCGGCAAACGCGCCTACTGTCTTTCAATGATCGTCGCGGTTCCCTGCCCGCCGCCGATACAGGCGTTGGCGCAACCAAAACGGCCGCCTTTCTCGGCAAGTATTCTGGCCAAAGTCCCCAGCAGGCGGATGCCGCTGGCCCCCAGAGGATGGCCGATGGCGATTCCGCCGCCCTTGATGTTCACCCGCTCCGGGTCGATGCCCAATTCTTTAATGCAGTTGAGCGCTACGATGGCGAAAGCCTCGTTTATTTCCCAATAGTCGATGTCTTTTACCGTGAGACCGGCTTTGTCCAGGGCCTTGATGCTGGCCGGCACCGGTCCAGCTCCCATGATGGTGGGATCGACTCCGGCAAAGCCAATAGAACGGATACTGGCCAGAGGCTTGATATTTTTCTTTACGGCCGTTTCCCGGGACATGAGGATCATGGAAGTGGCGCCCGCATTCAGGGGAGACGAGGTTCCGGCGGTAACGATCCCATCGGGCTTATAGGCCGGCTTCAAGGTTTTCATTCCCTCCAGGCTGGTGTCGCCCCGAACCGCCTGATCGTCCTTGACGAGCATCATTGTCCCGTCGGCCTGTTCGGCCTCGATGGGAAGAATTTCCCCCGTAAAGAAACCTTCCCGTTGGGCCGCTGCCGCCCGCTGATGGGAGCGGACTCCCCATTCATCCATCTCTTCCCGGGATACCCCGGCCTTAAGGGCCAGCTTTTCTGCAGTGAATCCCATGTTCATGACGGTCATCATGTCCCAGTGCCGGTAGGCGGGGTCGGTAAACAGGCGCAAATTGGGAGAGATCGGTCCCTTTTCACTTGCGAGCGCGCCCATTGGCACCCTGGTCATATGCTCCATCCCGCCCAGCATGACAATATCGGCGTAACCAGCGGCTATTTCCAGGTACCCTGTTTGGATGCAGGCCATAGCGGAGCCGCACTGCTGATCAATGAATTTGGCGGCAATGCTTGCCGGTAGGTTGGCCAGGAAAATGGGCATCCGCCCGCCGTAGGTCCACTGCTCGCTGACCCCCAGGGCGCTGCCGACAATGAAATCGTCTATCTCCTCGGCGGAAATGCCAGTTCGCTTAATTACCTCCGGCAGCAGCCGCGCCAGCAGTTCGTCGCTTCTTAGTTTGTGGAACCAATCCCGACCGGGGTCGTTGGGGCGGGAACGGCTTTGGGCCGTCCTCAAATAACCGGCAATTACCACTTCGCGCATTTTCAATCCCTCCTTCATATTTTATTTGACGATTCCTTCATGCCTGAATCTCACTGATTGCAACGCTTTTGTTTGCCGGCACTGGCCTGAAAATGCGGCGGCGGCTACAAGGCTAAATCAGCAAAAATCTCCGCCGCTGCCGCCGAGTATTTCCCTTCCGCCTGATAGATGGCCAGAGGCGGGAGCACTTCCAGTTCCTCTCGGGCCCCCTTGATCCCTTCTACCAGAACGAATCGGGCCGGACTTTCCATCCGGGAATGAACCAGTTGTAGACGCTTCGGTTCCAACCGATGGCGCCTGAATTGATAGAGCAGCTCCACCATCCGAGAAGCCGGATAGATGGCATAGGCCCGTCCCGGCGGGGAGAGGAGGTATCGGGCGGCGGCAAGAAAATCGGGCAGCGCCGCTTTGATCTCATGGCGGGCAATGGCCTTTTGCCGGAGGGGGTTTATCCGGCCCGCGCCCGAGCGGTGATAGGGGGGGTTGAAGACCGCCACCCCAAAGGATTCCGGTGGCAAAACATTTTTAATCTCTCGGATGTCGGCCAGGCAGATTTCCACCTTGGCTGTCTGGTCGTTGAGGATTACGTTTCGTCTTGCCAGTGAAACCAGCTCCTCCTGGATATCGATTCCCGTCACCTGCTTCACCCCGGGGCGCCTGGCCAAAATGAGCGCAATGACGCCATTGCCGACTCCCAGGTCTACCAGCCGTTCATTGGCTCCGGTATAGACAAAATTTGCCAGAAGCAGGGAGTCGATGGAAAAACGGTATCCCTGCTCGCTCTGAAGCAACTTAAGACGCCCGTTGAGGATTAGATCAAGGGATTCTCCTTCCCCGCAAGTGGGGAGGTTAGCCCCGACATGGTCCGTCTCTGCTGAAGCCATTATCATAATTAGCTGCTTGAGGGCGTTGTCAGAAGGTGGGTGAATAGCCCGCTTCGTAGTTTCGGTTCGAACCAGGTGGACTTGGGGGGCATCAAAAGCCCGGCATCCGCCGCCAGCATCAAATCATCAATACTGGTGGGATAAAGAGAAATGGCCAGGTCAAATTGCCCGGAATCGACCAGCCGCTCCAGCTCCGCCGTCCCCCTTGTGCCGCCGATGAAATCCATCCGGCTGCTTAAACGCGGGTCGGAGATCCCCAGCAGCGGCGCCAGGAGGCGTTCCTGCAGAATCTGAGCGGGGATATTTGCCAGCAGGTCAACCTTGTCTTTGCGATACTCCCGGGCCTGCAAATGGTGCCACCTGCCCCGGAAATAGATGCAAAACTCGTTTGCCGCCCCCGGAATATTGGTCTTGACGTCAAGATTCAAAAGGAAATGCTCTTGGATTCTCTCCAGAAAGTCCTCATCGGAAAGACCGCCCAGACCCCTCACCACCCGATTATAGGCCATTATCCGCAACTGATCGTGGGGAAAAAGCACGGCCAGCATGAAATCAGCCGGAGAGCGTCCGGGCAATCCCTGGCCAGGCTGCCTCAGTCTTTTGGCTGCCGCGGCCGCTGCTGCCGCTCGATGGTGGCCATCGGCAATGTAGAGTGCTGGCAGCAGCGAAAACGCTTCTTGAATGTTCTTGATGTCCTCGTTTTTAGAAATCACCCAGATGGTATGATCCACTTCGTCATCGGTAACGAATGAATAGGCGGGCGGGGCTGAAGCAAGCCTAGACATCAGCTCGTCGATGGCCGTAACTGCCCGGTAGGCGATAAAAACCGGCCCGGTCTGGGCGCCAACCGTCATAATATGCTTTATCCGATCCTGTTCCTTATCGCTTCGGGTCAGTTCGTGTCTCTTGATGAATCCATCTTCATATTGAGCAATGGTGAGACAGGAGACCAGGCCGAGTTGCTGTCGCCCCTGGAGCGCGAGCCGGTAGAGATAAAAACACGGCTCTTGATCCAGGAGTAATATGCCCCTTTGCCGAAGCCGTTCCAGATTTGCCCTGGAATTAAGGTAGGGTGATTCATCCGGCGAAAATTCCTCCTCCGACATACCCACACCAGTCTTCTCAACCTGCAGAAATGAGAGGGGATTTTTGGCTAGTGCCTCGTTCGCCTCGGCCAGTCCTATCACATCGTAGGGCACAGCGGCAACGGCGCCGGTGTATTCTTTGGCAGGCCTTAGGGCCTGGAAGGGGATAATATCGAGCATATTTGATTCTCCTGTTGAAAAATTTCTAGCATACTGCCATACTGCTAGGCAAGCACAAAGGGCAACCGGAGCAAGAAACGTAAATTGAATCCCCGAGGTAAGGTCTGATGGAAATTACCAGGATATTTATTCACGGACTCGACAGTTCCAGCCAGGGCACGAAAGCCACCTTTTTCCGGGCAAAATACCCGGAAATGATAATAGAGGATTTCTCCGGCAATCTTGCCGATAAAATGAACCAACTGGAAAAGCTGCTGGCCGCAAAGCAGCAATTGATCATAACCGGCTCCAGTTACGGGGGGCTGATGGCAGCCCTGTATGCCTTCGACCACCCACAACGGATTCGCAAGCTTATTCTTCTGGCCCCGGCGCTGACCCTGCCGGAATTTAACCCGGGCCGCAGCCTTACCCTCAATAAACCGGTGCTGATCTATCACGGCAGCCAGGACGAACTTATTCCGGGACAAGAGCTCGCAGCCATTGCCCGCCGACATTTTAGCCAACTGGATTTTAACCTGGTGGATGACGACCACTCGCTGCATAAAACCTTCCGCCAGCTTAACTGGGACAGCCTGCTGCAATACAGCAGCAGTCCCCCCCAGTAAACACCTGACGGCGTCAATATCCCGCCTGACCCTTAGGGGGTAACGCTAGGTAACTACCGCCAAAGTTTTCCCTGCTCCTGATGAGGAGGTGAGGGTAAAAATAGCGATATGCCGAATGATTAAGCCCCCTACCCCCTCCCCCTGGCCCTTCCAACAGGGGAGGGGATTGAGGACTTTTTACCGCACCGTCACCCTTGACATACATCATAGCCATTCCTATATTAGCGTCGTTGCTGCAATCAGCATGCTGATTGGGGTGTTTGCCGGAAGGACAACCGGCAAGTCGGAGAAACAAATGGAAGACTACATCATAAAGATATTCCGGGACAGCAGCCTGGCAAAAGAGACTTTCGTCAACGAGAATCTCCATAAGATTGCGGAAGTAGTAGCTGTTATAACCACTGCCCTCAAAGCGGGAAACAAAATTCTCCTTTTCGGCAATGGCGGAAGCGCTGCAGACGCCCAGCATCTGGCGGCCGAGTTTGTGAATCGTTTTCTCATCGAACGGCCACCACTGCCAGCAATTGCCCTTAGCACCGATACCTCGGTCATTACCAGTATTGGCAATGATTACGACTTCTCGGAAATATTCAGCAAGCAAATCAGAGCTTTGGGTCACGAAGGGGACGTCGCCTGGGGGATGAGCACCAGCGGCAGGTCATCAAATGTGCTCAAAGGCTTGCAGACGGCAAAGAAGATGGGTCTGGTAACACTAAGCATTACGGGCCGCGATGGGGGAGAAATGGCGGCTGTCGCCGACTACTGGCTCAATGTTTCATTTCCGAGCACGCCGCGGATACAGGAGGTTCACATCACTTTGGGGCATGTTATCTGTGAACTGGTGGACTACAAGCTGTTCCAGAGGCCGGATCTCTCCTGATGGCTTTTGGCCCGGGGATAAATGGAAAGGATTGAGACAATAAATTATGGTTAGAAAAATAGACAAGGACGAGGGAAAAAAGCCCAAGACAACTTTGGCGGAAGAAAACGGGGAAGAAAGCCTGGGAGATGAACCTGGCCAGGATAGAGTGGAACTCAGCAACCGGGAAGAGCTTATTGAAAGATTAAAGGAAGCCGAAAAGAAGGCTTACGAGAATCACGAAAAATATCTCCGGGCAATGGCGGATATTGAGAACTACCGGAAAAGGTCAGAAAAGGAAAAAAGCGAGATTCGTAGATTTGGCAATGAAGATATCATTCGGGATGTGGTGCCTCTAATCGACGCTTTAAATCGGGCAATCGGCCACGCCTCGGACCAAGCCTCGGGGCCAAACGCGACAGAGGCATTAATAAGCGGCCTGAAGCTTGTTCAGGAACAGCTTGTCTGCTGTCTGAGGAAACATGGCTTGGAGGAAATCAAGGCTTTGGGGAAAGAATTTGATCCCCATGTTCACGAAGCGCTGATTCATACGGAAAGCGACCAGCACAAACAAAACGAGATAATTGACGAATACGAGAAGGGTTACCTTCTGCACGGAAGATTATTGAAACCCGCCCGGGTTTCGGTCTGCAAATGCACGAAAAATCATGGTGGCAGCGATAACGCTTAGAAGAACAAATAATTACAACTATTGAATTACAAGCTAAGGAGGAAAAACAGTTATGGGGAAAATAATAGGGATCGATTTGGGAACGACCAATTCATGCGTCGCAGTTATGGAAGCGGGGGATCCCGTCGTAATAGCTAATCAGGAGGGGAACAGGACAACGCCTTCGATGGTGGCCTTTACGGAAGGCGGCGAGAGGCTGGTGGGGCAGATTGCCAAAAGGCAGGCGGTAACCAATCCGCAAAATACTGTTTACGCAATCAAGAGACTTATCGGAAGAAAGTATGCTTCAAAAGAGGTGCAGTATGACAAGACCATCAGCCCGTTTAGCATCACCGAGGCCAGTAACGGCGATGCGCAGATAACTATCCGGGGCAAGAACTACAGCCCCGCCGAGATATCATCCATCGTACTTGGCAAGATGAAGCAGACAGCCGAGGATTATCTCGGAGAAAAAGTTACGGACGCGGTTATAACTGTGCCGGCTTACTTTAATGATTCACAGCGGCAGGCCACCAAGGATGCGGGGAAAATCGCCGGACTGAATGTGCTGCGGATAATAAACGAGCCCACAGCTGCGGCGCTGGCCTATGGTCTGGACAAGAAAAAAGACGAGCGGATAGCGGTATTTGATCTGGGCGGCGGGACATTTGACATCTCTATTTTAGAAATTGGCGATGGCGTCTTCGAGGTAAAATCAACCAATGGCGATACCCATCTGGGCGGAGAAGATTTCGACCAGCGGATCATCGATTTTATCGCCACGGAATTTAGAAAGGATCAGGGAATAGACATCCGCAGCGACCGGATGGCCCTCCAGCGGGTTAAGGAAGCGGCGGAGAAGGCCAAAATGGAGCTTTCCACGGTAGTGGAGACCGACATCAATCTCCCCTTCATTACCGCCGATGCCTCTGGCCCCAAGCACCTGAGCATGAAGCTCACCCGGGCGAAGATGGAATCACTGGTGGAAGAGCTGATCGAGAAGGTGGAACAGCCCTGCCGGGTTGCCATGAAGGACGCCGGCATTTCCGCCAAGGATATTGACGAGGTAATCCTGGTAGGTGGAATGACCAGAATGCCTCGGGTGCAGCAAAAGGTAAAGGAGCTTTTCGGGAAAGAACCGCATAAGGGCGTGAACCCGGATGAGGTAGTGGCCATTGGAGCGGCAATTCAGGGCGGTGTTTTGGGTGGCCAGGTGAGGGATGTCCTCCTTTTGGATGTTACCCCGCTTTCCTTAGGCATCGAGACCCTAGGCGGCGTAATGACGAAGCTTATCGAGAAGAATACCACTATTCCGACCAAAAAGAGCCAGGTGTTTTCTACCGCGGCAGATAGCCAGCCGGCGGTCAGCATCCATGTGCTTCAGGGAGAGCGTTCTATGGCGGCCGATAACCGCACCTTGGGGAGGTTTGAACTGGTAGGGATCCCACCGGCGCCGCGAGGGGTGCCACAAATTGAGGTGACCTTTGATATCGATGCCAACGGCATCGTTCATGTATCGGCAAAGGATCTGGGAACCGGCAAGGAGCAGAGCATTAAGATAACCGCATCCAGCGGCCTGACCGAAGAGGAGATTCGCCGCCTGGTGAAGGATGCCGATGCCCATGCGGAAGAAGACAGACGTAAGAGGGAACTGATCGAGGCCAAAAATAACGCCGATTCAATGGCCTATTCGGTGGAAAAAAATATGAAGGAATTTGGCGACAAGATCGACGAGGCGGAGAGGAACAAGATCGAAGCCGCCATTGCCCGAGTGAGGAAGGCTATCGAAGGCGACGATCTGGCTGCCATTAAGTCAGCCCAGGAAGAGTTGACCAATGCCTCTCACAAGATGGCGGAGGCCATGTACGCCAAAACGGCCCAGCAGGAGAAAGCACAGCAGGCCGCCCAGGAGGGGCCGGCCAGTAAAGATGATGACGTGGTGGATGCCGACTTTGAAGATGTTAAAAAGTAAATGGGAACAACTGCCAGGCCAACCCGACCGGCCACGAGCTTGTTCGGGAAGGCGTTAAATAACCAAATTGAAAGGCGCTGGTCAGGTCCCGGCAGCAAGTTTTGTTGCCGGGACTTTTTTATCGACCTAGGATAACATTTCTCGTATTATGGCAGTGAGCGATTCCCTGCTTTGAGTATACGACAAATTTATGGGTAGAGCGGGTTTTCTCCCCTCTTTAGCTAAGAGGGGTCGGGGGAGATTTGGCGGACAATAAATAACGTTTTTATTTTATTGCAAATCCCCCCTGCCCTCCCTTTTTGAAAGGGGGGTGAGTCTCTGCGTAAATACGATCCCCACATTTTTGTCGCAGACCCCTCTGCTTTATCGTTATTGCTGAACAACGGAGGTTGTATTATACTATGAGATTTCTTTTAACCAACGATGACGGCATCTATGCCCCGGGGCTTGGCGCCCTGTACCGGGAACTATCCCAAATCGCCGAATGTTTGATTGTGGCGCCGGAGGTGGAACAGAGCGCCGTTGGCCATGCCATTACAATTTTTCGCCCGCTCATGGTCCGCCGGGTCAACAGAAATGGTCAATTCCTCGGTTACGCAGTTGCCGGCACCCCGGCAGACTGCGTCAAACTTGGGATCAGGGAGATTTCCGCGGGCCCGCTGGATCTAGTTGTCTCCGGGATAAACATGGGCGCCAACGTGGGAACAAATGTCATTTATTCCGGAACCGTATCTGCCGCCACCGAGGCCGCCATTATGGGGCTGCCATCGCTTGCGGTTTCACTCGATGCCCGTCGGGAAGCTGATTTCTCCTGTGCCGCCCGCTTTGCCCGCAAAATGGCCGAATTTATTACCGCCGGTGACTTTGCGGGCGCCATTGCCTTGAATGTCAACGTTCCCAATTTGCCTAAGAGCGAGATCAAAGGAATCGCCGTAACCAGACAGGGGAAAACCAGGTTGATAGAAAACTTCGCCCAAAGGGTTGACCCCCGGGACAATACGTACTACTGGCTGGCCGGTGAAACCCTGTGCCCCCAGGACGAAGGGTTGGATACCGATGCTCAGGCCATCAGGAACGGCTGGGTTTCCGTTACCCCCATTCAGTACGATCTAACCTGTTACCGCAGGCTCGCCGAACTGGAAACTAGAATGACCAGCATTAAACTTTGACGACACGAACCAAGAAATTCCGGCGACAAATTCCGGTGACAGTATACTCATTTCTTGACATTTGGTAACTACTTAAGGTTGTTTAGACAGGCTATCCGCCTTAAGTAGTTACAGCAAATCTCCCCTAACCCCTCTTTCCCAAAGAGGGGGACAAGTTCACGGGTTATTTTTCGCAAGAGGTCAATAGTAAGATTGGTTTTACCCCCCCCCCCCCCCGTGAGCAAAGGGGGGCAGGGGGGATTTGGTGAATTGTCGCAAGTGGCTTTAATTCCTTGCCCCTTTTTACTTAAAAACTGCTACTGACTATCCACCTTAAGTAGTTACACCGGAATTTAATTTGATTGACTTTAAAAATGTTTTTGATTACGTTCGCCTGCCCATGAAAACCACGAATAAAAAAGAAACCGCCCCCCTGAAACTGGGGGATTTTGATTTTGAGCTGCCGGAAGAGCTGATCGCCCAGGAGCCTGCCCCGCTCAGAGATGCTTCCCGACTGATGGTGATTGACAGATTAACCGGCGAAATCTTTCACCACTCTTTTTGGGAGCTGCCCTCCTTCCTCAAAGAAGGAGATACGCTGGTCTTAAATGATTCCAAGGTGATCCCCGCCCGGCTGATTGCAAAAAAAGACACCGGCAGGAAAATTGAGATACTGCTCTTGCGGGAAGAACCACTGGTCAATGGCAGTGATCCCTGCTGGCAGGTGCTCCTAAGACCCGCCCGGGCGGTAAGGGAATCTTTAACGTTGACGCTTCCCGGCGGCGCAACGGCTCGAGTCCTTAAGCGACTCTCGGATAAAAAGTGGCTCTTGTCCTTTCAAACCGAACTGCCCCTTGCCGATTTTCTGGAGCGCTTCGGTGAATCTCCCCTCCCCCCCTACATCAAGCGGACAGCTGGTGAACATCCCCAAGACCGTGATCGTTATCAGACCGTTTACGCCAAAGTGCCCGGCTCCGTTGCCGCGCCCACCGCGGGACTGCATTTCACGCCGCAGGTGCTATTGGCGCTGCATGACAAGGGGGTGCGCATTGCCACTATCACCTTGCACGTGGGATATGGAACCTTCAAGCCGCTTCTGGCCGAAAACGTGGCCGAGCACACAGTCGACGAGGAGTATTATGAGATCTCCCCGGAGGCGGCCGCGGCCATTAACTCGGCCAGGCGGGTTATCGCCGCCGGCACCACTTCCATGCGTACTTTGGAGTCCGCTGCCGACGCGGCTGGTATCATCCTGCCTGGCGCCGGATGGACCAAGCTCTACATCTATCCCGGCCACCGGTTCAAAAGGGTGGATGCCTTGATAACCAATTTTCATCTTCCCCGTTCGTCCCTCTTCGTTTTGGTCTGCGCCTTTGCCGGAAGGGGACTGATGCAGGAAGCCTACCGCATGGCCGTAACCAGACATTATCGCTTTTACAGCTATGGCGACTGCACGCTGATCCTCTAGCAGAATTTGACCTACGGCAAAGGAAATTATTGATTTGGATTTCACATTCGACCTGCTCAAAAAAGATGAGGCGACCGGGGCCCGGCTGGGGCGGATCGCCACTCCTCACGGTCTAATTGAGACCCCGGTGTTTATGCCCGTGGGAACCCAGGGAACCGTCAAGGCCCTGACCCCGGCGCAACTGGCGGAGTTGGGGGTGAAAATTATCCTGGCCAACACCTATCACCTCTACCTGCGTCCCGGACAGGATTTGATCATGGCAATAGGTGGGCTGCACCGGTTTATGAACTGGCCGCAGCCGATCCTGACCGACAGCGGCGGTTTTCAGGTTCATAGTCTGGCGGCATTGAGAAAAATGACTCCCCAGGGAGTGGTCTTTCGGTCGCATATCGATGGTTCGCAACACAGCCTGACCCCGGAGATGGCGGTTGAAATTCAGGAATCATTGGGTTCCGATATCATGATGTGCCTCGATGACTGTACCTCGTACCCGGCTACCCATGAGGCCACCGAGAAATCCATGGAGCTTACTGTCCAGTGGGCAAGACGCAGTAAGCAAGCCAGAACTTCGCCCAGCCAGGCCCTTTTTGGAATTTTACAAGGAGGCATCTATCCCGACCTGAGAAAACGCTGCGCAGCCGAGATGCAGACCATCGGCTTTGACGGCTACGCGCTAGGCGGCCTGAGCGTGGGGGAACCAAAGGAAGATATGCTGAATATCATTAGCGAAACCACCCCGCTGTTGCCGGAAGAAAAACCTCGTTACCTGATGGGATCGGGAATGCCCGAAGATATTGTTGCGGCGGTAGCCTATGGAATCGATATGTTCGACTGTGTCCTGCCCACCCGCTCGGCAAGAAACGGATTGTTGTTTACAAACCACGAAAACATTGTTATAAAGCACGCAATTTACCGCAATGATGAACGTCCCGTGGAAGAGGCGTGTGATTGCTATACCTGCAGCAACTTTTCCCGGGCCTACTTAAGGCACCTGTACATGGCCAGAGAGATTCTGGCCATGACCTTAAATACGATACATAATATACGGTATTTCATGCGCCTGATGGGAAGCATCAGGGAGGCCATAAAAAATAAGCATTACGGCAAATTCAGCCGGGAGTTTATTGATGTCCGCCGATCTATCACGTCAGGGGAGGCGCCATGATTATGGGTTGCAATAAATTACGACTATCTCTTAAGACGATTCTAAAAGGAGGATATTAAATGATTGATTTTGCCTATGCTATGGGAGCTCCAGGTGGCGGGGGCGCAGGCACGGGAACTGGCGCCGACATGAGCTTCATCATCATGATGGTCATTCTTTTTGCCATCTTTTATTTTCTCATGATCCGCCCACAGCAGAAGAAACAAAAGGAGCTGCGTGACATGATTGCCAATTTAACTCACGGCGATATAGTTATCACCGCGGGCGGGGTAATCGGCAAGATTACCGGCATTACCGAAGGTGAGGTCACCCTGGAGATTGCAGACAAGGTTCGGATCAAGGTTGCCCGTAATTTCGTCAGTGCCGTCAAACAGAAGGCCGGGTAGGAAAATGGCGTAGGGCGTAAGGCTGAAGGCGTAAGGCGTAAGGTGTAAGGCGTAAGGCACAGGGTTCAGGGTTCGTTTGCCTTCAGCCTTAAGCCTTCAGCCCAATTCAGAAAGGGATGAAAAATGTTCAAAAGTATTAAAATCAGGGCAGCGCTGGCCATTATAGTCTCTTTGGCTGCTTTGGTGTATCTTTTGCCATCGCTTGATCTGCCGCTGCCTGAAACCTGGAAGAAATATCTCCCCGCAGATAAGATACACATGGGCCTCGATCTCCAAGGAGGGATGCACCTGGTGCTTGAGGTTGACACAAATAAGGCGATCGAAGCAACGATGGAGCGGATCAGCTATGATCTTAAGGAAACCATGATGGAAAATAAAGTGCGTTTCCGTAATATCGAACGCAAGGGGGACAGCATTTCTCTCGAACTGAGGGATAACCCCTCCCGGCTGGCTTTGGAAAAGATCCTCAAAGAACAGTACCCCGACCTTGTCATTTCCTCCTCCGAGGTCGTGGAGGGCAGCGACAAACTGACCCTGGCGGTAAACGATCGGCGGCTGGCGGAAATGAAAAAGCAGGCAGTGGATCAGAGTCTGGAGACAATACGCAACCGCGTTGACCAGTTTGGCATATCGGAGCCCGAGATCATCCCGGAAGGGAAGGACCGAATTATTGTTCAACTGCCCGGCATCAAAAACCCGGAGCGAGCCAAGAACCTTATCGGCAAAACGGCACTTTTAGAGTTCAAACTGGTCGACGACGAGAATAGTCTTACCAATGCTCTGGCGGGAAATATACCGGAGGGAAGCGTTTTGGCTCAAGGCTATAACGTGGATCGCACCACGGGTCGTAAAACGCCGGTGGACTACCTGCTTAAGGAAAAGGTTCTCTTGACCGGCGATGCCCTTGACAATGCCCGGATGGAGATTTCGGACCGTTTCGGCTTCCCCCATATCGCAATCAAGTTCAATGCCCAGGGGGCCAAGGATTTTGAAAGGATAACGGGTGAGAACATCAAGAAGCGGCTGGCAATAATTCTCGACGGGGTTGTGCATTCCGCCCCGGTAATTGAAGACCGGATCAGCGGCGGCCGCGCGGTCATTACCGGTGCCTTTACCGATAGCGAAGCCAGTGACCTGGCGATTATTCTTCGGGCCGGCTCTCTTCCGGCGCCGGTTAACATTTTAGAGGAAAGAACCATCGGCCCCTCCCTGGGTAAGGATTCCATTGAAAAGGGCATCAGGTCCATCATCATTGGCGGCCTCCTGGTGATCCTCTTTATGCTCTTATATTACAAATTATCAGGCCTGATTGCCAATATTGCTCTGGCGATCAACGTGATCATTATCTTTGGGGTGCTGGCGGCTTTCAAGGCCACGCTGACCCTGCCCGGTTTGGCCGGCATTGTTTTGGTAATCGGCATGGCGGTGGATGCCAATGTGCTCATCTTTGAACGGATCAGGGAGGAGGTGCGGCTGGGCAAGACCCCACGGGCGGCCATCGAGACCGGCTACAAGAAAGCCTTTCTTACCATTCTGGACTCTAATATAACCACCCTGATCGCCGCTCTCTTTCTCTTCCAATTCGGGACCGGCCCGGTCAAGGGTTTTGCGGTGACCCTGAGCGTGGGAATCATTGCCAGCATGTTCACCGCCGTTTTCCTGACCAGAATTATTTACGATTTTTTTGTGTGGAACAGGCAGATCCGTTCCTTGAGCATCTAAACATTCTTAACTTAAGATGGGTACGGGGCCGCAAAAGAAACGAACTCGTGACCAGCCGAAAACCAAGACCAAACGGCGACAGTTTCAGGAGCAATAAATGGAATTAATCAAAAAGGGCACCAATTATAATTTTACCGGGAAAATAAAAACAGCCCTCACTATTTCGCTCATTCTAATCGGCATCAGCTTCCTTTCGGTTATCTTCCAGGGTGGACTAAACCTGGGAATAGATTTTGTCGGAGGACATCTGGTACAGGTAAAATTCAAAACCGCCACTCCCATCGAAAAAATCAGGGCATCCCTCAAACCGGCAAGGCTGGATAACAGCATCATTCAAACTATGGGCGCCGATGAAGTGGTTATCCGAATTGCCGGCGGCGCAGGTATCAAGGACATCTCCTCCCAGGTATCAGCTGCAATGGATGCTTTTTTTGGCAAGGATACTTTTGAGGTGCGAAGAGTTGAATATGTTGGACCAAAAGTTGGTAAGGACCTGAGAAACAAGGCCATCATGGCCATAATCTTTTCTTGGATCGGAATGCTGATTTACATTACCCTGCGGTTTGAATTACGGCACGCCTTGGGGGGCATTCTGGCACTTATCCATGATGTTATAATTACCATCGGCGTCCTGTCGCTGTTAGACAAGGAATTCAATCTGGTGATCGTGGCGGCCCTGTTGACGGTAATTGGATACTCTATAAACGACAGCATCGTTATCTTCGACCGGATCAGGGAGACGGGCCGGAAGGACACCTCTTTGCCGATCAGCAATGTGATAAATACAAGCATCAACGAAACCCTGAGCCGGACAATGCTTACCTCGCTTACAGTTTTGATTGTTGTCGTGATTCTTGCCATTTTCGGCGGGTCGGTGGTTCGGGATTTTGCGATTACCTTGATTGCAGGGGTCATCGTGGGCACCTACTCGTCGATATTTGTGGCAAGCCCAATAATCATTTATATGGACAGAAAAAAAGGCCTGTCCCGTAAAGGGTAGTTTTGATGGACCTTTTATTGACGACTTCGTAAAAAGTCGGCAAAACGTAAGTTTGGGGACGGCTTTGTAAAAAGTTCGCAGGCAAGGCGCGCAAATCCCGAGGAATGAGGCGTACTTCTGGGTACGCCGCAGTGACGAGGGCGTGCAGCGCAACGCAGCATCCGGACTTTTTACGAAGTCGTCTTTATTCGGATGAAAACAAATGGAATATGCCGGGCTAAACATCTTTCTCGTCCTGCTTTTTTTAGGGTTGCTGATCAATATCTTTGCGCTGCCGGGGCCAATATTCATTCTGGTGGCAGCCATTTTTTTTTTCATCATCACCAACTTCAAAGCAATAGGAATTACGGCAATTATCGGGATGACCATCCTGGCCGCATTAGCGGAGACGGTTGATTACCTGCTGGGAACCAGGGGAGCCTACCCCTTCCGGTTTTCTGCATCATCCCTGGGAATGGGAGCTCTCCTCGGTACGGCCGCCGCTTTAGCTTTCACCCCGGTAATATATGGCCCAGGATTGATCTTGGGCATTTTTTTGGGGGGCTTGACCGGCGTTTTCCTGGTTGAACTGATCAATATGGGTCGGCTCAGGCCATCCCTCAGGAATTACCGGTCTATCCTGCTCAATTGCGTCGCCGTTATTTCCCGGGGTGTTGTTTCAATGGCAATGATAGCTATCATACTGGACTCAATTTACTCATGAAACTCAATACTAAGAAAACAAAATCGCATTTCAGAGAGTATGCCGAAGCAATAGTTATTGCGGTCCTGATTGCTCTTTTCATCCGCAGCTTTATCGTGCAGGCCTTCAAGATACCCTCGGGTTCCATGCTCCCCACCCTTCAGATTGGCGACCACATCCTGGTTTCCAAGTTTAGTTACGGAATAAAGATCCCCCTCATCAATAAAACTATCATCCCCACTGGAGAACCAAAAAGGGAGGATATCCTGGTGTTCATCTATCCGGAAGATCCGTCTAAAGACTTCATCAAGCGGGTCATTGCCATCGCCGGAGATACCGTTGAGATCGTAAACAAGCAGGTATTTATCAACGGCCTGCCCTATGCCGATCCCTTTGCCAGTTTTACCGATAACACATTTATTCCAGGAAATGTTCAACCCCGGGATAATTTTGGTCCGGTCAAGGTTCCGCCCGGGCAGGTATTCGTCATGGGGGATAACCGCGATCATAGTTATGACAGCCGGTTCTGGGGGTTTGTCCGCCAAGAAGATACGGTAGGAAGGGCCTTCATAATTTACTGGTCCTGGAACAGGGAAGATTTCAACGTAAGATGGAACAGACTCGGGAACATTCTGCGCTGAACTTGCCGCCAGCGGCGCAATATTTTCCTCGAACCATGATGGTGCGGAAAAAAGTAAAAAGCCCCCCTCTCTCCCTGATGGGAGAGGGTTTTAGGAGAGGGTGATAATAGCCGATATATCGAATGTTTACATCCCCCTCCCCCTGCCCCCTCCCACCGGGGGAGGGGGCAGCGGACTTTTTACCGCAGCGTCAACCATGACGGCGCGGTAAAAAGTCCAGATGTGGCGGTCAAGCTAAATCCCTCGTCACTCAAGGAGTACTTCCGCTGGTTCAATCTTGGAGATTGAAGATTGAACCGCCAAGGATATCTATACTTGGTGCCTGTTATTTTAAAATTAAGCCACGCAGCGTGGCCCGAACCCCGCTTTGGGACTTTAATGTTGAGGCTAAATCTGCCAGGTTGAACCAGCGGCAAGGAAGGTTCCAGGCCATGCCCCAGATATTCGACAACATCGAAAAACATCTCTTGTCCGCCCTTTCGGATGCAATGGGATTGTCGGAACGGGCGGATTTCTGCGTTGGTTATTTCAATCTGCGCGGATGGCGAAAAATTGATTCACTGGTTGAAAAATGGACAGGAGGGGATGGCCAGCGTTGCAGACTTCTTGTAGGGATGCAGCAGATGCCCCAGGACCAACTGCGATCAGCCATGAGCCTAATCAGGGGCGAAGATCAGATTGATCAGGCAACAGCCATTGCCTTGAAGCGTCAGCTTGCTCAGGATTTTCGCGACCAGCTTACCATAGGGATTCCAACGAACGATGATGAAGAGGGCCTTCGTCGCCTTGCGACTCAAATTACAGCACGGAAGCTGATTGTAAAGCTATTCCTTCGCCATCCGCTTCACGCGAAACTCTATCTGTGTTTCCGGCAAGATCCCCTCAATCCCAAGATCGGCTATTTAGGCAGCAGCAATCTGACGTTGGCAGGACTTTCGAAGCAGGGCGAACTCAATGTCGATGTTCTTGACCACGATGCCTGTGACAAACTTGCCCGGTGGTTCAATGATCGTTGGGAGGACAGGTTCTGCCTCGATATTTCCCAGGAGCTTGTCGAGATCATCAACAGCAGTTGGGCGCGCCCTGATCCGATACCCCCGTTTCACATTTACGTTAAAATGGCCTATCACCTTTCCCAGGAGGCGCGGGCCGGCTTGACGGAGTTTCGTATCCCCAGCGATTTCGGTAACATGCTTTTTGAATTCCAAAAGGCAGCGGTGAAGATTGCCGCCCACCATCTGAACAAGCGCGGGGGTGTTGTAATCGGCGATGTTGTTGGTCTCGGCAAGACGCTGATGGCGACTGCGCTCGCCCGCATCTTCGAGGATGATCACGGCGTCGAAACACTCATTATATGTCCGAAAAATCTGGTGCGGATGTGGGAGGACTACCGCCATCAATATCGTCTTCGAGCCAAGGTGCTTTCCATCACCCGGGCTCAAGGCGAGCTTCCAGACCTGAGACGGTTCCGCCTGGTGCTTATAGACGAAAGCCACAACTTACGAAACAGAGAAGGCAGTCGTTATCGTGCTATTGCTGAGTATATCGCTACGAACGACAGTCGCGTGATTTTGCTTTCGGCCACACCATACAACAAGACCTACCTTGATCTGTCGAACCAGCTCCGACTATTCATTGACGAAAAGAAGGACATCGGCATTCGTCCTGAGAAGCTCCTGCGTGAACTCGGTGAGACGGAATTCATCCGTCGCCACCAATGTCCACCTCGATCACTGGCTGCTTTTGAGAAGAGCGAATACGCTGACGACTGGCGGGATCTCATGCGGCTTTATCTTGTCCGCCGCACTCGAAGCTTTATCGAGGATAACTACGCCAAGTTGGACCCCGAGCGAAACCGAAAGTATCTCGAATTCTCGGATGGTACGCGATCCTACTTTCCCACGCGCATCCCCAAGACGGTGAAATTCACGATCAGCGAGAAAGACCCCAACGACCCTTACGCGCGCCTGTTTTCAGACGACGTAGTCGCTACGGTGAACGACCTGGCGCTTCCACGATACGGCTTGGGAAATTATGTGAAACCTTCACCCCATAAACCGCCGACACCCGACGACGCCAGCGTGCTGGCCGACTTGTCCCGTGCGGGCACGCGACTGAAGGGTTTCTGCCGCACGAACCTCTTCAAACGTTTGGAGAGCAGCGGGCAAGCGTTCAACCTATCCATCGAGCGGCACATCCTCCGCAACTTTATCTGCGTTCATGCCATTGAAAACGAACTGCCCATTCCAATAGGGACGCAAGACATGGGTCTGCTCGATACCTGGGCGAATGACCAGGACACCGACCTATGGGACCCCGCTTCCGACAATGACGACAATAACAGCGCGACGACGGATCCCTCCGTTACAACCCCGCATGTCGTGACCGAACGGGAATTCCGGGAGCGAGCATCTAATCTATACGACACTTATGCGAAACAGTTTCGCCGCAGGTTCAAGTGGCTCAAGCCTGAGCTGTTCAATGATACCCTGGCCAAGGATCTGCGTAAGGATATCAAGGCGCTGATGAACGTTTTGAAAAAGGCCGGCGGCTGGGATCCCGGGCGCGACACGAAACTACGAGAACTCGCCGCTCTCTTGACCAAAAAGCACCCCAGCGATAAGGTCCTGGTTTTCTCTCAGTTTGCTGATACGGTGGATTATCTCGCCAGTCAACTGAAAGCGGCTGGCCTGCAGGCTCTCGAAGGGGTCACCGGCGATGCGGAAGATCCCACCGCCATCGCCTACCGTTTCAGCCCAGTTAGCAATAGCAATCACATCAAGCCGGAAGATGAGCTGCGCGTTGTTCTCGCCACGGACGTTCTCAGCGAAGGCCAGAACCTACAGGACTGTTCGATCGTCGTGAACTACGACCTGCCCTGGGCTATTATCCGCCTGATCCAGCGCGCCGGTCGTGTGGACCGTATCGGGCAAAAGTCGGATACGATACTATGCTACTCCTTCCTGCCTGCCGATGGTGTGGAGAGGATCATTCGTCTTCGTTCACGGGTTCAGCAGCGCCTGCAGGAGAACGCCGAGGTCGTCGGCACAGACGAAATGTTCTTCGAAGATCAGGATAAGGACCAGGTGGTCCGCGATCTATTCACTGAGAAGGCAGGTATCCTGGACGGCGATGAAGACGCCGAGGTTGACCTGGCCTCCTATGCTTATCAGATATGGAAAAACGCCATTGACCGAGATCCCGAACTGGCAAAGATCATCCCGGCCATGCCGAACGTGGTTTACTCTACGCGGCCGCATAAGCCCACGGCCAATCTGCCGGAGGGGGCGTTGCTTTACCTTCGAACCGCCGAGGGCAATGATGCCCTGGCCTGGATAGATAAGAACGGCAACAGTGTCACCGAATCTCAGTTTACGATTTTGAAAACCGCCGAATGCCTTCCCGACACCCCGGCGCTGCCACGCCATAACGACCACCACGAGATGGTCGCCAAGGGTGTGAAACTGATTGTCGAGACCGAAATATCCGTTGGGGGACAACTCGGCCGCCCCTCTGGCGCCCGGTTTCGCACTTACGAACGCCTCAAAGCATACGCCGAAGAAATCAAGGGCACCCTTTTCGAGACACCTGAACTCCGCAAGGCCATTGAGGACATTTACCGGTATCCGCTGCTCCAGTCCGCAACCGACACACTGAACCGGCAGCTCAAAAGCGGCATCAGCAACCATGCTTTGGCCGAGCTGGTGGTGTCGCTTCGCGATGATTCCCGCCTCTGCCGCATTGCTGAGACTGTCGAATCGACTGAACCCCAGGTGATTTGTTCGCTTGGTCTCAAGAATGGAGAGGCAACAATGAAAGAGGTAGCATCATGAGAATTAATGTCACCGATGTCCGCCAGTGCCTTAAGTCTTTTGATTTCAAAACTCTCTTTCGCGAGCATCTTGGCTGGGATAATTACCAGGCAACGTTGGAAATCCCGGTGGACGGAGGGACCATTGCCCTGATCGCCATAGCGCAGAAACGGGGGTTTGTCGCCTTCGTTTGTGATGGCGCAATACCTGACCGAGCCACTCGCCTGAAAATCGACCACCAGACCACCAAATCCGTCCGCGAGCATTTCGTCATTTACGTTGACAAGGGCGCCGGACAGCAGGTTTGGCAGTGGGTCCGCCGTGAGCAGGGCAAGCCCCTGGCCAGTCGCGACCATCGCTTTGACATCCGCCAGTCGGGCGATTTCCTCATCCAGCGGCTTGACCAGATAGCTGTAAGCCTTGACGAGGAGGAACAAATTACTGTCGTGGATGTGGCGGGACGCGCCCGAGCTGCCTTTGACGTGGACCGGATTACCAAGCGGTTTTATGATCGCTTCAAGACCGAGCACGCCGCCTTCCTCAACTTTATCAAGGGTATCAAGGCCGACACCGATCTTCAATGGTACACCTCGCTTATGCTCAACCGGTTGATGTTCATCTACTTCATCCAGAAGAAAGGCTTCCTCGACGGCGACACGGATTACCTGCGCAATCGCCTGAAGATGGTTCAACAGGCGAGGGGCAAGGACAAGTTCCAGTCTTTTTACGGCTACTTTCTCCTGCGGCTATTTCACGATGGCCTGGGCAAATCGCCCGAAGAACGTAGTTTTGATCCAATCATGGAAAAACTGCTCGGCAAGGTACCCTTCCTTAACGGCGGTTTTTTTGAAGTCCACGATCTTGAAAAGCGTTACCCTGAGATCGATATCCCGGACAAAGGCTTCGAGAATCTCTTCGATTTCTTCGACCAGTACCGCTGGCACCTTGATGAACGCCCCTTGCGCGCCGACAACGAAATCAACCCCGATGTGGTCGGCTACATCTTTGAGAAATATATCAACCAGAAGCAGATGGGGGCCTACTATACCAAGGAAGACATCACCGAGTATATCAGCAAGAATACCGTTATCCCGTTCATCTTCGACGCTGCCCAAAAGAAGTGCGCCATCGCCTTCAACCCTGACAGCGCCTTGTGGAGGCTCTTGCGCGACAACCCCGACCGATATATTTACCTTGCCGTCCGTCATGGCGTTGTGGACAAGGAGGGCAACATCATCCCGTTGCCCAAAGACATCGAGGCGGGGGTCAATGATGTGCACAAGCGCGACGGCTGGAACCGCCCGGCAAGCGACTCGTTTGCCCTGCCCACCGAGACCTGGCGCGAGCACGTCGCACGCCGGCAGCGATGCCTGGACATCCGCGAAAAGCTCCGTAAGGGTGAATGCCATCAGATCAATGACCTGATCACACTGAACCTGGACATCTGGCAGTTTGCCCGTGACGCAATCGTCAATGCCGAAGGGCCGGAACTGCTGCGCGCCTTCTGGCATGCCATCGAAAAGGTCACCGTTCTTGATCCGACCTGCGGTTCGGGTGCATTTCTTTTCGCCGCCCTGCGGATACTGGAAACGCTTTACAGCGATTGTCTGGAGCGGATGGAAAGGTTTATCGAGGACCTTGAGGGTAAGCCTCATCACCCTGAACAGTTCAGCGACTTCAAGAAAGTCCTGGCCCAGATCGCCAAACACCCTAATGAGCGCTATTTCATTCTTAAATCCATCATCATCAACAACCTCTTCGGCGTGGACATCATGGAAGAGGCCATTGAAATCTGCAAGCTGCGCCTCTTCCTCAAGCTCGTCGCCCAGGTGGAAACAGTAGAGCAGATTGAGCCTTTGCCGGATATAGATTTCAACATCCGTGCGGGCAATACCCTGGTTGGTTATATTTCTCTCGATCAAGTCCGTGAGAGCATCAAGAAACTCCCCGGACATGAAATGGGCTTAGTATTTGAAGCGGAAGAGGATCAGGTTCGCAAGATTGAAGAAGACGCGGAGCTGGTCGAGCGGGCGTTCCGCCAGTTCCGCGCCCAGCAGACAACCCACGGCGGCAGGGTTACCCATAATGACAAGCAGGAACTGCGCAAGCGCTTGGCAAAACTTGACGAGGAACTTGACCGCTATCTGGCTGGCGAATACGGCATCAATGTCAAAAATCAGAAGGAATTCGCTGCTTGGAAAACCAGTCATCAGCCCTTTCACTGGTTCGTAGAATTCTACGGTATCATGAGCGGCGGCGGGTTTGATGTGATTATTGGTAATCCGCCGTATGTGGAGCTCGGTGGGGTTCGAAAGGTTTACACACTTCCAAAAGCTATATACGCCACTGAAAGCTGTGGCAATCTTTATGCCCTTGTCGTCGAGCGATGCGGTTCTCTTGGCAGTTTAGCGGGCCACCAAGGGTTCATCTTGCCCACAAGTTCAATTTCGACGGAAAGAATGGCAGAACTCCAGAAGTATTTATTGGATGCTGGGTTAGTGCATTCTTCCTATGGTTTTAGGCCTTCCAAACTCTTCGAGGGAGCAGCCAGCGCGAATATACACTTAACTATCATCCTTTTGAGCAAATCGTTTGGGGCTACTCCGTTCTCACTACACCATATCAAGTGGAACGCCGCTTTTCGTCCATATCTTTTTCAAACATTGCCCCCGTACACGAAAACGAGTCCCAAAATAATTGAGCACTTTAAAAAAATACCTCGGCTTAGTGCACATATTCATCTTGATATTTTAATGAAGCTCCTGAATCGAAGTGCCGTGCGAAGTGCTTTCTCAACATCCTCCAACAAGGTCTATTATAGAACTACTGGTGGACTCCACTACCGAGTGTTCACTACTTTTCCGACCCTTTCACGCAAAGAATCCGCAATCGCATTCAGAGATACGACATCACGAGACATAGCATTTTGTGCTTATGCGTCTAACCTTTGGAACTTTTTTTATTATACGTTTTCTAACTGTCTCGATGTAGCTAGATTTGAAATTAGCCTTTTCCCAATGGGATTTGAGAACTTTGAACCAGATCTTATGCGCCAATTGTCTGCGCTTTCCAAGAAGCTTGATAAGGATTTGCGGCAAAATGCACATTACGAAACCAGGCATTACAAGAACACTGGTGCAGTAAAGTGCTACACGATTGAAATGCGAGATTCGAAGCCAATCATCGACGAAATTGACTGGGCGCTGGGGAAGCACATGGGTTTCACAGAAGAGGAACTGGATTTCATCATCAACTACGACATCAAGTACCGCATGGGCGGATCAGACGGCGAAGATGAGGATTGAGTCATGCTATGACTTAACAAACTTGAGGAGGGCAGCATTAAGCTGACATCGTCGTGAAACTTTTGGAGAAAGAAGCTGTAAAAGAATAAGCCAGGAATTAATTTGGTATCCTGATATGATTTAGCTTGATTAATGACGGATTTGTTAAGGAGTTCATTATGAAGATAAAAGAAAAGGGAAATGGTAAGGGCAGAAAAATTGAATCTGTCCGAGAAGATATCGCCCCCTTCACGGTACAATTGAATAACGTGGAAACATTGTTACCGTACAGTAGTTTCCAAGTCCGGCGCTTCCGGTGCTTGAAAGAAATCAGTATTGAACCGCTGGAGCAGGTTAATCTGATTACAGGCAAGAATGATGTGGGTAAAACCACCTTACTGGAGGCATTGTTTCTTCATGTCGGTGAAACCAATCCGGAATTGGCGCTACGGATTGGCAATTGGCGTGGACTGAGCCTAGAAATGTTTTCTTCTTGGCGCTCGTTATTTTGGCAATTTGAAGACGACAAATCCATTGAGCTTGCAGCCATGACCATAAAAGGCATAAAACGTTCGCTAACAATTACGGTAAAAGCAGCCGAGGCGACAGTTATAGAGGAATTGTCGCCAAAAAAGGGGTCGGATTTTATTAGGAGTTCAGGAGTAGAAATTACTTTTGACTATGCCGCCGAAAAAGGAAAAAGTCGAAAAGTTGTTGCCGTACCGTACCAGGTCGGTCAGGGAGACATTCTCAGGTTTGAATTAAGAATGAAAACGCCTGTACGACTGCATGCCCCGTTGCCGGGTATATTTTTAAATTCCCGTGGTATTTCAAACGCCGCAGAAGAAAACCGTCGCTTCAGTCAATTGATAATGAAAAAAAGAGACCATCTGCTACTGGAAGCCCTACAGGTCATCGAACCACGCCTGGAAAAAATCGAGATTCTTTCCCCTCAGGGTGATCCTATGATGTGGGGCCATTTGAAAGGCTACCTTGAGCCGGTACCCCTTTCTCTGTTTGGCGACGGAACGCGACGGCTTGCCTCGTTAATTCTGGCCATTGGGGAGGCACAGGGAGGCGTGGTGTTAGTGGATGAAATTGAAAACGGCGTCCACCATTCCGTTTTGAAAGACATGTGGCGAGTTGTTGCCGCGACGGCAAGCCTTTTCAACACCCAGATATTTGCCACCACGCACAGCCATGAATGCCTGGTCGCTGCGCATGAGGCTTATATGGAAAGAGAACATTACTGTTTCCGGCTTCACCGACTGGATAGAAAAAACGGGGATATTCGGGCCGTCACCTATGATCGGGACAGCCTGCAAGGTGCTTTGTCCATATCCTCAGAGGTGAGGTGAGAGGATGAAGAAGATCGACTGTCCCTCATGCGGAATAGAAATAAGCGATCTGCCTTTGAAGCTTCAAAAAAGGAAGCTGCTCTTGGTAGAAGGCAGGGATGAAGAAGAATTTTTTAGTGGGTTGCTGCGCTCTATGGAAACAGATGACATCCAGGTGATCCCTGCCGGCGGAAAGGATCAGTTCTCTAATAATTTGCAAGGATTAATCAAAGATTATGATTTTCCCGCAATCATCTCAATGGGTATTGTTCGGGATGCCGATGATGATCCGAAGGCAACTCTGCAAAGTATCGGTGACGCGCTGAAACGGGCCGGCTTGCCGGTTCCCAAAAAGGTAATGACAAAGGCAAAACAGAATGGAGCCCCCGACGTCATTATCATGATCCTTCCTAATGCTAATGAGAGAGGCGCACTTGAGGATCTTTGCCTTGCGGCTGTGAAAGAAGATAAGGCAAGCACATGTGTTGAGCGGTATTTGTCTTGTCTCAAAGAGCAAAACATTGCCGGTCCAAAACAAAAATGGTTGAACAAAGCGTGCGTGCGAGTATTTCTGAGTTCCAAAGAAGAACCAACATTGTCTCTGGGTATCGCCGCCCAAAGAGGCTATTGGCCTTTTGATCACAATGTTTTTGAAGATGTTAAGAAGTTTCTGAAATCGGTGTAAGGGTAGGAAACGGTGAACGCGCAACGAATCGCCCAGGGCGACAGCGACTATCCAACGGTCTTGCAAGACCGTCTCGGTGATGCCGCGCCTGCCTGCCTGTATGCGATGGGCGAAGTGTCCATATTGCGTTGTCGTCTCCTGGGGCTGGTCTGCTCGATACAGTGTCCGGGAAGCATCGTTATCAAGACGTTTGACGCCGTTCGCGCGTTGAGGGATGCAGGCATAGTTGTGATCGGCGGTTTCCATTCCCCGATGGAAAGGGAATGTCTGGACATCCTGTTGCGTGGCAAACAGCCGGTGATCCTCTGTCCGGCGAGGGGACTTGCTGGTCTGCGGATTGGCCGGATACCAAGGCAGGCGATGAAGGAAGGCCGGTTGCTTATATTATCGCCGTTCACAAACAGCGTTCACCGAACGACAGCCGCCCAAGCAGTGCAGCGTAACAACCTGGTTGCGGCTCTTGCCGATGCGGTGTGGGTGCCTCACGCAGCCCCCGGCGGCAAGACGTGGGAAGCGGTTCATAGCGCTCTGGAACGACGCCAGCCGGTGTTTACTTTCGATGTGAATGATAATGCCGCTCTTCTCGATTCAGGGGCGCGACCCTTTGAACTTCTATGGGAGCAGCCGAATTCTCATCAAACACAGAATGACCAATTCACTCAACATCAATGAGCTCGAGCATGAAAGATATTTCCGCTGGTTCAAGCTGCAAGATTAAACCAGCAAAAAAGTCCGGATAGTTATCTTGCCCGGCCCTCCGAGATGTATTCGCAATGTGTTTCGGAGGGCCATGCTTCTGGCCATAAATTGCTTTGCCTTTTGGCAAGGTCTAGGCGATAATACGGACGAGTCTTAAGCTCTTGCCTCCCAGGCAATGCGTATTTAGAACTTTTTACAGTGTCATCAACCACAAGCCAAACGAGGTTGTTGTTATGGAACAAGGCACAAGGGTAATGGACGTAACCAGCATCGACAGGTGCATAAACAGGATCGCCCACGAAATTCTCGAAAGGAATCGCGGCACAGCCGACCTGGTCCTGGTCGGCATCAGAACAGGAGGGGTTTTTTTAGCCCAGCGGCTTCAACGGGCCATATTGAAAACGGAAAGGGTCAGCGTTCCCTTGGGTATCCTGGATATAACCCTCTATCGTGACGACCTTCAGACCGGCAAGGGCAAACGGGCGCTGGGCAAAACAGATATCCCCTTCTCCCTGGATGGCCGCAAGGTGGTTCTGGTCGATGACGTCCTCTTCACCGGCAGGACAATCCGGGCGGCAATGGACGCCCTGATCGATTTCGGCCGCCCCCGGATGATTCAATTGGCCGTTCTGATCGACCGCGGCCACCGGGAACTGCCCATCCGGGCTGATTTTGTCGGGATGGATCTGCCTTCGACCCTCTGGGAGGCGGTAACTGTCCACCTCAATGAAAAAGACGGCAAGGACGAAGTGGTAATAAAGGATTCCGAAGAAAACAAAAAATTCAGAATCCAAGAAGAACTGGGGTGAAAATATGACTCTAAGCAGAAAAGACATCCTGAGCATGAGGGATATGTCCGTAGATGAGATCAATTTCATTCTGGAAACGGCCGATTCGTTCCTCGAAGTCTCCACGCGGGATATCAAAAAGGTCCCCACCTTGCGGGGCAAAACGATCATCAATCTCTTTGTCGAGGCCAGCACCCGCACCAGGACATCCTTCGAGATCGCCGGCAAACGACTTAGCGCCGACACAATAAACATCTCCGGATCTTCCAGCAGTATCATCAAGGGGGAAACCCTGGTCGATACGGCAAGAAACCTGGAAGCCATGAACCCTGACCTCATCGTCTTGCGTCACAGCGCCGCGGGAGCTCCCCATATGCTGGCCAAGCTGCTAAAACCAGCAGTCATTAACGCCGGCGACGGCGCCAATGAGCATCCCACCCAGGCGCTTTTGGATATCATGACCATCCGGGAGAAAAAAGGGCGGATCGCCGGACTGAAGATCGCCATTGTCGGGGATATCCTCCACAGCCGGGTGGCCCGCTCCAACATCTATGCCCTGACCCGAATGGGAGCGGAGGTTCACCTGGCCGGTCCCGCCACGATGATGCCCCGGGATATGGGAAAGATGGGAGTGACGGTTCACTATCGGCTGGAGCCGGCGATACAGGCGGCCGACATTATCATGATGCTGCGAATCCAGCTGGAGCGCCAGGAGCGAAAACTCATCCCCTCTCTTCGGGAATATGCCGCCTTCTTCGGGCTTAATGCCAAAAATATCAAGCTGGCAAAAGAAGATGTCCTGGTCATGCACCCCGGACCAACCAACCGGGGGGTGGAAATAGCGCCCGATATTGCCGATGGCCCCCAGTCCATCATCTTAGACCAGGTAACCAATGGTGTGGCGCTGAGAATGGCGCTCTTGTACCTGTTGACAGGAGGCACGGCATGAGGCTGTTACTGCAAGGCGGAAGGGTTGTCGATCCGTCACAGAATATTGATGATTTCCTCGACATCATAATCGAAGACGGCAAGATCGCCCTATTGGGAAAAAACTTGGCCGGAGGTTTGCGGGATGAAGGGATCACAACCGGATTTGACGGCCGGGTCATTGACGCCCAATCAAAAATAGTTGTACCCGGCCTGGTGGATATTCACGTCCATCTACGCGATCCCGGCTTTGAATACAAGGAAACGATCGCCTCCGGCAGTGAAGCGGCCCTGGCGGGGGGCTTCACCTCCATCGCCTGCATGCCAAATACAAAACCGGTCAACGACAACCGAGCGGTAACGGAATATATATTGAGCAAGGCTTTAGAATGCCGCCTTGCCCGGATTTACCCCATTGCCGCCGTCAGCCGGGGCAGCGAGGGTGTGGCGATGGCCGAATATGGCGATCTTAGCGCTGCCGGGGCCATAGCCTTTTCCGATGACGGCAAGCCCGTAACCGATAGCGCCCTGATGCTCAACGCCGTCGAATATGCCGCATCTTTTGGCCGGCCGGTGATTTCCCATTGCGAGGACACCTGGCTTTCTGCCGGCGCCACCATAACCGAAGGTTTTGCCGCCATACAAACTGGCCTCTCAGGCGCCCCCTCGATTGCCGAAGACATCATGGTAGCCAGGGATATTCTGATTGCCGAGTACTTAAGCCTGCCGATCCATATCGCTCACGTCAGCACCGCGGGCGCAGTCAGACTAATCCGGGATGCCAAGTCCCGCGGGATCAAGGTAACTGCGGAAACAGCGCCCCATTACTTCACCTTGACCGATGAGGCCCTACTCGATTTTGACACCAGCGTCCGGGTAAACCCTCCCTTGCGCAGCCACGGCGACCGGGAGGCCATCTGGGAAGGACTGCGGGATGGCACCATCGACGCCATCGCCTCCGACCACGCCCCGCATGGGATTATCGATAAAGAAGTTGAGTTCGAAGCAGCGGCCAGTGGAATATCCGGCCTGGAAACATCTTTAGGAATCTCTCTTCGGCTGGTCACCCAAGGTATGCTAAGTTTGAACCAGTTAATCGCCGCAATGACCTGGCGCCCGGCTAAAATCCTCAATCTTTCTGCGGGAACACTCAAAACGGGAGCGCCCGCGGATGCGACTCTGATTGACCTCAACCATTCCTGGCAGGTTGACCCGGCAACGTTTCGTTCCCGGGGGAAGAACACCCCCTTCAAAGGCTGGAACTTGACCGGAAAAGCGGTCATGACCATTGTCGCGGGAGAAATCAGGTGGTTGCAACAGGGCCTTCAACTTAAATAATCTCCGCCATATTTATCGACTTTCCCAGCTAACGACAGGCGAGGTATGGAATTGAGTACAGATAACTACCTGAAAAATTTAAAACAATGGATAGCGGAGAGTAGAGAGTTTGACATCATCGATCTCTTTAGCAGAATCCATTCCTCGGATATAGCGGAACTTATCGATCTCCTTGAGGAAGACGAGAAGATACACCTGTTTTCCCTCCTCGATGTGGAAACCGCCTCGGAAGTCATCCTGGAGATCAGCGACATTTCCCGGGAACAGATACTCGAAGATATCTCCGCTGAAAAGCTCACCGAGCTAGTCGATGAGATGGATTCGGACGACGCGGCGGATATCATCGCCGAATTGCCCGAAGATCAGGCGCAGACCGTCTTGGAAGGGATCGAGCCTGCTGATGTTGAGGATGTAAAAAAACTGCTAAAATACCCGGAAGACTCAGCCGGCGGCATCATGCAGTCCGAATTGGTGGCGGTTTACGATGATGCCCTGGTGCGTGATGCCGTCCAAGCGGTCATTAAGAGCTCCGAGGACAACGACAATATCTATGATGTCTTTGTCGTGGACAGTGACAACCGGCTCATTGGCTCCGTTCCACTGCAAAAATTAATCACCTCCAAAAGACTAAGTCCCATCCTGGAGGCCATCAACCGAGATACCCCCAATGTAACTGTTGACGTTGACCAGGAGCAGGTAGCGCAGATGTTTAAGAAGTATGACCTGCTTTCCTTGCCGGTAGTGGATCAGGAACATCGGCTGCTGGGCAGGATAACCATCGATGACGTCGTCGATGTCATCGAAGAGGAAACATCCGAAGATATATACCGATTTGCGGGCGTCAGCGAAGACGACAGCGTCTTGGGCCGGCCTTTTGATTCGATAAAGAAGCGCCTTCCCTGGTTGTATCTGAACCTGATGACTGCTGCAATTGGCGCTTCGGTAATCGCCTATTTCGAAGATACAATAAAAATAGCAGTCGTAATCGTAATTTTCATGCCGATGATTGCGGGGTTGGGCGGCAACGCCGGCGGCCAGGTGCTGGCCCTGGTGGTCCGGGGGCTGGCTTTGGGCGAGCTATCTTTTGAAAACGCCCGCAAGGTGTTTTTGAAACAGAGTTTTGTGGGGTTAATGAACGGAATGGCGGTGGGCCTGGTAATCGGCCTTATCGGTTATCTCTGGAAGGGGATTCCCATGCTCGGGGTCGTGGTCTTCCTGGCCATGACGATAAATATCCTCCTTGGCACCTTTGCCGGAACGCTCATCCCCTTTACATTGAAATGGCTGAAACTGGACCCGGCGCTGGGCTCCAATATCTTCATCACTGGCCTTACCGATACCATCGGTTTTCTGGTGTTTCTGGGACTGGCCAGCCTTTTTATTAAACTTCTCCTATGACTGCCCGGGAGCAACTGCAGGCCCAGGCCTTTGTCCTTCATCTTCTGGATTACGGTGAATCAGACCTGATCGTCACCTTCTACTGCCGGGAATATGGCAAGATAAAGGGGATCGCCAAGGGGGCGAGGCGCAGCCGCAAAAGGTTTGCCAATACCCTTGACCTGTTCTCCCTGAGCAATATTTTCTTCTCCCGAAGGGATCCGGCCGGCCTGGCCCTGATAGAAGATAGCGTCATCGTAAATCATCTAGGAAACATCAGATGTGTCCTCGAAAATACGCTCTTGGCCTCCTACATGGTGGAGCTGGTTGATCACTTCACCATCGAGGGGAAGAGCAATCCCGATATTTACCAACTGCTGGAAAATTATCTGGGCGCGCTCGACCGCGGCTTTAAGAACCGCGCCCTTATCCACTTCTTTGAGTTGGATCTGCTCAAAGCGGCGGGCTATGAACCCCTGCTGGATCACTGCGTGCAGTGCCGCAAACCAGTTCATCCGGACGGAAAATATAGCTTCTCCCCGCAAGACGGTGGCATTCGTTGCCGAAACTGCAATGGACCTTCCTCTGCTTGCCTTTCTATATCCTTGGGCACCATTAGAACATTATTGTACGGCCAAAACCAGCAAACCGAGAAACTCGACCGGATCGTCATTTCCAAGCAGTCAGCCCTTGAATCCCGCCTGATCCTCTCCCAGATGATCGAACATATCCTGGGCCGTAAGATCAAATCCTACCGGGTATTGTGTGATGTAATGGAAGTAATCGGGGGCAGTCAACAATGACGACTTCGTAAAAAAGTCCGGATTTAGCGCGCCTTTCTGTTCAGTCCAGTTGCTTGTGGAGGTTGATGAAGTTGCTCCGGTCAAAGCCTAGAGTCTTGAAAAACGACAGAAGGTCCGTAGAATCCCATCGAACCGAGGTGTATATATCCCGGATACCCGCCTGCTGATAGTAAGCAAGTATCTCTCTGGCCAGCCTGTTGCCGATACCCCGTCCCATGTAGCTGGGGCTTACTCCCAGCATGGATATCCAGGCGCTTTTATTCAGGCCGAAACTTCCCGGAAGGATGTGGCTTACCATATAGCCAACCACCTTTTCATCCGTGAGGGCAACAAGACTGGCCGTATCTTCCCGGCCCGCCTGCTCCCGGATTAGCTTCCTGATGTCCTCCTCGGCAACCATACCCGTAATGGCCTGGTATATTTTGGCTATCTCCTCCGCATCGGCGACCTTCAATTTTCGTATCAAGACATTGTGTTCCATCCTGTCTGCCCCATTTGGTCAATCAATCCTGATAATTTTTACCTGGTGGCCCACCCAGTCCGGAGGCAGGTATATCCGTCCACTGTTACCGCTGAGCTTGACCTCTTTGGCAATCATCTCCTCACCATAGACGATAAATTTCACCTTATCGATTTTATTACCCAGATCGTCATCCCAGGTAGCCATCTTTTCGTCGGTCACTTTGTGTTTACCTCATGCCTAAGGTGATTTGGAGCAAAAAACTTCGACAATCTCCCCGAAGCCATACTATTTCCCCAGGTGGGCGTTTAGGACCATGTCATCCGCCAGGAAGTGCGCTGCCGGGGATAAACCAGATGCTAAAAAATAGCTAAGGTGGACCCCATTGTCAAGGTAGTATTTAGGAAAAGGGTGTGCGAAAAATTTATGGCTGTCCAATCTTGCAGGTCCTAGAACCCCCCCCTTTCCCAAAGAGGGCGGGGGGATTTATAACAAAAGCAAGAGGTTGTTTTTGGTTCGTCAAATCTCCCCCGATCCCTCTTGGGGAAGAGAAAAAGCCGCTCTACCCAGAAATTTGTCGCACACCCTTTAGGAAAATTTAAATTTGATTATGCGGTAAAAAGTCAAAAGACCCCCCTCTCCTTTGATGGGAGAGGGCGGGGCCTGCCCCGAACTTGATACGGGGAGAGGGTGATAATAGTTGATCTTTGCGGGGGACAGGTTCCGATCCCTGTGGGCTTTCGAAACATGTCCCCGACGATACCCCCCCTGCCCCCCTCCCGCCAGGGAAGGGGTATCAAGTTTTTGCCGCTCCACCCAAGTTTCCCTAGGGGGCGTTATTTTATTACTTAGCTGACCATACCTCGAGCGTAGGCGGCTATCCCCAGTTACCCCCTCCCGCAGCCTCTTCTGTCGGGAGGGGTGCCGGATTATGTCGCCCGGTTAAGGGCGGCTGGCGCCGGCTGAATAATGGGCGGGATTACAGCCAGGCCTTATTTAACAAAACTAGGCAGGTAAAGGACAACCTGGGGGAAAAACAGCAGAATGAGACAACAGATCCACAGGGCAATCAGATAAGGCCACGTCCCCCTGAAAATCGTCATTACCGGTACATCCTTGGCAACGGCGTAAACAACGTAAACATTGGCGCCCACCGGTGGTGTCAGCACTCCCATCCCCAGGGCCAGCGTCATAATAACCCCAAACCATGTTCCGTCAAAGCCCAGTTTCATTGCCGCCGGGTAAAAAATGGGTATTGTCAGCAAAATCATCGCCAAAGCATCGACAAAGCAGCCCATTATCATGAGGATAATAAGAATGCCGATCATGATCAGGTGGGGATGCATAGGAAGCGCCACCACCCAATCCGCCACCAGTACGGGGAGGCGTGTCAGGCCAAGAAACTCTCCGAAGATAGCTGCCGCAGCCACGAGGAACATGACCATGGTTGATGTCCGGACGGTGTCTTTCAGTGAGTTCACAAAACCCTTCCAGGTGAGCGCCCGTCTGGCCAATACCACCAAGAGCGTGGCAAAACAGCCCACCGAGCCGGCCTCCGTTCCCGTGAATAACCCGCCCAAGAGCCCACCGACTACCGCCGCAAAGATGATTATGACTTCGATCCCCCCTTTGGCCAAGGCCAATATCCTTTGACTCCAGGGAAAAGAGGGGCCGGGCGGCGCCTTTTCCGGGTGGCGGGCAACCACTATGTAAGTGGCGGCAATGAAAAGCGTCGCCAGAAGAAGGCCGGGGAAAATGCCGGCGATGAAAAGTTTGGCTACGCTCTCCGCCGTGATACTGGCATAGACAATGAATATGACGCTGGGCGGAATCAGCACCCCCAGGATACCCGATGCTGCGATATTGGCTGTGGCCAGAGAGAGATCGTAACCCCGTTTCCTCATCTCGGGCAGTGCCAGGGTCGCGAAGGTTGCCGAAGTAGCCGTCGTGGAACCGCAGATAGCGCCGAAAGCGGCGCATGCCATCGTGGTCGCTATGGCCAGCCCTCCCTTCAGCCGGCCCACAGTTTTGTAAGCTGCCTCGTACAGATGCTCGCTGATGCCGGAGTGGAAGCCGATGAAGCCCATCCAGGTGAAAAGGGGAATAACAACTAGCGCATAATTGGCAAATGTCCCATACATAGTCGAGGCCGCCATGCCCAACGCCGCCTCCATGCCCTTTATGTGGGCAATCCCACCCATGCCCAGCACCAGCATTACGAAGGCTACCGGCATCCGGGTCAGAAGAAGCACAATCATGATGATGATGGAGATGACACCTAACCATTCACGCTCCATGACGGCCTCCTGCTCGAAGCAACATCACGGCCCTGATTGTGTCCCGAACAAGGACCAGGCATGCCAGTCCCAGCGCTGCGCCAATCAAGAACATAAAAGGAGCTCGGGGAATTTGCAGAACCCCCGTCACCCAGCCGTATCTGAGATTACGCATGGCCATCAGGAACACTCCCTGAGTAAGCCAGAGCATAAAGGCCAGAGCAATGATACTGTTAACAAGCTCAAAGAGCGCCTGGGTCCGGGCCTTGAGGCCATCCACCAGGATACCCACCGAGACATGTCCTTTCACAAAAGTGACGGAAGCGATTGACGTACTCAGTATCACCGATGCTATCAGCTCCACAAGTTCGTGGGTGCCGGGAATCGGTTTGTGGGTAATAGTATAGCTGATAACATCAGTCACCACCAGGGCCATACACCCGACAATCGCCAGCATGGTAACCCAGGTCATCTTCTCTGTGATAAACTGCACTGCCTTTTCAAAAGCATTCATAGGCCCCCTCATGTGTTCTTGTTGTAGGCGATCAATCAGATTTTACCGCAAAAAAGTTGGGGCGCCGGGACAGGGAGAAAGCCGGCGGCACCCCAACTCCCCTGCTGCATTTTGACTGATGTCAAGCCAATTCTAAGTTGATTACCCTATCTTTTCCCAGTGGGCGCCACCGGCTGAGTCGGCCAGCCGTGTTTCCAGGTAGAAAACGGAGCCGTCGTGTTATAGTATCTGTCAAGTTCGAGGAACTTGTTCCAAACGGCCCTTCTCCTTGCGTCAGTGCCCGCCCATTTGTCGACGAGACCGGCGGTTGCGGCAACCCATTTAGCATATTCAGCCGGATTATCGGTGCGTGGGTCGTAGAAGGTGAAGCCCGGAATCTTTCTCATATACTCTAATCCATCTGCCTCACCCCATGTCCGCAACTGACCGTAGTATGCAGGCCAGACCGCGTTGACCTCATCAAAGATCTTTTTCACACTTGCCGGCAGGCGATCATAAACAGCCTTGTTCATTACCTTAAAGAAGATGAAGTGGTAGGCGAATGGTACGTGGATAACATGCCGCACGTATGCACCCAGACCAAAGCCCTTGGCCACGTCTGTCGGAGCAAGGATGCCATCGATCAGTTTGGCCTGAAATCTCTCAAGGGCCACACTCATTGGGGCAAAGAGTGGTTTTGATCCCAGGGCCTCGACCGCTGCCACTGATGCCGGGTTGGCCGCTCTGATTGTCTTACCTGCAAAATCGGCATGTGTTCGAATGTTTTTATCCGGTACCATCATGATGTAACCAGGCCCAGTAGACCAGAAATGCAGCAGCTTCATTTTTGTGGGGGCGAATTCCGCCTGAAGCTCGGGCATCTGATCATGAAGGGCCTGTATGGTCAATGACATCGTGTAAGCGTTTCTTCGGAAAGCTTCGCCCGGGTATTCGACACCAGCCCACAGGGGGAATACGCCGGGATAATAGCCCGGACCGGCTGTTATAACACTGTAGGTTCCGGCCTCAATGCCGTCCAATAGCCTACCCGGTGGCACACCATAAAACTCGGTCCAGGCGATCTCAAAATCGGTGGTCTCGGCCAAAACGCGGTCCGATATGGTCTTCATCCAGGTCTTGTGCCCAACTGCGGTCTGGAAGTCGCCGGCCGGCCAGAAAGTAGCAAAATCTAACTGAATCTTAGTTCGAGCAAAGGCGGGTCCTGCCCAGCCAAAAATAAACATGCTCGCAACCATCAACGTTGCTAACGCAATTAAAGATATTCTCTTCACTTTTCCCCTCCTTTTGGTTTGTTAGAGCTCTTTGAAATTACCTTTGCATGAGGCTTCCACCGATTCGATCCGTTGCTGCTCTTGTCCCTTGAAATTCACCCCCTTTCTGCCGACAGCTAACATATGTACCTAAAATTAGCTACAAAAATACCTGTAAGCGCCATCAAAACCCAAATGAATTGCCTGCCCATTTGTGCAGAAAATACTTTTTCCGCCGGCTCTATACTATTGATACTATTGAGGTTGACCTTGCCTTTGATACAGTGTGACAGTTGATAATGCATTAACTCCCATATTATTGAGTTTACAGGGATAGCTTTCTCGTGTCAAGGGATACCCAAATCCGAAGGCCCGGATTTGCTGCTAGCTGGTGCTTTAACGCCTCTACAGTGCAATGCTTGCGCCGAGGAAGAGAACATATGGAGATATGTTTGAGAGGATGCGATACCTGTAGGTACAGCTACATTATAACTGGTAGTTTTTTATGTCAAGATTTATTTTTGGTGAAGCGGTAAAAACTCCTGCTGCTTATATTGCACATCAGTCCGAAACATATCCCGAGGGGTTTTTCGGAGGGTCATGCTCTGTCATCGCCGAAAAGGGCGCCCCCATTGGGGGCAAGGCCTACCCAATAGTCTGAACACAACCTAAGCCTGTCCCCTACAAAGATATTGCCCGTTGGTTTTTTTAGGATGGCCTAGCGAAGCGGTTGCCGCCAGAGGAACTTTTGAAGGCTTTATGTATACAAATTATCCTGAAAATATATTGCACAAAAATGCGCGTCAACGCAGTGCTCGGCGAAAATAATTTTATTGTTTTCGCTAACCACAAGATACCAAAGGCTATTCAATAATAACAATTCTCTTGACAACTGAAATTCATTGCTAATATAGTCCCCTCAAAAGCATCAATCGATATCTTCTCCTCCTTGCGTTTGGATACAGTCAACGGTAATGGTCGATGGGTAACGGGTTGGAGAAAAACAATCAGCACACTGCCACTGATAAGGCCTACCAATATATCAAATCAGCCATTCTTTGCGGTAAGTTTCCGCCCGGCGAGAGGATGGCGGAGGAAAAGCTGGCGGCGGAGACGGGGGTGAGTCGCACTCCAGTACGCAGTGCCTTAAGCAGGCTCGCGTCCGAGGGTCTCATCAAGCCAATGGGAAGACGTGGTTACTGTTTCGCCCGCGATTCCTTGGAAGAAATGGAAGAGGTCTTCGACCTCCGGGCGGTTTTGGAAGGTTATGCCCTGCGACTGATCATACCTATGGTTAATGACCGGCTCATCGAGAGCTTGACCGAATGTGTCGACAGGGCTCAGGAGGCCATCGACTCCGGGCAGCGCCACCAGGTTTTTGAGTGGAATACCAAGTTTCATGATACTTTAAACGATCTTATCGCGGATAAAAAGCGCCTGTATAATCTCGTTTGCGATTTGAGAAAATACGTCCTGAGGTATCGCAAGGACACACTGCAGTACATTAAGGGCGCCGTACATTCCATCGATGGCCACCGAAAAATCATCTACGCTTTGAAGTTGGGCTATCCTGACCTTTGCGAGAGGGTGATGCGCGAACACATTATGGAGGCCAAGGCGGATGCCTACCAAACCATTATTGAAGACCGCTGAATCTCCGGAGATTGTTTTTTTGCGGCGGGAGAAGTGCCAGCGGAGGAGTTGACTAGGGAGGTTTTATGAAGGTTGACAAGGATAAGTGTATCGGCTGTAAGCGCTGTTTTGCCTACTGTCCTTTTGGCAGGATCCAGACTTTCAAGCGCCATGAAACAATAAATGGCCGTATTTACATTGAAATTGACCAGGACATCTGCACCGATTGCGGCATGTGTCTCAGGGCAAATATCTGTCCGGTAAAGGCTCTGTATCAACCGGAGGAGAGCTGGCCCCGCGAGGTTCGGGGGATATTGAGTAATCCCATGATCGAGTTTCTCGGCTCCCAGACCCCGGGTCGTGGTACGGAAGAGATGAAAACAAACGACGTAAAGGGAACATTTTTGCCCGGCGAAGTAGGGGTCGGCATCGAACTGGGCAGGCCCGGAATAGGCGCCTATTTCCGCGATGTGGAACAGGTTGTAATGGCCCTCATGAAGGCCGATCTTGGTTATCAGTTGGCAGCGGAAAACCCGGTGACCCATTTCATGACCGACAGGCAAACAGGTAAAATCAGGGAAGATGTCTTAAATGAGCGGGCGACATCGGCTATTATCGAAGGCAAATGCAAGCTTGAGAACCTGGAGCCGCTGCTTCGGGTGTTGCAGCAGGTGGCCCAGGAGATCGACACGGTGTTTACCGCGGAGGTAATAACCAAGGTGCCGCCCACAGGCGAGGTGCCCATTCGGCCTATCCTGGATGACATGGGCGTCTGGTATTCCCTGGTCAGCAAAAACAATATGGGGTTGGGCCTGCCGGCATTTAAATTCTACGATTGACGACTTTTTTAGGAAGTCATCCCAGAAGGAGAAGGTATATGACGCATAGTCTGCACAGAAGAGGGACCTGGGAGAACCTGCGGGAAGATTTTGTCGTGCTGGGCTGTCCGGCCACTGGTGTAAACAAGATCGGATCACGGGTCAAGACCCACAAATTTTTAAGTATCTGTTATAAGCACGGTCCAATAAATCTGGGCGATATGAAAACCGGCAACATCTACAACATGCCGATGAATGAAATCCTAAGGCGGGTCAGCGACAGCACTATTGTGGAATGCACCTTCGACAACCGGGAGAAGATCGTAGCCCTGCTGAAGGAATTAAAGGATGATCGCCCCGGTATTTCGATAATCATCTCTGGGGTTACCACAGTAGTCCAGCAGTGTATGGAGGAGGCGGGGCTGGGCCGGATACACTCCCTGGAATATTCACTAGGCACTTGGGGCCGGGTGGACAAGCTGCCTGATTTTTACATTCTTCAGACTACCACCATGTGCGGCCATGCCATGATCGCAACCGATTTGGTGGGAAAGCTCGTCCGGGACATCAAACGCGGACGACGTACGGTGGAGGAATGCTGCCTGGAAATGGCCAGGGTCTGCACCTGCGGTAATTACAACCTGACCCGGGGGGCCGAGCTGCTGAGGGAACTCTTGCCGCAGTTTATGGTAAAGAGCCTCTACTGAAGTCGATCAATTCTGGTGAAGCGCTAAAACCTCCGACTTTGCTTGTTTCTGTCATTCCCGCCTCCCTGGTAATGGCAGTTTTGCAGACTTTTAGCGCACCATCAATCCTAAAGTGCAAGGAGTCACAAATGCGATACGTAATAATTGGCGGCAGCGCCGCCGCCATCAGCGCTGTTGAATCTATCCGTTCAATAGACGATAAATCCACCATCGATTTATTTTCCGATGAAGAGACCCCCCTTTTTTCCCGGGTGCTGCTGCCGTATTACGTAGCGGAAGAGCTTACCAAACCCCTGCTTAATTTTCGTGGCGCCGATTTTTTCGAGGAGAAGTCCGTGACCCCTCACCTGGGGGTAAAGGTGCTGGCCATCAGTCCCGATGAACGATCGGTTCAGGTTCAAGACGGAGTCTATGCTTATGACAAGCTGCTTATCGCCACCGGGGGCAATCCCATTGTTCCTTCCATTTCCGGAGTCAACAAATTGGGCATTTCCACCCTGAAGACCATGGCGGATGCCGAGCGGATATACAAGTATCCGGCCAAACGGGCAGTTGTAATCGGAGCCGGCAGTATCGGTGTCGAGGCCAGCATCAGCCTGCAGCGCAGGGGGACGAAAGTTACCATCCTGGAGCAACTGGGCCAGGTGTTGCCAACGGTATTTGACGAAGAATCGGCGGCCATCATTGCCAAACGCATCCAGGCTATCGGGGTGGAAGTGGTAACCGGCGAAAAGGCATTGGAATTTGTCGGTGATGAGCAGGTGAAAAAGGTAATTACCGACAACCGGGAGATACCCTGCGATCTGGTAGTCCTGGCGGTAGGTGTGAGGCCTGCGGTCGAACTGGCGGTTGCCGCCGGTCTCGAACTGGGAGCGCAGGGCGGGATAAAGGTAGATGAGCTGATGCGGACCAGCCGTCCGGAAATCTATGCGGCCGGCGATGTGGCTGAGACCCATGATATCGCCCGGGACGCCAGCTTCATTAACGCCATCTGGCCCTGTGCTTTTGAGCAGGGGCATATCGCCGGATTGAACATGGCGGGGACGAGGACGCCATATGCCGGCTCCTACCGAAGAAACTCGATTGGCAACTTCATCGGCATCCCGGCCATTTCCATGGGCCTGACCCAGGTAAACAGTTGTGCCACCGGCAGCGTCGCCGATGAATACCGGGAGATCAAGCGCAAAACCAGAGACGGTTACCGCAAAATCATCCTGCGCAACGGAAAGATCGTTGGCGCCATCCTGGTTGGTCAGACCCAGAAGGCGGGCTTAATGTCGATGTTGCTTCAGAAACAAGTCGACGTGGCCGATGCCTTGCCGGTACTGATGAGCAACAGCCTGAGCTTTATGGACCTTCTGCCCATAATCAGGAGAAATGCCGATAAGTTCACCGAGACGGAATTCAGAGAATTGATCGATACCGGTCTTTAATTTTTCAGTTAATGCCGGCAATCGTCGAGAAGAGCTTTCCCTCTGCCATTACAGGGGAAAGAAAGGAGGAAAAGTTGAAAGTATTAATGGTTGACAAGGCTAAATGCACCGGTTGCCATCAGTGTGAACTTTGGTGCGGCAATGAGATAGGGTCTGTTGCCAAGGATCTTTACCTGGCGATTAATGAGGTGCCCCAGCCAGTGCCGCGGGTTTTTGTCCAGGGTAAGAAATTTGTCCTGCAATGCCGGCATTGTCCGGATGCGCCTTGCCTTTCGGCCTGTCCTAACGGGACGATGAGAACGGATCCCGAAACAGGCGTAGTCTACGTCCATGAGCCCACCTGCATTGCCTGCTGGATGTGCGTCATGGTTTGCCCCTTCGGGATCATCGAACCTTCTTCATCGTTGAAGGTGGCCATTAAATGCGACCGCTGCCGTAATATGGGGTATCCCATCTGCGCCGAAGTATGTCCTACCCAGGCAATAAGTCTGCAGGAACGACCGAATCCATCGCCGACGTAGCATTTCCTCTTTGGCAGTGGTTCAAAGTTAACAGCAGCATTACAATACTTTTTCCCAGGTAGCAGGTCCGGGGAAAAATTGAAAGGAGAGCAAGATGGAATTTATCCAGAAGAAGACCGCGGACAGTGCGATTGAGGTATATTTAACCAAGGCCGCCAGCGAGGGCATATCGCTTACGTGGGACAGATTTGAAGGCCAGTTGCCGGAATGCGGTTTTTGTGAGACCGGCCTGAGTTGCCGCGACTGTCTGCAGGGGCCCTGTATCAGCCACCCCTTTCGTGACGCAAGCAAGGAGGGCGTATGCGGCAAAGACCGAGACATTATGGGGGCACAGTCCCTCTTGCGGCTGGTCATTAAGGGAGCGATGACGATTATTGCCGAGGCCGACGAACTGTCAGCGGAGATTGCCGCCGGAAAGACATCGCCGGTTAACCCGTCCCAGGCGGATTTTATCGGAAATGATCTGGCCCGTCTCCTTGGCAACGGCACAGCCAACGTATTGGCCGAGCTGCCCGCACCGCTTAAGGAAAACTGGCAGGCCCGGGGGGTCTTGCCGGGAGGAACATTGAAGGATATATTTAAGGCTTCGCAGAAGCTCGAAGGCGGCCTGGCGGGGGTGGAAGAGTTGCTGCTGCGGGGCGTCAAGGCAGCGCTATTGGCCTGTATGGCCGGGAAACTGCACGGCCGCCTGAAAAAAGCCCTCTTCGGCGCACAGTCTCCGACCAAAATTGAGATAGGTCTGGGCGTTATGGAAGAGAAGCAGGCGAATGTCCTGTTGGTAGGGACCTTGTCTCCCTTTTTGAAGACTAAAATTTTGCAGGCTGCCCAGGGCAGGAATATAAAGGTTGTCGGTGTCGCCACAGAACCTCTGCTGGCTTACGGGACGATTTCACCAGTAACAAATTACGCCGCTCAGGAAATTCCCCTGCTCACCGGCGCCGTGGACCTGGTGGTGGCCGGGGATAGATACGTCAATCCCTCGCTTGTCAAGATTGCCCGGGCCAGTTCGGTCCCAATTGTCTATACTGAGGCGCTGGGTGCTGATGGCAATTATGATGCCTTGTCGGCAAGGATCATGGAAATGGCCCAGCAGTCTTTTGCTGTCCGGCAGGGGCTGGACCGACGGGTGAATCCGGACCGACAGACGGCGGTGATGGGGTTTTCGGGAGGACAGGTGCCGGCGAGAGCCGTTGCCGACGCACTGCAGGAAGGCCAGATCAAGGGCCTGGCCATAATATCGGGTTCGGGCAATGTAAAATACACCCAGGACAGGTTCCTGGTGGCAATGACCGAAGATCTGGTGAAGCGGGACATCCTTTGCCTGTCCACTGGTGAGGCCAGTGTCACCCTGGGCAAGTATGGACTTTTGGCGCCGGCTGAAGTTGATAAGTATTGTGGCCGTGGTCTGGCCAGCTTTCTTAATTCTCTGGGTAAAGATATTCCCCCGGTACTGGATTTTGGGCCCGGCGAAAACGGAGCGGCCTTGGATTTGTTGATAGCTGTTTCCGGGGTCAGTGGGAAATCACTGGTCGATTGTCCGGTTGTGGCCTGTTTCCCGGAGGCCAATTGCGTAAGCGAAGTGGTCGAAGCCCTGTGGTATGTGGCCCATGGAGTCACCACCTATTTCTGGCCTGCCCTTCCCGTCACGGGTAGCCCCCAGACAATGGCGGCTCTTAATGAGTACCTTCAGACCAGCTTCGGCGCCAGTCTGCCCGTCCCGACGGACAAGAGGCTGGAGCCGCTGGACAGGTCCCGGATCATCCTTAAGCACCTGAAGATAGCCGATGCGTCAATTGTAACCCAGGGCGGCCATGCCTGGAAAAGGACTTAACCAGAAAAGACGAACTCGTAAAAAGTCGGCAAAACGTGAGTGTTGGACGGCTTTGTAAAAAGTTCGCAGGCAAGGCGCGTAAATCACGAGGAATGAGGCGTACTTCTGGGTACGCCGCAGTGACGAGGGATTTAGCGCAACGCGGCATCCGGACTTTTTACGAAGTCGTCAGAAAAAGGAGATATGATGGGATACCAATCGGGAAGACATTTTCTGCAGATACCCGGACCGACCAATGTGCCCGATCGGGTCCTCCGGGCCCTGGCGCGTCCGACAATTGATCATCGGAGTGAGGAATTTTCCTGTCTCACCCTGGAAGTAACAGCGGGTCTCCAAAGGGTTTTTCAAACCAAGGACGCGGTGGCGATCTATCCCTCTTCCGGGACCGGCGCCTGGGAAGCTGCAATTGTCAATACCCTCTCCCCCGGAGATAGGATTTTGATGTTTGAGACGGGCCATTTTGCAACCCTTTGGTGCAATATGGCCAGAAAATTTGGATTGGAGGTTGATTTTGTCCCCGGGGACTGGCGAACCGGGGCTGACCCGGCGACAGTGGAGGCCAAGCTTTCCGACGATCGACAGCAAACAATCAAGGCGGTCATGGTGGTGCACAACGAAACTTCCACCGGCACGACAAGCAGAATTGCCGAGATCCGCCAGGCCATGGATCGGGCGGGACATCCGGCTCTCCTCATGGTGGACACAATTTCTTCGCTGGCTTCTCTGGATTATCGTCATGACGAATGGGGAGTGGATGTTACGGTCAGTTGCTCTCAAAAGGGGCTGATGCTTCCCCCGGGTCTGGGATTCAATGCCATAAGTCAGAAGGCGCGGGCGGCCGCGAAGATGGCACGACTGCCCAGATCATACTGGGACTGGGAAGAGATCATCACCAGCATGAAAAACGGCTTCTTCCCCTACAGTCCGGCCACGAATCTCCTCTATGGCCTTAGGGAAGCATTGGATCTGCTATTTCAAGAAGGACTGGAAACAATTTTCGCCCGCCATGCCCGCCATGGCGAGGCCACCCGGCGGGCAGTGCAGGCGTGGGGGCTTGCTATCCTTTGTCGTAACCCCCTGGAATACAGTAATGTCCTCACCGCAGTGATGATGCCCGATGGACTGGATGAAATAGTTTTCCGTAAGGCTGTCCTGGAGCGGTTTAACATGTCATTGGGAAGCGGGTTGGGTAGGCTTCGCGGCAAGGTGTTTCGGATCGGACATCTGGGCGATTTCAACGATCTAACGCTGGCGGGAACCCTGGCGGGCTTGGAGATGGCCTTTACCATGATGAAAATGCCCATTGAGAAGGGGGGTGTAATGGCGGCGCTTGATTATCTGGCGCAAAACTGAGATTCGTAGTCTGTGCAAAATTTGACCTGAATAAAAGGTAATCATTAACCAAGAAAGGCGGGATATTATGAACAAGAAACAGGTAATTACAGGTTTATTGTCAGGAGTGATGCTTTTTGCCTTTACTGCGCTGCTCTGGGCACAGGCCAAGCCCAAAGACTACCCCAGCCGGCCCATCGAAGCGGTGGTTCAGTTTGGTGCTGGCGGCGGGAGCGATATTTTTGTCCGCAGCCTGATGCTGGCGGCCAAGGCAGACATCAAGGTGCCGATTAATGTTACAAATCTTACCGGCGGGGCGGGAGTAAAAGCCTCAACCTACGTTCTTAGCCAGCCGGCTGATGGCTACACCATTTATAACTTTGCCCCCGAACAGATCATCAATACTATCTTTGGTTTGGAAAATTACAAGGATTTTACCCCCCTCTGTCAGGTACAACAAGATATCAGCATGTTTTATGTCCGCGAGGGAGGCCACTACAAGAACATTCAGGATGTGATCCGTTTCGCCAAGGCGAATCCGGGAAAGCTTCAATTCACTGGAACCACCCCGCGCAGTCCCGATGAAGTTATTATAATGCTTTTTGCCAAAAAAGCCGGGATACGGATCCGATACATTCCCTTTGACCGGGCACCGGAAACCCACGCGGCCGTTTTGGGGGGGCATCTGGATGTGCTGCATGAGGAACCGGGGGTGATCATGTCTCTTATTGAGGCCAAAAAGTTGATTCCCATTCTTGCTTTTACTGAAAAAAGGTTGGATAAGTTTCCCGATGTGCCAACTGCCCGAGAGCTTGGTTACGACATCACCATGGGGCGCTGGCGCGGCCTGGCAGTGAAGAAGGGAACACCGCCCGAGATCATTTCCTACCTGGCAGATGTTTTCAAGAAGGCCGCAACGGCTGAATCCTACACCTCTATTGCGAAGGCGGCCTTGCTCGATATCCGTCCCGGCTGGAGAGGGCCTGCCGAATTCGGTAAATTCTGGGATGAAGAATACCTTGAATACAAAGAGATTTTTGAGGAACTGGGATATCTGAAGAAGTAGTGTTGCCCACGTCTAGCCCTGTTGCGAAGCCAAAGAAGGCCTAACCTTTTGGCAGCAGGGGCGAATAATTATTCGCCCCTGCTGCCGGCAATCGGAGTGCCGTGCTCAGTCATGGCCGAAAATAAAACTCCGTAAATTTAGTTTTCCCTCCCACATTGCATAAGCCGTATTGGTCAAAACCATAAGGAGCGATAAGGTGATAAAGAGCAAAGGCGAATTATTTTTTCTGTTGTTTATCCTGTTGGGCGCGGTTTTCCTTTTCTGGGAAACCCTCAAGTTCGGGGGCGGCCAGGGGGTCGGCGGCCGTCTGGGACCATCGTTTTGGCCCCAGATCGTACTGGCGGGTATTATCATTATCTGCGCTGGACTGATGGTGCAGTATTTGATCAAAACGGAAAAAGGCGCTGAGGGTAAAAAAGCCACCCTTGATCTGAGGCAGCTGCGTTTCTTAATAGCGGTGGCCTTGATCGTCGGCTATCTTGTCTTGTTGCCGTTTCTTGGTTTTATCATCACTACCCCTGTTTTTATGGTAGCCTTTATGTACCTTCTTGGAGAGCAAAGCGCCGCCTGGATACTGGGAGTTTCTCTGGGCATGACGGCAGTTATCGTGGTCTTGTTCACCAAGGTCATGTACGTTCCCCTGCCTCGAGGGCGCGGGATGTTTCTTCAATTCAGCCAGATTTTCTATTAGGCGGAGGCAGCAGATGGACATTTGGTTAAGCGCACTCCAGGCGGTGTTTACTCCCACCATGCTTTTCTTTATCATGCTCGGAGTAACTCTGGGGGTCACCCTTGGTTCTATCCCCGGACTCAACTCTACCATGGGCACTGCCCTCCTGATTCCCTTCACCTTTGCGATGGAACCGGCACATGGGTTGGCCCTCCTGACGGCTGTTTACTGCGGCGGGACCTACGGGGGCTCTATTTCGGCGATCCTGTTCAATGTTCCCGGGGCGCCTGAGGCCTCGGCCACGGTCTTCGACGGCTACGAAATGGCCAAGAAGGGGAAGGCGGCGGAAGCCCTGGGTTACGCCATTATTTGTTCCTGTCTCGGCGGGCTTTTCAGTGTGCTGGTGATGAACCTGGTGTCGCCCCAATTGGCCAAGGTTGGTCTTACCTTTTCCCAGCCCGAGTATTTTGCCCTGGCGGTCGCGGCGCTTACCCTGATTGCTTCTCTAGGTGGCGGCGGAATGGCCAAGGCCTTCCTGGCGGGTTTGATCGGACTTCTGGCGGCCACGGTGGGGATGGACGAGATGACCGCCCAACAGCGGTTTACCTTCGGCGGCAAGGCGCTGCTCGGAGGGATCAATTTCATTCCGGCGATTATCGGGGCTTTTGCAGTGGGGGAAATCCTGGCACGGGTGGAAGAAACCAAGAGCCGGGCGGATATTATCCTCACCAAGGTTTCCACTAAACTACCGAGAATCAGGGATATCATGAAGATGAAGTGGCTGCTTCTCCGTTCAGGTGTTATCGGCACGGCGATAGGCATCCTGCCGGGTGTGGGGGCCACAACCGCCGCCTTCATCGGCTATTCCGAAGCGGTGCGCTGGTCCAAGACGCCCGAGAAGTTCGGCACCGGCATTCCCGAAGGAATCGCCGGCCCGGAAACAGCAAATAACGCAGCTGCGGGCGGCGCCATGGTGCCCCTGCTTACCCTGGGAATTCCCGGGAGCGCCACGACGGCCGTAATAATTGGAGGATTTTTGGTTCATGGTCTGCAACCGGGGCCGATGTTGTTTTTCAATCAGCCCAAATTGATGTATTCCATCTTCATTGCCATGTATCTGGCAAATATCTTCATGCTTTTCGCCGGTCTCGGGGTGGCCAAGCTCTTCTCCCATTTTCGCAAGGTGCGCTATTCCATCCTCGGTCCCTGCATTTTTGTCCTTGCTGCAGTTGGCGCTTTTGGAATCCGTAACGACACCAACGATCTCTGGATCATGTTCTCCTGCGGAGTTCTGGGGTATTTTATGAAAAAGTACAAGTATCCCATTGCACCCATGATCATCGGCCTGGTCTTAGGGACGCTCACGGAGATTTCTTTCCGCCGCGGAATGACCATGGCGGACTACAGCCTGCTGGAATTTCTCTTCCGGCCCATTGGCGGCACAATTCTACTCATTGCGGTGTTGTCCTTTATTTACAGCATCTACCGGAATCTGGTCAGGAAGGCGCCAATTACTCTCGATGAATAGATTTTTGCCGGTAATTATTCTGGTAGATAGACGGAAGGCGGAAGGCTTTCGGGAATAAATCATGACGACTTCGTGAAAAGTCTAGCTGCGTTGCGGCGCTGCCTCTGGGGTGGGCATAAAACCCCGCCCTCCGCATTCCTCGTGATTTTGCGCGCCATGCCCGCAGCCTTTATACGAAGCCGCCCCAAAACAGGCGTTTTTATGACTTTTTACGAGGTCGTCAAAAATGGTCGCAGCACTATTTCACTCGATCTGATATCGCAAAACGGCCTGTCTTACCTCCAGAGCCCGCCGCTGGTGAAGATGGGCTTTGTTGAACATGCCTTCATGACCAGGATGGGGGGGACTGCCGGTGTTGCCGCAACCGATCTCGACCTTAGCTGCAATTATCAAGAGAAGCTATCCCCCCTTGATGTGAACTGGGAAAAGCTTGCGGAATGCTTTTCCCTAAAGCCATCTGATTTTGTTACTTTGCGGCAGGTGCACCAGGACCGCATTCTGGTCCTTGCTGATGTTTCAGAAGCATCGGACCGGGAAAATTGCCGGCTCGCTGCGCTTGCGGAGGGCGAGGAAGGCTACGATGCGGTGGTAACCAACCGGCCTGGGTTGGCCCTTGCCATCAGGACTGCCGATTGTGTGCCGCTGCTTTTGGCCGATCCGGTAAAAAGGGTTGTGGGAGCGGTTCATGCCGGCTGGAGGGGCGCCGCGCTCGGCCTGCCAGCCAAGACGGTAGATGCATTCTGCGCCCTCTTTGGCAGTAACCCGGCGGATATGATCGCCCTCCTGGGACCGGCCATCGGTCCCTGCTGCTATCAAGTGGATCGCGTCGTCTTTGACGCCTTTCCAGGCGATAGCCTGAACAAACCTTTTTTCAGCCCCCAGAATAGAGAAAAATGGCAGCTGGACCTTTCCCGGTTAATCGCCGCCGAGCTTGCCGCACGGGGGATCAAGCGCGATAACATTGACTGTTCGTTCCTATGCACCTCCTGTTGCCGGGACATGTTCTTTTCCCATCGGGCCTCCGGCGGCGAAAGCGGACGTCAGTTGAGTTTCATCCGGCTCAATGTGCACCAATCACCAAGTCGACCGGCGCCATTTGACGCCGTAAAAAGTTCGCAGGCAAGGCGTGCAAATCACGAGGAATGAGGCGTACTTCTGGGTACGCCTTGAGTGACGAGGGATGTAGCGCAACGCCGCATCCGGACTTTTTACCGTGTCGTCAATCTTTAGGTGCCATCTCGGTTTCGCCTTGCATAATGAGCTAAAGCAATATAGATGTGCTCGCCACAGGTGAAGGAGGAAACAATGAAACGACAATTATTATCTGTTTATCTGCTCGCCGGCCTGATCAGCTTATCAATTGCCGGCGTCTTCTGGTTTTTTTTCCACGTTCAGCTGGAGAGAACGAAGCCGGAAATAATTATCAGCGGGATCGACAAGTACATCGGGATAAACCAGACCCTGGAGCTCAAGGTGTCCGACCTGAAGGCCGGAATCCGGAAGGTCAACGTCACATTGCTTCAGGATGGCGTCACGCACAGCATCCTGTCCCGGGATCTGGGCGACTCTGCAACAGCCGAGATGACCTTCAATATAACGATACAACCACAGCAATTGAAGCTCAAAGAGCAGGAGGCGCAGTTGATCGTATCGGCCACGGACAACTCCTGGTGGGAAAACAGCAACAAGTTGCAGCGGACGCTGTTGATAGATATGACGCCTCCTTTGATATCTATCCTTACCCCCACTAATTATCTAAACCCGGGAGGAACGGGGGCCATCGCGTTCAAATCTTCCGAAAGTCTGGCCTTAAGCGGTGTTATGGTTAATGCTGATTTGACAGCTGCCTATCAGGTTTGGCCTGACAAATACGTAATGATCTCCTACTTCCCAATTCCCAAAGATGCGAAGCAGGGGTTGACCCGGATTATGGTGGTAGCTCAAGACCAAGCAGGCAATAAAGCACAAATTTCCCTGCCCCATCTCATCAGGGAAAAGAAATTCACACCCGACCGAATGACCTTAAGCAATCGCTTTCTTCAGGAAAAGATGCCGGAATTTGCCAGCCGCTTTTCCGATCTCCAGGGGAAGTCCCCGCTGGAAATTTTCGTTTACGTCAATGACCGGATGAGGCGGGAAAATTTCAAGCAAATTCAAGAGATTTGCGCCAATTCCTCCCCCAAGCATAAATGGCAAGGAACCTTCCTGCGGATGCATAACGCCTCCACCATGGCTGGCTTCGGCGAAAAGAGGACGTATTTATACGAGGGGAAGGTGGTGGGGGAAAGTATCCACGAAGGAGTTGATCTGGCATCAAACACTAACGCCCCGATCCAGGCGGCCAATCACGGCAGCGTCAGTTTTGCAGGCTACCTGGGAATTTACGGCAATACGGTAATCATCGACCATGGGTTAGGACTCTTTAGTCTTTATTCCCACTTAAACGATATAACGGTCGCCAAGGGCGCGGAGGTTAAAAAAGGCGATGCCATCGGAACTTCCGGCACGTCCGGTCTGGCGGGGGGCGACCATCTCCATTTCGCCATGATCGCAGGCGGGCAGTTTGTCAATCCCGTAGAATGGTGGGACCCCAAATGGATTGCCGACAATGTGACAAACAAGCTGGCTGCATACGCTCAATTACCTGCTAACCAGTGACCCAACAATGACGGTTTGGTAAGCGTCAAAATCACATGCAGCCTCTCACCCGTTCATTTTTTGCCACCGCCCCCAAGGGGATCGAACCGCTCCTGGCCGAGGAACTGCGCGCCCTCGGTGGAGAGAATGTCGCTGAGACCCGTGCCGGCGTTTCCTTTTCCGGGCCGCTGGAAAGCGCATACCGGGCCTGTCTCTGGTCCCGCCTGGCCAGCCGCGCATTCACAATTGCTGGCGAATCGGCAGAAGATAAGATTGGACCAGGAAAATACCTTTACAAAGGTACGGGAAATATCTATCATCCGTCCGTCAAAAGAGGCGGCGAGACGTTTGTCTTAGGCATGTTTGTGAAAAATAATTTTATGGGGGTTGTTTTTTTTATAACAGGAGGAAACCATGAAGAAAAGTAGGAGCTTTTTACTGGCGGTTTTTTTGTTGTCCTGGTTGTTTTTTATTCCCTCCGTGGCCAGCGCCCTTGATTTTGGCGTACGCGGCTATTTACACTATGCAGCCCTGCGGGGTGAGATGAGTTCGTCCGACGGCGGCATTGTTGGCAGTGAGCTTAATTTCAAGGATCAGCTCGCCTTGGGCGATGTTGCGTATCCGTCTGTGGAGGCCTTCTTTGGTGTGGGCAAACACCACCTGTCTTTGACCTATACCCACTTTGATTCGTCATCAACAACCCAGCTTGCCCAAGCGGTCAAATTTAAAGGTACGAATTTTAATCCCGGCCCGCTCCAGGTCGACATGAAGCTCAGGATGCTGGATCTGGAGTACCAATATGATCTTATGCAACTCAAGGCCGTTTTGGCCGGATTTTCGTTGGGACTGATCGGCAAGGTCAAGTATCTGGAGGCGGAGGCTAGTCTCAAGTCAGGCGCGCTCGCGGCGAAGGACTCCTTTAACGTTCCGATCCCGATGGTGGGAGTGGGCGCTTCCCTGGGGCTTTTGCTCAACATTTTGGAGGCCCGGGCGAAGGTAACTGGCATCGGATACGGTGATAACCTGCTCTACGAGGCTATGGCCGATTTGTCCTTCACGCCCTTTCCGTTTATGGACATTCACGGCGGCTACAAGGTGACGGGTCTTAGGGTCAATCAAAGCGATTATCATCTCAAGTCGTCATTCGCCGGTCCCTACGTGGCCCTGACGATCGGCTTCTAAAGCAAAATAAAGTATTCCGCAATAGGTGCAGGGGCGGATATTTTTTCGCCCCTGCTTAAGTTTTTTGGCGAGTTTGCCAATGTCAGGAGTTTAAAACGGTGTCAGGAGAAGAAAAAAAAATACGAGTGGGAATTATCATGGGGGGGATGTCCTCCGAGCGGGAGGTCTCCCTGGAAAGCGGCCGCAATATTTTCAATAAAATCAGCCGTGCCAAATACGAACCCTTGGCAATCTTTATGGATCGGCAGGGCCGCTTCTGGGAGATAAACATCCGGCTTCTGATGCGTAATTCCACCAGTGATATTGAAGAAGACCTGCAAACGGATGCGACCAGGATATTATACGAAGAACTAAAGACCAAAATAGATGTGGCTTGTCTTGGCCTGCACGGAAAGTACGGCGAAGACGGCTGCGTTCAGGGGCTATTGGAGCTGCTCGATATTCCTTACACTGGTTCCGGGGTTTTAGCCTCAGCTTTGGGAATGGATAAGTTTTACGGGCTTAAGTTGCTTTCGGTTAACGCAATTGATGTGCCGGCGGGCCGGGTTGTAACCGCCCATGATTTCAGTGATGAAGCAAACCGGCCGGGCCTTTTGGAGCGCCTGGCCAATAGTCTGGGCTTCCCCTGCATTGTAAAACCGGCGCGAGAGGGCTGCTCCACTGCGGTGACAAGGGTGTTGTCAATAGAAGAACTGGCTGCGGCGGTGCAAGAGGCGCTTAAGTGGGACAACAAGGTTCTGGTGGAGGAATTTATCGCGGGAACCGAGGTCACCTGTGGCGTTATTGAAGAAAATGGCAATCCCCTAGCCCTGATCCCTTCCGAGACGATTCCCACTAAGGAAATACTGTCTCTGGAAGATAAATTCCTCTACGGTCAGGGGGAGAATAAAACCCCGGCGCGGCTGCCGCAAGAGGTTATCCGGCGCATCCAGGAGACGGCGGTCAAGACCTTTATTGCCCTGGGTCTGTGCGGCTATGCCCGGATCGATATGTTTGTCCGCACCAACGACAAGATAACGGTTCTCGAGCCCAACACCCTGCCCGGCCTTACTCCCTCCACGGTCCTCTTTCATCAGGCGGCGGCGGTGGGCATGACCCCGGCGAACCTGATCGATCGAATTATCACAACCGCCCTTTCCGCCCACAGCGCCAAAAAAGGACCGCTATAAGCCAGAGCTGGCGGAGAGCTTTGTGAACCCCTAACAAATACTGCATTGCTTCCGTGTCGTCAATATTTACTTGACGCAGCCGCAGAAGTGTTATAAATGGTCGTAACGTGTCACAACAGGTGAATGTCCTGCAATCAGCTTCCATCAATGATGATGGACATTGCCGAATACAGGCGGCTATAGTTTTATTTGGCCAATCGTGGCACGGACTTTATGCGGACACTAGATGAGGAGGAAAAAATGCGTTACTGGATTGAAACTACCGTTATGGGGTTGCTGCTCTTGGTGAGTGCGCCTGTTTGGGCGGCCCATCCGCTTGTCACGGATGATGCGGGCACTCAAGGAAAGGGAAGGTTTCAAATCGAGATCAACGGCCAGCAGGACTGGAATTCGGAAACTGTCAATGACGTTTCCACAAAGTGGACGGGCGGCCAGATCGCAACCACTTTGTCTTATGGTTTTATCGAAAAAGCGGATCTGGTGCTGGCGGTGCCTTACCAATGGGGCAATCTGAAGGAGGACGGGGTCACCAGCTATCAGGAGCAAGGCCTCTCGGACGTTACTCTGGAGCTCAAGTGGCGTTTTTTCGAGAAAAACGGATTTAGTCTGGCCGTAAAACCAGGGCTTAAGTTTCCGACCGGTAACGATGAAAAGGGACTCGGCGCCGGGCGGACCGGCTATCACGCCTTTCTGATCGCTTCGCGGGAGGCTGCCCCCTGGGCGTTTCACGCCAACATCGGCTGGATCCTAAACGAGAACAAAGCCGATGCGGAAAAAAATATCTGGCATGCCTCAATGGCCGCGACCTATGATGTGATTAAAGACCTAAAAATAGTTGGAAATATCGGCATCGAACGGAATCGAGATAAGGCAGACAACAGGCATCCCGCTTTTCTGCTCGGCGGGCTCATCTACTCCCTGTTCGATAATGTTGATATCGACATCGGTTTAAAATACGGGCTGAACTCTGTGGAGACCGATTGGTCGCTCTTGCTCGGGATGGCTTTTCGTTTCTAAAGGCTGGGACATAAGAAGTATTACCTGGTAAAGGAGAACCAACATGCACATGGCCGACGCGCTGCTATCACCGGCAGTGGGGATAACTATGTTGGCAGGAACGGTTGCGGTGGGGGGTTACGCCTCAAAGAAACTCAAGGAAAACATCGACGACCGGATGATCCCCCTGATGGGGGTTTTAGGTGCCTTCATCTTTGCCGCGCAGATGATCAACTTTACGATTCCTGCCACGGGCGCAAGCGGTCATCTGGGCGGCGGGATGATCCTGGCCATTCTCCTGGGTCCCCATGCCGCCTTTCTCGTGATGGCCTCGGTTCTGACGGTCCAGGCGCTCTTCTTTGCCGACGGCGGGCTTTTGGCCCTGGGTTGCAATATCTGGAATCTGGCTTTCTATCCCGGATATCTGCTTTATCCACTGCTCTACAAACCGCTGGCCGGAGGCGGTGACCGACCGGGACGCGTCCTTGTCGCCTCCGTCATCAGCGTGGTTGTGGCGTTGCAGTTAGGGGCCTTTTCCGTCGTTTTACAGACATACCTGTCTGGCAAGAGCGAGCTGCCCCTGGGAGCGTTCCTGTTGTTTATGCAGCCGATTCACCTGGCGATCGGGCTTGTGGAAGGATTCATCACGGCCGGGATTATCGGCTTTATCCGGAGCGTCCGGCCCGACATCCTGGCCTGCGCCGCCACTTCCCGACCCCTAAGCGGCGATTTCTCGTTACGCAAGATCCTCATCACGTTTGCAGTCCTGGCCGTCTTTACCGGCGCAGCGCTCTCCTGGTTTGCCTCGACTCATCCCGATGGCCTCGAATGGGCGATCGCAAGGGTGACTGGCCGGGCTGAGCTGCCGGAACCAGTGGGCGGCATTGGAGTTGTCCTGAAAGACATTCAAGAAAAGACGGCCTTCCTGCCCGGCTACGGCTTCCAGTCAGCGCCGAGCGAAGCGATAGAAGCCGAAGCGCCGCCAGCCTGGCCGGCGGTAGAGGCTGGCACCTCAGCGGCCGGTGTGATCGGCGCAGCAATCGTTCTGGGGGTTGTCGGGTTGATCGGGTTTTGCATCCGATTGGTCCGGAAAAGGGTCCAGGGAGCGACCCCGTGACCTTTGACGAGCGCTATTTCAACATCGGCCGTCTGGACCGGCTCTCTTACGGGGACAGTTTCATTCATCGCCTGGACCCCCGGACCAAGGTCATCGCCACAATCCTTTTTTTGTTCACCGTCGTCTCTTTTCCCAAGTACGAGGTTGTTGCGCTCGCCCCGTTTTTCTTGTTTCCGATCCTCTTGATGACTCTGGGCGGCATTTCCCTGCGGTTTATAGCCCTGAAGGTGCTGATGGTGTCCCCTTTTGCTATCCTCATTGGTATCTTCAATCCGCTTTTTGACACCCAAACCGTTACCATTGGCTTTGGGACGAGCATTTCAGCGGGGTGGATTTCTTTTGCGGCAATCCTGGTTAAATTTACTCTGACGGTCAGCACGGCGCTTTTACTCGTGGCGACGACCTCCTTCCCCGGAGTCTGCCAGGCATTAAGACGGCTGGGCTGCCCAGCGATCTTCGTTACGCAGCTCTTGTTTTTATACCGCTATCTCTTTGTGCTGGCAGAAGAGGCGATGCGAATCGTCCGCGCCCGCGACCTGCGCTGCTTTGGTAGACAGGGCAGGGGGGTGAAGATATTTGCCCGCCTGGTGGGGACACTTCTGGTCCGGTCGCTGGATCGGGCGGAACGAATCTACCGGGCGATGCTTTCCCGGGGGTTTGCGGGAGACATCCCCCGGCTGGGGGGCTTTCGCCTGCGGTCGGCGGATCTGGCCTTCGCGGCGGCAATGGCGTTATTTCTGGTTACGTTCCGCTTTTTCCCGCTGACCGAGGAATTTGGCCGTTTTGCGCAGGAGCTTTGGCGGTGAGCCACCACATCATTGAGTTTCGGGATGTACTGTTTCGCTATCCTGATGGGACGGAGGCGCTCAAGGGGATTAACTTTCGGATTACTCACGGCGAGTCGGTGGGAATCGTGGGAGCCAACGGGGCGGGGAAATCGACCCTGCTGTTGCACTTAAACGGCTGCCTGCTGCCTGCGGCGGGAACGGTGACGATCGGCGATCTCACCCTCGCCGCGGAAACGAGGCGACAGCTGCGCCGCAAAGTCGGGGTTGTTTTCCAGAACCCGGATGACCAACTATTCATGCCGACGGTTTTCGAGGATGTTGCCTTTGGTCCACTCAACATCGGATTGAATGACAGACAGGTGCGGGAGAGGGTCCACTGGGCCCTCGGCATGGTGGGCTGCCTTGACCTCTGGGACAAGCCGCCGCACCACCTGTCGGCCGGGCAGAAAAGCGCCGTTGCTATTGCCGCGGTAATGGCGATGGAACCAGATATTCTGGCCATGGACGAACCGGCAGCCAATCTCGACCCCCGGTCGCGACGGTCGCTGATTGGGCTCCTCAAGACCTTTAGACACACCAAACTCATCGCTTCCCACGACCTCGATCTGATTCTCGATGTCTGCGAACGCTGCCTGGTGGTCCGAGACGGCCGGGTGGTTGCGGATGGTCCGTCGGCTGCGATACTGTCAGACGCGCCACTGCTTGAGGAAAACAATCTGGAGTTGCCCTTGTCGCTCCACCGACGGTAAACCAAAATTGACGTCGGGGTCTGCGACAAATTTATGGGTAGAGCTGCTTTTTCTCTTCCCAAAGATGGGTCGGGGGAGATTTGACGAACTAAAAATAACCTATTGCTTTTATTATAAATCCCCCCTGCCCCCCTTTGGGAAAATCCCCCCCCCCTTTGGGAAAGGGGGGGGTCTAGGCCCTGCCAGATTATGACAGACATAAATTTGTCGCACACCCTTGACGCCGTCAGCCCTTGACAGGACGATTTAAGTTCCTATATTAAGACCACTTCGATCAAGCCGGCAACTGTGTTTATGGTACAGGGGGCGCCGCAGGCAATGAGGTTTCAACATCACCATATAGAAATTGCGAGCCGTGCATTTTCTCTGGCCGAGTCGCTCATCGGCAAACGCTTTCGCCTGCGCTGGGAGGAGCTGAGGCGGCACCATTACGATGTGAAGACCCTGGCCCAGCTTAGCGAAGCGGAGAGGACCCACCATGCCTTTGCTCATCTGTGCCGCTATCAGTATGAGGCGCATCCGGGAACGACAGCGGGTTCACATTTTTATCGGGTATGCCTTCAGGACGACCGAATACTCGAGGCGGTGAGGCGAGCGGGAACCTCCATAAATCTTGCTTCGCTGCTCTTATACATTGCCACTCACGAGCTGGTTCACGTGATTCGCTTTGACCGGGCCGGGGCGGACTTCAACGCCTGCGGAGAAGAACGAGACAGGGAGGAAGAGCGAGTTCATGCCATAACCAACGAGATACTGATGTATGCCCCTTGCGGGGATTTGAAGATCATTCGTGATTATTTCAGCCCCAGGTACCATTTGATGAACGCCTAAATTAATAACGGCGCAGGCGGTCTTTATCCGGCGGCGCCAGATTTTACATATTTATCAGGAGGAAAAAGTGCCAATTTACGAGTACAAGTGCAAGAAGTGCAATAAAACGTATGAGTTGCTCCAAGGTATTGCCGATCCGGAAGCAAAGAGTTGTATCTATTGCGCGGGTCCAGTGGGAAAGCTGATTTCCCTTTCTTCTTTCCATCTCAAGGGAACCGGCTGGTACGCCACTGATTACGCCGGCAAGAAGCCGGTTTGCGAAACGAAAAAAGAGGGGACTACTGAGGCCTGTGCGACAGCTGCCTGTTCGTCAGATGCCTGTAAGACCGGGGGGTGTGAGGACTGATTCTTCATCTCGGTTTGGAATTAGGTTTGACGATGCCCTGCTTCGTTTGTGGCCATGACGGAGCAGGAGTTCCCTTCAGGAGCCAGTTATCCTGCTGCGTACCGGCTTTTCCTGGAGACGATTGATCAAAAACTGGTCCACTGATTCCTGGGTCAGGCCATCCGGCAGGCTGGACTTCAATGTCTCCACCGCTATCTCCACCCGAGCGGCGCTGCGATGACCACCCGCGTTTCCATATTCCCCAAAGGCGCCAGCGGCAATGGCGCCGCAGTCCTGGCGATAGCCGTCGCCACGAAACACAATCACCAGTTTATCCTTCAATATGCCGGCCACAACGACATGATAGACATCGATCAGCCGGATCAGAAAATCCGCCACCTGGACGCAGGCGTCGGCACTTTCAACCCGGCCCAGAAACGTAACCATCCGGTCACGCAGACGGTATTTGTGCTGGAAAGCCAGACTGAAGTACCTAAGAAAGCGCTCCGGTATCTGGTTGAGTTCCATCCGCCTGAGCAGTTGACGGTTGGCGCGGGTGTAATTGAAGTGATACGCGCCGACATCCTCTACGCGGGCATCCCTTTCAAAGTTGTTGGTGTCGGTCTTAATGCCGTAAAGAAGCGCGGTATGAAGCGGCCGGGGGATACGCACGTTAGCCGCAAGCAGGTATTCGGTCATGATGGTCGAAAGCGCGCCGTAATTTTTTCTGATATCGACCAGGTCAGCCTGCCAGCCCTGGGTACGGGGATGGTGATCCAGGACTATTTGGGGGCAGGCCTTGCTTTGGGCGCCACAAAAAAAAGCAGGCTGGGCATCTACCATGGCCACCAGACGGTAGTCCGCCAGATTTACCCGGTCCAAAAGCCCGATGTTGATACGCATCGCACGCAACAGCTGGATGTTTTGTGAGCGTACCGTCTCTTCGGTGGCAACGAAGACACTCTTGGATAGTCCGACCTTTTGAAGTATTATCTCACGCAGGGCCATCGCGGAGGCAATGGCATCAGGGTCGGGGCTGCCGAACATCACGACCGCCAGACTGTCGTTTTTTTGCAGCATCTCCCTTAGCCGGGCGACATTGATGAGAGTTTCTTCTTTGATTAAGAGCGATTCAACTCGTTTCACAGGCAGCCTATAAATGATGATGCGGTAAAAGGTAGAAAGCCCCCTCTTCCTCGATGGGAGAGGGTTCTAGGAGAGGGTGATAATAGTTGATATATAGAATGTTTAAGCCCCCTAGCCCCTCCCCCTGCCCCCTAGCCCCTCCCCCTGCCCCCTCCCACCGGGGGAGGGAAAATCGGAGTTTTTACCGCCTCGTCCTAAATGATGAATCCATCAGAATCGTTTATGTCATTCCACCCGGATCCTGCCCTTGGCCCCGGCTATTACCTCGCCGATTACCGTAGCCTCAGGGCTCCCCTCTGTTCTCAGGCGCTGTACCAGTTCTTCGGCCTGGCTTGGGGGAAGACTGATGAGCAGACCCCCCGATGTTTGGGGATCGAAGAGGAGATCCCAAACCCAGTCCGGGTTGCGATCAGCGCGGTCGATCAGGTGTTGCCGGTAAGAGCGGTTTCTTTCGAGGCCGCCCGGGGTGCAGTCCGCATTGATAAGTTCCGCCACTCCGGTGAAATAAGGAACCTGGGATGACTCAATCACCATCCCCACCTCGCTCCCTTCGATCATTTCACAGGCATGGCCCAGCAAGCCAAATCCAGTTACATCGGTGCAGGCATGAACGCCGCCAACGGCCAGCATCAGCTCGGAGGCCCGGCGATTGAGTCGTTTCATGGAATCGATACTTTCTCTTACGGAAGCGCAATCCGCCAGGCCGACCTTTTGGGCGGTGCTTAAGATGCCTGTGCCGAGACGCTTGGTCAAGACAAGTTTGTCACCGGGCTGGCAACCCCGGTTGAAGATTACCTGGTCGGGATGAATCAGGCCGGTCACGGAGAGCCCGTACTTGATCTCCTCGTCGGCGACACTGTGCCCTCCCAGGAGAACCACTTCCGCCTCTCGCATCTTGTCCAGCCCCCCCCGCATGATTTCTCTCAGAATGGACAGATCGAACCTGGAAACGGGAAAACAGACGATATTCATGGCGGTGATCGGCCTGCCACCCTTGGCATAGACATCGCTTAAGGAATTGGCCGCCGCAATCTGGCCGAAGGTGTAAGGATCATCGACAATCGGGGTAAAGAAGTCCAGGGTCTGAATTATGGCCAGGCCTTCCTTTAGGCGGTATACCCCGGCGTCCTCGGAATGTTCCATGCCGACGATGAGGTCAGGGTTGGTATAAATGGGCAAATCGGCCAAAGCTTTATCTAGGTCCCCCGGACCTATCTTGCACGCTCAACCACCGCCGCCGACAGTTTGCGTGAGTCGAATACTTTCAGACATCATTCTCTTCCTTAATGTTAATGGTTATCTGTGACGATGATGCCACTGTAAAAAGTCCCGCTGCTGCGTTGCGCTGCACCCCCCCCTCGCTCCCCACTTTCGCGAGGACAAGTTTCGCGAGGACAGGCTTTGCGGGCTCAGGCAAAAGTACGCCTCATCCCGCATGATTTGCGCGCCGATGCCTTAGGGCGCTTTTTACAGCGTAGTTGCAAACATTGTTACCGATTTTTTAGCGCTTCGTCAAATATAAAAACTTACAAGGGTCTGCGACAAATTTATGGTTGTCCTAATTTGGCAGGGCCTAGAACCCCCCTTTCCCAAAGGGGGGCAGGGAGGATTTTCCCAAAGGGGGGCAGGGGGGATTTTCCCAAAGGGGGGCAGGGGGGATTTATAATAAAAGCAGGAGGTTATTTTTAGTTCGTCAAATCTCCCCCGACCCCTCTTTGGGAAGAGAAAAAGCCGCTCTGCCCATAAATTTGTCGCAGACCCAACTTACAATACCCAATGGAAAATAACCCCGGGTTATGTTATCTGACGCCAATGTTTTATGACGGTCGCAAAAATATCATTTTCCAGCAGCCGGGAATCATCTATTGGCTGATCAATGACAGAGTTTCAGCTTTGCCTTACGCTGTTTCTCGATTATCTCAGGTCTTGTCAGCCGCCTGCTTGCTGGCCGACAGATGAGCGACGGTCTTGATTGCGGAGAGTTCGTCATGAATAAAAGAATCGGTTATTTCAGCACCAACCATGATCTTCGGGCCAGAGGGGGCCAAACATCCCCAGTATCCCTGGTCAGTTTCCGGGAGGCGCTCCTGCAGGGGCAGGCCCCGGATGAAGGACTCTACCTGCCGGACCGGATACCGCAGTTGGTGCTGAAAGATATTGAAGCATTGCGGGGGGGCTCCTATACCAAGGCGGCGGAGTTGGTGGCGGGTGCCTTTCTGGAGGAGGAAATTCCTCGATCGGAATTGGCAGCGATCATCTCCAGTGCCTACAATTTTGTGGTTCCCTTAGAAAGGGTCTGGGGACGCAAATATATCCTGCGACTGGATCAAGGGCCTACCGCTTCCTTCAAAGACTTCGCGGCTCGGTTGATGGCCCGCTTGATGGCTTATTTCCGACCGCCGGGCGGTGTGCTCAATATCCTGGTTGCCACGTCCGGCGATACCGGAAGCGCCGTGGGAGACGCCTATCGGGGGGTCGATGGCATCCGCGTCCTGATCCTCTATCCCTGCAGCGAGGTGAGCGAAAGACAGAAGCGGCAACTCAACTCAATCGGTGAAAATGTCCAGGCTGTCTCTGTTGCCGGAAAATTCGATGATTGCCAGAACCTGGTAAAACAGGCCTTTGCCGACCCCGATTTGAGTCACTTTCATTTTACCTCCGCCAACTCTATCAATTTTGGCCGAATATTGCCCCAGATTATCTATTACGTCTGGGCCTACGGACAACTGGCTCAGGGGGGGGAAGAGATCGTCTTTTCGGTCCCGTCGGGGAATTTCGGCAACGCCCTGGGGTGTGAATATGCCCGCCGGATGGGGCTGCCGGTGAGAAAACTGGTGATGCCCACCAACGAAAACGATGAATTTCCCCGCTACCTGCAAACCGGCCGCTACGAAAAGGTGGAACCATCGCGGGATTGTCTCTCCAACGCAATGAATGTCGGCCATCCCAGTAATCTGGCTCGATTTTTCCATCTCTACGGCGGAGTAGTTGATCGCCAGGGGAGGGTGCACCAATATGGTAATTTAGCTGAAATGAAACGGCATATTTTTTCGGTAAGCATTTCCGATCAGGAGACCCTGGAAACTATCCGCCGGGTTTATAGCGACTACGGGGTGCTTCTGGAGCCTCACGGTGCGGTGGGTTGGCGGGGCCTGGAACTATATTTGGCCTGCGAAGGGGACTTTCCCCTATGTGTTTCCCTGGAGACGGCGCACCCGGCAAAATTTCCTGCAGCCATCGAAAAAACACTCGGTTTCAGCCCCGATCTGCCGGACAGCATGAAAGACATAGATCAAAAGACAGGGGGAGCCTTGGAACTGGCCAATGATTACCGAGAATTCAAAAAACTGCTCATACGTGAGATCGGGTCTTCGCCCAAGGGGGAAAAGGTACAATGCTGCACATCGGCCTGACGGGTGGAATCGCCTCTGGGAAATCGACCGTGGCAGAGATATTTGGTTCCTTGGGAGCCATTGTCATTGACTTGGATCGCCTCGCCCATGAGGTTATGGCAACGGACGAGCTGGTTAAGTTGGACCTGGAGGGCTACTTCGGGCCGGAGATCCTCAAAACGGACGGCACAATCGACCGGGTCGCACTGGGGCGGATAGTATTTGGCGGCAAAGAGGATATGGATGCGCTCAACAGAATAGTCCATCCCCATGTCTCCCAAAAATGGCAGAAGTTGATCGATGATATCCAGAGGCAGCACCCTGCTGCTGTGGTGGTATCCGATGTGCCCCTTTTGATGGAGGCCGGTTTGGCGCCCCTTTTTGATCTGGTGATTCTGGTTTATGTTCCGCCGGCCTTGCAGTTGCAACGGCTGATGGCGCGCAACTGCATTTCCGAAGCCGAGGCCCTAAGACGGCTGGCCGCCCAATGGCCTATCGATGAGAAGAAGAGCCAGGCGCATCTGGTAATTGACAACCAAGGCGAGATCAGCCGGACCAGGGAGGTGATCCACAGCCTCTGGGGGGAACTGCAGGACCGGCTGCGGGAGATAGAGCGCATGAATTGCTGTCGCAAGGAAGGAGCGAGAGAAACGATATGAAAATAAGAATGCTGGGTGCGGCCAGGGAAGTAACCGGTTCCTGTTATATTATCGAGACTGACGGTGCGAGATTTGCCGTCGATTGCGGGATGCATCAGGGCGGGGCGGAAAGCGAGAAACGCAACAATCAGGTGGAGATATATGATGCCGAGCGGATCGATTTTTTCATCATCACCCATGCCCATATCGACCACTCCGGACTTTTGCCGCGGATGGTCAAAAAAGGTTTCCGCGGTCCCATCTACACCACTGCTCCCACCCGGGATTTACTGGAAATAATGCTTTTGGACAGCGCTCACATTCAGGAAATGGAAGCCCAGTGGCGCAGCGTCCGACGTCAGCGTCATGGTGAAGCGCCGGTGGAACCCCTATACAACCAGAAGGACGCCGAAAACACCTTCCCCCTCTTCCAGGTCTTGCCCTATGACATTCCCCTTACGCCTGCCCACGGTATTACCCTTGTGCTCAAGGATGCCGGTCATATCCTGGGCGCTGCTATTGTTGAGCTGACCGTCGAGGAAGGAGGTGTCGTCACGACCATTCTCTTTTCCGGCGATATCGGGCGCCCGGCTCAGCTTTTGGTACGGGACCCCAGCCGCGTTTTGTTTGCGGATTATCTTTTTCTGGAATCCACCTACGGTGAGAGGAACCACAAGAACGAAGATGAAAGTCTGGAAGAATTGGCCCAAGCCATCGAATACAGCTACAGTCGAAGTGAAAAGGTCATTATCCCTGCCTTTGCCGTGGCCCGGACTCAGGAAATGATCTATTCTCTGTACCTGCTGGACAAGGCGGGGCGGTTGCCCAAAGACATGCCGGTTTACGTTGACAGCCCCCTGGCGATCAAGGCGACCGAGGTCTTTCAGCGCCACCTGGCTTATTTTGATGAACAAACTCAGGAAATACTGAAAAAAGGAGAGAACCCCCTGGAGTTAGAGCAGCTCCGCTTTACCCTCACCAGGGAAGAATCGGCGCTGATCAACAATACCAGAGGACCCGCGGTGGTAATCTCTGCCAGCGGTATGGCTGATGCGGGAAGGATCAAGCATCACCTGCGTCATAATCTCTGGCGGCCGGGGTCAAGCATCGTTTTCGTAGGTTTTCAGGCCAAAGGGACGGTGGGGCGGAAGATCGTGGATGGGGCTAAAAAGGTAAACATTCTGGGGGAGGACCTGGCGGTAAAGGCTCGTATTTTTACCATCAATGGTTTTTCCGGACATGCGGGTCAAACACAGCTTTTGGATTGGCTGAGCCACTTTAAAACGTCCCGGCTTAAGGTTTTTCTGGTGCATGGCGAGTACGCCGGTCAGCAGATTTTGGCCGATCTCATCCGCAAGAGGTACGGCTGGACGGTTCATATTCCTGATTATTTGGAAGAATTGACGCTTAAGGACGTCGAGGCAGCGCTGGTGGCGCCCGAAACTATTTCGGAAGAAGTCGTCGAATGGGATCGGACTCTGGCCGAAGTGGCCGCTGAGCTTCAGAAGCTTCAGTTGCGGATGTCTGTCCTGGCGGCAAAACCCAAGCCGGAACAGCTGGTACTAAGACAGCAGTTTCAAGAGTTTAAAAAGAAATTGCAGCTGACAAATGCGGGACTTCAGTGACCGGCTGGCCGCAGGTAAAATTCTGCTGTTTAGGTTAGCTTTCAGCGGCCCGTGTATTGGAAACGAGCCACTACCTGCAGTTGGGGTAAATTGAGGTCGGCAGGTATTTTTTCAAACGGTGCCGCCTTCTGCACGGCATCCAGGGCTATCCGGTCGAGATGGTCTGATCCGGAGGATGTTTCAATTAACCTGTTTAGCAGGCTGCCGGAATCGCCAATAACGAACCTTATTGTAGTGATCGCATCCGGTCTGCCTTGCAGTGCCTCTGGGGGATAGTTCCAAAAGTGCTCTATCCGTGCCTTAACCCTCAACAGATACCTGCGGTAGCTTGTTAATTTCTTTGGCCTCAGTGACAGGCCGGTTGGATTTGATGCCGTCGGCTTTACCAGGGCAGGACGGGCATCCACTACTGAACTTAAGGCCTTCGTCGCAACAGGATCGGGGAGCCCTTCCTGCAGCTCTACCATGATAACGGCTTCTTTATTTTCTCTTGCTTCAAATTGAGCCCTGCCGATCATTGATACGGCCAGGGCGTGAACTACAATAGATGCCAAGAGCGACAGGAAAACTCGTCTTGCTGTCATAAAGCAACCTCCAACGTGGATCATCATAGATTAATTGATGAAGATTAAGCAAGACGACTTTGTACGACTTCGTCAAGCAACGATAAGTTGGAAAAGAGGCCCGCCGCTTGACAAGACGTTACGATTGGGTTCTTATTGATAAAATTATTGTTGATTTATGGAAGGGATCGTCAGGAGGGTCTGCGACAACAATGTGGATAAGGAGCGCATCCCTCCCACCTGTGCGTGGATTTCTCCCGGCGATGGAAATTACCACCGCCGGTATCATGCCAATGAAGTGGGAGCGCCGGAAGAATCTCGCCCATTTTCCTCCGGCCAAAAAGGAAAAGAGTGGACGGGGACGCAAACAGGGGGGGGGATGACGCTCCGCCTTAACAGGTTCAACATGGCAGCGGAGATAACATATCCTCATCATGTCCCGCCAGCCGTAATCGCCGGTGCGGACGGGCGCGGCGCTTTTACCTTCGCCCCGGGCTGTTGACGGACTTTCCGGATTGACGATAAACCGGGCCAAGACGAAAGTGATGACCGTAAAGGCGGCGCCCAGGATAAAGAAAGAGTTGTTAATTCCGTAATTGGTGAGGAGACTTCGGCTCAGAGGGGCAATGTAAACCGAAGCCAGTCCGAAACCGCTCAAAACGATGCCGGCGATCAATCCCTTTTTCGCGGGGGGGAACCATTTTATTGCCGGGGGATAATATCTGTATATTAAATCACAATTCGGAGCGGCGAGTATCTTCTTGAGTAATTAGGGAGACGGAAATTACTAAAACGGTATATTTGTAAGTTCGATCACCCTTACCTGAATTTTACCAGATGGGCGGGGCAGGCGGTTGTTCGGCGCGGAGGAATCGCGAATTTCCTGGCTGGCGGAGAGAGGGGGATTCGAACCCCCGGTACACCTTTGTGGGCGTACACACGATTTCCAGTCGTGCTCCTTCAGCCGCTCGGACATCCCTCCTTGACCACCAGCATGCAGTTATGCGGCGCGTAGCATTATCCCATCGGGGAAAGGCCGTCAAGGGTTTTTAGTCAGGGGTCAGTTGCTTTTCCCCTACATCCTGCCCTTGAGAAGATCGTCAACTACCGCCGGATCTGCTAAAGTGCTGGTATCACCCAAATCATCCACCTCTCCCTTGGCAATCTTCCGGAGGATTCTCCTCATGAGCTTCCCGCTCCTAGTTTTCGGCAGTCCCGGCGCAAATTGGAGTTTATCGGGTGTGGCGATGGGACCAATTACGATCCTGACATGGTTGGCAAGAGCCTTTCTTAATTCTTCCGTCATCTCTACGCCGTCCTTCAGCGTGACATAGGCATAGATGCCCTCGCCCTTAATCTCGTGGGGAAAGCCCACCACGGCAGCCTCCGCAACAGATGCATGGCTGACCAGGGCGGATTCAACCTCCGCCGTGCCCAGGCGGTGCCCGGAGATATTTACCACGTCATCTATCCTTCCCAGGAGCCAGTAATCGCCGTCTTCATCAATTCTCGCCCCGTCCCCGGTGGTATACTTCCCCGGGAACCGGGAGAAATACACCTCCTTCACACGTTTATTTTCCGGATCTCCATAGGTTCCCCGCAGAATCCCGGGCCAGGGTTTATCTATGAGCAGGTAGCCGCCCTCATTAATTCCAGCGGGCTCGCCCTTCTCGTTCACAATGGACGGCACCACGCCAAAAAACGGCCTGTTCGCCGAACCGGGTTTAAGGGTCATGGCGCCGGGCAGAGCGGTAATTAAAATCCCCCCCGTCTCCGTCTGCCACCAGGTGTCGGCAATCGGCAGTTTCCCTTTGCCTATATGGGTGTGATACCAGATCCAGGCCTCGGGATTTATTGGTTCTCCCACCGACCCAAGGACCTTCAGGGACGAAAGATCATGCTTGTTAACCCATTTCTCGCCGTCTTTCATCAGGGCCCTGATTGCCGTCGGTGCGGTATAAAAGATATTGACCTTGTGCTTGTCGCAAATCTCCCAGAACCTGCCCGGATTCGGATAGGTGGGAATTCCTTCGAACATCAGACTGGTGGCGCCGTTGCTTAAAGGACCATAGGCAATATAGCTGTGGCCCGTGACCCAGCCGATGTCGGCCGTGCAGAAATGAATGTCTTCTTCGTGGTAATCGAAGATGTATCTGAAGGTGAGATTGGCAAAAAGCAGGTACCCCCCAGTCGTATGGAGGACTCCCTTTGGTTTCCCCGTGGAGCCTGAGGTATAGAGGATAAAGAGGGGATCTTCCGCATCCATCCACTCAGGCTTGCAATAATTGGCAATGTCCGGCGCCTTCATCTCCTCGTGCCACCAGAGATCCCTCTCCGGCATCAGATCGAGGCCGCCCGTCCTCTTAACGACGATCACCTTGGTCACGCTCGGACATTCCGTCAAGGCCTCGTCCACGTTTGCCTTCAGCGGGACGAAGCGTCCGCCTCGCACGCCCTGATCGGCGGTAATAACCAGGCTGGACTGACAATCCTGGATTCTGTCTTTCATGGCCTGGGGACTGAATCCACCGAAGATGATGCTATGAATTGCCCCGATCCTCGTGCAGGCAAGCATGGATATGACCAGTTCGGGGATCATGGGCAGATAGATCGTGACCCGGTCCCCCTTTGCTACCCCCTGTTTCTTCAGGACATTGGCAAACCTGTTCACTTCGTAGAATAGCTGCTGATAGGTGTAGGTCCGGTAACTTCCATCGTCCGCCTCCCAGATAATGGCCGCCTTGTTTCGGGTCGCCGTCTGGACGTACCTGTCCAGGCAGTTGTACGAAACATTCAGTTTCCCGCCCTGAAACCACTTGACTTGTGGTTTCTCAAAATCCCACTCCAGAACCCTGTCCCACTTTTTAAACCAAGAGAGATTTGTCTCCGCCATCTCCGCCCAGAAGCCCTCGGGGTCTTCGATTGATCTTTTGTAAAGGGCCTCATATTCTTCCATGCTTTTGATATGGGCCCGGGAAGAGGATTCTTTTGCCGGCGGGAACAACCTTGTCTCCTCTAACAAGACGTCAATGCCTTTAGTGACTGTCATTTTGCTCTGCCTCCTTCTATAATAGGTTCTGTTAAAATTACTAGGATGGACCGCTATTCAACGGATAAACAAAGAACATAATGTTGCGGGATGGGAATGTACCCTCTGACATAAGAAATCTGGCGTGGTCAAGTTTTTTACTCTTTGACTTGACTTCATAGACTTTCTATCTTAAATGTCAACCATTAAGTGTAATTTTATGTTAGCCATCCCACCATGAACATCCCGCCAGCGGCTTGTCTTCGCGGCGGAGGTGTGAATGGGGAGAAATCACGATAGACAAGGCCGATAGCGAAATGGATGATAAAAGCCTGCTTTACAGCGGTGGGAACAAGGTCCTCTTCACCACGCACCTCAGTGAGCTGATAACCGGGCGGGTCGTGACTGCCTCCAGAGAGGCCACCATCAGGGAAGCGGCAGAAATAATGTCCAGAAACAAAATAAGCTCCATTATCCTCCTGGATCCCCTGGACAACGCCCCGGTTGGAATAGTCACGGACAAGGATCTGAGGGACCGGGTAGTGGCCAGGGATAGAAGTGTGCAGGATCGGGTGGGCAGCATCATGAGCAGCGCTCTCATCAAGACGGAAACGAGCGATTATGTTTTCGAGGCGCTGCTCAAAATGATTCAGTTCAATATCCATCACCTCCTTGTGGTGGACCAGGGGGAACTGAAGGGAATCGTGACGAACCACGATCTGATGATGCTTCAGGGGATATTCCCGCTGTCTATCGTCAGGGAAATAGAGAGGCACGAATCCGTAGAGGGGTTGATCCCGGCGGCGGGAAAGATCAACAGAATAGTAGATTTGCTTATAAAAGAGGGCAGTAAGGCACGCAACATCGTCAGGATAATCACCGAGATAAACGACCGACTCCTTAAAAAACTCCTGGAAATAACAGAAAGGGGGCTCGGTCCTCCCCCCCTCGACTATTGCTGGATCGTGTTCGGCAGCGAGGGCAGAAGAGAACAGACCTTTAAGACGGACCAGGACAATGCGATTATCTACGATGATCCAAAGACGCCGGAAGACGCGGCGCGCGCGGTAAATTATTTCGGGGCATTCGCCCTCCGGATGAGGGAGGCGCTCATAAAATGCGGATTCCCGCCCTGTCCGGGGAATTACATGGCCAGCAATCCCCTGTGGTGTCAGCCGCTGAAGGTCTGGAGGGAATATTTCTTCCGGTGGATTAACGAGCCCACCCCGGAGGCCATCCTCTCCTCCCTTATCTTCTATGATTTCAGGCCCATGAACGGCAATACCGCCCTGGCGGAGGCGCTAAGGTCCTATATCGGTCAGGCTATTAGAAACAAGAAACTATTCCTCGCAAAGATGGCCGAGGTTATAACCATGCAGAGACCGCCCCTTGGTTTCTGGGGAGGCATCGCCGTCGGAAAGAAGGGCCTGCACAAGGGGAAACTGAATCTTAAGGAGGCGGGCATCGGCCTGTTTGCCGGCACCTTACGGCTTTTTGCCCTCGAAAAGGGCCTCAGCAGCACCTCGACGATGGAAAGGCTAAGGGAATTAAAGGATACGCACAATCTGGTCGAACAGTACTGCGAGGAGATAGAGCAGGCCTTTGAATTTCTCATGTCGCTGCGCATCAGGCATCAACTGGAACAGATAGAGTCTGATCAGGAACCGGATAATTATATCAACCCGGAGAGTCTCAGCATCCTGGAGCGAGGCACCCTGCATGAATCTCTCAAACTGATTTCCCTGATTCAGGACTTTATCGTAGAAGAATACAAACAGGGGTTTACTGCGCGGTGATAAGGCAATTGGCCATCTACAGACAAAAGATCGCGGCGTTTCTCGCCGGAAAGGGTGATGCTTGTTCCGCCTTGGAGGAGGCGAAATATGTCGTGGTCGATACGGAACTGACCGGGCTGGATCTGAAAAAGGATTCCATTATCTCGATTGGCGCCGTAAAAATGACGGGCGGCAGGATAGAACTTGGAAACAGCTTCTACCGACTGGTCGGTCATACCGGGGAGATGACCCGGGAAAACGTGGTTATCCACGGGATCACCCCTTCAGAGCTGACCGAACAACCGGGGATAGAAAAGGTACTGGCAGAGTTCCTTGATTTCTGCGGCGGGGAGATAATCGTCGGTCATTTTATCTCCCTCGATTTGGCTTTCCTTAACAGCGCCACGAAGAAAGTTTACGGAACTGCCCTCCCCAATCCCGGGATTGACACCGCCCGGATATACGAATGGATAAAGGCAAATAACGGGAGTTTCAGTAAACATTACACAGACAGACCGGAAAAAATGGATATTTTCACCCTGGCCAGGGAGTACGGGATACCGGTGAGCGATGGGCATAACGCCCTTGGTGACGCCTTTATCGCCGCGCAGCTCTTCCAGCGGTTCTTATCCGCCCTGCCGGGACTGGGGGTGAGAACGCTTAAAGAGCTTTTGAGGATAGGCAAGGCGTAGGGGCCAGGGGCTAGGCCTTACGCCTTACGCCAGCCGTCACGACAAATAGCGCTTTGCCACCGCCAGCATCAGCCAGAGCCAAAAAAGCAGGAAAAAGCTCATCAGGCCGATGTGCCGGTCGAGGATGGCGCGGGGGGTGAGGGCGCGGACGGCCCTGATGACCGGGCTTGTTATCACCTTGAATAATTGATAAACGAAGTTCCTGTCACGGGATTCTCCGGCCAGGAAATGCAGCAGGCCCTGTCCCAGCATGGTGAACAGGGCGACTTCGATTAAAGCCCGCAAAATGCGGATTAAGGTTAACTCAAAAGAATCCATGAAAATTCTCCTCCTTCAGCCTTCAGCCTACAGTGGTTCCGCCGCAATGACATATTTAAAGGAGAAACGCCAATGAATTATAAGCAATGGCAGCATTACTGCCGGGGCCGGCTTTTTCTGCTCCTGAAAAAACCGGGCCGGGCCATCGAAGAGTATCGCCTGGCCCTCAAGTGCAACCCCGCTTTCTCCCGTGCCGCGAGCTGTATCGCCTTTATCTACGCCTCGCGCATGCAATTCGGCGAGGCGGAAGTGTATTTCCGGAAAGCCCTGCTAATCAAACCAGATGACGCAAGCGCTTTGTTCAACCTGGGCTTTGTCTGCGAAAAGCAGGGCGACCGCGCCGGGGCAATTGATGCATTTCAGGAGGCGGTCCGGCTTAATCCCAAACTTGACCGGGCCTGGTATGGCCTGGGGTTGGCCTACGCCGCGCTGCGGAGGCACAAGGAGGCGGCCCTGGCCCTGGAGGAGGCGGCTCTGCTGCAGCCCATGAACCCCCATGCCTGGTACAACCTCGGCATGGCCCACCACACCCTGCACAATGAGGACAGGGTTACGGAAGTCGTGCGGCACCTGCACCGCTTCGATCCCAAAATGTGCCGCCGGCTGATTGTCGATTCCGGCCGCGGCGATCTCGCGCACCTGGTGAAGGATCTGGTCGTCTAAAAACGCTCCGCCCCGGCGCACGCAAAAAGGCCCGCTCGCGCGGGCCTTTTTTTGGTTGCTGCGACTTAGGCGATCAGGCCCCGCGGGTGTCGATGTCGCCCGCCAGTGCCGGGTAGCGCACGTGCTCGACCAGTTCCTGCGTTTCCTGGTCGGGAGCGGGTGTCAGCAGGCTGACGATGATCATCAGACTCATGCCAACGGGAAACCCGAACACTCCGGCCGAAATCGGCGCCATCCCGAACCACGTGTAATCGGCAACCGGCGCGGTGATGTTGAAGACAGCGCGCAGCCAGGGATAGGTCGTGAGCATGTAATAGACGCACACGCCGAGCCCCCCCAGCATACCGGCAACCGCCCCGTACTTGTTGGCGCGTTTCCAGAAAATACCCACCACCAGCGCCGGGAAGAACGCCGAGAGGGCCAGCGAGAACGCAGCCCCCACCAGGAACAAGATGTCTCCGGGCTTGTACGAGGTGACCCAGGCGGCAAAAACGGCCACACCCAGCAGCAGAGTTCTTGCCACCCACAGGCGGCGCAAGGTTGAGGCGTTCGGGTCGATCATCTTGTAGTAGAGGTCGTGCCCCAGCGCGTTGGAGATGGTGAGCAGCAGTCCGTCGGCGGTGGAGAGCGCCGCCGCGAGGCCGCCTGCCGCAACCAGACCGGAAACCACGTACGGCAACCCCGCCATCTCCGGCGCCATCAATACGATGAGATCGCCACCGATCGACATCTCGGCAAGCTGCACGATCCCGTCCTTGTTGGCGTCAACAATGCTGAGGAGCGCCGGGTCCACGGCCCGCCACGCAAGGAACCAGGCGGGGATGTCGGCATGCGCGATGCCGACCAGGTTGGAGTACACATCGAGTTTGACCAGAATCGCCAGGACGGGCGCCGAGAAGTACAGCAGGCAGATGAAAAACAGCGACCAGAACACCGACTTCCGGGCCTCCCGCACGCTGGGCGTGGTGTAGTAGCGCATCAGGATGTGCGGCAGCGCCGCCGTTCCGAGCATCATGCAAAACACGATGCCGAGGAAGTTGCGTCGCGCGAGGTCGCGCGCCTTTTCATCCTTGCCGGGGAAGGCCTCGCTATGCAGCCTCGGTGGAGCGGCGCGCCCCGCCAGGCCCCTGTCCGCGGTCCACTTCTTCACAGCCGCGGCGACATCCGGCGGGTAATCGGCAAGTGTTTTTTCCGCCGCGTTCACCTGATCGGCCGGCGCCTTGGCGGCCTTCAGGTCGGCGACCCGTTTCTCAAGCCCGGTTTTGCCTTCCGCGTAGGCCTTGTCCGGGTCCTTCAGCGCAGTAACCGCCGCGTCGGCCCGGTCCTTGAATATCTTGCGCACCTCCAGTTCCCCGGGGTCGGCCAAGATCTTCTTTTCCATTTCGGCTATTCTCTGCATCGCCGGGCCATAGGCGATCTGCGGGATCGGAATGCCGGTGTGCTTGATGCCCAGCCAAATCACCGGGATGAGGTAGGCGATGATGAGAATGATGTACTGCGCCACCTGCGTCCAGGTCACCGCGCGCATGCCGCCGAGGAAGGAACAGAGCAGGATCCCGGACAGACCAACGAACACTCCGATACCGAAGGGGAGCCCGGTGAAGCGGCTGGTAATCAGGCCCACGCCGTAGATCTGCGCGATGACATAAACGAACCCGACCAGGATCGTACTCGCGATGCCGATTGACCGGGCCACGTTGCCATAGCGGGCGCCGAGGAAGTCCGAAACGGTGAACTGGCCGAACTTGCGCAGGTAAGGGGCGAGAAACACCGCCACCAGCACGTAGCCGCCGGTCCAGCCCATGATGAACGCCAGCCCGTCGTAGCCTAACAGATAGAGCGTTCCGGCCATGGCGATGAAGGAGGCCGCGCTCATCCAGTCGGAGGCGGTCGCCATGCCGTTGAAGAAGGCCGGCACACGGCGGCCCGCGACGTAATACTCGGCAACCTGCATCGTGCGGCTCAGGATGCCGATCATGGCGTAGAGGCCGATCGTCCCCAACAGGAAGGCCAAGCCGATCGTCCTGCGCCCCAGGCCGAGCTGCTCGGCAATGGCGAGAATGATGACGAAGGCGGCAAAGCCGCCGGTGTATAACCAGTAATAGCGTTTAAGCTGCTCGTTGAATGCCCTTTGGCTGAAGCCCGCTTCATTGCTCATCTTAGTCCTCCTCTGCTTCTCGGACGTCGTATTTGGCGTCAAGTTTATTCATGTAGTGCCCGTAGTACCATATGATCGCGAGGTAGAAGATCAGGGCGCCCTGCGCCGCCATGTAGAAGGCAACCGGCCAACCGAAGAAAGTGATCTCGTTAAGGCCTCTTGCAAACCATGACGGGACGTAGGTGACGAAGAACCAGACCGCCATCAGAATCGCCGTGACGATGAGGTTCTTGCGCCAATACTCATGATGCTTTTCGGTAAGTTTAATCATGCCTTCCTCCTCTCAAATTTGGTTTTGGTTGATGGGAAGGAAAACCGCCAGTGCGGCCTCTGGCAAAGGTTTTCCCCTCTCGTGTGACCTTTTTGGTTATTTCCGTATTTCCGTCATTCAGAATCGGGTAGCGGTCAGAAAGCCGCCACGGCAATACCTATCCCGGAGGAACGCAGGGAGAGAGAGAGCGGGGAATCGGTACAGCAGGAACCAAAGTTAGCGGGAACGTCAGGCCGATGACACTCGTTAGAATCCAAAGGCAATCATGGACCATTGACCTTTGCCTTTCCTTTTCTTTAATAGTCACGCAAACAACATGCCTGATGCCCCGCGGATAGGGTAATAATTGCTATTATCCCATGATATAAGCGTATTGCAAGCACAGACAGCGCCTTCTCAGTCCTTTGCCCAGAGGAGTCCAACGGAAGACTACGTAACTATTAGTTACATGAGGACAGGGGGAGGGGGGATAAGTGTGTATTCTATCGCCTGTCAAGGTTGACGCCCTCGTAAAAAGTCAGGCGTTCCAGATATTTTTGCGAGCGTGAAAAAACGACCGCCTGAGTTTCCTTACAATCGACTTTCTCGACTTGCCGAAGGGGAAAGCGACCCCGGAAAAAGTCGTTTATGGGGAGCTGGTAACTTTTTACGAGGGCGTTAATGTTACTATTGGTAATGTCATGTCGCGTTATTGGGTATAATTGTAACATCATGCCCTTTTCAGGCCCCATTTTTTTCTTTTTTCCCAGAGGGCCTTCCTGGTAATGCCCAGCATCTGAGCTATCTTCTGCTCGCTGCAGTTTGACTGATGCATCAGAATAAACTTCTTTGTGTAATCTTCTATGGAAAGGGCGGCGTCAAGGGATTCCGTTGTAAGAAGGGCGCCGGCTCTGATCCCCTCAGGGAGGTGTTCGGGGAAGATGGCCGGGGAGTCCGTTACCAGAACAGCCCTTTCTATCACATTTTGCAGCTCCCTTACATTGCCGGGCCAGCGATAGTCCAGGAGGAGCGCTAAAGCCCGATCATCGATGATCCTTAAGGGCTTTCCCATCTCGTTTGAATATCTCTCCATGAAATGTTTTACCAGGATGACAATATCGTCCTTCCTTTCCCGCAAAGGCGGTATCTTGATCGTCACCACATTGATCCGGTAGAAGAGATCCTCCCGGAAGGTTCCCTCTTTGACCGCCCGTTCAATGTCCTTGTTCGTGGCCGTAATCAGCCTTACGTCCACCCTCCTGGTATGCACTCCGCCCAAGGGTCGTATCTCATGATCATCGAGAAAACGGAGCAGCTTCGCCTGGAGGGGGAGACTCAAATCGCCAATCTCGTCCAGAAAAAAGGTCCCTCCGTCTGCCACTTCAAAGAGCCCCCTCTTGGCGCTCACCGCCCCGGTAAATGCCCCCTTGGCAAAGCCGAACAACTCGGCCTCGAGGAGGTTTTCCGGGATGGCGCTGCAGTTTACAGGGATGAACGGTTTGTCCGCTCTGTCGCTATTGGCATGGATTGCCCGGGAAAACAACTCTTTGCCTGTGCCTGTCTCGCCGAGCAGCAGGACAGAACTCCTGGCGTTTGCGACCTTTTTTACCTCGTTTATCAGCGAATGAATCGCCGGGCTTACCCCCGCTATCCTCTCAAAGTTACACCTTTCCTCCAATTGCCTTTTAAGGAGAATGTTTTCCGTCTTCAGGGATCTCTCCCGCAGGGCATTCCGGACTATTATTTTAATCTCCTCATGGATGATGGGCTTCGTTACGTAGTGGTAGGCGCCGGCCCTGAGCGCTTCAATTGCCGTCTCCAGCGAGGCGTTGGCCGTGATGATGATTATTACCTGATCGGGGTTATGCTCCTTATACCTTTTCAAAAGTTCGATGCCGTTGACTCCGGGAAGGATTATATCCGTGATTATGAGATCATAAATCTTCCCCTTCAGCCCTTTAAGGGCGGATTCGGCATCGTTTACCGCGTCCACGGCGTAACCATCCTTCACAAATACGCGTTTCAGTGATTCGCAAAGGGTCTCTTCGTCCTCCACGATTAATAATCTTTCCGGCATTGCCATCCCTCGTCACTATTGCTAGGGCATCAAACCCTCAGCCTTACGCCTTACGCCTTACGCCTTACGCCTTACGCCATTTTTCGGCTATCACGTCCTGGAGACGTGTTATCAGACCTAATGCCTCTTTTATGGTCTTCCTTTCCAGTGAACTGAGATTGTCGGGATTGATGGAATTATCCGGCTTCGCCCCGGCGGTTATCTGCTCGAGCTGGTGATGGATACGCAGCAGCATCAGGAATTCGTAGGCATGGACAAGTTCATCGGCATTCTCTTTGATAAAATTGTCCCTGATCTTTAAGGCATTTATCCTTCCGATGGTAGAGGTCTTCTTTATGCCTCCATCAAGGGCTAAGAGCCGTATCATATCTACGATGGGGATGGTTCCTTGATGTTTCAGGTCGAACTTATCCCGGCGCTCTCCGTTTTTTTCCACCATCACGGACTTGAAAAAACCGATCGGGGGCTTATTTCTTAAGACGATGCCGGCCATGCGCCGGAGAAAATCGGTCCTTTGGAGATTGAAAATCAATGATTCTCTGAGGGCGTCCGCGAGGGCGAATTTTCCATAGACCGGCCTGAAATCAAAAAAGGTCAGGGATCTGGCGACCACTTCCGGCGACGGGTCGGTTATCCAGTCGGAGAAATATCCTTTCCAGACGCTAAGAGGCTGGCGCCAATGGGGATTGCCGGCCATATAATCGGACGAACAAAGCGGATAGCCGACCTTAACAAGACTGTCCCTCACCAACAGAGCAAGGCTTGCAAAATACCTCTTTGCCTCGTCTTCCTCTTCAATGGTCGCTGGGTCCTGGTAGATGATGGCGTTGTCCTGATCTGTTTTGAAAAGCTGCTCTTTACGTCCTTCGCTGCCAAAGACAATCCAGCAGTAGGGGACAGGCGGCTGTCCGTATTGCCTTTCCGCAATTTCCAGCGCCTTTCTGATGAGCCTGTCGTTAATTTCTGTTACCACGGTCAAAATACCGCCGGCGCTGGCGCCGCCTTTAAGAAGCAATCCCACCAGGTTGTGTATCCTGCCCGACGCGGCGACAAGACCCTCGATGGTCTGCTGATTCTCAATATTTTTTGCCAGGGACAAGGGAGAGGCGCCCTGAAGCAGCATGAGGTCATGATTGGTCATAATGCCGTGCAATGAACCTTCCTTGATGATGAGCAGGTGGTGGATGTTGTATTTAATCATTTTCAGTACGGCTTCAAAACAGGTATCCTCCGCGTCAATCCGCACCAGGGAAATGGTCATGATGTTCCTGACGGGCTCGGAGATGTCCCGGCCCTTGGCGATCACCTTTTCTCTCAGATCCTGGTCCGTGACAATGCCGGCGGGAAGATTTCTCCTGTCGAAGATTATTAGTGAACCGACCTTATTCCTGGCCATAATCCCGGCCGCTTCCTGGATGGTTGTATCTTCCGGGGCAGCGACAATTTCCCGGGCCATATCGCCTGCCCTGGTCGTATAGAGGAGGCTGTCCGCGCTGCTGTAGAGCAGGCTTTTTGCGTGCATTTCCCGATACACCCGTTCCACATAGCGCGAGAGATAGGACAGAAAATATTCCGCAAATTGCGGGTTTGATTCAATAAGATTCAGCACCTTTCCCCTGCTCAGGATGTAACAGATAGTATCATCGATGGCAATAACTGTTGTCCGCTGTCGTTCTTTCCCGATAAGCGAGAGGAAGCCGAAGTTGTCCCCGACCCCGAGGTAATCTATGATCGCCTCCTCGCCCTGTTCGGATTTCATGAGGGCCTTCACTCCCCCCTTTTTTATAATCCATATTGCTTCGGCAGGCGGACCGCCTTGATTGAGGATGACGGTGTCCCGGGGGTAGAACTGCATGGACAGGCTCCCGGCAATGCCCTTGAGGGCCGCCCCGTCCAACAGGTGAAAGGGCGGGCTTTCTTTCAGGAATTTTATTGTGTCTTCAAGGATCATATGAGTATAAGGCTGAAGGCTGAAGGCTGAAGGACTGGAGTCCCTTACGCCTTACGCCTGTCCCCTAATTAGTCCCGGCAGATGCTCTGTCCGGATGACCTGATCATCAAGCAAAAGCACCGCCCGTTCGATAATATTCTGGAGTTCCCGCACATTGCCGGGCCAGCCGTATCGGACAAGCAGGTCCCTGGCCTCATTGTCGAATCCTGTTACGGTTTTACACAAGTCGCCTGAATATCTACGAATGAAATGATCCGAGAGCGGCGCGATATCTTCCTTTCGTTCCCGGAGCGGCGGCAGGATGATGGACGCCGTGTCAACCCTTCCGGCTAAATCTGCCAGGAATTGCACCTCCTTTGCCGAATTCCCGGCATCGGCGGTTGACGCACAAATAAAATTACTGTGAAAACTGACCCCTTGAGTTCCCTCCAGGGGAATAATCTTCCGGTCTTGAATGGCCTTGAGAAGCCTGGCCTGAAGTCCTGCATTCAGGCAGCCAACCCCGCGGAGGAAAAGGGTGCCGCGACCGGCCTCTCCCAAGATGCCCTTTTTTGAAACGGCGCCATTCGTCACAAAACCTTTAATACTTCCAAATAATTTAGATTCAATGAGCTCCGGAGGAATCAACTGGAGAGCAACGGGGATAAACGGCTTATCGGCCCGGCTGCTGTAAAAGTGAATTGCCCGCGCGATCAGCTCCTTCCCTGTCCCCCTTTCGCCCAGCAAAAGCACCGCTTTATCTGTGTTGGCTATTTCCCTGACCTGGCTTATGATCTTCTTCATCGCCGCGCTTTCAGCCACGAGCCTGGAGGGGGCGTACTCCTTCTCCAACTGGCTTCGGAGACGAAAGTTATCCTCCTGGAGGGCGCTCTGATTTAGCGCGTTCTTTACCACGACCTTTATCTCCTCGTGTACGATGGGTTTTACGATATAATCGTAAGCGCCGTTTCTCAAGGCATCGATTGCGGTCTCCAGGGAGGCGTAGGCCGTCATGATTACCACGCACTGTTCGGGAGATTTCTCCTTTATCCGTTTCAATAATTCCAATCCGGTTATTCCTGGCAGAATAATGTCGGTCAAAATCAGGTCGTAATAGCCCTCGTCCATGGCCAGGATGGCCGCCTCCACGCTTGCGGCGCTGCTCACCTCGTAGCCTTCCCTGGTCAGCACCCTTTTCAGGGATTCACAAAGGGTCTCTTCATCTTCCACTATAAGCAGTCTTTCCGCCATGGCAGTCTCCTTTTTTTTGGGCATAAGGCTTAAGGCCTCAAACCTTACGCCCTACGCCCTACGCCCTACGCCCTACACCTTCTCAATCGGCAGTTTTATCAGAAAGGTCGCGCCCTCCCCCTGCCTGCTCTTTACTGTAATCGTTCCGTTATGCTCCCTGATGATACCGTAACAGATGCTGAGCCCCAGGCCCGTGCCCTTCCCTTGGGTCTTGGTGGAGAAGAAGGGGTCGAATATCCTGTCCAGCAGCGTCTCATCGATACCCACCCCCGAATCGGAGAAGGAAACTTCCACCGCCGACTCTACCCTTCTCATGGCAATATTCAGACGGCCCCCCTCAGGCATGGCATCCAGGGCATTGATGACCAGATTTAAAAATACCTGCAGCATCTTGTCCTTGTTCAGCATTAATTGGGGGATATCGTCCGAAAGCGAGGTTGAGAACGCGATATTTTTGAATCTCTTGTCGTATCTCACCAGATTGATAGTCTTGTCAAGGATCTCCGCGAGGATGGAAGCCGTCTTCTCCGTGGCCGAGGTGCGGGCAAAGTCCCCGAGGTTCCGGACGATATTGACGATCCTTTCGATATGGGTGTTTACCACCTTTAATGAATCTTTTGTAAAATCTATCTCTTCTCCCGAGTTCATTTTCAGGGATCTTATCTCCTGGACCAAGGATGAGATGGACGCCAAGGGGTTCCCGATCTCATGGGAGATGCCGGCGGTCAATCTGCCGATGCTGGCGAGCTTGGATGCCTCCAAGAGCTGCTCGGCCATAATTTTCTTCTCGGTGATATCCTCTATGATGACCACAAATCCCCCGGATGGGTCTTTAAAGGGGCTGATATTTATCTTGAACGACTGAAAGGCAGGGGTTTGCACGATCTTTTCCTTCTCCCCGGCCTGGCCAAACAGTTCTCTTCCTATCCAGCCCAGAAGATGCGTTATCGCTCTGTTGACTGCCTCCGACTTTTTAAACCCCGTGATCGCCTCCATCTCCCTGTTCCAATACTTGATTCTCAGAAATCCATCCACCGTAGTGATGCCGATCGGGGCGCTTTCAATAATATTTTCGCTGAATTCCTCCAGATAGGAGAGTTCCCTGTTTGCCTCCGCCAGTTGCCGCCTGGAGAGCCGCAGATTCTCTGTAATATCCTTTATCGTCTCGGAGAGATCATCCCGCTCCTGTTCCGTCAGGACCAGTTTATCCTCAAAGATAAGAGCGGCGATGGAAGATCCCATCACACCCGCCAGCACCCTCTCCGCCTCGTTCCGGAGTTCAAATAGTTCTTTCTGACCCAGTTCGTCCCGCTGTTTTTTCTTCCTGGACAGAAACTGATTGATCGCCTCCCCGGCATCTACCGCACCCAGATACAGGGCCAGGACATGTTCGATATCGGCGGCATTGTATGAGCTTCCTCTGGTGGGATGCTTAACCGTCTGGTAGGAATCCACGAATATGAGCGCCTGAATCTCATCTTCCTTCGACTGCTTGGTAAATATGGAAATCCCGACAAAGAGCAAAAGGTTAAAAAGCATGCCCCAGAAGAGTGGATGTCCCCATGTACCTAACCCCTTAATGCCGAAGAGGCTGCGGGGATTAAACATCTCCGAGGCCGTCATCCACCCTATCAGACCTGAACTGTCTATTACGCCAGCCCGGAGCAAATCAGGCAGGATCAGGGTGTAGAACCACACCATGAAACCCGCGATGAGCCCGGCCGCTGCCCCTGCCTTGGTCCCCCTCTTCCAGTAGAGGCCGAGAATGAAGGCCGGCGCAAAGAGGGCAACGAGTTCAAATGACTTGAGTCCTATCTCCACCAGACCATAATATTCACCGATTGTGGTGGCAAAGATGTAGCCCAGGTACACCACTCCCAGGATAACCAGCCTCTTCATATTCAGTAACAGGGCGGGAAATCTCTCCAGCTCATGAAATCTTATCAGGGCGGGCGTGATTAAGCTGTTCATCACCATCGTACTGAGGGCCAGCGATTCGACGATAACCATGGCCGTGGTGGCGGAAAAACCGCCGATAAAGGCAACGAGCGACAGGTTCTCCTGTACGTAGTTAAAAGGCAGGGTGAGGACAAAGTAATCCGCCCCCTCCGCAGTCCCTTCGGAGAGAAGGCCGCCGAAGGCAATCGGCAGTACGAAGATATTTATCAGGAAGAGGTAGAGAGGGAAGAGCCAGGCCGCCTTGTTTACGTGAGCCTCATCGTAATTCTCCACCACGGCCACCTGGAATTGACGGGGTAAAAGCACGATGGCCAGCATGGAAAGGACAAGAAGGGCAAACCACTCTGAATAGGCCGTTTCCGGCTCCGATCCGAACAGGAACAGGTTTGAGTATTCGGAATTTCTTATCCTGCCAAAGATGTCAGTGAACCCGTCGAAGAGCCCATAGGTCACAAAGACCCCGACAAGGACAAAAGCGACCATTTTAACGATGGATTCAAAGGCAATCGCGAAGACCAGGCCGCTGTGTCTCTCGGATGCATCGAGGCGCCTGGCTCCGAAGATCACGGCAAATACCCCCAAAAGGGCGGTGATGAGCAGGCTTGCGGCCGCGCTCCCCGCCATTTCACCGGAGATGATGGTCATGGTATGGATAATCGCCTTTATCTGCAGGCCGATATAGGGGATAATCCCGATTACGGTAACCACGGTAAAGAGCGCGGAAAGAAAAAGAGATTTCCCGTAGCGAAAGCCGATAAAATCCGACAGGGTGGTAATATTGTTCGCCTTTGCTATCCTGATGACCTTTTTCAGGAAGAACGGCCACAGGACGGCCATTAGCGTAGGCCCCAGGTATATGGTCAGAAAAATAAGACCGCTTGTCGCCGCCTTGCCCACGCTCCCGTAGAAGGTCCAGGCCGTGCAGTAAACAGCCAGGGAGAGGGAATAGATGTAAGGATTATTGACAATGCTCCTGCCGGCCCTCTCCCTTCTCTCCGCGTAATGCGCCAGCAGGAAAAGAAGGGTGAGATAGCCCAGAAGGAAGAAAAATATCAGCCAGCCCGGAAACATTCTAGTCTTTCTTCCTCGAGGCAAAAAGACCAATGACCATGATAATCATGAACCAGGCGCCAAAAAGATAGTATGGCAGCGACCGCTGGAAGATTTCGAGAAAAGGCCAGTTAAAGAGCAGCAATCCCACCAAAAAGAGAAACGGCAATGACTCTTTGATATTCATTTCCACCTCGTGAGTTAGGCTGTAGTCTTTTAGCCTAACAACCTTCAGCCTTCAGCCTGTTTTAGGATAACCCATGTTCTTCATGGCAGCCGCTATTTCGTCGAGAATGACCGGGTCATCGATAGTAGAGGGGGCGACATACTCTTCTCCGTCCGCCATCTTTCTCATCGTGCCCCTGAGTATCTTGCCGGACCGTGTTTTAGGAAGTCTTGGCACCACGGCGGTATCTTTGTAACAGGCAATCGGGCCGATCTGATCCCGGACCATGCGGGCAAGCTCTTTTACCACCTCGCAGTGATCACGGACGACATTTGTTTTCAGGACGGCAAATCCTATCGGCAATTGCCCCTTGAGATAATCAGCGGCGCCGATAACGGCGCATTCGGCGACGTCGGGATGGGTGGCGATTATCTCTTCCATTTCGCCCGTGGAAAGCCGGTGACCGGCCACGTTGATCACATCATCTACCCTTCCCATAACAAATATGTAACCATCTTCATCCCGGAAACCGCCGTCTGCCGAGAAGTAATAGCCGGGCAGCACATTCATATAAGAGCGTAAAAATCTCTCCTCGGCATTCCATAAGGAGGTCATGGTTCCCGGCGGCAGGGGAAGTTTCACCGCGACGAGCCCCTCCCCTTTCGGTTCCAATTCGTTGCCGTTGTTATCCAGAATGCGGACATCATATCCCGGCGCGGGCTTTGTCGATGAGCCGGCTTTAACGGGGAATGACTCTATTCCCATACAGTTGGCCGTGATTGGCCAACCTGTCTCGGTCTGCCACCAGTGATCGATGACTGGCCTGTCGAGCAGGTTACAGGCCCAGTGATAGGTGTCCGGATCAAGTCTCTCCCCGGCCAGGAAAAGGTATTTGAAGCAGGAAAGATCGTATTTCTTTACGTATTCGCCCCGGGGATCATCCCTCTTTATCGCCCGAAACGCCGTGGGAGCGGTAAAGAGGACCTTAACGCCATGCTCTGAGATTACACGCCAGAACGCGCCCGGATCGGGGGTCCCCACGGGCTTCCCTTCGTACAGCACCGTGGTGCATCCTGTCAGCAGAGGGGCGTAAACAATATAAGAATGTCCCACTACCCAGCCCACATCGGAGGCGGACCAGTACACCTCGCCGGGCTTTACATCATAGATGTTTTCCATGCTCCAGCGCAGCGCCACGGCGTGCCCGCCATTATCCCGGACAATGCCCTTGGGTATTCCCGTGGTGCCGGAGGTATAGAGAATATAGAGCGGATCGGTGGCCTTCACCGCCACGCAATCCGCGGGCTCTGCCGTAGCCATCATTTCGTCCCAGTCCAGGTCGAGACCTTCTTTGAGTTCCACCTTCACCTGCGGTCTTTGCAGGATTACGCACTTCCGCGGTTTGTGCGAGGCAAGCTCGATGGCCTTGTCCAACATGGGCTTGTATTCGATAATCTTCTTCATCTCGAAGCCGCAGGATGCCGAGACAATAACCTTAGGCTTGGCATCGTCAATGCGAATCGCGAGTTCATGGGGGGCAAATCCGCCGAACACCACGGAATGAATCGCCCCCAAACGGGCACAGGCCAGCATGGCCACCACCACCTGTGGCACCATGGGCATGTAGATAATTACCGTATCGCCTTTAGCGACACTCAGACCCTGGAGAACCCCCGCAAATCTGGACACGATATCGAGCATTTCCTTGTAGGTAAACTTCTGGACCTGTGCGGTAACCGGGCTGTCATAGATGAGCGCAACCTGCTCCGCTCTGCCCCCTTCAACGTGACGGTCAAGGGCATTGTAGCAGGTATTGAGTTCGCCGCCGGTAAACCAGCGGTAAAAAGGCGGATTGGAATCATCCAACACTTTATCGAATTTTTTATACCACGAAACAGCCTCTGCCGCTTCCGCCCAAAAGCCGTTGGGGTCACTGATACTTCGCTCAAATACCTCCGCATACCTTCCCATCGCTTGTCCTCCTTTATTATTTTTTATGGCTTAAGGCGCAGGGCTTATGGCATAAGGCCTTTACCTTACGCCTTACGCCTTACGCCTTTAAGCCATTAGAATCCGGGCGTCCACCGCCAAAGCGCCCATATCCCGGTTGAAGACCATGAGCGGATTTATTTCTACTGCTCTGATCTCAGGGATATCCTCCAAGAGAGCGGAGAATCGCAGAAGTGCTTCCTTGAGCGCGTTAATATCTCTTGGCGGACTGCCTTGCCAACCCTCAAGCAGAGGTAGTCCTTTGAGCTGGGAGAGCATATAATCCGGGTCCCTGTCTCGGAGGGGATGGAGAGAGAAGGCCACATCTTTCATCAGTTTCACATGGATACTGCCGAGGCCGACCATCACGATAGGACCGAAAACAGGGTCCAGGGACATGCCCAGAATAACCTCCTGTCCACCTTTGACCAGCGGTTGCAAAATAACGCCGTCGATTACCTTCCCGAGACCGATCCTGTCACGGCGAGACTCCAGCTCTTTGTAACCAAGGATCACCTCATCTTCGCTCTGGAGCCCGATCAGCGCCCTGTTGGTATCGGGCGTGACAACAGGTGAACGGAGCTTCATGACCACCGGGAACCCGATCTCCCGTGCTGCCTTTACTGCCTCTTCGGCGCTGTATGCCGCTTTTGTTTCCACCGCCGGAATGCCATATTCTTTAAGTAACCCGAGTGTGTTTTCCGGAGGAAGCCAACCTCCAACGGTATGTACTTCAGGAGATTCCCGGTACTTTCTTGTTTTTTCCTCATCCACTTCGGAAAATGCCGGCACCTCCCCCTCTTCGAGTGTCCGGTACCGGGAGTAAGTATAGGCGTGAAACAGTGCCTGCACCGCCTCTTCCGGGAATACATATATCGGAACGAGGTTATTTGAGGCGGTACGAAGCTCCATTTTGTCACTCCCGGACATCATGAAACAGGCAGTCACAGTCTTTCCCCCTTTATAGCGGGCCAGCGCTTTTTGTATGCCTGAAGCCGCTTCCAACTGCGGTCGGACAGGGGCATTGATGATGATTATCGCGTCAATTGCCTCATCATTAAGGATCGCAGCAAGGGCTTTGCCGAAAAGCTCACCCGTAGCCGTTTCCATTACATCGACGGGATTTTCCAGCGAAGCTTCCTCTGGAAGAAATTGGGCGAGTTTTCTCCTTGTTGCCTCTGAAAGGGGCGAAACGGATAGTCCGTAACTGATTGCCGCATCGGCGGCAAGTACCCCGGGTCCGCCGGCATTTGTGAGAATGGCAAGTCGGGGACCATTAGGCAATGGCTGTTGGGAAAGGTTCTTTGCGGCGTTGAACATCTCCTCGATGGTGTTTACTCTGATAACGCCGGCTTGCCGGAAAAGCGCATCGACGGCAATATCGGAACCGGCGAGCGCTCCCGTATGAGAGGATGCCGCCCTTCCTCCCGCCTCGCTCCTCCCCGCCTTGAGGGCAATGATCGGTTTCTTCCGGGTAATTCGCCGTGCGATCCGACTGAACTTTCTCGGGTTGCCAAATGATTCCAGGTAGAGGAGAATCACCTTGGTATGCTCATCATCTTCCCAAAACTCCAGAAGATCGTTTGAGGATATGTCGATACGGTTTCCGATGCTGGCAAAGTGAGCGATACCAATATTGTTTCTCTTGAGATAGTCCAGAAGCACCATGCCAAGGGCCCCGCTGTGGGTGCCGATACTCACATTACCACAGGGCGGCAGGGGACCGGCAATCGAGGCATTGAGACATGTTCGGGGATCGGTGTTCATTATGCCGATAGAATTGGGACCGATCACTCTGATGCCATAGGCCAGAGCCTTTTCCCGGAGGATTCTCTGCTTCTCCCTGCCCCGGGAACCGGCCTCGCCAAACCCTGCGGAGATTATGACTACGCCCGAGACGCCTTTTCTCGCACATTGGTCCATCACTTCCAACACCTCTGCGGCGGGCAGAATGATCACCGCCAGGTCCACCTCCTCCGGCACCTGCTCTACCCTGCGGTAAGAACATATGCCTTCCACAGAATCATCTTTCGGTATTACGGGAAAAACGGGACCGCTGAAACCGCCGACAAGAAGGTTTTTAAGCACCAAACCGCTCGGGGTGTCCGGGTTGGTTGAGGCGCCAATAACGGCAATACTCTTGGGATAAAGGATTCTGCATACCCCTGAGGAGCAGGCGATGTGTTCTCTCTGGGCTTGTCGCTTCAAGTACTCATCCTGCTGCCTCAGGTCAAAGGTCAGCTCATAAGTGCCCTCGTACTGCAGCTTGCCCGTCTGGAACCCGCTATCCTCGAATACAGCGAGCATCTTGGTATTTTCCGGCAGTACATGGGCAACAAACCGTTTGATCCTGTATTTTGGCGCGGCCGCAGCCAAATGTTCCAGGAGCGCCGTACCGATTCCCCGCAACTGAATCTTATCCTCAACAATAAAAGCGATCTCGGCGGTTCGGCGATTAGGGGCAAGGAACCACCAGCCGATTGCTACAATCTTCTCGTCCTCCCCCTTATCCTTGAGCGCGCCGTAGGCAAAAACATCCGGGGGGTTGTTTGCCGTAAAATAATCAAGTTCCCGTTCGCTGATATAGTTCTTCATGAACCCGAATCGCAGGTATCTCGTGAGGGGACTCAACCGATAGAAAAAGGCTTTCAGCTTATCGCGGTCCACCGGGGTAATCGGTCGGATCTTGATACTCTGGCCGTCTCTCAGAATGACTCTTATTATCGAGGGTTCAATATCTATTCCCGTCATTTATATCCCCCATAGGAGACTGTCGAGAAGAGTCTCGCCTTAAGGCGAAGTCGCTGCCTGCGGTAAGAAGAATTGAAATTAGAAAAACTGGCAGGTATTATATGGCGGAGAGGGGGGGATTCGAACCCCCGTGAGGACTTTTGGCCCCCAAATCGATTTCGAGTCGATCCCGTTACGGCCGCTTCGGTACCCCTCCGCAATCAAATATATCTTAATAACTTCTGTCTCGTCTCTCCCGGAAGAAAGCCTTGAGCAAGCCAGAGCTTTCCTCTTCCAGAACCCCTCCCCTCACCTGAAAGCTGTGGTTCAGCTTCCGTTCAGAGCCAACCTGATAGAGGGAAAGGACCGCGCCGCCTTTGGGATCCAGCGCGCCAAAAACCAGACGATCTATCCTGGCCTGGATGATGGCGCCGGTACACATCAGGCAGGGTTCCAAGGTTACGTAAAGGGTGGCGCCGGTTAGTCGGTAATTCCCTCTCCGGGCGGCAGCCTCGCGAATCGCCAGGATCTCCGCGTGGGCAGACGGGTCGGCCAGTGCAATCGGGCGGTTGTGGGCCCGGGAGACAATCTCTCCCTCCATGACCAACAGGGCGCCCACCGGCACCTCTCCGGCCATCAGGGCTGACTTTGCCTCCACCAGCGCAACGCGCATGAAATCTACATCAATATCCATTTTGTTGTCAACAGCGAATTGCCGGGGAGGAAAAGCCAACGATTCACCCCCTATTCGCGAAAAGGGCGAACTCCATCTTGTCGGAGGGACAGGCTTCAATCGGATACCTTTGACGGTTGCAATAGAGCGCGTCCATTTATCGCGTCAGCACAACCAGCGAGGAAACCTGACCTCATTCACCCCGGATTGTCAAGAAATAATCGACGAGTATTCGGGGTCGCCGTAGATCGTATCAGCGTGTGCTTGCAGTTGGAGATCGACATCGGCGTATTCCCTGATTGGCGGGGCGTGAGCTTTCGGCGGCGGTCTTGTTCTTGCCAGCCATCCTTCGACAGGCTCAGGACTAGCGGCAACCGTGCATGGTGAGCCTGTCGAACCATGCTGCTGCTGATCCGCATGGCGCCATTGCATCCCCGCTTTCGCGGGGACAAGCTTTGGGCAGATCAAGGGATCAGCCTCGTAGATTTTTTTGAATAAGCCGCGCCCAGCTCCGCCGGAATATCATTTCAGCCCCCTGTGGTTCGAGGATACAGGGAATGACGTCGTCGCTGCCTTCCTTCTGCCGTTTTCCCCGGGAGACGTTGCTAAGGCCAGGAGGTATTCGTGGCAGCAGGCTTTACATCCCCGATCAGGTCGAGGACAAGCTTCACGCGGGCAAATCCGTTGTGCAGGTAGCCCCCGTATCAGGTACGGGGCAGGCTGCATCGAGGTAACGATAGATCACTTGCTCGATATAGGGCCGCCAGAATCCGCATTGACGTGAAAAAAGCTCATCATATATCCTGACGAAGGTCTCAAAAAAATCCTCCACGCAGCGGCTATTTCATTTTAGTTTTGTGATATTATCGGTGTAAGTAGTCGTCAAGGCGCACCGGGGCGGACAACGGAGGAGAGACAAATGAATAAGAAATACGACAGCGATGGCCAGGGTCTGGCCGATCTGGATCAGCTCATCGCGGAGATCACGGTCGATAGCAGCGATGAAGACGAACAACTCTGGGCGTTCCGGCAGACTTTCGAGGATGACGTCTCCGTGCCTTCCAATTTAGCCAGAATATCAAGGCGGGTGTTGAATTCGTCCTCCCGGCCCTCCAGATAAAACTTTACCCCCTGAGAGAAAAGCAGCCCACCGCGGATGATCATGTCGAGGTAGATATCGATCTCCCCTTCCAGGTCCTTGTTTTTGAGTAGATCAAGTTTCAATTTCGTCCTAATCTATCCTGGGCGTCGTCCTCACGCCAGAAGCTCCGTGATGAGCGGGGAGATAAAATACACGAGGATGAAAAGCCCGATTCCGACCCCGATGGCCCTTTTGAGGGAGAGGGGAATGGCGTTCATCACCGACTCCCGGAGGCCCGTAATTACAAGGAGGGTGATGAATCTCCCTGGATGAAGATGACCCCCATGGCGGCCTGCCAGGGAAGCTTCATGCCAACGATAAACTGAAAGGCGACCACGGCGTTTAGTCCCATCCCCGAGGCCAGGGCAAACGGATAGTTCGTCAAAAGGCCCATCGCAATCGAAAGCAGACCCGCAGCCAGGCAGGTGGCTGCCAAGGTAGGCGCAAAGCCCGGCCCCAGATCCTTCAGATCGGGAATGCCGGCGAAATTGAGAATGGCGGGATTCACGAAGATGATATAGGCCATGGTCATGAAGGCGGTCAGCCCGGCAATGATCTCCGTCTTTACGGTAGTCTTGTTTTCGCTTAACTTGAATAATCTCTCCAACATATTCCCCCATTACTGAAAGCTATTCAGCCAAAAACAGGACGTCGGGGGGTGATAGTACAAGCGCCGGATAAAAGCAACAGCAAAATAGTCCTAACCTCAGCAGATAATTTCTATTTACGCTTGTTATCATGATGTTATAAAGTACGCCGAAAGATGGGTAAAGGAGGTGCTGGAAATGTCAGCCATTCTCTCTGATAACAGCTCCACCCTTCCGTTCCGGGAAGAAAACAACCTTTTCTGTCATGATTTGCCCTCCACGCCCTTGGCCGGAATGGGGAAGGTTTTGGTCACCGGCGCCACCGGTTATATCGGGGGACGATTGGTCCCAGAACTGTTAGCCCGGGGGTATAAGGTGAGGGTTATGGTCAGGGCTCCTTCTCCGGCATACGAGGAGTTATGGCCCGAGGTTGAGATTATCGCGGCCGACGCCCACCAATTAGATCAGCTTAGAAGTGCTTTAAATGGCATAGATACGGCGTATTATCTGATCCATTCCCTACTGTTGGGAAGCAAGGAATTTGCCGCAGCCGATGTCCAGGCGGCGGTTAACTTCAGGATAGCAGCGGAAGAAAACCGCGTCAAACGGATCATTTACCTAGGGGGGCTGGGCGATACCCACTCGAAACTATCGTCTCACCTGCGAAGTCGGATCCAAGTGGCGGAGGAATTAAAAAAAGGGAAGGTTCCCGTGACGATTCTGCGGGCGGCCATCATCATTGGCTCCGGCAGCGCTTCCTATGAGATTATTCAGCATCTGGTAAAAAACCTCCCCGTAATTCCAATTCCCCGCTGGGCAATTAACAAATGTCAGCCCATCGGCATCCGCGATGTGATTAAATATCTCGTCGGGGTATTGGAGATTCTGGAAACATCAGGCCAGTCTTTTGACATCGGGGGAAAGGATGTCTTGAGTTATTACGAAATGTTAAAGATCCGGGCAGAGCTGTTGAATAAAAAAAGAATTTTTCTCCCATTTATTTCCTTTATTCCCCTTTATTCTTTTGTGGGCGGTCTCATTACCCCGATTCCCGCCCCCATTACGCGCTCCCTGATGGAAGGACTAAAAAACGAGGTGGTCTGCCAGAACAATACGATTCGGCAATACCTCCCCTTTGAACCCTTGACCTATAAAGAGGCCATCATCCGCGCCATGAACCGGGAAGAGCAGGACCGGATTTATACCCGTTGGTCCGATGCCTATCCACCGGCCCATGAATTGGCCATAAAGATGCACGAACTTAAAGATGTTCCCATTTATACGAGTAACTATAGCCTCCGGACGAAAAAAGAAGCGTCCGCGTTATTCCGGTGTATCTGCACCATCGGCGGAAAGGAGGGCTGGTTTTCCCACAATTGGATCTGGCAGTTGCGGGGGATCATAGATAGAATATTGCTGGGAGTCGGGTCCGCCCGGGGAAGAAAAAGTCAAAGCACGCTCAGAATAAATGACGTAATCGGTTTTTGGCGGGTGGAAGATATGCAAGGCAATATTCGCCTCCTGCTCCGTGCGGAGATGAAAATGCCGGGGAAGGCCTGGCTGGAATTCCGGATTCAAGAGGAGGAAACCGCCAGGAGTCTTCACATAACAGCCTATTATCAGCCAGAGGGGTTACGGGGGAAAATTTACTGGTATGCCTTTTTGCCTTTTCATAAATTTCTTTTCAATGATCTGATCAAGCAGATCGAGAAGAGAAGTGTTTCACGATTTGATTAATTCAATTACCTTCCGAATCCGGGCGGCCTTTTCCTCTGCGGCGTTCTTCTCATAAAATGTCATGATGGTCCTCATGTATGCCAGGAGCGCCCTTTTCCAGCCGTTCTTCGAGGCCGTATCGATGGCGCCCTGCAGGATGGATTCGTTGTGGTATCCGGCGGCAACAACCACGCCGGTCGCCACGAGTCGGGAGGGGGGGTTCTCTATTTTAGCGAGGGCCGTTCCGATTCCACGGATTTCACCCTTCCGTGGCTCTTATGACGTGGCCTACATGGTTTCCGCCGCTCTGATGATACTGGCGGCCAGCCTGACCTTTTTCACTAAGGCACCGTATCGAAAACCACTGAAGGCGGCAATAAAATAATCGGCAGCCGTCTGCCCGCCAATTGAATCAGTCCTCTCAATCATCGCAATCACAGGGGTGGGTTTGGAACCCGCCCCTGCATTTCTTTCAGCTTCGATGTGTCGTAAAACATTTGCCGCCACCCGGTCTTTTTACAGCACCATCAGCCTTGACAGGCAATAGGCTTTACCCTATAGTCACGCTACGAAAGTAATTCCGGAAAAACCAAGGCCACCAGGATGTTGACGGAGCTGAGAATTGCCAATTTTGCCATCATCGATGAGCTGTCAGTATCATTTGACGAGGGATTGAACGTCATTACCGGTGAGACCGGGGCCGGCAAATCCATCATAGTCGAAGCGGTCGCTCTTTTGCTGGGGGATCGGGCATCGACGGAGGTTATCCGCTCTTCTGAAGAGACGGCCCAGGTAGAGGCGGTCTTTAAGCTCGATGGGAGTGGCCCGCTCAGGCAAATCCTTGCAGAAATGGGTTTCGACCAGGAGGACGAACTGTATATCAGGCGCGTCATCTCCCGCTCCGGCCGTAACCGGGTGTATATCAACGATACCTCCGTTACCCTGGGGATGCTCGCTGACATTGCGGAAAACCTGATCAATATCTGCGGCCAGCATGAACATCAGGCCATTCTGAATTCCGCTAACCATATTGACATCCTGGACGAATTTGGCGGTTTGTTATCCTTTCGGCAAGAGTTTCGCGATGATTTTTTGCGCTATCGGGAACTCTTGGCCCGGATGGATCAATTACGGGAGCGCAAGGCCCGGGGAGAGGAGCGGGATGATTTCCTCCGGTTCCAACTGCGGGAACTGGAGGTAGCGGATGTCAAACCGGGCGAGGATGCTGCACTTTCCGAAGAGCGGCTGCGGTTGAGCCAGGCACAGAAGCTCCAGGAGCTCGCCGGAAGCGCCTACGAATGTCTTTATGACCGGGAAGGCTCGCTTTTGGAGGAGTTTAGTCGCATTATGGCCGCCATAACGGAAATCCGCAAAATTGACATGAAGTTTGACCTGTTACAAGAGCATTGCGACAATATATACTATCAGCTCGAAGACCTTGCCCACACCCTCAGGGATTACAATGCGAAACTGACCCACGATCCGGAGCGGCTTGCCGTCGTGGATGATCGTCTGGAGCTTTTGGCGAGGCTGAAACGAAAATATGGGGGATCCATCCAGCAAATCCTAAACAGGCGCTCGGAGATTGCCCAGGAGATAGGTGCACTAACTTCCTTAGACGATGAGATTAAACTCCTGGAAAAAGAGATTGAGGCAACCCGGGAGCAATTGAGAAAAAAAGCGGACCATCTTTCTTCACTGCGAAGCGAAAGAGCGAAAGTGCTCGCGCAGGCCGTGGAGGTAGAGATACGTTCTCTGAATATGCCCCAGGCCGCCTTCGTCGTGGCAATAGCAAAAAGCCTGGCGGAAGACGGGCGGGAGAACTGGAATGAAAAGGGCGGCGATCAGGTGGAATTCTACCTCCGGTCTAACTTGGGAGAAGATTTGAAACCTCTTAATCGCATTGCCTCGGGAGGGGAGCTTTCCCGGATCATCTTGGCTATGAAAAAGGCTCTGGCCGCTGTCGCCCGGATCGGGACAATTATTTTTGACGAGGTTGACAGCGGTATAGGGGGGGCCACCGCGCAGACGGTAGGGAAAAAATTGCGCGAGGCGGCAAAGCATCAGCAGGTTTTGTGTATTACCCATTTGCCTCAAATTGCCTGTTTCGGTCAACGCCATTATCGGGTAGAAAAGAAGATACAGCTGGGGAGGACCATTGCCTCCATGGAATGTCTTGACGATGACCGGCGGGTGGATGAGATGGCCCGGATGCTGGGAGGAGCGAATATCACCGAAAAAACCCTGGCTCACGCCAGAGAAATGCTCCAGACCGCCAGGCTGATGACATAATTGACGGCTTTGTAAAAAGTCCGGATGCGGCACTGCGCTACATCCCTCCCCCGCCTTCGCGGGGGCAGGCTTGCGGCGTACCCAGAAGTACGCCTCATTCCTCAGGATTTGCGCGCCAAAGCCTGCGAACTTTTTACAAAGCCGTCCCAAAACTTACGTTTTGCCGACTTTTTACCGCTTTATCATAATTGAGCGGTCGGGAATAGAATTATTTCCTTTTTAAGGAGAAGTCCATGCTCAGAAAGGCCAGGGTAGGCGACGTAAAAACGATACATCGGATGATAAACATTTCCGCCCAGAAAGGTGAAATGCTGCCCCGGTCACTTATGGATATCTACGGGAATCTCAGAGATTTCTTTGTTTATGCCGATGATGACGGATCAATCACGGGAGTCTGTGCCATGAGCATCATCTGGGACAACCTAGCGGAGATTCGCTCGCTTTATATTGATGAAAGTTTTCGCAGGCATGGTCTTGGCAGGAAGTTAGTAGAGGCCTGTATATCCGAGGCCATAACGCTCGACTTGTTTCGGGTATTCACCCTTACCTACAAAAGGGATTTTTTCCGCCGGCTGGGGTTTAAGGAGGTAAACCGTTCCACCCTGTCGGAAAAAATCTGGTCTGATTGCTTTCGCTGCCCCAAGTATCCTGATTTCTGCGATGAAGTGGCGATGATTATCGAGTTGTGAGGGCGCGTTACACCCTGACTTCAACAGGCCTGCGGCTGCAATTTTGCGTAAAAAGGATGCTCCGGGGCTTTTTTTAATAAAACCCTGCGAAAAGTGGTTGAATATCCCTTTTATTTATGCTAGCGGGTCAGTTACCTTTTGAGTTTGACTGCCATTTAGTTATAGGGACGCCGGTTGCATCGCCTTGAGGGTTCGCAAGTCAAATTATCTTGACAATCGCAAAGTAAAATACAAGCAGATTTTCTGGTAAATGGTTGGGGCATCATTATTGGTGAGACTTTTTAACAAATTAAAGGGGGAGGTAATAGAATGACAAGGGCAGAATTGGTTGCGAACATGGCAGAGGGCGCGGAAATTACGAAGGTAGCGGCGGCAAAGGCGCTGGCGGCTTTTGAAGAAACCGTGGCGGCAGAACTGAAACTCAACGGCAGAATGTCTTTGGTTGGTTTTGGCACATTTTCGGTGCTGAAGAGGAAAGCGCGTGAAGGAAGGAATCCCCAGACCGGCAAGCCCCTTAAAATACCGGCAAAAAATGTCGTAAAGTTCAAGGTTGGCAAGGCCTTGGCGGACGCGGCAAAATAAATAGATCTTCATTTTAAGGCCCCGTTACCTGTTAATTGGGGCCTTTTTCTTACTTTCGCAGTCGCCAGGCTTGAGCCAGGAGGAACAATGGCGAGAAGTCCATTGCAGTTGGAGCAGATACTGCCCAATGAATGGCGTTTTGTCTATAGGGCCAAAGAGGCAAAACTCATCGATCGTATAATCGAGGGAGTCCGTCTCATCGAGCAGGGTAAATATGCTCAGGCGGAAGAGATTATGCGCGCCATCATTCAAACGTATCGGGCCCATATCGATGCGCGGCATTTTCTCGCCACTTTGCTGCTTTTAAAAAACGATAAGGTTGGTGCGCTGGCTATGTGGCGTGAAGCCGCCGACTTGGGAAGGGGCGCCTTCCCCAGTAATTTTCTGATTGGACGGGACCGGCTGGAGTGGATCTGGCCGGAGAACCGCGCCTTTCTTAGGGCCAGTGCCGGGCTGGCTCTAACGCTTTTTAATGACGGCAAGCCAGCGGAGGCCAGCGGTATCTTCAGTGATCTGCTTAAGCTGGATCCTCGAGATCACCAGGGGGTGCGGGGCGTGGCTATCGAGGCGGCTTTTGCTATGGATAATTTAGCCGAGGTGACCCGCATCTGCGAAGCATATTCACAGGATTTTCTTGTTGACACTACCTACGCTCGCCCCCTTGCCCTGATCAGGAACGGGAAACCTGACGCAGCCGTCTCCTGCCTGAGGACTGCCATTTCAGAATACCCCCTGGTAGCCAGGGAACTGCTGAAGAAAAGACACCCGCGACCCAAGAGCGCAGATCCAGGATATGTCGAGGTAGGTGGGGCTGATGAAGCATATGAATACTGGCGCCGCATGGGAAAATACTGGAAGGCTGCCGATGGTGCGCTGGAAATGCTTCGGGAAAATTTACCAAAGTCAAAACAATAGCAACTTGAGCATCCGGACTTTTTGAGAAGTCGTCAACATTCCGTGAGCTTAAAACTTGGAAAAATCGGCCAGGCTGCGGACGAGCGTTGATATTTCCTGCAGAAGCGCAATGCGGTTTTGCCGGATATCTTCCTCCTTGGCCATTACCATTACCTTGGCAAAAAAATCGTCGATAGGTTTCTTTAGCGCAAACAACTCCCTGAAAGAGCCCAGATAATCGCCTGCTGCTGACTTAAGGCAAACGCTTTCTTTAGTTTTAATGAAGGCATCAAATAGTCTCTTTTCTTCTTCTTCGATTAACAATTCCCAGTTGATAACAGCTCCGCCGGGCTGTCCCTTGATTATGTTTTCCACCCGTTTGAAGGCCGTGACCAGTTCTTCAAATTGCGCGTGAGTTCGGAATGTTTCCAGGGCGCTGATTCTATCTTTGGTATCCAAAAGTCTGGAGACGCCGCGTCCGGCAAGAACAGCCTCGACCAGGTCAAAGGGATAACCCTGGGAAATGAGCAGATTGGTAAAGCGGCCCTGGAAAAAGTCCAGCACCTCCCGCTGAATATCCGGTTTCGGTCTTTTCAGGTAATCCGTCAGTTGCAGGAGGGTCAGGTTGATGAGAGATTCTAATTCAATTTTGTAGCCCCTGTCCATGATGATGTTTATTATGCCCAGGGCCTGGCGGCGCAGCGCATAGGGATCGGCGGTCCCGGAGGGAGGGAGATTGACCCCAAAGAAGCCCACGATGGAATCGATCTTGTCGGCGATACTGATTATCGCGCCGGCATCGGACTGGGGCAGGTTCCCGCCGGAAAGAATGGGCAGGTAATGTTCATAAATCGCTTGCGCTACCTCTGGGTCTTCTCCTTCGATCAAGGCGTATTCCCGACCCATGATGCCCTGAAGTTCGGGGAACTCGCCTACCATCTGGGTGGTAAGATCGGCTTTGGCCAGTCCGGCGGCCCGTTCGACGATAGCGACGGCATCCGGCATCAACTCCTTGGCCAATTGTACGGCAATTGCGGTGAAACGCCTTGCCTTATCGCAGGCGGTTCCGAGCAGAGAATGAAACATTACCTGGCTCAGGCTCTCCATTCTGTCTCGGAGGCGAATCTTCTGGTCTTCTTCGAAGAAAAAGCGGGCATCAGCAAGTCTGGCGCGAATAACCTTTTCATTTCCGCGTCTTACCACATCCATGTCCCGGGCTTTGGTATTGCTTACGGTAATGAAATAGGGCAGCAGTTTTCCGGATGAGTCTATTACGGGAAAATACTTCTGATGCGTCATCATGGTGGTCATCAGTAATTCCTTGGGGAGGGCCAGGTATTGGTGATCGAATCTCCCCAGGACTACCTGGGGGTATTCCACCAGGAAAGCGACCGTGGTCAAAAGCTCCAGGTCCATATGAACCAACCCGCCCACGGCCTGGGCGGCCTTTTGAGCTTCAGCGCTGATGATCTCTTTCCTTTCTGACGGGTCCACCAGAACAGCGTGCTCCCTGGTTTTTTTCAGATAATCAGCTAATCCGGTCACCTTGAAGGAAACGGGATTAAGGAAGCGATGGCCCCGGGAGGTTTCGCCGCTGATGATATTCCCCAACTGGAAGGAAATAGGAGCATTTCCGTAGAGCGCTAATATCCAGCGAATCGGGCGGGCGAAGCGGAAATCGAGCGTCCCCCAGCGCATTGATTTGCGGAAAGGCAAAGAAGAGATAAAGCCTGTCAGCAACGTGGGCAGGATGGGGGCGGTGGCGGCACCGATTATTTTCTTCCGGACGCACAGGTAATCTCCCCGTTGTGTTGCCACGGTTTCCAGTGAGGATATATCAACCCCTTGGCTGCGGGCAAAACCAATGGCCGCCGCGGTAGGTTTTCCCTGTTCATCCCAGGCCGATTTTGCGGGCGGTCCGAGCTTTTCCTGCAGTTGATCGGCCGCCCTCTCGGCCAGATTATTTACCGCAACGACGAGACGGCGGGGGGTAGCATAGGTTTTGATTTCTCCGTGGCCGATTTTCCGCGCCTTAAGCTCGCGGCTCAATATCTGCGCTATATCGTTTAAAGCCAGCGGGAGAAAACCGGCCGGTATCTCTTCCGTGCCTATTTCCAAAAGCAAATCTCGATCCATTTATTCTCCCCGCCTCCCTTCCTGTTTCAAGAGCGGGAATCCCAGCTCCATCCGGTGTTTCAGGTATGCTTCGGCGCAGAGCCTGGCCATGTTTCGGACCCGGCCGATATAGCTTGTCCGTTCGGCCACACCGATTGCGCCCCGGGCGTTTAAAATATTGAAGGTATGAGAGCATTTGAGGCAATAATCGTAAGCCGGCAGCGGGAGGGCGTTTTCGATCAGACGCAATGACTCGGTCTCGTACATGTTAAACAGGGTGCGCTGCATTTCCACATCCGCCAGTTCGAAGTTATATTTGGAAAATTGAACCTCCGACTGGTGGTGAACATCGCCATAACGGATTTCATCGTTCCATTGGAGGTCATAGACATTATCCACTCCCTGAATGTACATGGCAATCCGCTCAATCCCATAGGTTATTTCGGCGCTGATGGGGTTTAGATCCAATCCCCCCGCCTGTTGAAAATAGGTAAACTGGGTGATTTCCATGCCGTCAAGCCATACCTCCCAGCCCAGACCCCAGGCCCCCAGAGTGGGTGATTCCCAGTCATCCTCGACGAAGCGAATGTCGTGTTCGAGCGGATCAATGCCAAATTGCCTCAGGGAGTCAATGTAGAGTTCCTGGATATTGTCCGGCGATGGCTTCATCAGCACCTGATACTGGTAGTAATGTTGTAGCCGGTTGGGATTTTCACCGTAACGGCCATCGGTGGGGCGCCGGGACGGCTCAACATAGGCTACTTTCCATGGTTCCGGCCCCAGGCAACGGAGAAATGTCGCCGGGTTGAAGGTGCCGGCGCCAACCTCGATGTCATAAGGCTGCTGAATAACGCAGCCCTGGTTATGCCAGAATCGCTCCAGGGCAAATATCAAATCCTGAAAAGTGTTGGCGGTAAAGTTTTGGTCGGTGACATTTTTTTGGTAATTCATTGGCTACCCATTAATTTCCGTAATTGGTTGCGGTTCACTAACACGGAGGTCGGCGCTATGTCAATTTGAAATGGGGATTCCCGGTAAAGGGCGCCCATTCCCGTCGGCCTTGACGAGCCAGAACAAAGAAAGGTGCATGGAGAGAACCAAAAAAACGGGGGTCTCGCCTGATGATGGGGGCAATCCGGGGATGACACATAAACTCCCGTTTTAGGAATTGGCGCACCAGTTTCCGGTCCCACCCGTCGGGGTGACGAAAATCAGCGTATAGTGAAAGGTCGCCCTCATAGAAATTTGTTGTCCCGTAGCGGGATGCCTCCTCCCCGCTGGCGGGCATATTAAAAATAGCCAGATTGAGAAAATCTATCGCCTCACTGTGCAAGGCGGTAAAGGCGAGGGTTCGGCGGGCAGCTTCCTGATTTTCCGCAGGAGTCCCGAAAATCAGATAGACATAGACGGCAATACCAGCCTTCTTGAGACTCCCGAGAGCCTTAGCTGCGGTTGCAACGGTGATTCCTTTATTGACCTGGTTCAGTACCGCCGGATCCCCCGACTCCAGACCAAGTTTCAGCATTACACATCCCGCCTGGCGGAGGGAATCGCAGAAATCCTGATTGGTAAGTTGAGAAGTCACGCGGGCGAAGCCATACCACGGCACCCCGGGCGGAGAGGAGATCAGAGCTTTCATGTGGTTTACGGACAGGGAGTTATCCAGGAAATGAATGAGGACGGGTTTGGTTCCGGCAACAAGAAGGGCCAGGTCGCGCTTCAGTTGGCGGGCGGGAATGGCAAAATAGGAATTCCCTTCCGACCTCTCCGGGCAGAAGGTGCAGCGGTTCCACCAGCAACCGCTGGAGGCGCTATAGGGGAGGATAAAGCCGGGGGACAGATATTCATCTGGCGGAAAATCATTGCAGTTCGGGGTAAAAAACTTCCCGCAGCCTCCGTTTATTCCCAGCATTTGAATTAGTTCGCTCTCGCCAGGACCGGCGATGAACCGATCGACAAGATGCTCTAAAGTTTGCAGCGGCCTATTATTGCGCATCCAGGACGTGATCAATCCGCCGCCCAAAATGATTTTAATCTGAGGATAATTTTCCCTGATAAATCCCAGAATGGCGAAAGTTGACAGGGCCTGGCTCAGGTAGTTCAAAGAAAAACCAATGTAGCGGGGATTGCTTTCATCAATCATTGCTGCCAGGCGCCGGCTGAAATAGGGGTAGAACGGGTTGGCATTGTACTGCCGGGCCGCGAGACAGAGATCAGCGCTTCTCAAGGGGGACAGCTCCTGATGGCGGTAATTGGAGAGGCTTACCGTAACCCCGGACTCGCCGGTTGCTTTCTCCAAAAGACGGTTCAGATCAGTTACCGCCCGCTGATAACGGGAGAGGGAAAGATAGGTATCGTGATTTTTCAGCGCCGTCAGGTGCCGGTATTGGTGGTGTTTGGCGCGACTGGTCCAGATATCGAAATGACGTTGCGGCAACTCCAGGAGAAACTTAAAGCCTTCGATATTGGCATCCAACAGCTGATGGGGAATTCCAACGGCGGCCAATGCTCCGGAAAGCCGGGCAATGCCGGCGGGAGACTCACTGGGTAAGGTAACGGGCGGATTTACTAAAATTATCATTGGGGAAAACTAGATCATTGGACAACCAAACGCAAGGGCCTAATTTGATCAGGGCCTGCGACAAAAATGTGGGTATCCTGTTCTTGCAGAGACTTATCACCCCTTTCGCAAAGGGGGGGCCTTCTCCCCCCCCCTTTCGCAAAGGGGGGGCCTTCTCCCCCCCCCTTTCGCAAAGGGGGGCAGGGGGGATTTATAATAAAAGCAAGAGGTAATTTATTATCCGTCAAATCTCCCCCAACCCCTCTTTTCTAAAGAGGGGAGAAAACCCGCTCTACCATAAATTTGTCGCACACCCCTTCTCATTTATCTCCTTGACGTCGCAACTCACTTCCATTATCATCCCCTCCCCCTTTGGGGTGAACATCCCAGTCCACCTTAATCGAAGGGCGGTGTCTCTTCAAAGGTAACACCGCCCTTACTAAACAAAAAGGCCTCTCTCACGAGAGGCCCACTTATACCGATAATACCTTACACTCTGTCAATCTATTCTGAAAATATTACACCCCCCCTTACTCGGTTAACTCGGGAATCTACAGAGGCACACTGAACGGCCGGTCCAATGGTGTATACAATCTTCGTTTTACGCATAAGCCTCCTATTACTGTCGCCGCAGCCTTCCCGTATCAATGGCGATGGCCACCTTCGCCAGGGTAGTGTAAATAAAAGCCCCCAGGGCCACGATACCCAGCGATACCATAACCTCTGTAGAGGAAGGCAGGTACTCGTATATTTCGCCCAGCGTGTCGGGGATGAAACCGGGGACGATCAGCCCCATTCCCTTCTCGATCCAGACGCCGATGATGATCATGACGCATCCGATGTTCAGGAGTTTTAGATTTCTGATATTTCTCAGTAAAATGAATATGACGAAGGCGGAGACATTGAGGGTAATGGCGGTCCAGATCCAGGGAACGAGGGCGTTGTATCCGTGCAGACCCTGCATGAGATATTGCATCGGGGCCAGATGAACCGTGGCGGAATAATACTCTTTGAAAAGTTCGGCCACCAGGAGAAAGAGGTTAAAAAACATCGCGTAGGCCATCATTTCGGCCAGTTTGAACAAGGCGGCATTCTGAATCTTGATATTGCTGAACCGTCTGATAATCTGGAAGACGAGTACGATGATGGCGGGACCGGAGCAGAAGGCCGAGGCCAGAAACCGGGGCGCCAGGATGGCGGTGTTCCAGAAGGGCCGGGCCGGGAGCGGGTTGTACAGGAAGGCCGTTACGGTATGGATGCTGATCGCCCAGGGAATGGAGAGAATGATAAAAGGCATGATCCACTTTTTATTGGGCTCTTTTCCCAGGTATCCCTTGTAAAGCAGATAAAAAGGAATCAGCATGTTCAGGACAAGATAGCCGTTGAGGACGATGAAGTCCCAAGAGAGCATCGAAAATGGCAGGTTGAGAATCCCCAACCCCGGGAGGATATGCCAAAATCGGTCCGGTCTCCCCAGATCTACCGTGATAAATGCCAGACACATGATGATGGCCGTGAAAGCCATCAATTCACCCAGAATGACAATTTCTTTAATGGCCTTAAAATCATAGATGTAGGCGGGAATTACCAGCAGCACTGCCGCTGCGGCCACCCCGACCATAAAGGTAAAGTTGGCGATATAGAGACCCCAGGATACCTGATCTCTCATGTTAGTTACCAAGAGGCCATGTTCAAGTTGATAGCCGTAGCTATTTGCGGCAAAGATCATCACCACAAGCAAAAAGGCCATCCAGCAGTAATAGAGAGGAGTCCCCTTAAGGACTTCCTTTGTCGCATCGAAGACAAAATTGAAGAGCTTCACATTTCCCCCTTGTCAGGCAGTTACTAACTATGAAAGAAATAGAAGAATCTGGAATCCGTATTCAGGTCTTCCTTTAGTCTAAATACCCGCTTTGTCTCAATGATCTGCCGAACCTCGCTGTTTATATCAAGGAGATTGCCGAATTTTCTCGCGCCCACCGGGCAGGCCTCCACACAGGTGGGATACCTGCCTTCCCGCGATCTGTGGACGCAGAAGGTGCATTTTTCCACCACGTTCTTCATTCGCGGCCTGTTTCCGAGATAATGGGTATTCGTATTGATCTCTTCCGGGGGAAGCCGGGGCTCTGCCCAGTTGAAATTTCTGCCCTTGTAGGGACAGGCGGCCATGCAATACCGGCAGCCAATGCACCAATCGTAATCCACAACCACCGTGCCGTCCCTTTCCGTCCAGGTCGCCTTGATGGGACAGACCTTCACGCAGGGCGCCTTCCGGCAATGCTGGCACTGCACTGGTACGTAAAAGTAGCCTGGTTCCGGCACCTCACGGGGATCGTAATAATGTTCCGCCTTCTCAAAATCAATAGGACCGCTCTGGAAACGCAGAACCCTGATGTAATGAATCTGATGTGGCTTTCGGGAAAGATTGTTCTCCTGGGCGCAACTGTAAACGCACCGCCTGCAGCCGATGCATTTGGAAAGGTTCAGGGCATAGGCGAATTCGACATTATCAAGGGACGGCGTTGTTTTTACCTTGATGTCCCGGCCATATTTTATTTTGTATTTTTCTTCCAGTCTTTTAATCAGCCTGCCTACCTCCTGCGGGGTAAGTTCCTGAAACCGCTTCTGAAAGAAGGCCGCCCAGTCGATTGTGCCTGCGGCGCCATAAGCCTGACTCAGAGGCAGCAGGGTTGCCGCGCCGCCCGCAAGCAAGGTCTTTACAAGCTTTCTTCTGGAAAGATCAATATCACTTTCTTCTTTCATGATGGCCTCGTCATTTTGACTTTGCCCTGGGTCTTGATTTTAGCAGGGTGTTTTCCGGCTTTACGGGGGCCGGCTCCGGCTTGATGGGTTTAAACGGCGGATTATGGGGGTCGTGACAGTGGACGCAGAGCAGGTACTGCTTTTCCCCCTGCCAGTTGCCGGTTCTTTTTCCGTGTATCCCTTTTTTCCAGTCCTTGAGAATATTGCCGTGGCATTGACCGCAGAGGTTGTAGGATTCTTCAAATCTTATCTGCTTGCCGCCTGTCAGACGTAATCTGTCCATGTTCCTTGCATCATGGCAATCATAGCACCAGCGCTCCCCATGCCGGATGATTTTAATTTCCTGGTGCATATCGGTAAGTTGTCGTTTGTTTCTGTTCCGATCCATTCCTTCATGACAGGCCATGCAGGGGAATATCCCGGGAGAAAAGGGAGGATAGGGGACGGAAAATTCCTTTGCCGCGGGGGAATTGCCGGCGAGGAGAAACAGCAAAATCAAGGTTCCAAGGCCTTTTTTCATTCGCATCACTCCGCGGTAAACGTCTCAGCTATCGAAATTCGATCGACCGGCTCATCTCCTGGGGCGTGGGGGGATGAGGGGATTCTTCAAAGGTGAAGACGGGCATTACCTTGTTCATGATCCAAAAAAGGATGAAGGGCATGAACCAGATAACCAAGGCGCCGCCTAGCCCTTCCTTGAAGGTTTCCAGGTTGTAGGGGATGATCGGCAGGTGGTAGTGCATATAACCCATGAAAGACAGGGAGAAGGCCTGGCCGCCGATGACCACGTTCCACCTCATCATGAACACCCCGAAAATGACGAGGATCAGTCCGATCACCGTTCTTTTAATGGTCAGCTTGGGCAAAAGCAGAATGATGAAAGGTATCATGTTGCCGATCACGTACTGGAGGAGGAAGATGCTGATGAAATCCTTTCCGTAGATGACCGTCCGCAAGACATCCCAGGATTTCACGGCCGTATACCCCCGGAAGACGAGATCGAGCAGTTCCAGGCTGATGGCGAAGATCAAAAAGAAGATAAGATATTTCGAGGTCATCTTTACCACTTCCATCTCCACGCTCTTGATTTCTGCCGGGGTGCTCATATGGCGGGCGATGGCCTTTTTTCTCCCGGCCATGATCTTCTTCACCTCCATGGACACAATATAGCTAAGCAGACAGAGGGCAATCCCGGAGACGATGGCGGACATGATGAAAATGACCGGCATGAGCGGGGTCATCCAGAGGGCGTTGGCCTTGACGGAGCCGAAGATAAAGCCGGCGTAGCCGTGGAGGAAACAGGCGATGGGAATACCGATTGCCGCCAGGACCTTGACGGCCTTTTCGTCTTTCTCCAGGGCCTTTGCGCTCAGGTCGAAGGCGCCCAGGGTCAGAACGAGACAGACCAGGTACTTTAGACTCTCGCCAAGTCCCTTGTTCTGTTTCTTCTTTAACAAATTTACCGTTTCCACGAAATGCTTCCGGTAAACGAACCACAACTCCGAAGCAACCAGGGCGCCGTAGGTGGAAAATACAATCCCGAAGGCGGCGATGGCCGAGGTAAAGTGGGGTGTCATGAAGATCAAGGGACCCCGGAGGGGCTGAAGTTGATGAAACAAGAGGGGCATGGGCGCCACCATCAGGAGGGCAAAGGAAAAGACCAGGGAAAAACGGGCGATCTCCTTGAGCTGCTTTATCCCGAAAACATGATACAGCGAAGAGAGTACAAAGGACCCGGCCACGAGACCCGTCATAAAGGGATACATGACAATCTGGATACTCCAGTAAATGTACTCATTGGGGTAGGTAAAGAGTTCCTTGACCGTCCAAGCCTCCCCGTGAAAAAATTCCGTCATCATCTCACCTCCTCGGCCAGTTCCCTATAGAAGACATGGGGTTTGGTGCCGTATTCGCTTTTCAGGACACGCACCCGTTCGGTCATGACCGCCCTCGTCACCGGGTCGGCGGGATTCTCGAAGTTTCCTACCTGGCGGGCCTGGTAGGGACAGGCCTCCACGCAGGCGGTGTTCATTCCTTTCGTGATGCGGTGGTAACAGAAGTTGCATTTGTCCGCTGCATGATATTTCGGATGGAAGAATCTGATTCCATAGGGGCAGGCCATAATACAGTAGCCGCAGCCGATACACCATTCCCGGTCAACGAGCATAATCCCGTCAGGCAACTGGTAGGTTGCCCCGACGGGGCAGACCTGCACGCAAGGGGGATTTTCACATTGGTTGCAGAGTTTCGAGACAAAGAAGGCCTTGGCGATATCTTCATTTCTGATTTCCTGGTAATTCCCCATTCCCAAGTCTATCCGGGGGGTGGTGAATCCATCCCTGCCAGCCTTGGGCGTGTCGGCAAATAATTTCTTATCCTTGGTCAGCACGTATCTTTCCACCCAGGTCCGGGTAACATTGGCGTCATAGGGCACCTCATTTTCATGTTTGCAGGCCCTTACACAGAGGCCGCACCCGACACATCTCACGGTGTCCACCAGAAAGGCCCATCTGACCTTAGGCCGGTCCGTTTTCCGGGCAGTAACAGTCTGCGGGTTTATCAGCTCCGCCGCAGCGAAAGGCAGCGCCAGGCCGGTCAGACCCACGGCGGCGCCCTTTAGGAAGTCCCTGCGTTTGATCATTTCAATCTCCTTAAGGAAGGTTTGTGCGGGTTATGACAGTTTGAACACTCAATGCCCGGGTTGTGCATTTCAGGATCTATCCCTTTGATTTTTGACCGGTCGCTGGAAGGGTAGGGGAGGGGGTAGTGACAGCGTAGACAGAACTCCCTGCTCTTATCAGCTGCCAGTTTTGGCGGATCGGCGGGGTGAACCTTCGCCAGGCCGTGGCAGTTTTCGCACTGGATGGAGGCGTGGGGGGTTTTGGAAATGAGCGCTTCCTTCTCGGGGTGGCAGTCTTTGCAGTACTCGTTGGTTTTGAATTTATCTGGAACGGCCTTCCACTGTTCCACGTTGCCTGCCCGGTACCAGCCGTACATGTACCCCCTTTCATGGACGGCGAAATCCTTCGGAACGTAAATGTATCTTGTGACCAAAACGACTATAACGAGCGCAATCACCACATAAAGCGGCCGCCATACGTGACTTTTCATTTACTTCACTTCCTCCCTCCGGAATTATGATAATCTAGGCAAGGCCTGGGCGGGTGGCTTTATTCCGCTTCCACCCGGGCGAAAAGGTTGTGCTCGTCCCGGTGGATTTCCCTGTCCAGTCCTCCGGGGTAGGTGTAAAGTATTCTTATCCATATTATTTACGCCACCTTTGCCAGCTCTTGGAGGAGCTGGTTAAGGCTCGGCTGTCCTTTCAAATCCCGTCCGTAAGCCGTCGTATCCTGGGGAAGCAAAATTATTCCCCTGACCCCTCGCGCTGCCAGAGATTTGGCCTTCCGGAACATACCCTCGATAGGACGGCTGAATTTATGGGTGGAGTTGCACTTAGTTTCTCTGAGGGTGCTCGGAAAAATGATCTTCTAAGAAGCTCCACATGTGCTATTCTCAAATTTGAGGGATTAAACCCCAAAGCTGTCCGGTACGAAATTTGCGGATTTTTATTTACGGTCATGAAGGAGCATGGACTTCCGAATACCAGTTGAACGTGGTTTGGATAAGCCTATGGGTATTGTTTTTCGGAAAGACGAACTCCGTCTCGTCCGTATTATTGCGTAAGCAACGGAGCATGGGCCTCCGAACACCAAAAATTATTTTCACTGCCCAAAGGTTACGCCATTACCTGCTTTGCAAAAGGGTTAGACGGCGGCAATATTCATGCCGGACAGTATTGACGACACGGTAAAAAGTCCGGATGCGGCGTTGCGCTAAATTCCTCGTCACTGCGGCGTACCAAGAAGTACGCCTCATTCCTCATGATTTGCGCCTTGCCTGCGGCCTTTTTACCGTGTCGTCAAACATGGCGGTACTGCTTTAAGGTGGGCTAGGGGTCAAATCTTTAACCTTTACATCATTTCCATCAAATGATCGGAAATCTTCGACAATTTCCTCTTGGGGTTATGCCCATTATTATCAGTTCACAGGTACGGATGAACCGAATGAGGCTCAAATATTCTGAAAGGTAAAGATTAAAGATTTGACCCCTAGCCCTTTCGAATAAGTTAACAGCGTCCCCTTGTTCTTGTTCTATTTTTTCTTATCGGGGGCGGCCGCAGGCGCTGCTTCCAACGCGGCGGTAAGGCTGTCCATCTGAGTTTTCAACTGCGACTGGAGCTCCGTCAGCTTGTCCTTTGCTTCCCGGATCTTTCCACCCTGCAGCTGCTCTTTGACAGCCACAAGGTCCACTTCCCACTTGCCTATGGCCGCCTGAATTTCATCACGGTTTACCTGAACTTTCTTCTTTATTGCGGCTACCACCTGGCCCTTGACATTCTCCATCTCCTTTTGGATATCAGCTGCCAGCTGTTCGGCGTCGGTCTTCATTTTGGCCTTGTTGGTCTCCACATCGGCCGCCGACTGCTCGGCCAATTTGGCTGCCTCTTCCGCCGCCGCTTTGGCTTCCTTATACTTCTTGCCGCCAACAAAATCCTTGGCGCTCTTCAGAGCGTCTTCGGCCTTTTTGAAGGCTTCTTCCGCGTAGAAATTAGCCTCTTTTTCTTTGGCCGCGGCTACCGCCTTCTCCGCCTTTTCCATCTCGGCGGTCGGGGGCTTGGCGCATCCGACAAAAAGCAACAGGGAAAAAACCGCAACTAAAACCATTAACTTGTTGACTACATTTTTGCTCGACATTTGTACCTCCTTCTTTTGGGTTGATTGTTAAGATCGAATAATATTAAACGTAGCTATAGTTCATTCCCGGTAAGGCGACTCACTCAAAGCTCCAGGTTGAACCTTCGGGAGCATCCTTGAGAACTATTTTCATTGCTGCCAATTGACGTCTGATCTCATCCGCCCTGCTCCAGTCCTTGGCTTTGCGGGCTTGATTTCTGGCGTTGACGAGTTCTTCTATTTCATTAATATTCCAACCTTCTCTTTTTGCCCGCCCATCGCGCTCCTGACGGAAAAAAACTCCCGGCTCTTCCCGAAGCAGCCCAAAAACAAAACCGGCATCAACAAAAAAAGCCCGTGTCTCACGCAAAAGTTCAAGTCCCGGAAGGGATAACTTTAAAACCTTTTCTCCCAGGAAGGCATTTACTGCCCGGGCCAAATCAAACACCAGTCCCAGGGCGCGCGCGGTATTGAAATCATCATCCATGGCTTCAATGAAAGCCGCCGCCGCCTCCTCTTTCCTGGCGGCAAGCTTTTTTTCCGCGTCCGTCAAGGCTAAGTGCTTGGGGTTGGGCTGTATTTGGCGCAGGCATTCATCGATGGTCGAAAGAGTGGAGTAGAGTCGGATTACACCCTGTCTTGCCTCAACCAGAGAGTCGTGTGAAAAGTCCAAGGGGCTGCGATAATGGCTCTGCAGGAGAAACAGGCGCAGCACCTCGGGGTTAAATTCCTCCAATATATCTTTGATATTAAAGATATTGCCGATAGATTTGGACATTTTTTCCCGGTTCACCCGGACGAAGCCATTGTGGATCCAATAGTTGGCAGGCGATTTTCCGGTTATCGCCTGTGATTGCGCTATTTCATTTTCATGATGGGGAAAGACCAGGTCCTCCCCGCCACCATGAATATCAAAAGTTGTTCCCAGATATTCCTGGCTCATGACGGAACACTCGATGTGCCAGCCAGGCCGCCCTCTTCCCCAGGGGCTCTCCCACCATGGTTCCCCCTCCTTACTGGCCTTCCACAGGGCAAAATCAAGTGGGTTCTTCTTTTTTTCATTAATGTCCACTCGGGCGCCGGCCTGCATATCTTCCAGGGAGCGGCCCGACAGTTTCCCGTAGGGGGGGAATTTATCCACGGAAAAATAAACATCGCCATCACTTAGGTAGGCAATGCCCCTTAACTGAAGCTCCTCGATCAAAGAGATCATCCCGGAGATGTGATCGGTAGCCTTAGGACGGTACGTGGGCCTGATAATACCCAGCTTGTCCATTTCACGATCATGCTCCTCGATGAATCTCTGGGCTACCTCCGAGACGGTAAGCCCCAGCTTGTTGGCCTTTTCTATGATCTTATCATCAATATCAGTATAATTTTTTACATAAGTTACTTCCATGCCGCGATATTTGAGGTATCTGACAATCACATCGAACACCACCGCCGACCTGGCGTGACCGATATGGCACAAATCGTAAGCCGTAATTCCGCAGACATAGAGGCCCACCTTGCCTTCCTCTTGCGGGTGGAATTCCTCTTTTTTTCTGGTCATGGTATTGTAGAGCTTAAGAGCCACGAGGAAAGTCCCCTAATCAGTTTACGGGAAGACGGCAGTCGCTTCCAGTCCGGTGGCTTCGGGAATGCCGCAGATGATGTTCATGTTCTGAATGGCCTGACCCGATGCCCCCTTAATCAGATTGTCAATGGCCGAGATGACAGTAAGGCGCCTCATCCTGCGGTCAACATGGAGGCCAATATCACAAAAATTAGTACCTCGCACCGAGGATATATTCGGAAATTCACCCTCCCGGCTGATACGGACAAATGGCTCGGAACGGAAAAAATCCTCGTATAGTTCTCTTAGGGAAGCCGCAGAGAAATCACTGTTTAATGTCCCGTAGATACTGCTTAAGATGCCCCGGTTAACGGGAAGGAGGTGAGGTGTAAAGGTGATCTGAACATCAGAGCCCGCAAGGCGGCTCAACTCCTGCTCTATTTCCGGCGTATGGCGATGCTGGCCTATTTTATAGGCCTTGAATCCTTCGTCCACTTCGCAAAAGAGGGAACCCACCTGGGCTTCCCGGCCAGCGCCGCTCACCCCGGATTTCGCATCCACAATGATTGATGATGCATCCAGCCAACCAGCCTTAAGCAGGGGGGCCAGGGCCAGAATGACGCTGGTGGGGTAACAACCGGGATTAGCTACCAGTCGTGCCGGGGCAATTTCTCGCCGATAGAGCTCCGGAATCCCGTAGACGCTCTCCAATAGCAGGCCAGGCTCACTGTGGAGACCATACCAACCGGCATATACATCTTTGCTTTTCAGACGAAAATCTGCACTCAAGTCGATGACTTTTTTCCCCGCGGCCAGAAATACCGGGGCGAACTGCATGGAATTGCTGTGCGGCAGGGCCAGAAAAACTACGTCGGCAATGCCGGCAACCTCCTGGGGGGATAAATCACTGAAGGCCAGCTCCGTAAGTCCGCGCAGGTGCGGATAAACCTGGTAAATAGACATTCCCGCCAGTTTTCTGGAGGTAATTGCCACCACCTCCACTTGGGGATGACGACAAAGCAGGCGCACCAGTTCCTGCCCCGTGTACCCGCTGGCGCCATATATTGCGATCCTGACCAATTTTCCTTACCTTAAGAGAAGACGGCTTTGTCAAAAAATCCGGATGCTGCGTTACGCTGCATCCCTTGTCACTGCGGCGTACCCATAAGTACGCCTCATTCCTCGTGATTTGCACGCTCAAGCCTCGCGGCCTTTTTACAAAGCCGCCCCAAAACTTACGTTTTGCCGTCTTTTTACGAGGTCGTCAAAGAAGAGGCAAAAAGTAAGGGAGGCTGAGGCCTCCCCGTTATTATCTCTTGGAAAACTGAAATCTCTTCCTGGCACCGGGCTGGCCGTACTTCTTTCTCTCTTTAGTGCGTGAGTCTCTGGTCAGAAGGCCCGCCTTTTTGAGCAGGGGCCTCATATCAGCGTCGTAATCCAGCAGGGCTTTGGAAATTCCATGCTTTACCGCCCCGGCCTGACCAGCCATTCCGCCGCCATTGACATTTACAAATACATCAAACTGACCCTTTTTCCCCACCAGTTCGAAGGGTTGATTTATCATCATCTTCAGGCTCTCACGGGGAAAATAATCGTCGCAACCCCTTTTGTTTACGGTAATCAAGCCACTGCCATCCTTCATGTAAACCCGGGCGATGGCCGTTTTTCTTTTACCAGTCGCATAATAACGCTTTTCCGTCATAACCACTCCCAATATCGACTTCGTAATCTTTTAATGCCAGCCAGGCAGTCCTGCCTTAATCACTGGCTGCAATGCCGTGAAAAACCATCACCTGACTCAGTTGGGCAATTGGATCGTTTTGGGACACTGAGCGGCATGATTATGATCGCCCCCAACATAAATCTTAAGTTTCTTCAACATCTTCCGACCCAGGGTATTTTTGGGCAGCATCCCCTTGACCGCAAGCCGCAGTAACTCGGTTGGTTTCTCCTGCAGCAGCTTGCCTGCTGCAGTACTCTTGAGACCACCAGGATAACCGCTATGGCGATGATACATCTTGTCGGTCAGCTTCTTCCCTGTGAGAACCACCTTCTCCGCATTTACCACGATAACAAAATCACCGGTGTCAACATAGGGAGTATAGGCCGGCTTATGTTTGCCCCGGAGCCGGGCTGCGATTTCGCAGGCTAAATGTCCTAGAGCCAGGCCATTACCATCAATAAGGCACCAATCCCTCACCACATCTTCTTTTTTAGCATTGTACGTCTTCATGCAATCACCAACCCCACTAGAATGAACTGTGAGAATTATGCAATTATGAGCCATTTGTCAAGCAAAACATGTGGCCTGGGGTTTGTGACAAATTTATGGGTAGAGCGGCTTTTTCTCTCCTCTCTCCCCAAGAGGGGTCGGGGGAGATTTGGCAAACTAAAAATAACCTCTTGTTTTATTATAAATCCCCCCCTGCCCCCCTTTGGGAAAGGGGGGGGGCTAGGCCCTGCAAGATTGGACTGCCACAAATTTGTCGCACACCCATGCGGTCTGGGGTAAAGATTGCCTTACGCATGGGCAGGTTCGAACGCTATAACCTCGGCCCCTCCTCACCATGGCAGGGGAAGAGGGAGGGAAAATCGGAGTTTATCCAGTGTCATTCCGACTGATTAGTTACCGGGAGTATTCGTAAACACCCCGCCCCGTTTTTCTTCCCAGACGACCTGCGCGTACCAGTTGCTTCAACAGCGGCGCGGGACGGTACTTGTCCCCCAATTCCCGGTGCAGCCCTTCCATCACTCGAAGCATGGTATCATTGCCCACCAGGTCCGCCAAAGCCAGGGGACCGATAGGATGGTTGCAGCCTAATACCATCCCCTTATCGATATCCTCTGCGCTGGCAATGCCCTCGCCCAAAGCAAAAAAAGCCTCATTGATCATGGTGCAAAGCAGCCGGTTTACTGCAAAGGCCGGGGCTTCCTTTACCACAATAATCTCCTTGCCCAGTTTCTTGCCCCACTCTTTGGCGACCTCCAGGGTCTCATCGGATGTTTCGTATCCCCTGATAATCTCCAAAAGCCGCATCACCGGCACGGGATTGAAAAAATGGGTGCCGATGAACCGCTCCGGTCTCTTGGTGATAGCCGCCATCTCGGTAATGCTCAATCCGGAGGTATTGGTGAAAAACAGACAATGACTCGGAACAAGCTCTTCCAGTTCTCCGTAGAGTTGTTTTTTAACCTCCATCACCTCCACCACCACTTCCACCAGTACATCTGCGCCTGCCGCCGCCTCCCGCAGATCCAGAGTAGGCTGAATCCGGCCCAGAATTGCCTCCATCTCGTCTTTCGATTTCTTCCCCTTCTCCACGTCGCGACCAAGGTTTTTCCGGATGGCATTCATCCCGCTGTCAATAAACTTCTGCTCGATGTCCCGCATGGTAACCTGAAAGCCCGCTTGAGCACAAACCTGGGCAATGCCATTTCCCATCAAACCGGCGCCCAGCACACATACATTTTTTATCTCCATAAAAATAAATCCTCCCGTCTAAAGTTATAATTTCCGTGCCCAGACCCCAAAAATGCTGCGACAGGACTAGCAATAGCGGAAAAACAAGTCAAGCTAAAACGTAAACCATTTTCGCCTTGCCAGCACCCGGGGTTTATCTGTATGATGCCGCCATCATTACAGGAGGAGGATGGATATGCACATCCTCGTTGACGGTTACAATCTCATCCGGCAATCACCGGCGCTGCGATCCAAAGAGCGGATCAGTATCGAAGCTGGCCGCAATAGTCTGATTAAGCTTTTGGCCGAATTTAAGCAGATCAGGCCCCACCGAATTACCTGTGTCTTCGACGGACAAAAAGGGATCAGCGCTAAGGAAACAAGAGAGAATATATCGGGAATACAGGTAATCTACTCGGCTATCGGAGATACAGCCGATGATGTTATTAAAAAAATAGCCCAACTGGGGGCGGCAAACCTGTTGGTGGTGACATCGGACCGGGAAATAGCAAACTATGTCCATCGGCGGGGAGGGGCTACGGTTTCATCACTGGAATTTGAGGATCGGCTTTTGATGAGCGTAAGCGGCATCCCTCATCCCACGGAAAAAGCTGACAATGAAGAAGGTGAGGAAGAGCCCGATCGAAAAACGACAAAAAAAGGACCGGCCCGGCGCCCTTCCCGTAACGACAAAAGGCTCCGGCAGAGTCTCAGTAAGCTCTAGCGGCAACGGCCCCTTGCGGGGTGCGTTTAGGCAACGCAATCACTCTAGCGTTTTTTTGTAGCCGGCCGTGAAGCTCCCCCGGCGGTCGCCAGGATGATAAACCTCTCGATCAGCAAAGCGGGATCCTGGGTGCTGGTTTTGACAGCAAGATCGATTTCCACCAGCTCCTCCAGCATCATGATCAATTCCTCCCGCGGCCGACGGGCGGCGTTTTTGAGACAGTTATAGATGACATAAGGGTGCTGTCCGGCAAGCAAGCCGGCTGCTTTGGCCGTGGGGGCAGTCTCCGCCTTGATCCCGGGATAGACGTCCGATTGAAAGCGCTGGTAGTCCATAGCGGGAGAGTATTTTCCTCCCAGCGCCCCCTGGACGTCCTTGGCCTGAAGCATCAATCTTACCTCTTTGGCAAAAAACGATAGTATCTGCACGTAGTTCATCCGATAGAGGAGACTGTTGAAAATCACCAAGGCCCGGGCCAGTTTTTTCTCCCAGGTGGCCGTCATCAGATCAAACAGAGTTGGTTCGCAGTAGTTGCCCACCACCGCTTCCACTTCCTGCTCGCTAATTTTTCGGGCAGAATTATAATTGACCAGCTTTTCCAACGCCACCCGGGCTGCCTGCAAATCAAAGTCCACCCGGCCGCCAAGCGCCTCCCAGGCACGGGGTGTCATTTCCTTGCCTCCGGCCGCCAGGATGTCCCTCCCCATTTCGATTATAGCCTGGAGTTGTTGGCTTTGCCTCTTGGCCTTGGGAAAATAAACAATCCGCCCGACCTCTCCGATCACCTTGTAGAGCCGTTTGCGGCGGTCAACCGACAAGGCGGTCAGGATCAGGTGTGTATCTTCAGGAAAACCTTGCAGCAGGCTGTTAATCAGCTCCTGGCCATCTTCGCTGCCAGCGGGAATGCTGAGTTGCCGGCTGGCGCAGAGCTCAAGAATTTCCGGCAACCAGTTGGCCCGCTCCTGCCAGGCTTCTGGCGACATGATCTTAAGTCCCTCGGCTTCTCCGATGCTTCTCCAGCCGCCAGCGATGAGGTCTTCCAGACTGTAGCCCGTCTGGGGGATGGCTCTAGCAAAATCCTCGGCCGCTTTAACGGGATGTTCCATCATCAGTTCCCGTATCCGGTCGATCACGGCAGGCAGGGTATCTTTGGATTGAAAAAGGTTGGTGTCCCGGCAAACGATTACCTTTCTTCCTGGGACAAGCGGGCTGGCATGAGCAGCAGCCAAAAGCTGCCTCACGCCGGCCCGGTCGCCGTCCAGGTAGAAAAGCAGGAAATCACGATCCGCAGGCGCTATGGCCAGATCAATCATCCTGTCCAGAGCCTCTTTAATTTGAAACTCCACCTCACCCCAAAGAAGGTAGCAGGCAACGAAACGGCCTGCAGCCATTTCTTTTAGGACCCGCTCAAGATTGCCTTCTTCCGGATTTGCCGCAAATGCCATGGAGGATTAATGGGGATTAATAAGGAGCGAAGGGCAATAGGTTCAACCTCTTGCCCAAATGAGAAATTGCCGGGCGGTCCCAGTTAGAGGACCACATGTTTTTTTATGTAGCGAACCACCTCATCGGGATCATCGATAACAGCAAAAATATCCAGATCATCGGAAGATATCCTGCCCTCCGCGAGAATGGTATTTTTTAGCCATTCCAAAAGTCCATGCCAATATTCACTACCCATAAGGATTACCGGAAAACGTCGGATCCGGTTGGTCTGGATCAGGGTCAGGGCCTCAAAAAGTTCGTCGAGAGTTCCCAACCCTCCGGGCATAATGACATAGGCCACGGCGTATTTGATAAACATCACCTTGCGGATAAAGAAATATTTGAAATCTATTGGGAGATTCGCAAAAGCATTTGGTTTCTGCTCAAAGGGAAGCCGAATATTCAGCCCCACGGAAATGCCGCCGCCCTCCAAAGCGCCCTTGTTACCTGCTTCCATTATGCCGGGTCCGCCACCGGTAATAATACTGAATCCCTTTTCCGCCAGCCGTCGGGCCAAATATTGCGTCTTAATGTAGTAGGGGTCTTGCGGCTCTGTCCTGGCGGAGCCGAAAATAGTCACCCCGTTCCTTATGTCTGACAAGGTTTCAATTCCGTCGACAAATTCCGCCATAATGCGGAATATGCGCCAGGATTCCTCAATGGAGAGGGCATCGAGGACGAATTGTTTCTCCTTCATGGAATCACCCCGTGGTCGGTGGCAAAATTAGCAATTATGAGTTTGCCAGTTTTGATGGTGCGCTAAAAACTCCAATTACCCCCTCCCCCGGTGGGAGGGGCAAGGGGAATTGGATGTAAACATTCGATATATCAAGCATTATCACCCTCTCCCATCATCAAGGGAGGGGGGCCTTTTGACTTTTTGCCGCCCCAGCGATTTTATTGTTATGAAGATCTCCTTCTTTGGACCTTGGCCAGTCGCCGTCTGGCTTCAATGGCCTTCCTCTTCTTTTTTACCGAAGGTTTCTCGTAAGCCCGCCTGAGCTTCAGTTCCTTGAACAAGCCGCTTTTCGAAAGCTTGTTCTTGAGGATTTTCAAGGCCTTTTCGATATCATTGTCAAATACTTTTACTTCCAATGTTTATCTTCCTTTCTTTAATTATTGGCGTGCATAAAAAAAGGGCAGCACGTCAGGACGACCCGGCGTCCGCCGTTAACCACCCTCACCAGTTTTATCAATATATTAGATCACGCTCCCAACTCTGCGGCCATACTTCTTAAGGCTTGAACTAAAATAGCATTCTCGTCATGACTGCCCACGGTAACCCTAAGACAGTTGTTCAGGATACCGGTGGAGTTTAAATTTCTCACCAATATTCCCTGTTCTATTAGGTTGTGATATATATGATCCGCGTCCGTTGTGCAACGAAAAAAAATGAAGTTCGCGTCGGTCGGGTAGGTTTGTATTATGTTTATGGTCTTAAGATCTTTTATCAGGGCATCCCGGAGCCGGATTATCTCCTGGGTCTGCTGGATGAATTCCGCCTCGTAATCGATAAAAAATTCCGCAGCCGCCTGAGAGAAGGCATTGAGATTATATGGCAGCCGCACCTTGTTTAATTCGTGGATCAATGAAGCGCCGCCCACCAGAAGGCCTAGCCGTAGGGCCGCCAACCCCACTTTGGAGAAGCTTCTCAATATAACCAGATTGTCGTATTTCGAAAGCATAGGGATAAAAGTCCGGCCGGAAAAATGATAGTAAGCCTCATCAACCACAACGATTCCCGAAGATTCACGGATGATCTCCTCGACCAGTTCTTTTGGGAAACAGTTCCCGGTCGGATTGTTCGGATAGCTGAGAAAGGTTAAGGCCGGCCTCTTTTGACGAATCTGCTGTCGCATGGCATCAATATCCAGGCCAAATGTCCCGTCAAGGGGAACCTCAAGGGTTTGGTGACCGTAATTTTGAGCGGATATCCGATACATTGCAAAGGTCGGTGTCGGCATCAGCGTATGGGAGCCCGGGCCACCGGTGGCTGCACAGAGAAGCGCAATGAGCTCATCCGAACCATTGCCGACCAAAACCATATCCTTTTCCACAGCGAGCGCCGACGCTAACCGCCCAATTAACGAGGGGGAACCCGCCGCCGGGTAACGGTGCAGAGGAATCTCATTTAAGCGGTCAAAAAGCATTTGTTTTAAATAGAGCGGCATGGGGAATGGGTTTTCGTTGGCATCCAGCTTTACCGGGCAAATGAGTTCACCGGCAAAATAGGCCCTTTGGTTGATGACTTCCTGGCGGATAATTTTCTTCAGATCCATTACTTGTCCGTTCTTACTTAGAAATTAAAACCGATGACACATCAAAGCTCATGAGCAGTGTATTCCTGATACTCATGTGAGTTAAGCAGCTCCTCGAGTTCTTGTAGATCAGACATATCCACCATTATCAGCCAGCCGGCGTCGTGGGGATCGCTGTTTATGATGCTAATGTCGTCGGCAACATCATCATTGACGCGGATAATCTCCCCGCTCACCGGTGAAACAAGTTCCGCCACCTGGGCCGTCGCTGTCTCAATGGTGCCGAACTGTTCATCTATCTCCACGTAGTTGTAAGGACCAGGCAGTTCGATAGAAGATAACTCGCCAAGCTTTTCCTGGGCGTAATCGGTGATTCCGATTGTAGCGATATTACCATCTACATGTACCCACATGTGTTCACGACTATATAGGAGATCTTCCGGAAATGCTTTCATAGTACCGCCATTATTCTAGTTCTATCAATTTCTTGTCTACTCCCGATATAACAGAGCAGTCACCATCTCGGACCAAGACTAGATCCTCAATCCTTATCCCAAAGCGACCAGGCAGATAGACCCCCGGTTCGACTGTAACGACCATCCCGGCCTCTAGAATTCCGGTGGTGTTTGCCGCCAGGCGGGGATTTTCATGAACGTCCAGACCAACCCCGTGACCAGTGCCATGAGAGAATAAATCACCCATTCCACCTTTTTCAATCCGCTCTCTGGCACAGCGGTCAACTTCCGCGGTGGAGACACCGGCCCTGATCGCTGACAGGGCCAGGTCGTGGGCTTCCTTGACCAGGCGATAGGCATCCACAAAGTCTGCTGCAGCCCTTCCTACCATCAGGGTGCAGGTTTCATCGGATCGATAGCCCTCGTAAACCGCCCCCCAATCAATTACCAGCGCATCTCCCTTTTCAATCACCCTGTCTGTCGGCCGGGCGTGGGGCATCGCCGAGTTGGCCCCGGAGGCAACGATGGTTTGAAAGGCCACATCCTCAGCGCCGTTTTTGCGCATCTGAAAATCCAGCTCCAGGGCGATCTCCCTCTCCTTTACCCCCGGCCTGATCAAAGGCAATGTTGCCTGAAAAGCCCTGGTTGCCAGAGCAGCAGCAGTCCTGATCCGGCCGATCTCAGAGTCATCCTTAATGGCCCTCAGGCCGGCCAGGTCGGTGGAACGTAGGGCTAAAAAATCTACCGCCTCATTTCCCTCACGTATTTTGAGATAGAGATCATGGCTTAAGGCGCCTGCTTCAAAGGCTACTCGTGGGCAATTGCCTGCCGCCAGGAGATTGTTGATACCTTCTACCTTGTCCCGGCAGAGAACGACCCGGGCGCCAGAAACTTGCCCCTCGGCCTGGGTCTGATAACGGCCATCAACAAAGAGCTCGGCGCCTGCTGACGTCACCAGCAACGCACCTTCGCTGCCGGTAAAGCCGACCAGATACCTGATATTTTTTAGATCGAAAAAAAGGATTCCCGCGACGTCTAAACTAGAAACCAGGGCCAGTGCCCGCTTAATCCTGGCGGCGTAAAGGTCAGAATCAGACTGCATGCTGCTTCATTCTCAAGGCATTATCCAGCCAGCGGCTGAGCTCGTCCACAACCCGCTGGCGCTTCTTCTGTGCTAGGTCGGAAATCATCTTAACCCGGCGTTTATTCTTCAATTCGTTCAACTTCTCCAAACCAGCTTCCCTCATCCCGTCTTTGGTTACGATAACCTCCAGAAGCCGCTCCGCCATATCCAGGTGGCCCTGACTGATATAAAGGTCTGCCATGGAAAGCGTATAAAAATCAGGGGCCAGTTCTTCTTCTACAATATCAGCTTCTTCGGCTCCTTGGCTCGCTTGGGTTCCTGTCAACAACGATATCTTTTGCCTCACCCGATCGACTTGGGGCGAATGAGGATCAATTGCGACAAACCGCCGATAATAACGAAGGGATTCCTGGAGAAGCCCGGCATTATGGCAAATATCGCCCAGGGAGATATAAATTCCCCCCAGCCGGGCAATCTTGTCCTCCGCCTCGGCCAGGGCCGCCATCGCCTCCCCCAGGCGGCCCAACCTGATCCAGGCGTGACAAATGGTAATTGTAGCATCCACGTCGCCGGGAAACAGAGAGAGCCTTTCCTCTGCAAGAGCGAGCGCCGCCGGCAAATCGCTCTTTTCCAGACACTCCTCTACCCGGGCCAGAAAGGTGGCACGATCTGTCACTTCTGGTTCTGTCATAGTCGTTTGGCCTGGTGGTTGAAAACTAGTTATTGCTTTGCAAAAGTAGCAGCGACGCTAACATAGGCCGCTCAATGGTGTCAAGGAAGAAATCGGAGTATTGTTTTGACACATCAAACAACTACACATATAATGCAGGTGCAATGGAGGCGCCTTATAATTTTCAACCAGGATGAAAGAATGAACAAACGGGAGTATCCTTCACAACCCCTTGTGGGGGTTGGGGCATTGGTGTTCAATGGGGGACGGGTTTTGCTCGTCAAGAGAGGGGTTGAGCCCAGCCGGGGCGTATGGGCGATTCCCGGCGGCATGCTTAACCTGGGGGAAACCCTGCAGGAGGGGGCGGAGCGGGAAATCAGAGAGGAAACGGCTCTGATCATCAAGGCGGGAGAGCCAATCTATACCTTTGATTTTTTTGAACGAGACCCACAGGGGCGGATTCGCTATCACTTTGTTATAATAGACCTTTGGGCAGAGTATGTAAGCGGGGAAATTTCAAGCGGTGACGACGCTCAGGAAGCGAGTTGGATTTCGCCGAAAGAGCTGGCAAAGCTGCCGGTCTCGAAGAACACCTTGGCGCTGCTGAAGAGGGTCAATTTTGGCCGAAACAGGGGAGCTGAAGGATCAAGCCTTTCTTTTTGATAGGGTCGCTCTTGGCTGCACCTTTCCCCTTCTTCATTGTAATGCTTATGCAATACCCATGCAACATTTCACCTGTATGGCGCCGCCAGATGGTCGTTACCAATAAAACAAGGAGGATTCAAATGGGGAGTAAATTTTTCGGTATGTTCGGGACAGGGAGGATTAGAATGCGAAGTAGATATTTCATTATGTTGGGGGCGCTGCTTTTGACCATATTTTTGCACCCCTGGGAATCGTTTGCGCAAAAGAGGATAATCATCGATGGATCGAGTACGGTATATCCAATCACTGAGGCCGTAGCAGAAGAGTATCAGAAGCTCCTCAAAGGCCAGGTCAGGGTGACTGTCGGCGTCTCCGGAACCGGCGGCGGCTTTAGAAAATTATGCCGGGGCGAATCAGACATCTCCAATGCCTCCCGTCCCATCCTGAAGCAGGAGATTGACGCCTGCCGGGCGCAAGGAATCGAATACATTGAGCTGCCGGTGGCCTACGACGGGCTGGCAGTTATGGTAAACAACAGAAATAACTGGGTAAAGTTCCTTACCATTTCCGATCTCAAGAAGATGTGGGAACCGGCCGCTCAGGGAAAGGTCGTAACCTGGAAGGATGTACGGCCCGAATGGCCGGATGCCAGATTAAAGCTCTTCGGACCCGGCGCCGACTCCGGAACCTTTGACTACTTTACCGAGGCGGTGAACGGCAAATCGAAGGCCTCCCGGGGGGATTTTACCGCCAGCGAAGACGATAACGTGCTGGTTCAGGGCATTGCCGGCGATAGATTCGCCCTTGGCTATTTTGGCCTGGCCTACTACGAAGAAAACAAGGACAAACTGAAGTTAGTCCCCATTGACGGCGGGAGGGGGCCGGTCTCTCCCACGGAGAAGACGGTCATGGACGGCTCCTATTCGCCTTTATCCCGTCCGCTTTTCATCTACATCAGCAAAAAATCTCTGGCTAAGCCGGAGGTCAAGGAGTTTGCCGAGTTTTATCTGAAAAATGGTCCCCAGCTCATAAAACAGGTAAAGTATGTCCCCCTGCCGGCGTCGGCCTATCGGCTGGCGATGGACCGGCTCACCCGCCAGAAAACCGGCAGCATGTTCGGGGGAGAAGAAAAGATTGGCATGACTATTGAGGAGCTTATGAAGCTAGAAGAGGCGAAAAAATAATTTCCCACCCCAAAAGAGAGGCAAGAGCTAATACTATTCTTGCCTCTCCTTTTTTATTTGAAATTGCGTCGAATATGCTTTAAGACACTACACGAAGGAAACCACAAACCCATTATGAGCCTGCAAAAAATGGACAGACCTAAAACGGGATACAAAAAAATATCCTGGCCCAAAACCAGAGAGAAAATCATCGAGTCAGTTCTTTTTCTTTGTGCTTTGCTTTCCGTGGGGGTTACCATCAGCATTGTCGCCATTCTTACTTATGAATCGGCCGGTTTTTTTGGCGAGGTTTCCGTCTGGGAATTTTTTACGGGGCGCCAGTGGACTCCCCTTTTTTCCGAGCCCAAGTTCGGAATCCTGCCCTTGGTAATGGGAACCTTTTTGACAACTGCCGTCGCCCTGGCGGTCGCCCTTCCGCTTGGAATAATGGTAGCTGTTTACTTAAGCGAATTCGCCTCTTACCGGTTACGCGAGTTTATCAAACCGATCCTGGAGCTTTTGGCCGCCGTGCCGACAGTAGTCTATGGCTACTTCGCGCTGCTCCTCCTGACCCCTTTTCTCCAGGGGGTCATTCCTGACCTGCCGGGGTTCAACGCGCTTAGCCCCGGAATCATCATCGGGATCATGATCATTCCTTACGTCAGCTCGGTCAGCGAAGACGCTATGCGGGCGGTGCCCATGCATATCCGGGAAGGCTCTTTTGCCATGGGAGCGACAAAACTCCAGACTTCCTTCAAGGTAATTATCCCCTCGGCATTTTCCGGCATTGCCGCCGCCTTTGTAATCGGGATCTCTCGGGCCATCGGCGAGACGATGGTTGTTGCAATAGCCGCGGGCGGTCAACCCAACCTTACCATAAATCCTCTGGAACCCATCCAGACGCTCACCGCCTACATCGTCCAGGTAAGCCTGGGGGATGTGCCTTACGGCACCATTTCCTACAAAACTATCTTTGCTGCCGGCATGACCCTCTTTTTTATGACCCTCGGGTTCAATATTCTGGGATATTTTCTTAGAAAAAGGGTCAGGGAGGCATATTAGACGATGGATACGATCAGCCGCACCATTAGGAAAAATAAGCTATTTAATGGCGTTTTTTTAATCGCCGGTCTCTTGTCTACATTTATCGGACTTCTGCTGCTGGCAATTCTGCTCATTGATCTGGCGATTGACGGCTCGCCGCGGCTGACCTATAAATTTCTCACTTCATTCCCCTCCCGTTTTCCCGAGGAAGCGGGCATCCTTTCCGCCTTGGTGGGGAGTTTCCTTGTTCTTTTGGTTACGGCAGGCGCGGCTATTCCCCTGGGGGTAGCCGCCGGGATCTATCTGGAAGAGTACGCCAGGAAAAACTGGCTCACGGATATCATTGAAATCAATATCGCCAACCTGGCCGGAGTGCCCTCTATCGTCTATGGCTTGATGGCGCTTGGCCTCTTTGTACAGGTTCTTAATTTGGGCGAGAGTATTTTAACCGGCGGCCTTACCCTGGCGCTTTTGATCCTGCCGATGGTGATCATGGCCACCCGCGAATCAATCCGCGCCATCCCAAATTCGATCCGCGAGGCATCTTATGCCCTGGGGGCTACCAAGTGGCAGACGGTACAGCATCACATCGTCCCCTATTCCACCGGCGGGATTTTAACCGGCATCATCATCGGCCTTTCCCGTGCCATTGGCGAAACGGCGCCGCTGATTACCGTAGGCGCGCTGACCTTCATCGCCTTTCTCCCCCAGCCGCCCATAACCTCAGAGTTTCCCTTTCTTTCATTTAAGTGGCTGATGGATCCCTTTACGATATTGCCCATCCAGATGTTCAACTGGGTTTCCCGGCCGCAGCATGGTTTTCAGCTCAACGCTGCTGCTGCCGGCATCATCCTGATGGTCATGACGCTCGCCATGAACGGTTTTGCCATCTACATCCGTTATAAATTCAGGAAGAAGATAAAATGGTGACCTCTCATCTCAAAGCCGAAGTCAAGTCGCTTAACTTTTACTACGGGGATTATCAGGCCCTCAAGGGTGTAACCATGCCCATTGCCGACAAAGAGGTTACGGCCCTCATTGGCCCTTCGGGTTGCGGCAAGACGACCCTGCTTAGGTGCTTCAACCGGATGCATGATTTGTATCCCCATAATCGCTATCAGGGTGAAATTGTTCTCTATCCGGAAGGCCGTAACATTATCTCTCACGAAGTTGATCCCATTGAGGTGAGACTGCGGATCAGCATGGTTTTTCAGAAACCCAACCCCTTTCCGAAATCCATCTACGAAAACGTCGCCTATGGTCTCAGGGTCCGGGGCGTCGACAAGAAGAGTTTTCTCGCCGAACGAGTGGAGAAATCGCTGCGTGGCGCAGCCCTCTGGGACGAGGCGAAGGACCGTCTTCATAAGCCGGCGTTTGATCTTTCCGGTGGTCAGCAGCAGCGGCTCTGCATTGCCCGCGCTCTGGCAACGGAACCGGAAATCATCCTCTTCGATGAGCCTACCTCGGCATTAGACCCCATTGCCACCGCCAAGATCGAAGAACTCATCGTGGAACTGAAAAAAGAGGTTACCATCCTCATCGTCACCCACAACATGCAGCAGGCGGCGCGGATCTCCGACCGCACGGGCTTCATGATGCTAGGCGAGCTGATCGAATTTGACCAGACGGCCAAAATGTTCACTACGCCCACAATCAAACTTACAGAGGAATACATAACGGGAAGATTCGGATGAGCTGGCCAGGCCATAATAATACTAACGCGCCGTCAACCAGGGAGGATTAAATATGCCGGAGAAAAGACATACCAGCACCCAGTACGAACGGGAACTTCAGGAGATCAAGGAAAGCATCATTTATATTGGCGCGCTGGTAGAGCAGGCAATTCAAAAGAGCGTAAAGGCGCTGGTGAACAGGGATTCGGAACTTGCCCGCCAAGTAATACTAGATGATGACCGGATTGACAATCTGGACGTGGAAATCGAGAACAAGTGCATCCGGCTTTTGGCCTTAAGGCAGCCGGCAGCGATAGATTTGCGGTTTATTGCCACCGCCATCAAAATCAACGCCCATCTGGAGAGAATTGGCGATATGGCGGCCAACATCGCCGAAAAAGCGATAATTCTCAATCAGGAGCCGCCTCTGAAGCCCTACGTTGATCTTCCCCGAATGGCGGAAATCTCCCGCCAAATGATCAAGGAAAGCCTCGACGCTTTTGTAAATGAGGATATTGAACTGGCCAACAAGGTGCGGTTGGACGATGAGATTGTGGACAACTTAAACGACCAGACCTTCAGGGAACTGCTTACCTTCATGATGGAGGATCATCGGAATATCCACCGGGCAATGATCCTCTCCCAGATATCGAAGACCATTGAAAGAATATCCGATCATGCCAAGGGCACTGCCGATATGGTCGTATTCATGGTTACCGGCAAGATTGTAAGGCATGAGTCAGTAACTCCTTGAAGACCAAATCCAGCATAAAGGATATGGTCGACTTATTACTGTGTAGTCTTGATTGAGAGTATAAAAATTTATCATGCCCAATAAGATATTTTATGGTTGGTGGATCGTCCTGGCCGGTTTTGTCCTCACTTTTTTGTTAAGCAGTATCGTCTTTTTCGGTTTTACCGCCCTTTTTCAGCCCTTGGTGGATGAATTCGGTTGGAGTTATGCCCAGGTATCCTTTGCGGCCAGTTTGCGGGGACTGGAAATGGGCATCTTCTCGCCCATCTTCGGTTACCTGGTTGATCGCTTCGGCAGCAGGAAAATAGCCGTCATCGGGATTATAACCGCCGCCGCAGGTCTCTTTTCGCTGAGCGCCACCGTTTCTCTGGCCATGTTCTATGCGTCTTTCCTGCTATTGGGGATTGGCGCCGGCGCCTGTACCAGCATTGTATCAATGACGGCTGTGGCCAACTGGTTCACAAAAGATGTGGGGAAGGCCCTGGGTATCGTCTCCGCGGGCTTTGGCGCCAGCGGACTGCTGGTGCCGCTCATCGTGCTCTTGATCGACCACCAGGGCTGGCGGGATGCCTTGATAACCATGGGGATTGTCTTGCTTTTGCTTGGCCTCCCCACAACCATGATTATCCGGAACCGACCGGAAAAGTACGGTCTCTTGCCGGACGGGGAACTAAAGGAAAAAACGGCCGCGCCAGACAGGCCCTCGCCGGAGCGGATCAGGGGCGGCTTTAGAACCATCATGAAAAACAGATCCTTCTGGTATATCAATATTTCTGACTGCCTGAGAATGATGGCCCTGTCGGCGGTTGTTATCCATATCATGCCCTATCTGACCTCCCTTGCAATACCGAGGCTGACCGCAGGCTACATTGCCGCCGGCCTCCCTCTGCTTAGCATCCTGGGGAGATTCGGTCTGGGATGGCTGGGGGATATCCGCGATAAGAGAATGGTTATGGCTTTGGCCTACGGCCTCATGGCGGCAGGAATAGTTTCTTTGTGTTTCGTCGAGATTCCCCTGTTCCTTTTTTTGTTCCTCATTACTTTTTCCGTAGGCTTCGGTGGGATTGCCGTCCTCCGGAGCGCCCTGATCCTGGAGTATTACGGTCGGGAGACCTTCGGCAAGGCCCTGGGGGTAACCATGGGGGCGGGATCGCTGGGCGCTGTCATCGGCCCCACCTTGACCGGCCTGGTTTATGACCTCCAGGGGAGTTATTTGATCGCCTGGCTGATCTTCTTCTTTTTTCTCGTGGTCTCGTTGGCGCTTACCCTGAAGCTCGCCAAGCCGGCCTCTGCCCGTACGGCATAGAAAAGTCCCGAAACAGGTGTTTTCATGACTTTTTACAGTGTCATCAAGCCTGACCCCATTGCAGCCCTTGTTACGGCAAAGGGAATTTTTTAAGAACAGCGGTGTAAAACTCTTCTAAGTCTTTGAGATTATGAGTCAATATTGCCTTGAGTATCTCCAGTTTTATCGATTGGTAATCATGTACCGCAATGTTCCTGAACCCAACCATTGACTGCATTTTCTTAAAAAGGTTCCCATCGATTATGCCTGCCTCGTGCAGAAATCTGAAGTTGTCTTTTATCGCAGCTGCCAGCCCCAATCCCTCTGAGGCTACCAAATGCGCGGCGATATCAATTGCTGATTCTATCGCCCGTTGGAGGTTGAGCACGAAGATATCCTGCTTATCAATATCGTCAAGACTTACTGCGTCCAAGGCGGTTACTTCTTTGATTCGCCTGAGACATCTCTGTATGTTGCCTGTTTTTGCCAGAACAATATCCATATCAGGCATATATTCGTCCTCCCAAGATATTTTCTTCCGCCTCTTTCCTTATCCGCTTGAGGTCATCGTACTCCTTTGCCGTTCTTACATGAAAATCGTTATATTTGACGCCATTTTTGTTTTTAACCAATTTCCCATTTTTGAGAACCTGCATCCTGATGACAGGCGAAGCATCATTTAATACAACTATGTCCGCCGGCCGGCCTATTGCCTCTGAAACCTCAGTGGTCAGCTTTAAAATATACTGAAAATCCGGCATGTCGCTGAATAATACGGCAACATCAACATCGCTTGCCATAGTTAAACGGCCGCTCACTGCAGAACCAAAAACAAACGCCAGCAGAATTTCTTCCTTATCATGGAAACATTCCTGAAGCGCCTCAGTAATATATTCTAGCATAAGATTTTTCCAACTCAACCGAGGGGCGGCCGGCAGGTTAGTAAAAATTCCGACCCCAGAGTTCTTTGCTCAATCCGGTCAGATCGGCCCATTTCATCGGCCCGCCGCTGTCGGCTGGGAAGCCAACTCCCCAGATCATTCCGACATCAATGAAGCGGGGATCGGTGACAATGCCCAGCTCCAAAAGATGCTTGCCGACCTTTACCATTTCCTTAAGCAGCCCTTGCCGGATCTCGGCTGCGGTCATGGCGCGCCGGGGCCTTTTGGCGATAAGCGGCAGGGCTTCCGGATCGGCCTTGCCATCGGGCAGGAAAAATCCCCGGCCGGACTTTCTTAGCCCCAGCCGCCCGGCTGCGACCATGTTTTTCAGGGTATCTTGCTTCTCACCCTTTCCCAGGGCGACCTTGTAGGGGATGTCTATTCCCACCGAGTCAATAAGCTGAATCGGACCCACCGGCATACCAAAATCCGTAAGTGCGGAGTCGATCTCTTCGATGCTGTTGCCCTCTTCGAGGTACTGAAGCGAAAGCATGATGTAGGGCGAAAGGAGTGCGTTGACCACAAAACCCGGATAATCCCGGCAGATAATCGGGCGTTTCTGGATCAGCGCCGCATAGTGGAGCAGGTTGTCCAGCGTGTTTTGCCCGGTCTTCTCCCCCCGGATGATCTCCACCAGCTGCATCAGCCAGACCGGCGAGAAGAAGTGCAGGCCGCCGAATCTCTCCGGATGCAAGACAAAAGGAGCCATGCTGTTGATTGGGATTGAGGAGGTGTTGCTGGCGATGATGACCTCCGGGCCGGCCAGGGCGGAGACCTCCCGATAGACCGCTTCCTTGATTTTTATGTCCTCAAAGACCGCCTCGATGATCATATCCGCTTTACGGCAGGCCTCATAACCAGAGACCACCTCCAGGCGACTCAGCAGGTCATCTACCGGCTCGCGGAGTTTTTTCTTTTCCGCCATCCCTTGCAGTATCTTTTTTACCCCCTCCCTTCCTGCAGTCAAAGCCTCCGGAATATCCACTGCGGTCACCATCATCTTGGTATGGCGGAGGGTATCGACCACGATTCCCCGTCCCATCGTCCCTAATCCCAAAACTACCAGGCGGTTGATGTCCTTTGGGGTAAAACCTTTGGTCATCAGTGATTTGGGCTTGTCGGTCATGGTTTTGAGGAAAAAGGTATTGATGCTGCCCTTGGCCTCGTTGGTCAAAACGACCGCGACAAAGTTCTCCTTTTCGATGATTAAACCCTCGGCCAGGCTTACCTTGACCCCATCTTGGATGGATTTAAGCGCCCCCATTGGACCCGGAAGCTCCCGGCCCCGGGAGAGCTGGAGCGCCTGTTGGCGGGCTTTTGCGATTACCAAATCGATCTGCGATAAATCCTGGTTTGGTCTTTTCAGGACCGTTTTACCAGTAATAATGTCGGCCAGGAAGCCTTTCGCCTCTGTCAGCAAATCCGCCTCCGAAGGGACCAGCCGGTCTAAAATTCCCAGTTCCAGGGCCCGGGAGGCCGGCAGCATCGTTGCATTAAGGATGAGATCGACCGCGGGATAACCAATCAGGCGCGGCAGACGTTGGGTGCCGCCGCCGCCGGGGAAGAGGCCAACGTTGCACTCCGGCAGACCGATCAGGGTGGTCTTTCCGTCCCTGGCGATGATCGCCCGGCAGGCTAACGCAAATTCCAGACCCCCGCCGAGGCAATAGCCGTGGACGGCCGCCAGGGTTGGTATCGATAGCGCCGCAAGCCGATCAAAAGAGCCATGAAACTGGTCCATCACATGCCGGGCTTCTTCCCGGGAGGCAATCTGAGACAACTGTTTGAGATTGGCCCCCGCGAGAAAATTATCCGGTTTGCCGGAAATGAAGATGACTCCTCGCAGGCTTTTATCTTCTTCAATCTGAGTCAAAACCCGGTTGAAACTCATAAAAGCCAGGTCGCTCCAGGTGTTCATGGTCTCACCTGGAACGCTGAACCTGACAATGCCGATATTGCCCTCCAACTCCAAAACGAATATTTCGCTCATGCCTTACCTCCCGCAAGAAAATGGTTAAACTTTGCCGCTCTCTTTTAGATGACTTCTCGTTCCCGGTTATCTGGCCGGCATCCGGAGCGCACCGTCCAGACGGATACATTCACCGTTGATCATGTTGTTTTCGACTATGTGCATCACCAGTGCGGCAAATTCCTCGGGACGGCCTAACCGTTTGGGAAAGGGCACCAGTTGGGACAGCCCGACCTGAACCGCCTCCGGCAGGCTCTCCATCATCGGGGTTGCGAAGAGTCCCGGGGCGATGGTGACTACGCGGATCGCATAGTCCGCGCACTCCCGGGCGATCGGGAGGGTCATTCCTACCACTCCCGCCTTGGAGGCGCTGTAGGCGGCCTGGCCGACCTGGCCGTCAAAGGCGGCTACCGATGCCGTATTAATGATAACGCCGCGATCACCGTCGGCCTTCGGAACGTTTGTCACCATCGATTCGAGGGCAAGCCTGATTACATTCAGTGTTCCAACAAGATTGACCTCCACCACCCGGCGAAAGAAATCCAGCGCCATCGGACCTTTCTTGGACAAGACTTTGGCCGGAATTCCTACACCGGCACAGTTTATGACCAGGTTGAGGGAGCCAAAGCTCTCTTTAATCCGGGCAATCGCCTCCTTCGTGCTTTCCTCTTTGGTGATGTCGGTCGGAATGGATATCGCCCGGGGTCCCAACTCACGGGCTAAATCCTCTCCCCGCTGGGCAGCGATGTCAAGAATGGCAGCTCTCGCCCCCTGGCGAATGAGGCCACGAACACATGCCTCCCCCAAACCGGACGCACCGCCGGTTACCAGCGCAATCGAATCCTGTAACTGCATGGGTACCTCCTTGTTTATATTACTTTGACAGGCTACAACTACATATCTTATGGCCGGATGCTTTGCAATTTGTTTCCCGGATAAACGCTTCCAGCGCGTAAACAAGCTCAGGCAGAGTTTCCGGCTTAAGTGCCGCAATGGCCAGGGCCTGAAACCGGCGACAGAGGGCTTCCAGGAGATCCCGATCGGAAATCAGGTCCGATTTGTTGAATACCCGCAATGTTGGTTTATGGATGAGGTTAAGATCGGTCAGTATCCGTTCCACCGCCGCAATCTGCTCTTCGAAGCGGGGGTTGCTTACGTCGATCACATGCAAGAGTACATCCGCTTCATTTAGTTCATCGAGCGTGGCGCGAAATGCCGCCATTAGCGTCTTGGGCAGATCCCTGATAAATCCCACCGTATCGGTGATCACTGCCTCGGTATCCTGGGGAAACCGCAGACGGGCCGTCTTGGGGTCAAGAGTGGCGAAGAGCCTGTTTTCGGTAAAAACCGAACTGGCTGTCAGGGCGTTTAAGAGCGTTGATTTACCGGCATTGGTATAGCCTACAATGGAGACTACCGGCAACCCCTCTCTTCCCCTTTTCATCCGGCGCTGGTCCCTGGCCCGGCTGATTCCCTCGATTTCCTTTTCCAAGTGACTGATCCGCTCCCGCACCCGGCGGCGGTTGATCTCCAGCTTAGTTTCTCCGGGGCCTGTCCCCCCGATCCCGCCGGTCAGGCGGGACATGGCGGTGTTTTTAGTTACGAGCTTGGGCAGCATATACTTAAGCTGGGCCAGTTCCACCTGGATCTTGCCCTCTTTAGTCAATGCCCGACGGGCAAAGATGTCTAAAATCACCTGAGTCCGGTCGATGACGCGCATTTCGGTAAAGTCTCCGATGCTCCTCACCTGGGCGGGACTAAGTTCATGGTCGAAGATCAGAAGATTGGCCCCGATCTGCAACGCTCCGATAACTACGTCGGAAAGCTTTCCCTTGCCCAGGATAAACTTGGGATCCAACTGGGAGCGCCGCTGAATCACCCGGTCGAAAACTTCCACCCCGCAGGAGCGGGCCAGTTCCGCCAGCTCGTCCAGCGCCGTATCAGGATCACCCCGGGGATCGGTTTCTGCCCGGATCAGGATCGCCCGTTCCGATAAATCGACCCGGCGGCTCTTTTGCTTCCGCGCTAATTCCCCCTCCAGGGCTTGAATAAAAGAAAGGAAGTTTTGTTCTATATCCGCCGGTTTGGCTGGCTCCAGGGTAATCCAGTATTTGCCTTCGGGGTTTTCCGGGATCAGGTAGGCCAGGTGAACCGGGCCGGGCAGGCCGTCGGGCTTAACTTCCAGCACGCACAGCAGATCGAGACGCAAGAGGGCCAGGTCGGTTAAGTCATCGTTGGTAAGAGGTTCGCCATTTAAGTGGGTATGGATTAACCGGAGCCCCTTGAAACGGACTGATGAGGAACGGAACCCTTCCAGCGATGGAATCATCAGTTTCCGGTGATCACCAACGATGACGCATTCCACTTCCCCCTGCCGGTTGATCAGGATTCCCAACTGGCGGTTGATCAGCCGGGACAACTCCGCCATCTGACGCGCCAATTCCGGAGTAAATATCTTCTCCGGCGGCGTCCGGCGACGGTAAAGCAAGCTGATTCTCTTGGTCTGCTCTGACTTCAGGCCGGTCAGATGGCCGTGTATTTTATCGATGGTTTGCGGTTCCTGCTTTTTATTTTATTTTGATGGTGCGGTAAAAGTAGAAAAACCCCCTTTCCCTTGATGGCAGAGGGAAGGGGTGCGGGTGATAATAGTCGATATATCGAATGTTTAAGCCCCCTACCTCTCCCCCTGCCCCTCCCACCGGGGGAGGGGGAATCGGAGTTTTTACCGCCTCGTCAATTTTGACGACTTCATCAAAACTTGTGCGGACTGATCTTTCTTTCCATACTATCCAGAAAGGTGGACCAGGCGTGAGTGCGAAAAGGCGCCACGATCCTCTTTGGTTGCTCCTGGTTGCAGGCCGGACAGGCCAGCCCCTCGTTTCCCTCCCCCATCTTCTGGAGCAGGTCAAACTGGTGAGCGCAACTTTCACATTCGTAGGTATAAATCGGCATGTTAACCTCTTGCGGCAATTTAGCGCCGGGGGGGTTTCGCGAATCGCCCCTGCCAAAGCCATTAATGACGGCTTTGTAAAAAGTTCGCAGGCAAGGCGCGCAAGCCCCGAGGAATGAGGCGTACTTTTGGGTACGCCGCAGTGACGAGGGGTGTAGCGTAACGCAGCATCCGGACTTTTTACAAAGTCGTCACACATTGAACCGGAAGGTAATGATATCACCATCCTTAACAACGTATTCCTTGCCTTCCAGGCGCACCTTGCCCAGCGCTTTGGCCTTGGGCATGGATTCCCCGCAAGCGATAAAATCTTCGTAGCTTACAACCTCCGCCTTGATGAACCCCCGTTCGAAATCCTTATGAATGGTTCCTGCGGCCTTCGGCGCCCGGGTATTGGCCGGGATGACCCAGGACTTGACCTCGTCGGCGCCCACGGTAAAAAACGATATCCTTCCTAAGGTGGAAAAGGCCGACTGGATAATCCGCCCAAAGGCTGGTTCAGTATAACCCACGGCAGCCAGATATTCCTTTTGCTCCAGCGGGCTTAAGCTGCCCAGCTCCGCTTCCAGCCGGCAGCAGATTCCCAGAACTAAGTTCAACTGGGGGGCCAGTTCCCGAAACTTGCCCACGGCATCGGGATTGTCCTCGCTTAGGTTGAGCACGACCAGCTCCGGCTTGATGGTCCAGAAGCCATAGCCACGCAGTTGAAATGCCTCATCGGCGCTGATTTCCATCTGACGGAAGGCAATTCCGGCCTCCAGTTTTTCCCTGGCCTTTCCCAAGAGCTGATATTGTAATGTCTCCTGAGAACTATGCGCCTTTTTCACCATGCGGGCCAATTTTTCCAGCCGGTTCTCCACAACCTGAAGGTCGGCAAGGATCAGCTCTTCCGTGAGTCGCTGGTAGCTTATCAGCATCTCTTTAACATCGGGAACCGAAAAGCTGTCCACAACGTGCAGAATCCCGTCCGTGCCGGAGAGGGTTTGCCGCAGGGATTCCCACATCCTCTCCCCGGAGGCCTGAACGTCAATGAAGGGGATCCTTGCGGGAGCCACCCGCTCAGGCTTATGTATCGCAACCAGCCGGTCAAACCGGGGATCGGGGACGCTGGCCTGCCCACGGACACAGGTCTCGCCGTGCATATCCCGGCTCCTGATGCCGGTCATTATTTCAAAAAGGGTGCTTTTACCGCTTTGGGGAAGCCCCAAAATACCTATTTCCACGCTACTCCTTAAAAATAAAAACCGTTTTAGGGCCAAATTCACCAAATCCCCCCTGCCCCCAATACTCACGGGGGGTAAAACCAATCTTACTATTGTCCTCTTCCTGAAAATTAACCCTCTAGCTTGTTCCCCTCTTTGGGAAAGAGGGGTTAGGGGAGATTTGCTTAAACTATAGCAAGCGACAGTTCCATCTGGCGCCGCACCATAAAGAATATTTGTCGGAGTAATATTACGACCAGGGCCAAAAGACGCCCTAAACCCTTTGTCAACCGAAAGCCTGCTCGATCCGGCTCATGGCCTCCTTGAGCCTTCCATCCGGCACGGTAAGTGAAATTCTGATAAAGCCCTCCCCGTATTCGCCATACGCCCGGCCCGCGGCTACCACCACCCCGGCCTTTTCCAAAAGCTGGTTGGTAAATTCCAGCGAAGTTAAGCCCGAAGGGGTAGGCACCCAAAGATAAAAGGTGCCTGGAGGTGGATTGAATTCAATCCCGATCCGACGGAGGGTTTTCAAAACCAGTTCCCGTCTTTTGCTGTAAATGGAAAGCATCCTGTCAATCGAGGAATTTTCATGACTAAGCGCGTGGATTGCCGCATACTGGATGGGGTTGAATATCCCCGAATCGGTGTTTTCCTTTACCTTGCTCATGGCGGCAATCAGCGCCTGGTTTCCCGCAGCCATCCCGATCCGCCAGCCGGTCATGTTGTATGGTTTGGAAAGGGAGTTTAGTTCCACCCCTACTTCTTTTGCGCCAGGTGCCATGAGAAAACTGAGCCTTTCCTGGCCGTCAAAAACCATTTCGCTGTAGGGGTTGTCATAGCAGACGGCAATGTCGTGTTTTTTGGCGAAGGAAACCACCCGGTCGAAAAAGGCCATGTTGGCACAGGCGCCGGTGGGATTGTTGGGGTAGTTGAGGAACATGGCCCGCGCCCGGGCCAGAATGTCGGCCGGAATGGCGTTAAAGTCCGGCAGGTAGCCGTTTTTTTCGTGGATCGGCATGCCGAAAGGCTCTCCCCCACCCAAGAGGATGCTGGCGCGGTAGGCCGGATAGCCCGGGTCCGTCATCAATACCACGTCTTGGGGATTTACCCGGGCCAGGATAAAATGATGGCAACCCTCTTTGGACCCGATGAGACCAAGAATTTCCGCAGCCGGATCCAAGCTGACTCCATAACGGCTACCGTACCAGCGGGCTACCTCGGCCCGAAACGTCATCATCCCCTTCTCCTCATCGGTGGGGTAACGATGGTTATCGGGCTTTCGGGCCTGAAGGCAAAGCTCTTCGACTATTGAGCTGGGTGTTGGCTCGACGGGGTCTCCAATGGCCAGACTTATCACATCAATTCCGTCTGCTTTCGCCCGGGCGATCTTCTTCCTCAATTCCATAAACAGATAGGGTGGAATTCCATTCAAACGTTCTGCTGTTTTCACTAATTTCTCCTTTCGCCGGCTATTTGCCGTCATTGATATGCTTCGTCCCAGAGCCGTCCCTCGTAAACTACCAGGGCGCCGCCCTCCAGATAGACATTGCGGAAGCTGCTGCCATCCCGCTCAAAGTAGATGTTCAGGGTTTCGCCGCTTTTTACGGTTACGGCAACCGGCGATTCCACCAGGTCTAGGCTTGCGCTAATCAGGGTCGCGGCGACAGCGCCGGTGCCGCAGGCCAGGGTTTCATCTTCCACCCCTCGTTCGTAGGTCCGAACTTCAAGGGCATGCCTTCCTGTTACCTGGACGAAATTAGCATTGGTCCCCGCCGGCTGCCAGGCGGCATGATACCTGATCTCACGACCCAGATGGAATACATCGGTTGCCTCCAGATTGTCCTGATAGCAAACGATATGGGGCACTCCGGTATTGATACTGTGGAGAAGATAATCCTCTCCGGACAGCTTCACTTTGAGGGGCGGTTCTTGCGCGTAAGGATCCGTCAGTCTTATCTTGACCATTTTGCCGGCAACTGTGGCGTCAATGATTCCCGCCCGCGTAAGAAATGACATCTTGTCAGCGGCTATTTGCCGCAAAGCGGCGAAACGGGCGGCGCAACGTCCGCCGTTGCCGCACATCTCAACCTCGCTGCCGTCGGCGTTGAAGAAACGCCAGCTGAAATCCGCCCGGTACGATTTTTCGATCAGAATCAATCCGTCGGCGCCGACCGATACGCCCCGCCGGCAGACCTTCTTCACCAATCCTACTATGTCCAGGTTGTTTAGCCTGCCGTCCCGGTGGTCGATGATGATGAAATCATTGCCGCTGCCGCTCATCTTATAAAAATCGATCATGGTTGCCCTTTCGAAGATGGTTCTAAGTTGATTTGCATCTTAGCAAATTTTTCGCCGGTTGATAAGGGAATATCGGACCGCGTCGCCCTGACGAGATTCCTGTTTACGTTTTAGTGTGATTGGGGATTGTCGCTGACCCTCCGGGAGATTCCAACTTGCGATTGATGCCGAATTTTAGTATGTACTACCGGTAAAGCATTACGGAAACGGATGGGGCGATCTATGAAGATACTGATTACCGGTGAAGTCGATGCTGAAAACCGGCGCCTGTCAGAGGCGCTCGGCGGGGAGGGACACGAGTGCTGCTTTGTGGCTGACGGCGCGTTGGTCATAGACACGGTTTACCGGGAACAGCCCGATGCAATTCTGCTTAGCCTTTTTCTTCCGGAGTGCGACAGCATCGATATCCTTTCTCGTCTTAAGACGGCGCCATCAACCAGAGAAATACCAATTATTATTGTCACTCCCCGCCGGCTGAAGAGGAAACTGCGCATCTGTTATCAAAAAGGCGTCCATGATTATGTTCTCAAACCATACTTCACCGCTGAGGTGCTGGCAAGGTTGCGCCACATCCTGCTTCCGTTGCAGGCAATCGGAGAGATGCGCGGAAACATGGTCCGTGATTTTCTGACCGGTCTCAACAATAGAAAATTATTCATGGAAAGATTTGCGGAAGAACTGGTGTGGGCGATTGCCTATCACGAGCCACTGTCGCTTTTTTTACTCGACATCGATCATTTCAAGAAAATAAACGATACATTCGGCCATTCCTGCGGCGACGAGATATTGAAACAGGTGGCGACCATCATCTCGTCTCACGGCAGGGAGGGAGATGTTGTGGCCCGCTACGGGGGAGAGGAGTTCGTCGGGCTGCTTCCCAACACCGACCAGCCAGCCTGTTTTGCGCGGGCGGAGAACTTGCGATCCCTGGTGGAATCCTTCCCGTTTGCCAACTACACCGACGACAAGCCGATCCGGCTGACGGTCAGCATTGGATTTGTTACGTATCAGGAAACGGACCCAAAAACTATCGACCAGCTCCTGCAAGAGGCGGATATGGCTCTTTACAGGGCCAAGGCCGAAGGAAGGAATCGCGTGGTGGGACAAATTTGTAATTGCAATCAGGAGGCCGGGGTTCAAAGTCTGAATCTGGCCGGGATTGGCCAATCGGACGAGGGCGCCTCCCTGGACAATGGTTTTCCCTCTGTAGTTGGTGCTTCGTAACTGCTCAGGTTGTTTAGGCTGAAGGCTGAAGTAACAAGACAGGTCAGACGTCCGGCCTGACCTATGATAAATGGTCTAGCCTGGCGCGTTTCTGCAGACTACAGTCTATCTGCCTGGGTTTGCTGTGCTTCTTTTATTAGACTATAACTGGGTAATTTGTATCAGGTCATAGTCGGGTCGTTTATGTGCGAATGCGGGCGGGTTTTTTAAAGACTACGGTTAAGGGTGGCCCGGTATGCTGACGATTATCACTGATCAGAAAATCATCCGCCGCAGCCAGTCTTTGCTTGTTAACTCACTAAAGGGCCAGGTTAAGGAACGTATTCGGGTAAGGCTGGGACATCCGGGGGGTAGCATGGAGGCGCATGTTTACTACCTGCCGCAATTGGATATCTGGTTTTTCTGCCGAAAACTGGCCGACAGTCGCTTCTGGAATGCCTTTGGCTGTGGCCGGCCTGCCGCGGGAACAATAAGACCAATCACCTGCGAAATAAATTTTCCCCTTCAGGGGATCGACCGGAGAATAGGGGGGCTGCTGGCCGCAGACGGTAAGGGAGATAGCTACCTGCTTCATCGAGGAAGGATCAGCGGCGGTAAAAAAGGCATCGGTCAAGACCTGTTCCGCCGGCGCTACAACGGCGTCTGGACTTGGCTCAGAGATGGGGATTCCGACAGCCCGGCGTTGGTCATCGGCCGGGTCAAATCGCCCTTTTTCCCCCGGCAGGTGGCTCAGTTCGTCTTCAAAGTGGAGCAGCTCAAGAGGGAAATCTCCGGCGGGGGCCAGTTGTCGCTGGTCTTTGATGATTCGGAATTCCGCCTTGACAGGCTCGGAGGCGCTCTGGAGGAAGAGAAAACCACCGTAAGCTCACGCTGTGACCGCCTGCTGGTGGTTATGGACCTGGCCCGTTACCTGCAACAGCGGGGATGCCGAGTGGGAAATGACCAGCAAAGCGATGTCTGGATCTTGTCGGACGACGGCCAAATATCCCACGTCTTCGAGATTGGAGCGGACAATAGCAACCTGGCCATCCAAGAGGGGGTGGGCAGGCTTTTCTGGAGCAGTATCTCACCCGTGAATAATCCCCAAAGATGCCTCGTTTTGCCGGAGGCTCCTGCCGAACAGGCCAGACAAAAATTAAAGCTGCTGGGAATTCGTATCGTGACTTATCGCTGGCAGGAAGAGTCTGCCGTCTTTGACCTGTCAGAAGTGAAATTGCCGAATTCTTAACTGTGACGAGGCGGTAAAAACTCCGATTTCCCCTCCCCCGGTGGGAGGGGGCAGGGGGGTATAAACATTTGATGTATCGACTATTATCACCCGCACCCCTTTCCTCTCCCATCAGAGACTGTGTCGCAATTCGGAAACTGGACAAAAAAGCGATATTTGGAGAGGGGGGTTTACCCCTCAAATTTGAGAATAATTGCATGTGGACCTTCTTAGAAGGTCATTTTTCCGAGCACCGTCAGAGAAACTAATTGTGACACAGTCTCC
>CAMTWB010000006.1:0-33444 GCA_947085375.1 uncultured delta proteobacterium
CCCCCTTTCCCAAAGGGGGGCAGGGGGGATTTATAATAAAAGCAAGAGGTTATTTTTAGTTCGTCAAATCTCCCCCGACCCCTCTTTGGAAAACTGAGCTTTACCCATAAGTTCCGCTGGACAGGGGAAAACGGGGGAAGGAAAAACAGGCCCGATCATCAGATGAGGGAGTTTTTTTGATACTGCTGCGGAGCAATCACTCCAAATCCCCCTGTCCCCCTTTGGGAAAGGGGAATCAAACAAAAATATCCTTCTTCGGTCTCATTTCTCGCGTGTCCTGCAATATTTGTGTCCCATGCTCAGAATGCTCAAGAGGGGATAAAAAGCCGTTCTACCCATAAATTTGTCGCAGCCCCCCCGGCACATCTCAATTGCGCCTTCGCCTGCGGTATGATAAGGTCCCGCACGGTGTTTGCTTAGAGGTCCAGCACATCTTGCAAAGAAAAATAACACCGAAAGAGAATAGAAATGACGGACAGCAGGTTGATTGAAAAGGCGAGAAACGAGGGACGCAGCACGCTTACCGAAGCGGAAGCGAAGCAACTTCTTGCTGATTACGGGGTTCCGGTAGTTAGAGAAACAGTTGCCTTAACAGGCCAGGAGGCGATTGAAAAGTCTTTCGCCATAGGATTTCCTCTTGTTTTGAAGGCAATGGGCGCCCGCATCACCCATAAGACCGAGCGGGGCTTGCTTCGGTTGAACATTAAAAGCCGGACCGAGTTAAAGACGGCTATCGGGGAGATTGAGGAAGCGGCGGGGGAAGACCTGGAAGGCTTCATCCTGCAGCCTATGCTGCAGGGAAAGCGTGAGTTTTTGGCGGGACTGTTTCGTGACCCACAGTTTGGGCCAGTGGTAATGTTCGGATTGGGTGGCGTTCTTACGGAAGCGCTGGATGATGTGGTTTTCGCCGTGGCGCCAATAGATGAATTGCAAGCCGCGCAGATGCTTGAAGAAATAAACGCTAAAAGCCTCCTGGGGGTTTTTCGTGGCGAACAGGCGGCTGACAAGGATGCCATCATTGCCACCCTCTTAGGTTTGTCGCGCCTGGGGATGGAAGAAAACCGCATCGCCGAAGTGGACATAAATCCCCTGCTGGTCGGTCCGGATGGATCGGTTGCCGCAGTGGATGCGCTGGTAGTGCTGGGCGATCCACCGCCGCCACCCGAAGAACGGCCAACGGTGGACCCGCGGGCAATCCGCAATCTATTCTATCCCCGCTCCATTGCCTTCGTGGGTGCCTCCGCCTCCTTTGGCAAGTGGGGCAACATGCTCTTTACCAACGTAATTGCCGGAAATTTTCAGGGCAGCATTTACCTGGTCAATCCGAAGGGAGGCCTTATCGCTGGCCGGCAGGTCTACAAATCGCTCCTCGATATACCCGGACCTGTTGATCTGGCGGTAGTTACAGTGCCCGCCGCCGCGGTTCTCGATCTGATCCCGGAGATGAAACAGAAATCCATCAAAAACATGCTGCTCATCACCTCCGGTTTTGGTGAAACCGGCGAAAATGGTAAATTGCTGGAAAAGGAACTGGTCGAGACGGCCCGGGGAGCGGGGATTCTGATCCTGGGGCCCAACACGATGGGAATATGCAATCCCCATGATATCCTGTACTGCACGGGAACCCATGTCCGCCCCAAACCTGGTTCGACCGCGCTGGTATCCCAATCGGGCAATCTGGGAACCCAGCTTTTGGCCTTCGCCCAGCAGGAAGGGATTGGCATCAGGGCATTCTGCGGCTCCGGCAACGAAGCGATGATCACCATCGAAGATTTCATGGAAGGGTTCGAAGTGGATGATCTTACCGACACGGTGGTTCTCTATCTGGAAAGCTTAAAAAACAGCCGCCGTTTCATTGAGGCCGCCCGCAGGTTAGGAAGGAAAAAGCCGGTGGTGGTGCTTAAAGGCGGCCGAACCAGGGCCGGATTCCGAGCCGCGGCCAGCCATACCGGAGCGCTGGCTTCCAACCTCAAGATATTCACCGCTGCCTGCCGGCAGGCGGGCATCATTATGGTGGAGCAGCCCATGGAACTTTTGGATCTCTCCGCGGTCTTTTCTTCCCTTCCCCTGCCCAGGGGCAACCGGGTGGGAATCCTGACGATGGGCGGCGGCTGGGGTGTTGTTGCTGCGGACCTGTGCATGGAGTACGGTTTGGAGGTGCCGGAATTGACCGCAGATATTACAGCCGGGATCAATAAGTTGCTGCCGCCCTACTGGAGCCACTCCAACCCGATTGATTTGGTGGCCGAATTCAATCACAATATCTCGGCTGCAATAATTGAAGAACTGCTGAAATGGGACCAATGCGATGCGGTGATTCACATGGGCATACTGGGGCAGTTGGGATTCGTCAAGTTCATGATCGGCTCAACCCGCCTGGCTGATCCCACCTTCGATACCACGGTGCTGGACAAGATTCCCGCCTTACTGGCCAACTATGAGCAAGAGTATTTGGAACGCATCACCCGGATGATGGAGATCTACCAGAAACCAATTCTTGCGGTAAATCTTTTCGCCGATGAAAATGTCCATACGGTAACAGACGTAAAAGACTGCCGCTACAAGGGCATTTCCTTTTCCACCCCGGAGCGGGCGGTTAAGGCCCTTGCCCGAATGTACGAATATGAAAAATGGCTGGACCGGGAAAATGTCCCGCTAACCGAACGGCGATCCACGGGTGTTTCCTGGAAATTACAGTAAAAAAAAGGGATTATGAGTGTCCGTAAAATAACCGATCCGGTAACTTTACGAGAAATAGACGAGCGGCGCACCTTCGGGATTATCAGCCATCCCGATGCGGGGAAGACCACCCTGACGGAAAAACTCCTCCTTTTTGGCGGGGCGATTCAACTGGCCGGGGCGGTCAAGGCCCGCCGGGCCGCCCGTCATACCGTAAGCGACTGGATGAGCATGGAGCGACAGCGGGGAATTTCCATCAGCACCTCGGTAATGAATTTTGTTTATCGCAATTACAAGATAAATCTCTTGGACACCCCGGGGCACGAAGACTTTTCCGAGGACACCTACCGGGTGCTTTCCGCCGTTGACAGCGCGTTGATGGTGATCGACAATGCCAAGGGAGTGGAGAGCCAGACCAGGAAACTGATGGAGGTCTGCCGGATGAGAAACACCCCGATCATGACCTTCATTAACAAGTTGGACCGTGAGGGGAAGCATCCGCTGGAGGTGCTTTCGGAAATTGAAGACAAGCTGCAAATCGAATGCGCCCCTCTGAACTGGCCAATCAGCATGGGGAAGACCTTTCGGGGCATCTATGACCTCTATCGCCGGCAGCTCCATCTCTTCACGCCCACCCACGGGGGGCGGATCAGAGAGGGGGTGCTGATTAACGACCTTCACGACGAGAGGCTGGACCGAGAGCTTGGTTCAGCAGCAAGGGAACTCCGCGATGACATCTCGCTTTTGGATGGCGCGGCCACCCCTTTTTTGCTGGAAGAATATCTGAAAGGCAACCAGACGCCGGTATTTTACGGCAGCGCCATTAACAACTTCGGTGTGCGTGAGCTGCTCGACGCCTTCGTGGAACTGGCGCCCCCTCCCGGAGGTCGGCCCGCGGTGAGCCGGGTGGTTTACCCCGACGAAGAGGAGTTTTCCGGTTTTGTTTTTAAAATCCAGGCCAACATGGATCCGGCCCACCGGGATCGGATCGCCTTTTTCCGGATCTGTTCGGGTCGATTTAACCGGGGGATGAGGGTGCGCCATCATCGTCTCGGAAAAGAGATGCAGCTCCACAACGCCACGATTTTCATGGCCCAGGAGCGAACAAATGTGGATGAGGCCCTAGCCGGTGACGTAATCGGAATCCATAACCACGGTGTTTTGAAAATCGGAGATACCCTGACGGAACAGGAATCGCTGTCTTTCGCCGGCATACCCCATTTCGCCCCCGAACATTTCCGTAAGGTGATTCTCAAGGAACCGATGAAGGCCAAGCAGTTGGAGAAGGGACTGCTCCAACTGTCCGAAGAGGGGGCGGTTCAGCTTTTCAAGCCCCTGAATACCGCCGGCTTCATCCTGGGCGCTGTTGGGGCGCTGCAGTTTGATGTGATATCGGAACGTCTCAAAGACGAGTACAATGTGGCAATCCAAATGCAACCCCTTAATTTAGCCACCGTGCGCTGGGTTTCCTGTTCGGACCAGAAGATAATCAAGGAACTGAAGAAAAGTCTGCAGTCCAGCCTGGCCTTGGATGCCGAGGGGAATCTGGCCTACCTGGCGCAAAACGAATGGCGCCTGGCGGACACCATGAAGCTCTGGCCCCAGGTGACTTTCGCAAAAACCATCGAGATAAGCTCGGGTTAATCAACCGAACCCCAAACAGAAAGGATGAATCACATGAGAACGAAACAGGATTATATCAAGGGATTGTCCAAAATGAAGCGGAACATTTATTTTAACGGCCATTTGATTGACAGGGACGATGAACTGCAGATGGACTGCCTCAATACCATCGGCACGACTTACGATGAGGCGGCAAAACCGGAGAACCAGGATCTGTGCACAGCGATTTCTCATCTAACCGGAGAGCGGATCAATCGCTTTACCCATATCCACCAGAACAAGGACGACCTCCATAAGAAACAGGACATGACCCGCATGCTCTGCCAGAAGGTAGGCGGCTGCATTCAGCGCTGTATGGGCATCGACGGCGCCAACGCCATCTACAACGTCTCCTACGAGGCGGACAAGCTCAATAACGGCGCCACCCAGTACCATGAACACTTCAAGAAGTGGCTCATCCGATTCCAGACGGAAGATCTCATCGGCTGCTGCGCTCAGACGGATACAAAGGGCGACCGGATGCTGCGACCCGCCGATCAGCCGAACCCAAGTTCCTATCTGCGGATCAAGGAAAGACTGAAGGACGGTATCATTGTTGAAGGGTGTAAAGTGCATATTTCCGAAGCCTCCGTGGCCGATGAAGTTCTTGTCGTCCCCACACGGGCTCTTCGCCCCGAAGACAAAGATTATGCCGTGGCCTTTGCCGTACCGGGCGACTGGGATGGTCTTAAACAGATCACAACGATCCATAACCTCCGCCCGCGAACCCACTACAAGCGCGGATTCCAACCCGGCGCGACGGATTCCTACTTGATCTTTGACAACTGCTTTGTTCCCTGGGAGCGCGTCTTTCTGGCCGGTGAATACCTGCACGGCGGCGCCTGTGCGCTCCTCTTCGCTCTCTTCCACCGCCATTCCTATTCCGGCTGCAAACCGGCTATTGGCGATGTTATTCTCGGTGCGGCAGCATTGGCCGCCGAGGTTAATAACATTCACAAAGAATCCCATGTCCGGGAGAAACTGGCCGAGCTCATCATGACTATCGAATTAGGTTATGCTGCGGGCTATACGGCTTCCGACCTGGGCAAGCCTGAGGTCTACATCCCTGGCGTGGGGTTTGTTCCCTACGGCCCCGGTTCCTACATTCCGCATTCGATTTACTGTAATGTCGGCCGCTGTCTGTCCGGCGAGGCGGTCTTTCGTGAGGCGGAGATTCTTTGCGATATCTCCGGCGGCATCACGGCAACCTTCCCCCACGAGGCGGACTTTGCCAACCCGGAGACAGGCGAGGCGCTCCTTAAATACACCAAACGCAATCCGAAGATGGCCGTTGAAGATCAGGCTCAGTTCTGGAGATACTTGGGAGATGGGCTCTGCTCGGCATCCGGCGGCATTGCGAACATTGGTAATTACCATGGCGGCGGCTCGCCGATCATGGAGCAGATCGCCATCACGACCCAGTACGACATCGAATCTCGCAAGAAGCTGGTCAAGTACCTTGCCGGCATGAGCGGCGGCGACCGGGAGGCCTTAAGCCCTGTGGAGAAAAAGGCTCGGTAACTACTCAGGAGTTAGGAGTTAGGAGTTATCGAGGAAGGAAAGCTATAACCGGCGGCTACTCCAGTCTGAAGCCATGCTGTTGAAACAGGTCCAGGCAGGTCTGAACGACGTCCTCGTCAAAAAGGGTGCCCCGGTGGACGGAAATTTCTTCCAGGGCGCGGTCAATCCCCAGGGTTGGCCGATAGGGACGATGAGAGCCAATTGCCTCGACCACATCGGCGACACAGATAATTCTCGCCTCGATCCGGATTTCTTCGCCCTTGAGGCCAGCCGGGTAGCCGGACCCATTAATTTTTTCATGATGCTGTAGGACAATTTCGGCGATCGGCCAGGGGAAATCGATCTCTTTTAAAATATCGTACCCGGCCGTTGAGTGGATCTTGATCAGACTGTACTCCAGATCAGTGAGTTTGGTCGGTTTGGAAAGGATTTCCGCCGGAACCGCGATTTTTCCTATATCGTGGATTGCCGCCGCCATCCGGATGCCATCTGTGACCATCATATCAATCCCCATTTCCTGGGCAATCGCCCGGGCCAGGTTCGCCACCCTCTTCTGGTGGCCGGCAGTATAGGGGTCCCTGGTCTCCACCGCCATGGCCATCGCCTGAATTACCCCCTCCATGGCGCGGCGTAATTTAGCCATGGTGTTGGTCAAATTTTCCTCGGTCTTTTTCCGGGAGGTTATATCCTCCGCTATTCCCTCATAATACAGAAAGTGCCCCTGCCGGTTCGTCACCTTGCGGGCATAAATTGATAACCACTTGGAATGGCCGTTGGTCGGCCTGGTTTTGACCTCAAAGTTTTTTACGACCCCCTCTCTTTCCAAAATATCCAAAAAAATTGCTGTATCGGGGGAATCTTCCAGTATCTCGATTAAACCACCCTGAACACGGGAGAGCACCTCCATGGGGGTGTCATAGCTGATAATACTGGCCATTGCCCGGTTGGCCATGATGCATCTGCCGTCTCGGGCAAACTGAAATATACCCTCCTGGGCATTTTCGATCAGGTCCCGATACCTCTCCATTGACAGCACTAAGTCATCTTCAGCCCGTCTCTTTTCCGTCGCCCGATGGATGGTGAGGAGCAGTTGCTCCATATTGAATGGTTTCTGCAGGTACTGATACGCCCCGATATTGACGGCTTCGATGGCACTGGCATGGGATGAATAGCCTGTCAGGACGATACATTCGGTAGGTATAGACTCGGATTTAATCTTACGGATGATCTCCAGCCCCGATATATCATCCATCCGGATATCGATTAGCGCCACGGCGGGTTTTTCTTGTCTGATGTATTGCATTCCTTCCAGCCCGGAGTCAATCTCGGTTGTCTGGTATCCCTTCAGACGGATAATATCCACCAGGGTCTTCCTGAATTTTGCGTCATTATCGATTATAACTACCGCATTATAATCCATTGTCTTCCTCGAGTTTGTGGTCATAATTTTGAGTTTACGGGGTTAAGTGCCACCTGGCATAATGCGACCAGCATTATTGCCGGGTAATGGGCAGTATCAGGCTAAACCTGGTTCCCTGGCCCGGGGTGCTTTCGACCTGAATGGCCCCATCGTTGAGCTCGGCCAGATTACGCGCCAAGGGAAGTCCCAACCCGGTTCCTTTCCTGTTGAAGCTAACCAGCGGCTCAAATATCTTATCGAGCCTGTCCTCAGTAATTCCGCAGCCGGTATCGGCGAAGATCACACGCAATTGGTCGTCGGTCACCTGTAACTCAATGGTGAGGCTGCCTCCATCCGGCATGGCCTGGTAGGCGTTGTTGATGATATTGGAGGCGATTTGAGTGATATGTTCCGGATCGACATATACCCGGGACAGATCAGGCAGGGAATCGATGCGGACATTGATCCCGTCCGGTGGATTATTTTTCTCGAGCACCTCATTAATAAGCGGGAGGATGGCAACCCAGGCGCGGTCAGCGGTCCTGATGGCAGTGATATCGAGGAGGTTATGAATGATCCGGTTGGCGCGCTGAATCTCAGTCACGATTATTTGCAGGTACTCCCGCACGGTTTCATCGCTTTGCTCCAGGATAGACTGGAGGTAATAGCCCGCATTGGCTATAGTTGCCAGCGGAGTTCTGAGTTCATGGCTTACCTCCCCCGCCAGCTGTCCCAAATAGGCTAGCCTCTCCTGACGAAAGAGAGTCTCTTGGGATTGCATCAGGGCCTTGGTCCTTTCTTCCACCAACTCCTCCAGATGACGGGAGTACAACGCTAGGCTCGCTTCACTGGCTGCCAGTTTCCGGTTCATCTCTTCGAGCTCGACCACCTTTCCTTCCAGCTTGTTGAAGAGCCGGATATTATGCTCGGCCAGAAAGGAATCGCCCGCAATCAAATGAGGGAAGGCGGCAGGTGGAGCTTCATTTTCCAGAACAGAATTGAGAATCTCTAGCAGTTCAGTCGGGAGAATGGGTTTTGCAATGATTCGATTGGCGCCCAGTGAGATAGCGAATTCCTCATCCTCCCGGTCAGTGTAGTTGCCGGTGTAGAAGACGAACTTGGTGTCCTTATGGCAATCGTCAGTCTTAACGGCGCGGCAGAGCTGAAACCCATCCATTCTAGGCATCAGGATATCGGAGATGATCAAATCCACCGGACCTTGCGCCAGAGCTTCCAGTGCGGCCATGCCGTCTGCGGCGGTGAGTACCTCATAGCCCGCAGCAATGAGGATTTCTTCCAAAAGTCTAAGCCCCTGCTCATTGTCGTCTACAACCAGGATTTTTTTGGGATTTGCAAGCTCGGATTTTCCCATTTATAACCTTCTCGTCGGCGGCAGCTTACGGTTAAAAACACTGTTTTTGGGGGAAGCAGCACCACATGGCTGCCATGATCGTTTTTTTGATATGTAGTGAATTAGAGGAAGAATTGCAACAGATAAATATTGACGACGAAGCGGTAAAAAACCTATGGGCTCTGTTCTTTCGGAGGGACGAGCTCCGTCTCGTCCGTAATATTGCGTAAGCAAATCCAGACGGTGACGCCCATGCGGCCATGACGAAGCATGGCCCTCCGAATGCCAAAAATTATTTTCACTGCCCAAAGGTTACGCCATTGCCGACTTTATTGTATCTGTCCCTATTTTCCTAAATTAATGCGACTGGTTATGGTCAGCAAAATATGATAGGAAGAGCCAAGAAAAAAAATGGGTAGGCACATGAAACATAGAATCCTTGTCGTGGAAGATGATTTGGTGGCCGCAGAATTCCTCAGTGAGGTTCTGGGCAGGGCCGGCTACGATGTTAATACCTGCTTTTGTGCTGAGGAGGCGACTTCCCAGGATCTTGCCCCCTACGATCTTTTGATTTCCGACATCCGGATGCCGGGCAAGGATGGCCTGCATCTGCTGCGTTACGTTCAGGACAATTGGCCGGAGTTGCCGGTGATTATGGTAACGGCATACGGATCCATGGAGACCGCCATGGAGGCTCTGCGACTGGGCGCTTTCGATTATATCGGCAAGCCTTTTTCGCCGGAGGCCATCCGGTCACTGGTAAACAAGGTGCTGGAGGTCAAGGAATTCCAGCGGCAGCAGCGCGGCAGCCAGGCCAGAAATGAAGAGACCTATCGATTCGTCGGCTCATCCTCCGCTATGGTAGAGCTTTACAAGCAGCTCGCCCGAGTTGCGGATACCAATATCAGCGTTCTTATCGAGGGAGAAAGCGGCACCGGCAAGGAACTGGCAGCCCGGGCCCTCCATCAGTTGAGTTCCCGTCGCGTAAAGCCCTTTGTAGCAGTGCACTGCGGCGCCATACCGGAGAATCTCCTGGAGTCGGAGTTGTTCGGTTACGAAAAGGGGGCCTTCACCGGTGCCGACCATAAACATCTGGGATTGCTGGAATCCTGCGAGGAGGGCACAATTTTTCTCGATGAAATTACCGAGATGTCCCCCTCCCTTCAGGGAAAGCTGCTGCGCTTTATGCAAAACGGGGAAGTCCGGCATCTGGGGGCTAATGAAGTCCGCCGGGTGAACGTAAGGGTTGTGGCAGCGACTAATCGTAATATCGATCTCGAGACACAAAAGGGAACTTTTCGGAACGACCTCCTCTATCGTTTTGTGATCCGCATTGTCATGCCTCCGCTTAAGGAGCATCGGGAAGACCTGCCGCAACTGGTCGACGCGATACTAAGAAAGCTTGGACATCCCTCAGTCAGACTTTCTCAAGATACGATGGAGCTTTTGATCAGCTATGACTGGCCGGGCAATGTCCGGGAGCTGGAAAACGTGCTCCAACAGGCGATCCTGCTTTCTCCCAGCATGCTTGTCCAGCCGGAGAATCTGCCTCCCCGCTTTCACAAACCAAATGAGCTTAAGGAATCCAACTTGTCACCACTGGATGAAAGCCAAAGGGAGCTGATAATTAAAACATTGAGGGATACCGGTTGGAATCAGAGTCGGGCAGCCCAGATACTGGGAATTGATCGCAAGACGCTGCGCTCCCGGATCAATTATTATGGGTTGACTAGGCCGTCGCTACCATGACCTGTGCTGGCCGGTCACCGCAGGGGAAATGCAATTCCACTTTCGTGCCTTGGCTAGGCTCGCTTATTATATTGGCTGATCCCCCATGGGCGATCATGATGTCCCGCACGATACTCAGTCCGAGCCCCCTCAAGCCTTCCTGGCAATGGGTGCTGAAAAAAGGCTTCCAGACCTGCTCCTTTATATCATCAGGAATACCAGGGCCGTTATCGGCGACGGAAACGGTCAAAAAGTCAGAATCTGGTGCGCCCGTGAGTTCTACCCTGATCATTCCATTGCCTTTCAAGGCCTCCCGGGCATTTTCAATCAGGTTGAAAAGAGCCGTTTGTATCCGCTGGCGATCACCGTAAACAGAACAAAGCGGTCTTATGGTATCAATGTTCCAAAAGATGTCTTCCCGTTTCATCAGAGGTTCGATCAGGGACTTTGTTTCGCCCAGCAGTTCGGAGAGGTTCAACTTCTCAAACAGCGGTTCCGGCAGTCGGGTGGCTTTGCGTACGTTACCGATGGTTGAATGCAGCCTTTCCGTCTGTTGGACGATCAATTCCAGTTTGCGCTGCGATTCGGCTGACAATCCGCTTTCCTCCAAGAGCAACCGGGCCAAACCGGCGATCGAATGGAGCGGAGTTCCCATATCATGGGCAATGTTGGCGGTGAGATAGCCCAGCGCGTTTAGCTTCTGGATCTGGTTCAATTCCATCTGTAGATGGACTACCTTGCGTGTCGCTTCGTCTATACGCCGTTCCAGATTAACGTTCAGTTCCCTGTTGCTCAGCATTACCTGTTCGATCTGGGCCGCCATAGAATTGAATTGGGCTGCCAATTGCCCCAGTTCATCCCGGCGCATGGGCGGAATACGTTCGACATAGCTGCCTTTTTCAATGTTGCCGATAGTTTTGGTGATGGCCAATAGCGGCTTGTCCACCAGCCAGCGATAACCTATGACAAGGATCACCATAATAAACAGAATAAGCGCTCCCGAACTGACGACAAGAAGCCGCGTGGCCTTCTGAAGAATTTCGCTGTAAGAGCGAGAATACGAAAGGATGCCCACGTAGGTTTTCTTGTCCTTTTCGGGCATTATCGGGTAGAGCAGACCCAGAGCCGGACCATTTTCCGTCTCCTCCTTGACATAATGAATCTGAAATTTTTTCCCTGCCGCCATCAATGTTTGTTTCGGCCACTCAAAATAAATCCGGCTCGCGCCCGCAATGTAATCGATATCATCGGCGCCCAGGGAAATAATGTCCAGCCGGGCCAGACGGCTGTCTAACATCAAGTGATCCCTAAGTGCGTTATCCAAAGCGGAAATACCGTCGGTGGTGGGAAAGTACGCATAAAAGTGACTTATCGTCTCGGCCAGTCCAATTAGCCTTCGCCCATGCTGATCCACCAGTATCCGGTCCAGCGCCCGGACTTGTATCCATCCCCAGAGGGCCATGGTAAAGGCCAATCCCATAATGGTAAGAATGATCAGTCTCGTACGAATGGTCATTGAAACTCCTTAAATATGATGACTAGAGATTAGCAGAAAACAAGATATATTGGCATGAGAATTTGAAATGAGAAGGGGTGCGGAATGACAAGGCGCCCCGCACCCCTCATTGTGGTTGGTTGATCAGGTTATTTCTTGGCGGGAGCTGGCGCCGGAGCTGCTGGCACCGGAGCTGCCGGGGCTGGTGCCGCCGGGGCTGCTGGCGCCGTGGGCGCATCCTTCTTTACCTCTTTCGCCGGGGCCTCTTTCTTTGCTGCTTTGGCAGCGGCCTTGGCAACCTTGGTAGCCACGTTCTTGCCGTCTTTCACGACATAGCTCACTTTTACGTCATCGCCGGCCTTCACATCTGCCACTGCCTTCTCCAGAGTGAAATCCATAGCCTCAACCTTGTCCTTTACGGTCCTCTCGATTTTGAGCGCCGTATCGGAAATGGCGACCACCTTGCCGGCAGCGCTCATTTTGGCTACCTTGGCGGCTTCTTTAGCCGGGGCTGGGGCGGCTGGGGCGGCCGGTGCCGGTGCGGCTGGGGCTGCCACTGCCGGTTTTGCCGCTTCGGGCTTTGCCGCTTCGGGTTTCGCCTGAGCCATAACGGCCGTGGCAAAGAGGATCATGGAAAGACCGACAAACAGAACAAACAAACGCTTCATAATTTACCTCCAAAAAGAATTTTGTTCATGGCAACAGCAAGAATGGTGCCATCATTGATAAGTAACGCGCATCCTCCCAAAGCATTGATTTGCTGGTTTATCCCCGGCGCGATTTTCAAAAAAAAGGGCGGGAAGAGAATTTACTGGGGAATAATTCCCCAACTATGGTCATTGATGGTTCCCCAGGACAGGGTTTCAGGCTCAATCCCTATGCCCTATGCCCTATGCCCTATGCCATTTTCCTCGTTATGAGCGGCAAAGTTCCGGGTAAAATTTCCAGGGTCACGGGGAGACGTCCCGGCTGTTCACCATCCACATCGAGGAGGGTTAAATCCTTGGATAGAGCGGATACCCTCTTGCCGGTGAGGGTGGTAACCTGCGCGATCCCGTTGATGCGGCCGTTGTAGAGCTTGGGCAGATGCCAGAAAACCTGCGGCAGGGTCAAGTCGCCAATAATGACGACATGAAAAAGGCCGTCTTTGAGCTTTGCTTCCGGAGCAACCAGCATGCCGCCGCCATGGTAGCGTCCGTTGGCGACGGCGACGTTCCATATTGCCGCCTCGGCTTTGAAATTGTCATCGACCTGAAGCTCTACCGTCTTCTTGCCGTAAAGAAAAATGGAAACGAGGGTAGCCCAGATGAAGGACAGGAAGGGACCAAAGGTTTTGGCTGTCCTGTTCACCCGGGCATCAACCTCCCCTCCCAGCCCAAAACTGGTAATATTATGAAAATAACGGCGGCAGCGATTTCCCTGGGCATCAATAAACTCAAGTTTGCCGATATCTATCCGCTCTATATGGCCCGCAAGAATCGTATCAATTGACAAGTTGAGATCGGCGGGAATATTTGCCGTGCGGATAAAGTCGCACCCGGTGCCGTTGGGGATAAAGGCCAGTGCCGCCTCCGGGCGGACAAGACTATCTTCGACAATAAAGCCGTTTACCACTTCGTTCAATGTGCCGTCGCCGCCAAGGCAGATAATCAGGTCACAGTCCCGATCGAGATATTCCCTGGTCATCCGGGTGGCATCTTTCGGGCCCCGGGTTAAAGAGACTTCAAACGGCCCCAGACGGTTACGCAACAGCTCCTCGATCAATCCCCAATCTCTTCCCGCCGATCCACCGCCGGCATGGGGGTTTACAATAACGGCAACCTTTCCTGGGTACACTGGTTCCCTCCCTAAAGTGTTTTTACAGCGTCATCAAACCTGGCCCACCTTCATCCGGCGATAGGCGTAACAATGCAGGTAAAGGATCACCCCCTGCCAGCCGCTCAGGGGCAAGAGCCGGCCCGCCAGCCGCCGCACCTCGTCCTGGCGTGAGACCTTGCGGTCCGCCAGATAGGTGCCAAGCAATCCCCTGGTGACGTAAAGATGAAATCCCGCTTCCGGCAAGGAGGCGACTGCCGCCACGGCCTGCCGATAAAAGTGGACTAGTCGGGTTTCAATTTCCGCTGGATTTTGGTAGAAAAAACAGAAATTGAGATCGCCGCCCTGTCGATCTTCCTCTTGATCGATCAGGTAATCCAAGAGAATGTGCAGGCCCTGTACCCAGGGGAAATAGGCCCTTTTTAATCCATCCACCAACTCGCCCGTCAGATCGGCACGAAAGGCGCTTGCTGCCAGGGCGAAGATGCCCAAAGTCGAGCCGGTGCAGGCCGCAAATTCAAACCATTGCATTGGCGGCAGCCGGTCTCGGTATGGGGCGAAAAACTTCTTTAGCAGGGGAACCCGTTCTTCCTTAATCAGATGCTTGTAAACCTGCAATTGCCGGTAGGTTAAGCACAGCTCGCCTACGGCGGGCGCAATCAGTTGATAGCGGGGCAGCCGGCCCAAAATCTGCCGACAGGCGTCGACCAGTCCCGCCAGATACCCCCCGTCTTCCTGCTCCCGATGAAAACGGTAATAATCGGTTCGGGGTTCCTGCAAGAGCAGGGCGGAAGCCATTGATTCATGCAGGGCTGAAAAATCGGCCGGATCAAGCGAGGTGCTGCGATCGCAGAGGTTATCGAGATAGTCGCTGATGGTCTGATAGGCCACGATAAACCGGATCGCCTCCCGATAATCATCCCCGGCCAGAAGCCCCAGAATCGAACCTCCCTGGCAATGGAAGGCCTTGGTATCGATGCTCATCAGGGCCTGGCGTCTAATTTCGGGGTCGGGAATCTCAGACGCCATCTGGCGCCATTGCCTAAGCTGCCCCATGACCAGCGGCTGCACCTTAAACAGGGAGGTATTAATCAGGGATATCAAGCCGGTCGGCGTCTTCACGGGGGGTTACCTTTCTTCACGGGGGGTGCGACAAATTTATGGCTGTCCAATCTTGCAGGGCCTAGACCCCCCCCTTTCCCAAAGGGGGGGCAGGGGGGATTTATAATAAAAGCAAGAGGTTATTTATTATCCCCCAAATCTCCCCTAACCCCTCTTTACAAAAGAGGGGGGACAGCCCAGTGGGTGATTCCCAAAGGTGGGGCCTAGAACCCCCCCCTTTCCCAAAGGGGGGCAGGGGGGATTTATAATAAAAGCAAGAGGTTATTTTTAGTTCCTCAAATCTCCCCCGACCCCTCTTTGGAAAAGAGGGGAGAAAAACCCTCTCTACCCATAAATTTGTCGTACACCCTTCTTCACGGAAACAGTTTTGGCTGTGTCGATAGCACAGCAGGCGGACAAGCACAAGGGCAACTTGACGCCTCCCGCCGCACATGGTACGGGAACGTGAAAAGAAACGACCGGGTTTTATGGTTCTCAAGCAGGCAAGCCAAACGACGGGCGGAAGGTCTTGCGAGGTCTCAAGGGTGAACAAAAACATTAGCGCGGGAAAGAGGATAATCGTGATCGGCGGCGGCGCAGCCGGCCTTTTCGCCGCCGCCCGGGCCGCTGAGCTGGGCAGGGCGGTGCTCTTGATCGAAAAAAACGACTGCCTGGGCCAAAAAATTCTCCTTTCTGGCAAGGGCCGCTGCAATCTTACCAATGCCAAGCCGCTGGCCGAGTTTATCCAGATGTATGGCCCCAACGGCCGGTTTCTCTACCGGGCGTTTAGGAATTTTTTCCGCGAAGATCTGATCCGGTTGCTGAAAAGTTATGGTCTGGAGGTGAAGACAGAGCGGGGCGGCAGGATTTTCCCAGTCACCGATGACGCCGGCGACATCATCCGGGTCTGCTGGCAGCGCCTGAAGGACAATCGGGTGGAGATTAAACTCAACCAGCCGGTTTCGGCCCTGGAGATCAGTGACGGCCGGATCAGGGGCGTGCACACCCGGACGTGTTTTCATCCGGGAGAAGCGGTAATCCTGGCCACCGGCGGCGTTTCCTATCCCGCTACCGGCTCCACCGGCGATGGCCACCGGCTGGCGCAGGCCGCCGGACATAAGATTGTCCCTTTAAGGCCGGCTCTGGTTCCGTTGATAGTCGAAGAGGTGGAGCTGGCGGCTGCCATGCAGGGAGTGACACTCAAGAATGTCCGTCTGACGTCCTTTGGCTGCCGGGCTGACGAGATAGACCCTGGGCTGGCGCCATCATACGATGTCGGCCGGGCGATAAACGGACCCAAACCCCCCAAGGGGGTCATTGAAAGCAGGATGGGGGAAATGATGATGACCCATTTCGGCTTGGGCGGGCCGGTGACCATGCTGATGAGCCTCTCTGTAGTCGACGCCCTGGCCAAAAATCCGGTGAGCGTGGCGATTGATCTCAAGCCGGCGCTGGATTTCGCGACTCTGGACCGGCGGCTCCAGACAGACCTTGCCTGCTTCGGCAAGCGCAGTTTTAAGGGTATCCTTGCGGGGCTTACGCCGCAGAAACTGATTGCCCCGCTGGCAAGGCTGGCCGCCATCCCCCTGGACAAACCAGCTCATCAGATCAACGCCGCAGAAAGGACGCGACTGGTTGGCCTGCTCAAATCGCTGCGATTCAATATCCGCGCCCCCCTGCCGCTATCCCACGCTATTGTCACCGCGGGCGGCGTGGCTCTTGCGGAAATAGATCCCAAGCGGATGTCATCTTGCCTGGTCTCCGGCCTCTATCTGTGCGGCGAGCTGATCGATATCGATGCCGATACGGGCGGATATAACCTGCAGGCGGCATTTTCGACGGGCCATCTGGCCGGCGAATCAGCCGCCAGGGGCTAAACAAGGCGCTGTCGTAAAAAGTCGTCAAAGAACTATGCCGGTCGGGGGAATATCGCGGACGGTAAGCAGCCCCGGGCGGGCGTTGACCACCAGGGGAATGCTGTTGACCAGAATCGCTGATGTTGCCTGATCGCCCGCCACCCCCCCGTCGATCCTCATGCTGATCGGGGGCTTGCCGTCGATAAAGACTGCATCGTGAGGGTCGACAGCGCCGATGTACATTTGCAAATCAAGGGTGACCAGGGCTTCGCCTGCCTTCAATCCCCAGGCAACATTTTTTAATCCGGCAATGTCCCCGGCATTCAACTCGAAGTAGGCGGTCTTAACCGGTTTTGACGAGAAGACCGGTTCCACAGTCTCCTTCACCTCATCCAGAATGAAACCACAGGCGGCGGCCAAAAGATAAACCGATTCCAACAGGCCGACATGCCCCATGGCCTTCTCTTCGATTTTCGCCTGGAAGACCTCCGGGGACATGGCCGCTCCAATCTTCTTCTGCAGGGGGTAACGGCGGGTAGCGGCGTCAACCACCCTCTCCACCCGCACCGCCTTTACTTCCTGGCAGACCGAGGTCAGGTAAGCCGGCAGGGCGTCCATGACAAAGCCCGGATTGACGCCGGTCCCCATGATGCTTACCCCCCGCTTCAGAGCAAGCTGATGGAGTTTCTCCCAGGCTTCTTTTTTTTCCGGGTCGGGGAAAAGCAATTCCTCCGCGGAGGATACCACATTCAACCTGGCTGCCAGGATTTCCTCGAGCTGGGGAGTGATATTTTTCAGCCGGGAACCGGCGGTATGGATTACCAAATCGGCCCGGGCGGAGGCAAAAAGAGCTTTGGCATTATCGGTTACTGCAATGCCCAGTTTTCGGTCCAGCCTGAGCACCTCGCCCAAGTCAAGGCCCTGCATATCTTTGGCTATATCAACGGCGCCAATCACATCGAGTGATGACTTGGTCAAGGCCAGTCTGGCCGTTTCGATCCCGATGGGACCCAGTCCATAAACAATTACCCGTATTTTTTTCTGACTCATGTTTCCTCCAATTTTTTCTCGGTGCCGCTTGCCGGTTCAGCCGGGGACAGATTTTGATTGCCGCAGACGCTGGTAGAAGTAGATCGAAGTTAATACGACAAAACCAAAGATGTCGGTATACAGACCGGGGTAGAGCAGGGTCGAAGCGGCGATCCCCAGGATCGCCCGCTGCCAGGTGCCCAGCGGCGCCCGGAGATAACCGATTACGCAAGCCCCCAGCGCCGTGATCCCCATGATCATGGTGACGCATACCTGGAGCAACTTGAAGTAATCAAAGGGAATGTCAGGTTTTAGCAGGGTGGGAAGCCAGAGGATCTCCGGCGCGGACACTAAAATAAAGGGGATGCAGAAACCGGCGGCGGCCAGACCAAAGGCGGTCAGGCCCGTACGGAAGGGATTGCCCCCCGAAATCCCCGCCGCCGCATAAGCAGCCAGAGCCACCGGCGGGGTTACATCCGCTAAAACGGCAAAAAACAGGACGAACATGTGGGCCACCAGCGGTTCGATTCCCAGATGAAGCAGCGCGGGGGCGGCTATCATTGCGGCGATAATGTACTGGGCGGTGGTGGGAATGCCCATGCCCAGGATAAAACAGGCAATTGCGGTAAAGATCATCGTAAACAAGAGTGCCACACCCTTGACACTGAGAATGTTGAATACATCAAGGGAGGTCACAAAAATGGAAAGCCCTTTGGCCAGTTCGAGCACTGCGGCCGCAAACTTAAGGCCGATACCGGTTAAGGTAGTAGCGCCGACAATGAACCCGATGCAGGCGCAGGCCGCTCCGATGGAAAGGGCGTTCTTGGTGCCCGCCTGCAGGGTTTCCAGAATGTCGGGGATTCTCATTTTGCTTTCCCGGTAAAATACTCCGATGGCCACCACCGCCATGATGGCCCAAAAGGCCGTCAGTGCTGTTTCGATTCGCATGAATCCGAGGACAAGATAGATTGCGGGCGGGATCAGCCCCAGAAGCCACGAGGCGCGATCCGTCCGGCCAAAGCTCCAGAAAAGACCGGCTACCAGAGCGGCCCAGAAGATTGGCGTGAACAGGCTGTAGGCCCCCAGGGGATGAACATCGGCCAATACGGTCGGAATGCTAAGCAGCAGCATGACCAAAAGGGGGTAGGTCCGCTTGTGTACCTGGCCCATGGCCACAGCATAGATGATCCCCCAGAAGGCGGCCAGAAAGGGGCTATGGCCGGCAATCAGCAGGTAGATGATGATGACCAGAGGCACCACAAAGAGCCACCGATCTTTAAGAACATCCCAGACCCGGGGCAATACCTCCCGGGGCAGTCCCACCATTCCGCGTTTTCTGGCCTCAAAATGCACCATTAGCCCCACGGCGAAGAAATACATTATCGCCGGTATCACTGCCGCCGCTGCTACCTTGATGTAGGGGATGCCCAGAAATTCAGCCATGATAAAAGCAGCCGCTCCCATTATGGGGGGCATCAGTTGACCGCCGGTGGAGGCTGCCGCTTCCACCGCGCCGGCAAACTGGGGTGAATAGCCTACCCGGCGCATCAGGGGAATGGTGAAGGACCCGGTGGTAACCGTATTGGCAATCGAGCTGCCGCTGATGGAACCCATAAAGCCGCTGCTGATCACTGCCACCTTCGCCGGCCCCCCCGCCGACCAGCCCGCGAGCGCCATGGCCAGATCGATGAACAGCTGCCCCAGGCCGGTTTTGGAGATGAAGATGCCAAAGAGAACGAAATGGAACACAAAGGTGGCCACTACCCCTAAAGGAATCCCGAATATTCCCTCTGTTCCAAGAAACATGTGTTCAATGATCCGCTCCACCGAATAGCCGCGATGGGCGAAAAAGCTCAAACCCGGGATGTCCAGAAAATAGGGGCCCAGGTAACTGTTTGCCAAAACTAAAATGGCGATGATGGGCAAGGTCGGGCCGATGCTGCGTCTGGCCCCCTCCAGAATAAGCAGAAAGGCAAAGCCTCCGACCACCAGATCCGCCTGCGAGGGCAGACCCGCCCGCGGCGCCAGGCTGTTGAATTCCAGGAAGATATAAACCGAAATGGCGGAGGCGAAGATAGCGAGAAACACGTCAAAGTAGGGAATATTGTCCCGCTGATATTCAACCGGCCGCCCGGTTGCAACGGTCCAAATCACCCACAGCCACTGTAAAGAAAAAAGCGCGATGACACTGAGAAAGGAAGCAAAGAGCAGGAGGCTCCAAAAAACCAGGGTAACATTCAGATCCTTGAATGCCTCTTTGAAGTCTATCGCACCAGCGGCAGCTACGGCGGCAAAAATGAGCGATCCCATCATAACGGTAAAGATCGCCAGATCCAGATACAGAAATGCCCTCTTTTCCCAAAACTGGCGCCTTTTAAAGTAGAAAACCAGAAAAAATGAAACCACTGCCAAAAGGACAGCAGCGCCATTGCCCAGATGGAAAATTTCCCGAAAAAGGGTTGTCGCCAGGAGGGCGCTGATAAAACCATAAAGCAAGTCGAAAATAAAATGCTTGCGCCCGGTTGTGTCCGCCTTTCTGATTGTGTAGAGAAAATAAACAAGGGGCAGCACGAAGGCCAGGTGGAAGGCCCGGTGCCGCCATTCCTGCAGCACCCCGAAACCTGCCGTGTGCAGGTGGAAGAGCGAGAGGATTATCATCATGGCAAAGGTAAGCTTGAGGGTCAGACCGGAGAGCTTGCGGAAGCGGAATTCCGGATCGTATTTTGCGATCTCATCAGTATCCTCGATTATTTGAGGCGCAACATATTTTTCCATCGGCAATCCCCTCGTAAAGGTTAACGATTGGTAACTACTCAGAAGTCAGGAGCCAGAATGGGAATGAAGCCCGCTCCAGGATTTTCGAGACTTGATTGTATGGCAAAAGGCAGGAGCAGTTTGTTTTATTCACGTATCACTGCCTTTATTCTGAATTCTGGCTCCTGACTCATAACTCCTAACCCCTAACTCCTAACCATCTGCCCCGCAGGTATCTAAAACCTGATTGTTTCGAAATCCTGATATCCAGCAATTGGTCCCCTGCCAGCTCCGCAAGCGATAGCCTAATACTATTCATTTTCAAGGTATTCAAGGAATTTTTGTTCACCCACAGCTGCAGTGAGGGAATGACAATATTGCGGTTCGTTATTCGGATCACGTCCGGCTCCAGAATCAATTTCTCGCCCGCGTTGATTACTGAAGGGAGTCCCGCGTTGGAGGAGTCGAATTGGGTTTCGTATAGCACCAGGCGATATTCCCCATCGACTAAGAAAAAGTCCCACACCATGGACAACTCCACGGAGTGTCGGTAGCCAAGGGCCAGGGTTTGGCCCGGGAATATGGTGCGGGTCCAGATGGCTTTATCCGTCCGGGGGGTTCTTATTTCTAGCGCCGGGAAAACAGGAAGCGACAGGAGGGCCATCATCGCCAGAGCCGCCGATAAAACAATAAAAAACGGACGCCGCCAGGGACGTCCGTTTTTTATGTACTTACTTGGGGAAGACAACTTTACTTTACGATGCCCTTTTCCCGGTAAAACTTAGCCGCGCCGGGATGAAGCGGAATGGCAACGCCGTCTAGGGCGGTCGCCAGGGTGACGTTTTTGCCCTGGGCGTGGAACTGGGCCATGATCTCCGCCCCACTGGGCGCTACATCGGCCGTATCACCGGCGCCGCGGCGCAGGGCGAACCTTCCCTTTTCCCAGAGGGCATTGGTCAGGCGATATACTACATCCTCAGGGACATCAGCATCCACCACCCAGAGGGCCATGGTGGTAATGGCCGCCACCGGCTTGGTCACCCCCCGGTAGGTGCCGGCCGGGATGGTTACCCGGGCGTAGAAGGGGTGGGTCTTGACCAGGTCGGCGATGGTCTTGTCATCCAGGGGGACCAGGATGATGTCCGAGGTGGTCGCCAGTTCGGTAATGGCGGCGGTGGGGAAGCCGGCGGTGGTGAAGGTAACATCGGTCTGCTTGTCCTTCAGCCGCTGCGCGGCGCCGGAGAAGCCCAAAAAGTCAGTGCCGGCAAAGTCGGCATAGGTGAGCCCCAAGGCGCCCAGCACATTTTTGGTATCAACTTCCGTTCCGCTGCCGCGGTCGCCCGGGATCAGCCTCTTGCCCTTGATATCAGCAATGGTTCTGATGCCCGAATCTGCCCGTGCTACAATCTGGATGGTTTCCGGGTAAAGCGAGGCGATGACCCGGAGATTCTTTACCGGTTTGTCCTTGAATTGCTCCACACCCATGTAGGCATTGTAGGCGATGTTGCTTTGGACAAACGCTGATTCCACCTGGCGGGTGCCGATGAGATTACAGTTCTGTACCGAGGCATTGCCGGCCTGGGCGGTCACGATTACATCCGGCACCTTGTCCGACAGGGCCTGGGCTAAAACGCCCCCCAGGGGGTAATAGACGCCGCCGGTTCCGCCGGTCGCAATGACGAAAAAACGCCTCGCTTCGACAGCCGAGCTGACCAATAACATCGCCGATACCAAGGCCAAAACAACCACTGCGTTAAACCTTTTAAACATAAGCCCCTCCTTTTAAAAAAGTTTTCCCTCTAAATCCGCAATCCACCTTTATAAGCCCTGCGGGGCGACCTATCAAACACCGCTTTTCGCTAACCCAATTTTTTTAAAAAGTCAATGCTATTTATATCCCCGGGCGTGCGACAAATTTATGGGTAGAGCGGTTTTTCTCCCCCCTTTGGGAAAGCTGACCCTTGCCCACACTTGTTGAAGCGGTAAAAAGTCGGTAAAGCTGTAAATTTTGGGACGGCGCGGTAAAAAGTTCGCGAGGCTTGAGCGCGCAAATCACGAGGAATGAGGCGTACTTAGAGGTACGCCTTGAGTGACGAGGGATTTAGCGCAACGCCGCATCCGGACTTTTTACCGTCTCGCCAATATTGGCATTATGGGCGTCAGGCTATAGCTTCTCTTCCACCGATCTGATTTTGCCTTCCAGCCGGCCGTCCTTCCCTTCCTGATAATCGGCCTTCATGTTAATATAAATCCGGCTGGAATCCTTCTTCAGTTCTTCCAGGCATCTATTGACCACAGCCATCACTTCGGGCCATTGTCCCTCGATACAGGTTCCCATCGGGCCAAGTTTATGGGGGAGGCCGCTTTCCTTGATAATCCTTACCGCCCGGGAAACATAGGGGCTCAGGCTGGTTCCCTTGTCCATCGGAAAAATAGACAGCTCAACAATTACGCTCATAAAAACTCCCTTCAAAAGCACTCGGATTTTAGCTGCAGTAACCGATCTGCAAGTACAATGAAGACAAGCGAGTTGTCAATATCCGAAAATGTTATTCACCCTTGACATCGGCGCCATGATTTCGTATAGTTCCAACAAGCTTTTAACACTTCTAACCTGAGAAAGGGGGCGTCACGGTTTCGACGGGGATAGTGAAGCTGTAGCAGCGTACCGAGGTTCCTGCAGGCCTCGTTAAACAGGCAGGACAACATAATCGCAGACAACTACGATTACGCATTAGCCGCTTAGACGGCTAACGTCTCCCTGGCATTGCCTGTCGTGTCAGATGGGGGCGTCAAACAGACAGGAAAGCCTTTCAGTCTTGCCTGGCGGCTGACGGGTTAAATCTACAGGCTAGGGTCCGGCTGATCCTGCCCCTCGGGAGCTGCCAGAACCGAAATCTAAAACAGGGGCTACGTACGTAGAAACTGCAGTGGAATATTTTCGGACGCGGGTTCGACTCCCGCCGCCTCCACCATTAAATATCTGTAATATCAATTAGACCCATATCGTCGCGAAAGAGGTCGTCAATCAGTATATCGCCTCCTACCGGGAAGAGGGCGAGACCGTTACCCAGTCTGCAATCAATACGGCAGCCACCACGGAGATTATCCAGACGCTGAACCCTCTGGCGGCAGAAATTCTTTCCAATTTCGACAAGAACCGGAAGTTGATCCATACGACAAGGTCATCGAGGAGACCATCGCCCTTTCCGTCAAATGGGGCCTCATCGAGAAGACCGCCAAGGACCGGCTCATCCCCACGCCCCTGGGGAAGAATACCGCCGCCAAGGGGATCGCCCTGGAGACCGCCGTCTTCTTCCTCGAATTCCTCAACAACGCCGATCCCCGCAATGTCTCCGACTTTGAAATCCTGATACTACTGGCCATGTCCCACGACGCGATCCCCGTCTATATCCCCCTCAAGCGGAACGAGCGCGGACAGGGCGGCTACCTCTATGAACTGAAGCAGGCGATCCACGACAGCATGGAGGAGACCAAGCCCGTCTTTCAATCCGTCTGGAAGATCTCGGGCATGCTCTCCCAGGAGAAGGAGCGGGCCGTCAAGAAGGCTCTCATGATGAGCCGGTGGTTCTCGAATGCGGAGACGAAGGAGATCGAGAACAGCTACGAGGTTTTCAGCGGCGCCATCAAGCGGGTGGGGGAGGACTTCAGTTGGCTGGCCGAGACCCTGGCCTCCCTGGCCAGGGAAATTCGCTGGGACCCGCGGGCCATCTCCCGGATCGAAAGACTCTCTCAGCGGCTGATCTACGGCGTCACCGAAAAGGGCCTGGCCCTTTCCAAGATCCGCCTCCGGGGCCTGGGCCGGACCTACATCAATCGTCTGATCGCCGAAGGCTACGACACACCCGAGGCCGTCGCTGAGCTGCCCCTGACGGAAATAGAAAGACTTCTGCCGAAGCACTTGGCCGAGCGGCTCTACCGCCATTTCCACAAGGACTATCAGAAACAGGAAGAAGCGACGGATCATGCAGCAGCAACCGAGATCCGCGAGGCAGGTGATTCTGGGCGAAGCGAAGAAAAATCCGATAACGACAAGACGGGATTAGAAGGGACCCCTCCGGCAGCGGCATCCGTCTCTGTTGCGGCATCAGCACCAGCGCCGGCAACCTTGCCTCCGGTTGGAGTCATCTCATTTCCCCGTTCCCTCCCGGACATCCTCCAGGATACAGCGCTACTTTCCGTGCTTCACACCCGCCTGGCCGACATCAAGGATCTTCGGGATCTGATCGCTGATCCGCCGGTCATCTTCATGGACGAAGTGCAGCAGCTCTTTTTCTACCGGGGCTGTCCGATCAAGCTGCAGCCGGCGAGCTTCCATTACCTCGCGATCCTGGCTGAAAAGCCGAAGCAGATTGTAGCGCGCGACGAGATCTACCGGCGCCTCTGGCCCGGCCCCATGAAGTATGACGGTTCCAACAAACCCTATGAACGCCAGATCTCCGACCACAAGCGCCGCTGCATCGCCCAGATCCGGAAGGGCGTCGCGGGAAAAATCACTGTTGAGATAGGCGAACTGGAAACCCTGATCTTCACGAGGCCGAAGGTGGGGTATATGCTGAACGTCGGGAAGGAAGATGTGTTGCTCCTGACACCTCGTTAAGCGGGAGGCCTTGTTGAATGCGTCGCTTTTGCGGTCTTCAGCATGGCAATTACTTGACGATTCTATGCATAACACGCAAGAAAATTGCGTGTTATGGCAACCGGGATCAGGTTTAAGTTTGGCTGGCTGAAAATAATCTTGACAATTCATGCATGATATATCATCTGATGAGTCGTGTGATATGAAACCAGTCTCAACCAGATCCTCAATGGATCTGAAAGGAGAACGACGTTGAATGCCCAGGCTGACCTACCCCGATTGGTCCGTGAGCTTCGGGATCGAACGGGGCTCACCCAGGAAAAATTCGCGGCCAAGCTCGGCGTGACCTACCCGACCATCAACCGCTGGGAGAACGGTCGCGCCAAACCTTCGCCGCTGGCGCTGAAGCAGATCGAGGACTTGGCCCGGGGTCTGGGCGACCGAGGCAAAGACCTCTTACAGGAATTCTTCCCCGGAGAGGAGAGCTGACATGGCAAAAGACAATAACAACGGCGCGAATCTCGGCTTCGAATCTGAGCTCTGGCGTGCCGCCGACGCGCTCCGCTCCAACATGGACGCCGCCGAGTACAAGCACGTCGTACTCGGTTTGATCTTCCTCAAATACATATCAGACGCCTTCGAAGAGCAGCGCGCCAAGCTCGAAGCGGACCGCGCCCAGGGCGCAGATCCCGAAGACCCCGACGAGTACCGGGCCGTCAACATCTTCTGGGTGCCCAAAGAGGCGCGCTGGTCCAAGCTCAAATCCGAAGCCAAGCAGCCGACCATCGGGAAGGTCATTGACGACGCCATGCTCGCCATCGAGCGAGACAACCCCTCGCTCAAGGGCGTGCTGCCCAAGGACTACGCCCACCCGCGCCTCGACAAGCAGCGGCTCGGTCAGCTCATCGACATGGTGGGCAACATCGGCCTGGGAGACAAGGCCAACCGCTCCAGGGATATTCTCGGCCGGGTCTATGAGTACTTCCTCTCCCAGTTCGCCAGCGCCGAGGGCAAGAAGGGCGGCCAGTTCTACACGCCCCGCTGCGTGGTCCGTGTGCTTGTCGAGATGCTGGCCCCTTACAAAGGCCGCGTTTATGACCCCTGCTGCGGCTCCGGCGGCATGTTCGTCCAGTCGGTGGAATTCGTAAAGGCCCACGCCACAGGCAATGGGAATGGAGGAAAAACAAAGGCCGATGTCAGCATCTTCGGCCAGGAATCGAACCACACCACCTGGCGGCTGGCCAAGATGAATCTCGCTATCCGGCAGATCGAGAACAACCTCGGTAAGGAACACGCCGACACCTTCCACCGCGACCTGCACCCCGACCTCAAAGCCGATTATGTCATCGCCAATCCTCCCTTCAACGATTCCGACTGGGGCGGCGAGCGCCTTAAGGACGACAAACGCTGGAAATACGGCATCCCGCCCGCAGGCAACGCCAACTTCGCCTGGGTCCAGCACTTTATCCACCACCTGGCCCCAACCGGCCTGGCGGGCTTTGTCCTGGCCAACGGTTCCATGTCCTCCAACCAGTCCGGCGAGGGCGAAATCCGCAAGAACATCATCGAGGCCGACCTGGTGGACTGTATGGTGGCGATACCCGGGCAGCTTTTCTATTCGACACAGATTCCCGTCTGCCTGTGGTTCATCGCTCGCGATAAAAAGAATGGCCGCTTCCGCGACCGGCGCGGCCAGACGCTCTTCATCGACGCCCGCAAGCTGGGGACGATGATTGATCGCGTTCACCGTGAGCTGACCGATGACGATATCCGCAGGATCGCTGACACCTATCACGCCTGGCGGGGCGACAAGGACGCGGGCACCTACGAGGACGTCCCGGGCTTTTGTAATAGCGCCACGCTGGAGGACATCCGCCATCACAACCACATACTCACGCCAGGCCGCTATGTCGGCGCGGAGGCCATCGAGGACGACGGCGAGCCCTTCGAGGAGAAAATGGCCCGGCTGACGGCCGCTTTGCGTGAGCAAACCGAGCAGGCCGACAAGCTCGACAAGATCGTCTGGGCCAACCTGGAGGACATCGGCTATGGCGGGTGAGTGGAACGAGACAACTCTATCAGACGTGTCGCGTGACGTGTCTTACGGGTACACCGAGAGCGCGACGTCCGAGATGGTCGGCCCGAAGTTTCTTCGGATCACTGATATTCAAGGCGGCGTTGTGAATTGGGAATCGGTTCCGTACTGCCCAATTAGCGAGGACAATCACGACAAATACAAACTGGCAAACGGTGACATCGTCGTCGCACGGACAGGCAACAGCACCGGCGAGAATTATCTTTTTCGTGGAGGTGCTGACGCAGTGTTCGCGTCGTACCTCATTCGCTTCCGACTCGACACAACGCGAGTTGATCCCAGGTTTATTTGGTACAATCTGCGGGTTCCGCGATGGTGGGAGTTCATCAATAGTTCCAAGACTGGATCGGCGCAAGCGGGCGCGAATGCAAAGGTGCTGGGGCGCTTTCCGTTGAGGCTTCCGCCCCTCCCCGAGCAGCAGGCCATCGCCTGCATCCTGGGGGCGCTGGACGACAAGATCGCGTTGAACCGGCGGATGAACCGGACGCTGGAGGAGATGGCGCGGGCGATCTTCAGGAGCTGGTTCGTGGACTTCGACCCCGTCCGCGCCAAGGCCGCCCTCCGCCGCCAGCACCCCAACTGGACCAACGACCAAATCAGCCGCGCCGCCTGCCCAAACCTCAACCCCGAAATCGCCGCCCTTTTTCCGGACTCCTTCGAAGACTCCGAACTGGGCGAGATTCCGAGGGGGTGGAGGGTGGGCAAGGTCGGTGAAATATGCGAGTTTGCCTACGGCAAGGCATTGAAGGCTGACCAACGCAAGGCTGGCAGTGTACCTGTAATGGGTTCTAATGGACAAGTAGGCGTCCACGATCAGGCATTGGTTAAAGGCCCTGGGATCATTGTTGGAAGGAAGGGCAACCCCGGTATCGTAAAGTGGGTAAACACCGATTTCTTCCCGATCGACACCACCTTTTACGTTGTGCCAAGTGGGAAAGAGTACCCGTTGACTTACCTGTGCTATGCACTGGAACATTTAAGCCTTGCTCGTTTCGGCGCAGATTCCGCTGTTCCCGGACTAAACCGGCAGATTGCTTACGGGACACAACTTGTCATTCCAGATAGCAAGGTTTTGGAAAGCTTCGGGTGCTTGGCAACGTCGATCCGTGATCGACAGCACGCAACCGAAACAGAATCCCGCACCCTTGCCGCGCTGCGCGATGCGCTGCTTCCGAAGCTGATCTCCGGTGAGCTGCGGGTGCAGGACGCGGAGCGGATTGTTGGGAGGTGCTTATGAGCGAGAACCAGCAGTTCCTGCTCTATACCGCGCCGGATGGGGCGGTGAAGGTTGAAGTGTTTTTCAGGGATGGGACGGTCTGGCTCACACAAAAGGCCCTGGCGGAACTGTTCGGTGTCAAGGTGCCGGCCATCAACAAGCATCTGAAAAACATCTTTGAATCCGGTGAGCTGGTGGAGGACGCAGTTATTTCCATTTTGGAAACAACTGCGGCCGACGGTAAAAACTACCAGACCCACTACTATAACCTCGACGCCATTATCGCCGTGGGCTACCGGGTGAACAGCTATCAGGCCACGCGCTTCCGCATCTGGGCCACGAAGACGCTGCGGGAATTCATCATCAAGGGATTCGTGCTGGACGACGAACGGCTCAAACAGGGCCAACAGGTCTTCGGCAAGGATTATTTCGATGAATTGCTGGAACGGATTCGGGAAATCCGGGCCAGTGAGCGGCGCTTTTATCAGAAGATCACCGACATCTACGCCCTTTCCGCGGATTACGATCCCCAGGCTCCGATCACCAAGGAATTCTTCGCCACGGTTCAAAACAAGCTGCATTGGGCCATCACCGGCCAGACCGCAGCCGAGCTGATCTACGCCAAGGCCGACGCGACCAAACACTTCATGGGGCTTACGACTTGGAAGCGCGCCCCCCACGGCAAAATCCTCAAGCCGGACGTCACCGTGGCGAAAAACTACCTCAGCGAGGAACATATCAAGGAGCTGAACCGCATCGTCTCGGCCTACCTGGATCTTGCAGAAAATCGCGCCCAGCGCGGCATCCTGATGAAGATGGCCGACTGGGTGACCTTCCTTAACGACTTCCTCAATCTGTCGAACTATCCGGTTCTCGCTGACAAGGGGAAGGTTAGCGCGCTCGAAGCGAAGCTCAAGGCTGAGGGAGAGTACGAAGTCTACCGCAAGCGACAGGATGCCGAGTATATCTCGGACTTTGACCGGGTCGTCGAAGAATCATGGCGTCTGGGGGGGAATCGCGAGCCCAAAGGGCTCGGCCCGGGAAAGAAGGACAAAAAACGATGAGCGGCAATTTCACCGAATCCGTAGTTGAGCAAGCCGCCCTGGCCTGGTTGGAGAGCATGGGCTATTTAGTCGTGTCTGGACCGGAGATCGCCCCGGGCGAAGCAATGGCCGAACGAGAGAACTACGGCCAGGTCGTAATCGAACGTCGGCTTCGGCAAGCGCTTGAGCAGCTCAACCCACAGGTGCCAGCGGATGCCCTGGAGGAGGCGTTCCGCAAGCTGACCCGCCCCGACTCGCCGTCACTGGTGCTCAACAACCACGCCATCCACAAGTACCTGGTCGAGGGCGTGCCGGTCGAGTATCAGCGGAAGGACGGCTCGATTGGCGGCGATCTTGTCCGCGTGTTCGATTACGACGAGCCGGAAGACAACGAATTCCTGGCAGTCAATCAGTTCACCGTGGTCGAAAATCAGATCGAGCGGCGGCCGGATGTGGTGCTGTTCATCAACGGCCTGCCAATAGCGGTGATGGAACTCAAAAATGCCGCCACCGAAAACGCCACTATCTGGTCGGCCTTTAATCAGCTTCAGACCTACAAAATCCAGATTCCGTCGCTGTTCTCGTTCAACGAGGCGATGGTGATCTCTGACGGCGTGCAGGCGCGAATCGGTACGCTTACAGCCGACCGCGAGTGGTTCATGCCCTGGCGGACCATTGAAGGCGAGGAACTGGCAGACAACCGGCTGCCTCAGCTTCAGGTCGTGATCGAGGGCGTGTTTGAGAAGCGACGGTTCCTGGACCTCATCCGGCACTTCATCGTGTTCGAAGATGTGGGTGGCGGCGTCCTCATCAAGAAGATGGCCGGGTATCACCAGTACCACGCGGTGAATGTGGCGGTGCAGGAGACAGTTCGCGCCTGCATGACGGTGGCGGATGTGTCCGGTATTCGTGATGAAGGAACCTACTTTGCACGCGGCCAGCAGGATGCGAAGCGTGGTGACCGCCGCGTCGGCGTGGTGTGGCACACACAGGGATCGGGCAAGAGCCTGACGATGGCGTTCTACGCCGGACGGGTAATCCTGCATCCGGCGATGGAGAACCCGACGCTGGTCGTGATCACCGACCGCAATGACCTGGACGACCAGCTTTACGGCACGTTCGCGCGCTGTCACGAATTGCTGCGCCAACAGCCCATGCAGGCTCAGAGCCGGGCGCATCTGCGGGAGCTTTTGACGACCGCTTCCGGCGGAGTCGTTTTCACAACGGTTCACAAGTTCTTTCCGTCCGAGGTCGAGGATCAACACCCGCTGCTGTCGGACCGGCGAAACATCGTCGTGATCGCCGACGAAGCGCATCGCAGCCAATATGACTTCATCGACGGCTTTGCCCGGCACATGCGCGAGGCGTTGCCCAATGCTTCGTTCATTGGTTTCACTGGCACGCCCATCGAACTGACCGACAAGAACACCCGCGCGGTCTTCGGCAACTACGTCAGCATCTACGACATCGAGCGGGCAGTGAAGGACGGGGCGACCGTCCCGATCTACTACGAAAGCCGCCTGGCGAAACTGGAACTGAAAGAGACCGAGCGGCCGAGACTGGACGAGGAGTTCGAGGAGGCCACCGAGGGCGAAGAGGTCGAACACAAGGAGCGGCTCAAGACCAAGTGGGCGCAGCTCGAAGCCCTGGTCGGCACAGAGAAGCGGCTGAAGCTGATCGCCGAGGATTTGGTGAAGCACTTCGAGAGCCGATTAGAGGCGATGGACGGCAAGGCGATGATCGTCTGCATGAGCCGCCGCATCTGCGTCGAACTCTACAAGGCCATTACGGAGATCCGTCCGGACTGGCATCACGTGGAGGACGCTGCAGGAATCCTCAAGATCGTGATGACGGGTTCGGCCTCCGATCCGGTCGATTGGCAGCCCCACATCCGCAACAAGCCTCGCCGCGAGGAACTGGCAAAGTGCTTCAAGGACCCGAAAGATCCGTTCAAGGTGGTAATCGTCCGCGATATGTGGTTGACCGGGTTCGACGCGCCATGTCTGCACACGATGTACGTGGACAAGCCGATGCGGGGCCACGGGTTGATGCAGGCCATCGCCCGGGTGAACCGCGTGTTCAAGGACAAGCCGGGTGGCCTCGTGGTGGACTATTTGGGCCTGGCCGACCAGCTCAAGGACGCCCTGGCCAACTACACCGAAAGCGGTGGCACTGGCCGGACGGCCATCGACCAGGAAGAGGCCGTGGCGGTCATGCTGGAGCGGTACGAGGTCTGTTGCGGCATCTTCTACGGCTTCGACTGGTCGCCTTGGAAAACCGGCGGGCCGAAGGCGCGGCTGTCGGTGCTTCCCGCGGCGCAGGAGCATGTGCTGGCCCAGGAGGACGGTAAAAACCGGCTGGTGAAGGCGGTTGGCGAGTTGTCGAAGGCATTTGCGCTGGCCGTGCCGCATGAGAAGGCGCTGGAGATTCGGGACGACGTGGCCTTCTTCCAGGCGGTAAGGTCCGTGCTGACCAAGAGCACGGGCGACGGCCGCCGCAGCCCGGAGGAAATCGAGCTCGCCATCCGGCAGATCGTCTCGAAGGCGGTATCTTCGGATGAGGTCATCGACATCTTCGCAGCGGCCGGGCTGAAGAAACCGGACATCTCGATCCTGTCCGATGAGTTTCTGGCGGAAGTGCGCGGTATGCCGCAAAGGAACCTGGCGGTTGAAATGCTACGCAAACTGCTGGAAGGCGAGATCAAGGCACGCGGGCGAAAGAACTTGGTACAGGCCCGGTCGTTTGCGGAGCTTCTTGAGAATGCGATCAAAAAATACCAAAACCGGGCGATCGAAACAGCACAGGTGATCGAAGAATTGATCTCGTTGGCGAAGGACCTGCGCGAGGCGGGCCGGCGAGGCGAGAAACTGGGGCTGACGGATGATGAGGTGGCGTTCTACGACGCGCTGGAGGTCAACGATAGCGCAGTAGCCGTCCTCGGCGATGAGACACTGCGGCTGATTGCTCAAGAACTCGTCAAGGCGGTCCGGAACAGCATCACCATCGACTGGACCGTCCGAGAAAACGTCAGGGCTCAGATGCGGGTGATCATCAAGCGCATCCTTCGAAAATACGGCTATCCGCCGGACAAGCAGGCACGCGCCACGGAGCTTGTTTTGGAACAGGCAGAAGTCATCTGTAAGGATTGGTCCGAAAAGGTATGACAAATAACAAAACAGTCCTTTTTTTCAATACTGCGCTAAACGAGGTTGCTAAACAACTTGCCCTTTTCCTTGAGGGGGTATTGCCTTCGCTTTTCGAGGACTGGTGGAAGCAAGCCGTTCTTAATAGCCTGTCGTTCCAGCAACGTCGGCGCATTGAGCAAAGCGGCTTAAACGCACTCGGTGCATTGGATCTCGCCGCGCTGCTTCGCGTGCTTGACCAAAACTGGTATCAGATATCAGGAATAAATCGGGACAGATACCTATTTTCTATTGACATGCCGTTTCCCACCCACCTATAATTATTCCATGCCCAGAATATCTCGAGCCATAGCGGTTGATTACCCTCACCATATCACGCAACGGGGAAATTACCGGCAAACTGTCTTCGTGGAAGCGGAAGATTACGCCCAATACCTGCATTGGCTCAACCAAGATGCCCCCAAATACGATCTGGATATCTGGGCTTACTGCCTCATGCCGAATCATATCCATCTTATCGGCGTTCCTCACCAGCATGATTCACTTTCCCGAACTTTCCATACCGTCCATATGCAATACGCCCGATATTTTAACAGCAAGAGGAAAGCCATCGGCCACCTTTGGCAGGGTCGTTTTTTTCTGTGCATTGGATGAACGTCATGTTTACGCGGCGATCCGGTACGTAGAACGAAACCCGGTTCGCGTCGGCCTAGTTTCAGCGCCGGATGATTACCACTGGTCGAGTGCGAAAGGCCATATTGGCGGAGAGCGCGATTCTGTCTTGTCGGGTTCGTGTTTTCTTATGGAAACAGTGAAACTTGAGAGTACCGAGTTCTTGATATCTTTTGTAGTTCAAAAGCAGGTTGATTGCGTCCGGCTTACTTCATATTCTTCAACCCACGCATTGATATGAGATTCAAACATTTCCATCTGCTCATCGTCAAGCTCCTCCGGAAC
>CAMTWB010000007.1:0-175197 GCA_947085375.1 uncultured delta proteobacterium
CCGTCATGGCCGCAAGGGAGTTGACTATTGCATAGGCTGTTCGGACGAGACGGAGCTCGTCCCTCCGAGAAGACACGTGCCCTTTGGTTTTTCCATTGCTATGTCCCCCGGTTTTTCGGAGGGCCATGCTCCCTCATGGCCGCAAGGGAGTTGACTATTGCATAGGCTGTTCGGACGAGTCGGAGCTCTTCCCTCCGAGAAGACACGTGCCCTTTGGTTTTTCCATTGCTATGTCCCCCGGTTCTTCGGAGGGCCATGCTCCGTCATGGCCGCAAAAATTCCTTTTACGCCGCGATTCCCAAAAATATCCCTTGACACCAAAAATGATACTGTTGTAGGCAGATGCGGCCTGTGACCAGCGGCAGGAGGCGTGTGTTTTCCCGCCCGCAGTCGCGGGGGATTCCTCGACCGAATAGATGTCAACTTTAACTCAAGGTGGATCGCGCTGATAAAAAACAGACGCATCCCGGAAAGGAGAAAACGGTGAATATTATTGTATGCGTGAAGCAGGTTCCCGACACCGAAACCCAGATCAAGGTAAAACCGGACGCAAGCGGGATCGATGAGGGCAACATCAAGTGGATCATGAACCCCTACGACGAATTCGGAGTGGAGGAGGCCCTGCGGATCAAGGAAAAAAAGGGCGGCGAGGTGACTGTGGTCTCGCTCGGTCCCGACCGCGCGATGGAGTCCATCCGCACTGCGCTGGCTATGGGGGCGGACAAGGGCATCCACATCAATGACCCGGTTCTGAATGCGGCGGATGCCTACAGCGTTGCGACGGCGCTGGCCGCGGCCATTAAGGCCCAGCCTTTCGATTTGATCTTCTGCGGCCAGCGGGCCATCGATGACGACGCCGGCCAGGTGGGCTCCATTCTGGCGGAGCTTTTGGGCATCCCTCAAGTGACCGTAGTGGTCAAGCTGGAGGTGGAAGACAAGAAGGTCAAGGCCGTCCGGCCCATCGAGGGGGCGCAGTTGCTCATCGAGGCCAATCTTCCCTGCCTCGTCACCGCCCAGAAGGGTCTCAACGAACCGCGCTACGCCTCCCTGCCTGGGATTATGAAGGCGAAGAAGAAACCGGTGGAGGTGAAAAACGCCGCCGCGCTGGGTATCACGCCTACGGTAAAGGTCAGGGTTGCCCGTCTTGCTCCTCCCCCCGCCCGCGCGCCGGGCAAGATTATCGGAGGCGACGATGCGGCGGTAAAGGCGGCGGAAATGGCGCGGTTGCTTCGGGAAGAGGCGAAGGTGATATGAGTCAATTATCAATTATCAATGATCAATGATCAATTAGCAGTGATCAATTAGCAGCAAAATATGGTGTGATTAATGAGAGACCGCAATTAAACCTAAAGACAGGATACGATCATTGATAATTGATCATTGATCGTTGAATAAAGGAGGAAGAAAAATGGCTAAAGGCGTTTGGATAGTTGCAGAACAGAGAGACAACTCTCTGCGTAAGATAAGTTTTGAGCTTGCCTCGGTCGCCCGCCGGTTGGCGGATGAACTGGGCGAAGAGGTGGGGGCAATCCTGCTTGGCTCAGGCGTGGAAGGACTCGCCCCGGAGTTGGCAAAATACGGAGTGGACAAGGTTTACCTGGCCGATGACCCGGCCCTGGCCGCCTATACTACCGATGGCTACAGTGCGGCGGTGGCGAAAATCGTCCGGGAAAAAGAACCGGCAATCCTGCTTCTGGGCTCCTCCTCCGAGGGAAAGGACCTTTCCTCCCGGCTGGCAGGAAAGCTTGCCACGGGGCTTGCAACCGACTGCGTGGACGTAAAGATCGCCTCAGGAAGGCTTACGGCGGTGCGTCCCATGTACGCCGGCAAGTGTTTCGGCGAGATCGAGATCGCCACTGACCCCCAGATGGCCTCGCTTCGGCCCAATGTGTTTCCCATCGTGGAAAATCCCCGGACGGCAGCGGTGGAGAAGTTTGATCCCGGTTTAGCCGGGGTGACTCACGGGACCAAGCTCTTGGAAGTACAAAAGGACACCACCGGCCGACCGGATCTGACCGAGGCCAACGTCATCGTCTCCGGCGGCCGCGGCATGAAGGGCCCCGAGGGATACCAGATCCTGGAGGAACTGGCCGATGTCCTGGGGGCCACCGTGGGGGCTTCGCGGGCGGCAGTGGATGCCGGCTGGCGGCCTCAGAAGGATCAGGTGGGACAGACAGGCAAGGTGGTCTCCCCCAATCTCTATATCGCCTGCGGCATCTCCGGCGCCATCCAGCATCTGGCGGGGATGAGTTCCTCCAAATACATCTGCGCCATCAACAAGGACGCCGAAGCGCCCATCTTCGCCCGGGCCGACTACGGCATTGTGGACGACCTCTTCAAGGTCGTCCCGGAATTGACCCGGGAATGCAAGAAGCTCCTCAGTTGAAACTGCGAGGCGCAGGGCTTAAGACAAGGCCCTGCGCCTTTTTTAGGGTTTTTCGGAGGGCCATGCTCCGTCATGGCCGCAAGGGGTTTGAATATAGGAAAAGCTGCACGGACGAGACGGAGCTCGTCCCTCCGAGAAGACACGTGCACTTTGGTTTTTCCATTGCTATGTCCTCTGGATTTTCGGAAGGCCAGGTTTCGTCATGGCGTTCGCCGCTGGTTCAATCTTGCAGATTGAACAGCAAAACAGCAAAAGAAAGCAAAAGCCGCGACTGTGGAGCGGCGCTTCCCCTACAATCTTAAAGAGGTGGACAAATGGAATTCACCGTTGGCAATGAAGGCAGAGTGGATTACTGGAACATTCAGTACGGGTTCATTTTTTATCTCCTGGCCATAATCGCTATGGCGATCTTTGCCTGGGGCATCTGGCGCCGCTTCCAGCTCTGGCAGGCCCTGGGGAAACCGGAAATTCGCTGGGATGAGACGGCTGCAAGGATCAAACGGGTCCTCAAAGACGGCCTCCTGCAGGTCAGGCTCTTTGCCGACCCCTATCCCGGGATCATGCACGGTCTCATCTTCTTCGGTTTCCTGGTCCTCTTTCTGGGCACGGCTTTAGTGGCCGTCAACTACTATGTCGCCCGGCCCCTGGATCTGGCCTACCTGCGGGGAACATTCTACCTCTGGTTTTCACTTGTTCTGGAAATATTCGGCCTGGCCGCACTCTTGGGGGTGATCCTCTTGGCCTGGCGCCGGTTCGTCCAGAAGCCGGACCGGCTCGCCTACCGGGAAAAACCGGATACGACGTGGGAAGAAGGCTTCATCCTGGCCCTGATCGGGCTGGTCATCATTACCGGCTTTCTCGTCGAGGCCTTAAGAATCCATGTCACCAAGGCGCCCTGGGAACATTGGTCCTTTGTCGGCTACGGCTTGGCGCAGCTCTTCTTTGGCATCAGCGAAGAGGGCGGCCGGATGCTCCATCGCCTCTTCTGGTGGATTCATGCCGTTTTATCACTTGGGTTCATCGCCTATATCCCCTACAGCCGGCTGATCCATATCATCACCGCGCCGGCCAACCAGTTCTTATCTTCGCTTAAACCGGCAGGCCATCTCGAACCGATCGCCGATTTCGAAAACGCCGAGACCTTCGGCGTGGGAACAATTGAGGAATTCACCTGGAAGCAGATATTCGACGCTGACTCTTGCACCCGTTGCGGCCGCTGCCAGGACGGCTGCCCGGCCTATCTGTCCGGGAAACCGCTGTCCCCCAAGAAACTGATCCAGGATTTACGGGACTTCTGGCTGAAACGCGCCCAGTTGACCAGGACGGCCAAGGAAAGGGGTGAGGAAGTGCCGCCTGCGGAAAAGGCCCTGGTGGGCGAGGCGATCGATCTGCACGAACTGTGGGCCTGCACCAACTGTATGTACTGTATGGAACACTGCCCGGTCTTCATCGAGCATGTGCCCAAAATCATCGACATGAGACGGTTCAAGGTATTGACGGAAGCGGATTTCGCGCCGGAACTCCAGCTCACCTGCCGCAACCTGGAAAACAACTCCAACCCCTGGGGGGTGGGCGCCCATCTGCGGGCAGATTGGGCGATTGAGCTTGACATCCCGACTATGGCGGAAAGCCCCACGGCGGAATACCTGTTTTACGTCGGCTGCGCCGGGAGCTTTGATGACCGGGGGAAGAAGGTGTCAGTGGCAATGGCTAAGATCATGCGGGCGGCAGGCGTTAGCTTTGCGATTCTGGGCGCCGAGGAGGGCTGCTGCGGCGATTCGGCGCTTAGGGCTGGAAACGAATACCTCTACCAGAGCCTGGCCCAGGCCAATATTGAAACCATGAACGGTTACGGGGTAAAGAAGATCATCACGGCCTGTCCGCATGGTTACAACACGATCAAAAAGGAATACCCCTCCTTCGGCGGCAATTACGAAGTTTACCATCATACGGAAATTCTGGCGCGGCTTTTGGCCGAAGGCCGGATCACCCTCAAAAAGAAGATTCCGGGGATATTCACGTATCACGACTCCTGCTTCCTCGGGCGTTACAATGGTATCTACGACGAACCCCGGCGGCTCCTGCAGGCCATCTCCCAGGCGCAGACGGTGGAAATGGGGCGTAACCGCAACCGGAGCTTCTGCTGCGGCGCGGGCGGGGCGCGGATGTGGATGGAGGAGGATCAGGGCGAGCGGATCAACGATCTGCGAACCGACGAGGCTATCGCTCTGGGCGCCACGGGGATTGTGGTGGCCTGCCCGTTTTGCCTGACCATGATGACCGACGGGATCAAGGACCGGGGGAAGGAAGAAACGATGGCGGCCTGCGATATTGCCGAATTGATCTGGCAGGCGATGGACAGGCAGACGTAACAAAGGGGATATGGTTTTTCGGAGGGCCATGCTCCGTCATGGCCGTAAGGGATTTGGCTATTGCAAAAGCTGTTCGGACGAGACTTAAGCTCGTCCCTCCGAAAGACAAGTGCCCATTGGTTTTTTTTCCGCCACGGCCGCAGGGTTTTTCGGAGGGCTTACGCCCCGTACTTGGTCAGGCGGCCGGCATGGGCCAGGGCGAGCGCCATCAGGTTCATCGTCGGCATCCGCCCCAGACCGCCCCGCAGACAATCCCTCTCACCGAAACGATCCACCTCATCGGGACGGCAGGTTGCCGCGGAAAGCAACGCCGGAACGGGGTGCCAGCTATGGGCGGCCAGGGCCGCCGGGGTGGAGTGATCGCCCGTCACCACCAGGACATCCGGCTTCAAGGCGCAAACGGTGGGGATATAGCTGTCCACCTCCTCGATCGCGGCTACCTTTCTGTCGTAATTCCCATCTTCCCCGCTGGAATCGGTACCCTTAACGTGAAAGAAGAAGAAACTGTACCGGTCATAATAATTCTTCAGGGCGGCAAATTGCGCAGCCAGTGTATCGACATCCCGCAATACATCCATCCCCAAAAGCTGAGCGATTCCGCGGTACATTGGATAGGCGGCGATGGCCAGGGGTTTAAGCCGGAACCGTTCGGCAAGACTGGGAAAGGGGCGATAGCGGGCGAAGCCGCGCAGCAGAATCATATTGGCCCGCGATTCCGCGGCCAGCACCCCTCCTGCCTGAATCAGGAGTTCCTCCAAAAGCAGGGCGGTGCGTTTGGCTCGGTCAGCCAGGGGGCGGGGAGAAAGGGGCAAGACACCCAGTTGTTGCGGGTCCGTGTCGGCAATTTCCTCGTGGAGGTCATCACCCCTCAAAACCAATAGCGCCCGGTGCTCCTTTTCGGGGGCAAAGAAGACCTGGACGTCTGCGCTCAGCCGGACAGTCTCGGAGAGCCTTTGGCAGAGACGCCGGTTTGTTTCGGTGTCAATTCGCCCCGCCCGCCGGTCTAAAATAAGGCCGTCCTTGCTCACCGTGGCAAAGTTCACCCGGGCGTAGAGGTCGCGCCGATCCATTGGAAAATCCACCCCTGCGGCGGAAAGAAACCCCCGCCCCACATTGTACTTGAGGGGATCATAGCCAAAAAGGGCGAAATGGGCCGGACCGCTGCCGGGCGTAATGCCGGGGGCGATGGGATCCAGGAGGCCGCAGACCGACTCCCGTGCCAGGGAATCAAGATTGGGCGTCCGTGCGGCTTCCAGTTCGGTTAGCCTGCGCTCCCCCTTGGGGAGTCCCCCGAGACCATCCATGATCAGGAAGATGATTCTGGTCTGGCCGTCAATCACTAATGAATCGATAAGTTCGGAATTCATGTCCTCGCTCCTTTCAAATCCCCCCTACCCCCCTTTGGGAAGGGGGGGTAAAACCAAATCCCCCCTACCCCCCTTTGGGAAAGGGGGGTAAAACCAAATCCCCCCTGCCCCCCTTTGGGAAAGGGGGGGATAAGTCTCTGCAGAATGACGATACCTACATTTTTGTCGTACACCCATGCCATGAACCCTGGTGGAGTTTTTGACATTAAAATGTTAAAAGGGAGACAGGGAGATTTTAAGAGACTTCGCACCGGTAATTACAGGGTGATTTTTAATGATGAAGAAAACGTCATGCTGATCTACGAGATTAAACACAGGCAGGGGGCTTATCATGATTAAGACGCAGATTGTCAAGTCAGACGACAAACCAATGGCCGTTATTATGGATTATCAAGAATTCCTGAGATTGAAAGCAATCGAAGAGGATAAAGACGATTATTATTCAGCATTGCAGGTCAAGATGGAAAACAAAAAATGGAAGACTCATGAGGAGCTAAAGAAAGACTTGGGACTATAATAGTCTATCATGATCAAAGAAGGCAAGAAGGTAAAGATTTACAGCCGGCCGGAACTCGGTTCCGGAGAGGTGCTCCGGATCACGGAGCGGCAGGGGAAATTGTATGCCGACGTTGTATTTCAAAGGGATGGCGAGCGCATCCTGGAGACCTATCCGGAAAACATGCTGGCGCCGGTGGCCAATATACTGGAGCGCTATGATCAGGGTGAGAGCGATCCGCCCGTTGACTTTTTTCTCAAACAGCTTGCCTATCAGATCCCCTTGGAAAATTCAGGGGGAGAGCTTTCCAACAGCAAGACAGATCTGCTGCCCCACCAGATTCTCATTACCCATCAGGTGGTGAACGCCCAGCGACGAAACTTTCTAATTGCCGATGAAGTGGGCCTGGGAAAGACCATCGAAGTCGGCATGATCTTGAGGGAACTCATCGCCCGGGGCGAGGCCCGGCGCATCCTCATCATCTGTCCCGCGGGACTCACCGTCAACTGGCAGAACGAAATGAGGGACTGTTTCCGGATCTTTTTCGATATTCTCGGCCAGGATTTTACCGATGCGAACCCCTATGCCTGGGAACGGCGCAACCAGGTGATCGCATCGATTGACACGATCAAAAAACCCGAGCGTCTGGAAAAAATCATGTCGAGACCAGACTGGGACGTAATCGTTTTTGACGAGGCGCATCATCTGAGCCGGAAGAGATACGGCAAAAAGATCGATGTCACCCAAAATTACCGACTGGCGGAAAAGATCAAGGGGAAAACCCGGAACCTCCTGTTTCTCACGGCAACCCCGCACCAGGGCGATCCTTACCAATTCTGGTCGCTGATCCAGCTTCTGGACGATCAGCTCTTCGATACGCCGGAGGCCATGCAGGATCATCGCGGGCTATTGGGACGGGTCATGTTCCGTCGCATCAAGAAGGAAGTGACCGACGCCCAGGGTGATCCCATCTTCATGAGACGCCAGGCGCATACTCAAAAGTTTCAGCTCTCTCTCCGGGAACAGCGCTTTTACGAAAAACTGACGGAATACCTGAAAGAGGGTTACAACGCGGCGGGCGAGGGACAGGACAAGACAACCAAACAGCAGCGGGCGGTGGGGTTCGTCATGGCGACTTTTCAGAAGATCATGTCGTCCAGCCCGCGGGCAATCAAGCAGGCGCTGCGGCGGCGACTGATCGCCCTCTACGCCCGGAGGCAGATGGCGCTGGAAAGCGGTGAGTTCGGGGCCATATCTCGCAACGATATCTCCTTTCGGATCATGAAATGCCAGGAACAGATGCGCGGACTCGTCAGGGAGCTCATGTCTTATGGCAGAGGCCAAATCGATTATACGGAAGCGGATGCCTATATCGTGAGTCTAAAGCAGCGCCTGCGGAAACGCCCCCGGTTCGAGGAGGAGATCACCCAGTGGGCGCTGGATGCGATGGAATCGGAAGACCGGGTTATCGAGGCGGAGGCCAATATCCCGAATGAGGATGAAAAGGTGAAGGAACTGATCGGTCTTGTGGACGACGGACCGGACCGGAAATTCAACACCCTCCTTAGGGCCATCGAACAGATCCGACGGGAAAACAGGGACGAAAAGATGATCATCTTCACCCAGTACCTGGAAACCCTCCGCTTTCTCCAGGATGAGCTGGGAAAATACTATCCGCCGGAAAAGATCGTCGTTGTGAAGGGCGGTCCGCTGGAGGAAAAGATTGCCTCCTGCGAGGCCTTCTGGAATGAAAACGGGGCGCAGTTCCTCATTTCCACTTCCGCGGGCGGCGAGGGGATCAACCTCCAGGTCTGCCGCATCCTCTTCAACTACGACCTGCCGTGGAATCCCATGGCGGTGGAACAGCGTATCGGCCGCATTCACCGCTACGGTCAGACCGACACGGTTCAGGTTTACAACCTGGTCGCTGAGGATACGATTGAAGAGAAGGTTTACAGCATTTTAGAGGAAAAACTTTTCGAAATCGCCCAGATCATCGGCAAAACCGATTCGGTGACGGGGGAGGTCTCCGAAGATTTCCGGTCGGAGATTCTCGGCTACCTGGGCTCTTCCGCCAATTACAACGACCTCTACAAGGAAGCCCTCATCAACCGGAATTACCAGAGGACCGAGCTTGAGATCGCCCTGGCCATGAAGAAGGCCCAGGAAGCCAGCGAGGCACTCCGGCAGCTCACCCAGGACCTGCATGCCTTCAACCTGGAATTTTACCGTAAACTCAAAGGGAAATTCACTCTGGAAGACCTTCGCTGCTTTACCGAAAAGGCCATCCTTCGTCTTGGCGGGAGTTTCATCCCCTCCGGGGACCTCATCAGCATCACCGTACCGCCGCCCCTCAAGAAATATTCCCACGTCTCCCCCAGTTATACGAATGTGACCTTTTCCCGAATGCTTGCCACGCGGAAAAAGGGTGTGGACCTACTGGGCCTTGGCCATCCCCTCATTGACGCCCTCGTGGATTATTTCGGTAGCGAAGCCGTAAACGGAGACGTCCTGTTGGCCAGGTGCGAAGGAACACCGGTCACAGTGACAGCGCGCTACCTGTTCACGATGGACTTTGAAGACGGTTCCCGGCGGGAAAGGTATGAAACCCTTGTTCTCGAAGGCGCTGCGCCGACAGACGACCTGTCATTCCTTCGCCGCAAGGGATGGGAGATGGATAGTAGAAAACCTCCCCCAAACATTGAGGATCAATTGCGGATCCTTCTCCAAAATCAGGATGCCAAAATCCGCTCGATCTTCGACAGAGTTATCAATGTGAGGGCTCGCTGCGTGGGAATCGAAGCGATCAACCTTCAGGACCGCAAATTATCCGCTGAACTGCATTGTGTTTCGTAATGCCTTGACAAAAAAATTATGGAGGTGGGTTATGATCCTCTCTTGCTTCCTGCTGGCGGGGTGCAGCATTCAAGACCGGCTTCTCTACTACCCGAGCCATCTTCTGCCGACCAAGGAGGAAATGGCTGCGGCTCAAATTGAGTATTGGCCGGATAAGGGGCCGGGTTATCGCGGTTTTGTGGGTACAACAGAGGGGCGTAGCCGGGGTACGGTCATCGTTTTCCACGGCAATGCCGGAACCGCGGCGGATCGCAGCTATTACGTCCCGGCGCTCACCGCACTGGGTTTTCGGGTGATTCTGGCGGAGTATCCCGGCTACGGCAACAGGCCGGGCGCTTTGGGGGAAGAATCATTTGTCGCTGATGCCCGTGAAACTCTTCGGCTGGCTTTCGCTCAATACGGGAAACCGATTTATGTTCTGGGAGAGTCATTGGGCAGCGGCGTGGCTGCGGCTTTGGCCAGACAGGAGCCGGCGATGATAGCCGGAATTCTCCTTTTTACCCCCTGGGATACCCTTGCTTCAGTAGCCAAGAGCAAGTTTCCCTGGTTGCCGGTGGGCTGGCTTCTCAAGGACCGCTATGACAATGTCGGCAACCTGCAGGATTTTCCCGGGAAAACTGCGATCATCGGTGCCGAACAGGACGAGATCATTCCCATTTCGCATACGCTTAAATTATACCGACTGCTGCCCGGGACAAAAAAATTATGGACCATCGCCCAAGCCGGCCATAACGACTGGATCCTGCGGGTGGGCGCCCGGCAATGGCGGGAATACCTGGATTTCCTGGAGACATGAGGGGAAATTTGGTTTTCTGGTCGATGGTCTTATTCCTGCTTGAAAAAAATACAAAAATAAGCCTATAGATGCTAGGCCAACCGGCATTCATGCTTTTGGCGGGAGAATGGCTGTCTCAAGTGCCTATTGGAAAAATCCTGTTCAGGAGAATGATTTCCCAAACTAACCACATGGTGGGTCAATTATGAAAATTCACGAATATCAGGCGAAGGAGATTCTGGCCCAATATGCCGTGCCGATCCCCCGGGGGGCGGTCGCCCAGACGCCCGGCCAGGCGCGGGAAATTGCCGCCGGTCTGGGTTTACGGGTGGCGATTAAGGCCCAGATTCACGCCGGTGGACGGGGCAAGGGGGGCGGCATCCGGCTGGTGGAAGGCCCCGAGGGGGCATTTGCAGCGGCAAGCGAGATCCTGGGGATGAGGCTCTCAACCCCTCAGACGGGGCCCGCCGGACAGCCGGTAAGCCGGGTGCTGGTGGAGGAGGCAGGCGAAATCGACAGCGAGCTTTACTTGGGGCTCCTGGTGGACCGGGCCCGCAATAAAGAGTGCGTGACCTTCATGGCTTCCCCGGCGGGGGGAATGGATATCGAGGAGGTGGCAAGGCGACAGCCGGAAAAGATCATCCGCGTCGCCGTCAACCCCGTCCACGGTTTTTCCTCCTTCCAGGCGCGGAAATTGGCCTTCGGCTTGGGGCTCAAGCGGGAGTTGCACCCGCCGTTTGGCCTGCTACTGTCTAATCTCTATAGGCTGTTTATAGAAAAGGACGCCTCGCTAGTTGAGATCAACCCACTGGTAATCACCAAAGACAACCGGCTTTTGGCCTTGGATGCCAAAATAAACTTTGATGCCGACGGACTTTTCCGCCACCCGGAACTAAATGAACTGCGCGACCCGGCGCAAGAGGAACCACTGGAGGTGGAGGCTCTGGCAGCCGGAGTCAATTACATAAAGCTCGATGGCAATGTGGGCTGTATGGTCAATGGGGCCGGTCTGGCTATGACCACCATGGACTTGATCAAGATGGCGGGGGGAGAGCCAGCCAATTTTCTCGATGTCGGCGGTGGTGCCTCGGCGGAACGGATCGAACGGGCCTTCAGAATTCTCGTTGCGGATACCAATGTGCGGGTGATTCTGGTCAATATCTTCGGCGGGATTCTCCGCTGCGACCGGGTGGCTATGGGAATTATCGAAGCGAAAAAGAAAACAAACCTTACCTTGCCCCTGGTGGTCCGGCTGCAGGGGACGAACCTGGGGGAGGGGCGGCGGCTTTTGGCCGAATCCGGCCTGGCCTTTCATATGGAAGACGAACTCTACGAGGCAGCCCGGAAGGCCGTGGCCCTTTGTCACGGATAATGTAAGGAGGAGAGACGGGGCATGGCGATTCTTTTGGATGAAAATACCCGAGTGCTGTCTCAGGGGATAACGGGAAACGAGGGGAGTTTTCATACCCGGGAGGCAATCAAGTTTGGCACCAGAGTCGTGGCGGGAGTAACCCCCGGCAAGGGAGGGACTGACTTTGACGGTATTGCCGTCTATGACCGGGTGATTGATGCCGTGGTCAAAGAAGGCGCCAATGCCACGGGTATTTTTGTGCCCGCCGCCTTTTGTCTGGATGCGATCCTGGAGGCCATCGAAGCCGGCGTCCTGCTTATAGTCTGCCTGACCGAGGGAGTGCCGGTTTTGGACATGGTGAAAGTAAAGGCCGCGCTGCGTGGTTCTGGCGCCCGGATGATCGGCCCCAATTGCCCCGGCATCACCACTCCCGGCGTCGGCAAGATCGGATTTATGCCGAATTTTACCCACAAAGCAGGGCCGGTGGGGGTCATCTCCCGCAGCGGCACCCTAACCTACGAGGTGCTCTGGCAGCTCACATCGCTTGGTATCGGCCAATCCACCTCGATCGGCATCGGCGGTGATCCCATCGTGGGGGCGGACTTCGTGGACCTCCTGGCGCTCTATAATGAGGACCCTAAAACGGAGGCTATTGTTCTCATCGGGGAGATAGGCGGATGCGCCGAAGAAGAGGCGGCCGATTTTATCAAGGAGAAGGTGAAAAAGCCGGTGGTGGCCTTCATCGCCGGCCAAAGCGCCCCCCCCGGCCGGAGAATGGGTCATGCGGGCGCGATCATTTCCGGGGGAAAGGGCACAGCAGAGGAGAAGTCTCTTGCCCTGAAGCGGGCCGGTGTGCTGGTGGAAAAAAACCCCGCCTTGATTGGAATGAGGGTAAAGGAGATTCTGAATACCGACAAATAGAGAGGGGTGGATCATGTGTTGCAATGTTCACGACCAGGAAAAGTTGGCCCTCGAACTCAAGGCATGGGAAGAGGCGACCCAGAAACAGTTGGATAAAATCCCGGAGGCGCGCAACAGCTTCGAGACCCTTTCGGGCTTGCCTGTCAAGGGCCTCTACACGCCGCTCGATCTTTCAACTGATGATTATCGAACCAGCCTGGGCCTTCCCGGTTCCTATCCCTTTACCCGGGGGATACAAAACACCATGTACCGGGGAAGATTCTGGACCATGCGCCAATATGCAGGTTATGGCTCCGCCCATGATACGAACAAGCGCTTCCGCTATCTCCTCGAACGGGGACAGACGGGACTTAGCCTGGCCTTCGATCTGCCTACCCAAATCGGCTACGACTCGGATCATTTTATCGCCCTAGGCGAGGTGGGGCGGGTCGGGGTGGCCATCGATACCATCCATGATCTGGAAATCCTTTTTAACCAGATTCCGCTGTCTCAAGTCAGCACCTCGATGACGATCAATTCCCCGGCCGCGGTGCTCACCGCCATGTACCTCGCCCGGGCGGAAAAGGAGGGCATCAGCGGGCAGGATCTGCGGGGCACGATACAAAACGATGTATTGAAAGAATACGTCGCCCGGGGTACGTATATCTTTCCGGTCCATCACGCGCTTAGGTTGACGGCCGATATTTTGGGATTTTGCGCTCGCCAGATGCCCAACTGGAACAGTATCAGCATCAGCGGCTACCATATGCGGGAGGCGGGCTGTACCGCAGTGCAGGAGGTGGCCTTTACCATGGCCAACGCCATTACCTATGTGGAGACAGCCCTGAAGGCCGGCCTTAAAATCGACGATTTTGGGCCGCGACTGTCATTCTTTTTCAGTTCCCATCAGGATTTTTTTGAAGAGGTTGCCAAATTCCGGGCCGCCCGGCGCATCTGGGCCCGGCTGATGAAAAACCGCTTTCAGGCGAAAAACCCGCGTTCCTGGATGCTGCGCTACCATGTCCAGACGGCCGGTTGCTCCCTTACGGCCCAGCAGCCGATTCTCAACATCCTGCGAACCGGCTACGAAGCTCTGGCGGCGGTCCTGGGGGGGTGCCAATCCCTGCACACCAATTCCTACGATGAGGCGCTGGCGCTGCCATCGGAGCAGGCCGCTCAAATCGCCCTCCGAACCCAGCAGGTCATTGCCCATGAGATTGGTGTTACGGAAACCGCCGACCCCCTGGCCGGCTCCTACTATCTGGAAAATCTGACCGATCGGATCGAAGAGGAGGCTCTGCAGTACCTCAAGAAGGTCGATGATATGGGCGGAGTGATCAATGCTATTGCAACCGGTTATCTCCAGGAGGAGATCAGTAAAAGCGCCTACGAATATCAGAAAAATGTCGAGGTCAGGCGGCGGATCGTGGTGGGACTAAACAAGTACCAGATGGATGAGCCACCGCTTACCGGTCTGCATAAGGTTGACCCGGGGGTGGGAGAGGCTCAGGCGAAATGGCTGGAAAAGATTCGGGCCGAGAGGTCGGCCTCGGCTGTTGCCGCTGCCCTGGGCAACATCCGGCGGGTGGCACAAACCCAAGAGAATCTCATGCCTCCCATTGTCGAGGCGGTAAAGGCGGAGGCCACCATTGGCGAGATCTGTGGGGCCTTGCGGGATGTATTTGGCGAGTATACGGCGGCTAACTGCTTCTGATGGAATTTGTCAACAAGGAGCGACCAATGCATGATGAGAGGGTGATCAGGGTTCTCGTGGCCAAGCCGGGATTGGATGGACATGACCGGGGAGCCAAGGTTATTGTCCGGGCCTTGCGTGATGCCGGCATGGAGGTGATCTATACGGGCCTTCGGCAAACACCGGAAATGATTGCTGCTGCAGCTGAGCAGGAGGACGTGGATGTGGTGATGATGAGCATCCTGTCGGGGGCGCATAATTACATCTTCCCGCGCGTGATGGAAGAGTTGAAAAGAAGGGGAATGACGGATATACTGGTCTTAGCCGGGGGGATCATCCCGGCGGAAGACGTTTCGGCCCTGGCGGCGCTGGGGATCAAGGGATTTTTTGGACCGGGGACGGAGACGAAAGCGGTTATCGATTTTGTGAAAGCGAACCTGAAAAGGGGGTCATCATGAAAACAATCAAGATTGACCATATCGGCATTGCTGTCGAAAGTATCACCAAAGCCCTGGGGTTTTATGGGGACACCCTGGGGTTAAAACTGGAAGGAGTAGAGGTGGTAGCCGATCAGCGGGTCAAGACGGCCTTTCTCCCCACCGGCGACACGGAAATCGAGCTCTTGGAATCGCTCGATCCGGAAGGACCCGTCGGCAAGTTTATCGAAAAGAATGGCGAAGGCATTCATCATATCGCCTGGGAAGTGGAGAATATTGAGGCCGCGCTACAGGAGCTCGCGGCCAAGGGAGTGCGCCTGATCGACCGGCAACCCCGGCCCGGCGCCGGCGGCAAACGAATCGCCTTCATCCATCCCAAGGAAACATTTGGGGTTTTAGTGGAGTTATGTGAGAAGGCGTAAGGAGTGAGGGGCAGGAGTGCCCGGCTCCGTCGTGGCCGCAGAAAGGCGGTGTGTGTTACGCTTCGCTAACACACCCACATCTAAAAAATAAGGTGCCATGAAATTTACCCAGTATTTTCTACATACGAAACTTAGGCCCGATCGTTCCTATATCAAATTGAAATGGATTGAAGACACGATCAATGATCCGCTGTATACTGAGGTTCAGTCTGACGGTAGGATAAGAAAATGGAGATGGATACAAGAAGAAGATAAATATCTAAGGGTTATCCTTCTTGCCGATGGAGAAACGATTCATAATGCCTTCTTCGATAGGAAATTCAGGGAGGAAAAAGAGTGAGGATTAAGTATTTTTCGGATACGGATACGGCTCTGGTCGAGTTCTCGGATGCTGAAGTGGCAGAAACTCGAGAGATAAACGAGAACATCTATATTGACTTGGACAGCGCCGGTAACCTTGTGACAATAACCATAGAACATGCTCGCATACAAGCCAGTCTCCCTTTCCTGTCCTATGAAGAGATTGGAAATACCATCGCCCAACCATCCGCTCCAGCGGAGGGGCGTTTGAACGCCAGCCGCTGAGCGTTACGTTCCTGCGGCGTAAGATTCTCTATGTACTTCCCGCCCTTGTGGCGGCGCGGGGTGGTCGGGCGTAGAGGCGGGGTTCAAACCCGCCCCCTGCCACCAAAAATATCGGCAGATACAAGGGAGAAAAGGATGAGTGAAACACCTATTAAAATAAGAGAGCTCGAGGAGAAGGTTGCCCAGCTCAAGGGAATGGGCGGAGAAAAACAGTTAAAAAAGCAGCATGAAAGCGGAAAACTCTCCGCCCGAGAGCGGTTGGATCTCCTTTTCGATGCCGGCACATTCCAGGAACTCGATCTGTTTGTCCGGCACCGGGCGGTGGAATTCGACATGCCGGAGACGGAAATCCCGGCGGACGGGGTGATAACCGGTTTTGGCAAGGTTGAGGGACGGACGGTTTTTGCCTACTCTCAGGATTTTACCTCCCGGGCGGGCACTCTGGGAGAGATGCATGCCAAAAAAATCTGCAAGGTAATGGATCTGGCCCTGAAAACCGGGGCGCCACTGGTGGGTCTTAACGATTCCGGCGGCGCTCGTATCCAGGAGGGGGTGGATGCCCTTTCCGGTTTCGGCAGCATCTTCTACCGAAACTCTCTGTCCTCGGGGGTGATTCCGCAGATTTCCGCCATCATGGGTCCCACTGCGGGCGGGGCGGTCTATTCGCCGGCGATGACGGACTTCGTCTTCATGACCAAAAAAAGCAGCTACATGTTCATTACTGGCCCTGAGGTAATTAAGTCCGTGACGGGCGAAGAGATTGATTTCGAAAGCCTGGGCGGAGCCATGACCCACAACACGAAAAGCGGTGTTGCTCACTTTGCCTGTGAAAGCGATGCCGAGTCACTGGCAATGATCAGGAAACTTTTGGGTTATCTGCCCGCCAACAACATGGAGGACCCGCCACTTCTGACTAGCAGCGACGATCCCGGCCGGATGGACGACCAGCTTGATACCATTGTACCTGATAATCCGCGTCGGATGTATGATATGAAGGATGTGATTCGATCCCTGGTGGATGACGGCACTATTATGGAACCCCACGAGCATTACGCGAAGAATATCATCGTTTGCCTGGCCCGGATGGGGGGAATGCCGGTAGGGATCATCGCCAACCAGCCCAAATTTTTGGCCGGCTGTCTGGACGTGGACGCCTCCGACAAGGCTACCCGGTTCATCCGGTTTTGCGACGCTTTCAATATCCCGTTGCTGACCTTGGCCGATGTGCCGGGCTACCTGCCGGGCTGCGATCAAGAGTGGCGGGGAATCATCCGGCATGGCGCCAAACTCCTGTGGTGCTATTCCGAAGCTACAGTGCCCAAGATCACGCTGATAATCCGAAAGGACTACGGTGGCTCCTATCTGGCCATGTGCAGCCGCGACCTGGGCGCCGATATCGTTTTGGCCTGGCCGACGGCGGAAATTGCCGTGATGGGGGCCGAAGGGGCGGCCAATATCATCTTTCGCAAGGAGATAACAAGCAGCGCGGACCCGGCAGCGAAGCGGCAGGAAAAGATCGATGAATACCGGCAGCTCTTCTCCAATCCCTACGTGGCTGCCGCCCGAGGTTATGTGGATGCGGTGATCAGGCCGCGCGAAAGCCGACCCCGGATCATCCAGGCGCTTTCGATGCTCCGGACCAAGCGGGAGAGTCGGCCTGCAAGGAAACACGGCAATATCCCATTGTAACTGGAGTGACGATGAATAAAGCAAAAAAAATCGCCGCCGCACTGATTGCGGTCCAGGCCCATCGGGCAGCAAAAGAACATTTGCAGGAAAGCCGTTTGGCGCCGGTAATGCCGGTCGGCTTTTGGCCGAACCTTTGGGGGCTGGCTTCCCGCCAGGATCGGATGAACCAGCGCCAATTTTGGGAATTCCGCACCCGCCGCTGAAACGACAAGGAGTCTATTACAAGTTTTACACCCTCACCCCACAACTTATGGAGATAAATATAATGAACCAAAACAAGACCAAAACACTGAGGATTACCGATACCACCTTTCGTGACGGCCATCAGTCCTTGCTTGCCACCCGGATGCGTTGGGAAGATATGCAGCCTATCCTCTCTGAGGCCGACGAGATAGGATTCCATTCGATGGAGGTGTGGGGCGGGGCTACTTTTGACGTGGCCACCCGTTTTCTCAATGAGGATCCCTGGGAGCGGCTGCGGCTCTTGAAGAAGACCCTGCCCAAAACCCCGCTACAGATGCTCTTGCGGGGTCAGAATCTGGTGGGCTACCGCAACTATGCCGATGATCTGGTGCGCCAGTTTGTTCTTTACGCCGCCGACTGCGGGATGGACATCTTCCGGGTATTTGATGCCCTAAACGACGAGCGGAACTTCGAATCCTCCTTCCGGGCCATCAAAGAAGCCGGCAAGCATATTCAGGGCACCATTTCCTATTCGCTGACGGAAAAAAAGCTGGGCGGCCCCGTCTACACCATTGAATATTACGTTAAAAAGGCCAGGATTCTGGAAGAAATGGGAGCTGATTCAATTTGCATCAAGGATATGGCGGGCATCATGGCCCCCTATGATGCCTTTGACCTGATTACAGCCTTAAAAAATGTACTGACGATCCCGGTTCAGCTGCACACCCACTATACCAGCGGCATGGGCTCCATGACCTATCTTAAGGCTATCGAGGCCGGAGTAGATGTGGTTGATACCGCGTGCGCCCCCTTTGCCCTGCGCACCTCCCAGCCGGCGGTGGAGCCTCTTTTGGTGAGCATGGCCGGGACAGATCGAGACCCCGGCCTGAACATTAATAAAATTCTCAAAATAGGCGAGCATCTGGAGGAGATTGCCCCGAAGTACCGCGACTACATGGATAAAACCAAACTATCGGTGGTAGATACCGATGTTTTGCTGCACCAGATTCCAGGCGGTATGATCAGCAATCTGGTCAGTCAGCTCAAGGAAGCGGGCGCCCTGGATCGGCTGGCGGAGGTTTACCGGGAACTTCCGCAGACGCGCAAGGAGCTTGGCTATCCGCCGCTGGTTACCCCGACCAGCCAGATTATCGGCGCCCAGGCGGTTTTAAACGTCCTGATGGGCCGCTACAAGATGATCTCCAGCCAGATCAAGGATTACTGCTACGGTCTCTACGGCACCCCGCCCCTGCCCATTGACCCCGAGGTGCAACGCCAAGCCCTGAAGGGCTATCCCCGGGGGGAGACGCCCATCACCGGCCGGGCCGCCGATGTTCTTGAGCCGGAGATGCAAAAGGCGACCGAGGAGACGAAAGCTATCGCCCAAAATATCGGTGACGTCCTGATTTATGCCCTCTATCCTCAGACGGGGATGCGTTTTCTCAGGTGGAAGTACGGACTGGAAGAGCCGCCGCCGGAAGTTAAGCCCAAAACTCTCGCAGATGTAAGACGGGAGGACGAATTGATCCGCCGGGCATTAAAAGGCGAGCTGACCGAAAAACTCCCCCCTAAGAAGGCGCCGGAAAAATCGCCTGCGGTGAAGAGTTACAATGTTTTTGTTGACGGCGAGTATTTCCTGGTAGAGGTGGACGAACAGGGAGCGGCGCAGGTGGAACCGGGATCAGGCGGCAAAGTGGCAGCCAAAACCGCACCGCCACGACAGATGCCAAATGCTGACCAGGCGGCGCCGAAACCGGTGGAACCGCAAGCCAAAGCAGCAATTAAAACCACCCCGGAAGCCGGTACAGCCCTCAAGGCCCCGATGCCGGGGATTATCGTGCAGCTGCTCTGCCAGGTAGGGGCTGAGGTCAAGGCCGGTGACGAGGTGATCGTTCTGGAAGCGATGAAGATGCAAAACGCCCTGACCGCGACAAATGATGGCAAGGTCGTTGAGATTATGGTAAAGGCGGGCGACTCGGTCGCGGCGGGGGCAGTTTTGATGGTGATTTCATAATGGACGAACTCGTAAAAAGTCGTCAAACAGTAAGTTTTGGGACGGCTTTGTAAAAAGTTCGAAGGCAAGGCGCGCAAATCATGAGGAATGAGGGGTACTTTTTGGTACGCCGCAGTGACGACGGATTTAGCGCAAGGCCGCATCCGGACTTTTTACGAAGTCGTCATAATGGCTTAAGGCGCCGTCATACACGAAAGGTGGCAAATCGGTGCGTACAATTTCTTTTGAAGATATTCGACGGAAAGTCAAAGATGCCTGCATCGAGGCCAACTATGTCCTGGAAGATGACCTGTTGGACTGCTTCCGGGAATCCCTTCTGGTCGAGGAGTCGCCCCTGGGTCGGGAGACTCTGCGGCAGCTCATCGACAATGCCCGGATAGCCAATGAGGAACGGATTCCGCTCTGTCAGGATACTGGGCTGGCGGTGTTCTTTGTCGAACTGGGCGCCGAGGTCCGGATCGAAGGTGGCCTTTTGACCGAGGCGATTAACCAGGGGGTCCGCGACGGCTACGCGGAAGGCTATTTAAGGAAGTCCGTCTGTCATCCCTTCACCAGAAAGAATACGGGTGACAATACTCCCGCAATTATTAACCTAGATATTGTCCCCGGAGACAGTCTCAAGTTGTATTTCTCCGCCAAAGGCGGCGGCAGCGAGAACATGAGCCAGGTTGTCATGCTCAATCCTTCCGACGGCGTGGCCGGGGTGGAGGATTTTGTGGTCGGGCGGGTATGGGAGTCCCAGGCCAACCCCTGCCCGCCCATCATAGTGGGAGTGGGCATCGGCGGCAACCTGGAGCGGGCGGCGATTTTGGCGAAAAAAAGCCTGGTATGCCGACGAACAGGGAGAAATCCGGATCCGCTTTTGGCGGAAATGGAAGAACGGATTTTAGAGAAGATCAACTGTCTGGGGATCGGACCGGCGGGCCTCGGCGGCCGGGTGACAGCCCTGGAGGTACGAATACTGATGGAGCCCTGTCATATCGCGAGCTTGCCTCTGGCGGTGAATATCAACTGCCACGCCAGCCGGCACCGGGAAATAGCCCTTTGAGGTTGTGAGAGGACATGACCAAAGAGATCAGATTACAAACACCGGTTACCACTGAGGATTTAACGCCGCTTGAGGCCGGGGACAAGATTTTTATCAGCGGCGTTATCTATTCAGCCCGGGACACGGCTCACAAGAGGCTGACGGAATTGATCCGGCAGGGCAAACCCCTGCCTCTGGAAATATCTGGTCAGACTTTTTTCTACATGGGGCCTTCGCCGCCCCCGCCGGGCCGACCCATCGGCGCCGCCGGGCCGACTACGAGCCGGCGGATGGATGCCTATGCGCCGCTTCTTCTGGCCGAGGGGCTCAAGATTATGATCGGCAAGGGCTCCCGTTGTCCTGAGGTGATTGAGGCGATAAAGAAACACGGCGCCGTCTATCTGGCCGCCACCGGCGGGGCCGGAGCGCTCCTTTCCCGAACGATTAAAAAGGTCGAACTGGTAGCCTTTGAAGATTTGGGAGCGGAGGCGATCCGGGCGCTTACAGTGGAGGATTTTCCCGCCATCGTGATTAACGATACTCGGGGCCGGGATATCTATGCCGAAAACGTAAAGCTGTACCAAAGGAAGTTTCTGGAAAAGGGCTCCTGAACGCTAAATATTCTATAAACCGTTAAAAAGGAGATTGACCATATGGAGATGGACAAACTGACCTTCGGGATCACGATGCTGGTGTGCGGCATGGGGGGTACGCTCTTGACGCTCTGGATAATAAGTCTGATCATGGAAGCGCTGGGCAGGATATTTCCCTGCCAGCCCGGTGAGGGGGAGAGCTGACTATGCTAGAGGCGATCATTAACGGCGCGGCGGGCCTGACCGTCGGTTTTCAGCAGCTTTTTACGGACTGGAGCAATCCTCTCATGATCCTAATCGGCGGGGTCCTGCTGTGGCTGGCCATCAAAAAGGACTGCGAACCACTCTTGCTTATTCCGATCGGATTTGGTTGCATTCTCGTCAATATCCCCCTTTCCGAAGTAATGATGGAGGAGGGTTTTTTGAGGACCATCTACGATGCCGGCATAAACACGGAACTCTTCCCGCTGCTGATTTTTATCGGTATCGGCGCCATGACCGATTTCGGCCCGCTGTTGGCCCGGCCTTCGATGTTGCTTTTGGGAGCGGCGGGACAATTTGGAATTTTCATTACTCTACTTTTGGCGTTGGCCCTGGGCTTTCCCCACCTGGAGGCCGTCGCAATTGGAGTCATCGGCGCCTGTGACGGACCGACGGCGATTTACGTAGCATCCCAATACGCCCCGCAGCTTTTGGCTGCGGTGTCGGTGGCGGCCTACTCTTACATGGCCCTGGTTCCAATCATCCAGCCCCCGATAATGAGGCTTATGACCACCAAAAAAGAACGGGAAACGACGATGCAATACACCGCCCGGCCGGTTTCGAAGACAACTAAACTGCTCTTTCCGCTGGTGATAACCATCTTGGGCGGCCTCATTGCCCCCAAGGGGCTGCCCCTCCTGGGAACAATCATGCTGGGCAACTTCATGAGGGAAACCGGTGTGGTGGCCAGGCTGACCAAGGCATCAGAAAATGAAATCGCCAATGTGGTGACACTGCTTTTGGGCCTTTCCATCGGGGCCAGCATGTCTGGGCCTGCTTTCCTGAAGGCCCAAACCCTGCTTATTATGGGTCTGGGACTCCTGGCCATCTGTCTGGACACGGTTTTCGGCCTGTTATTTGGCAAGTTGATGCGATTGGCGACGGGAGGGAAGGTTAATCCCCTGATCGGCGCCGCCGGAATTTCCGCCTTTCCCATGGCCGCTCGCGTTGTCCAGCGGGAAGGGCAGAAATATAACAAGAGAAACTTTCTTTTGATGCACGCCATGGGCGCCAACGCCGGTGGCCAGGTCGGCTCGGTTATTGCTGCGGCGGTTATGCTGTCGGTGCTGGCGGGAATGGGCATCATTTGAAGCCATCACAAAGCTTACGCTGTACCGACTTTTTACGAGTTGGACTTGTTTGATGAAGCGCCAAAAAGTCAAAATGCCCCCTCTTCCTTGGATGGGAGAGGGTTGGGGTCGGGCCAGTACTTGATACGGGGAGAGGGTGATAATAGTTGATATATCGCGTGTTTTAATCCCCCTCCCCCTGCCCCCCTCCCACCGGGGGAGGGGGAATCGGAGTTTTTATTGTGTCGTCTTATTTAGTGTGCCCGCCTTAAGACGGGGGAATTTAACCTGAAAGGAGATTTGCAAATGAGCGAAGAGGTAAGATCACCCATGCCGGGAAAAATAGCGAAGATACTGGTCAATGTGGGGGATCAGGTTACTGAGGATGATGAGATCGTGACCCTTGAGGCCATGAAGATGGAAAATCCGATTTTCCCCATGGAGGGCGGTAGGGTCAAGGAAATCAAGGTTAAAGAGGGCGACTCGGTCGCGGTTGACCAGGTTTTGGTTGTGATCGAATAGCCTGAATTGGGCGCAGCTTTGCCGAGAAGCTGCGCCGCTGGGAAACCGGGCCTGCGCAACAATATGGACGCGACGGAGCCAAGTCCCTCCGAAAACAATGCCCATTGGAGTTTTCGGAGGGTCTGGCTCCTGATTTTCCTCTTGACAAAAAAGGGAAGTTTATCCATAGCGAGCGCAAGAAAAGCTCTTTCTTTTTTTTAGCACTTGACTGCGACGGGACAGCAGGCTGGTGGGCACAAACAACTTGAGGTTATAACAATGTTTATCTGGCTTTTCCACCGCATCAGCGGGGTTGCACTGATTGTTCTCTTCGGGGTGAAGCTCCTCACCAGCTTCTTCCTCTTCACGAAAGACAAAAAGCCTGATTGGGCATTGAGCCTTCATCGCCACCCGGTCATCGACGTTTTGATCCTGATTCTGTTTACTTTTCATAGCATTTACGGTCTCAGGACGATTGCGATTGATTTGGGCTACAAAAATGAAACCCGGCTTTTTTGGATATCCAACGTTGTCGCCGCAGCCATTTCGATTATCCTTATCTATTTTTATTTCCGTGTGTCCTGAAGATGATACATCATGATCTGCTCATTGTTGGCGCAGGGCTAGCGGGCCTAAGGACGGCAATAGGTCTTAGCGACCGCTATAATGTCGCGGTTTTGACAAAAGTCTACCCGCTGCGATCCCATTCCATTGCCGCCCAGGGCGGAATGAACGCCGCTTTGGCAAATAATCCTGAAGGTCGGGACGATACCTGGGAAAAACATGCCTTCGATACGATCAAGGGAAGCGACTATCTGGCCGATCAACCGGCGGTGGAGATCATGTGTCGGGAAGCCATCGATATCGTCTATGAGATGGAACATTGGGGCGCTCCCTTTAGTCGTTTTGCCGACGGGTCCATCGCCCAGCGACCCTTCGGCGGCGCTGGCTATCCCCGGACCTGCTTCTCGGCGGATATCACCGGTCACGTTTTGCTCAACACGCTATATGAAAGGGCCATAGCCAAGGGGGTCTGCTTCTATAATGAGTGGCAGATTGTCGAGCTGGCCGTTGCGGATGGCATGTGTCATGGCGTGGTTGCCTGCGAGCTTAAAACAGGCGACCTCCACCCCATCCTGGCCGGCGCAGTCGTTTTTGCCACCGGCGGCTATGGCCGGATATATCTCTATTCAACCAACGCCCTGATCAACAACGGCAGCGGAATTGGAATTGCCTACCGGGCTGGGGTTCCGCTTAAGGATATGGAATTTGTTCAATTTCATCCCACCTCCCTGATTGGCACCAATATCCTGATGTCCGAGGCCTGCCGCGGCGAGGGCGCCTACCTGTTTAACAACCGGGGCGAACGGTTCATGGAGAGATACGCCCCCAAAGCCATGGAGCTTGCGCCCCGGGACATTGTCGCCCGCAGCATCAAGACCGAGATGGAAAACGGCCGGGGATTCGAGCATCCATTGGGGACCTATGTCCAATTGGATCTGCGGCATCTCGGAGCAGAGCGAATTGGTGAGCGACTGCCCGGAATCAGGAATATCTGCATTGATTTCATCGGTATCGACCCGGTAAAAGATCCCATTCCCATTATGCCGGGCCAGCATTACTCCATGGGGGGAATCGATACCAACGAGCGCTGTGAAACCGAGATCAGGGGCTTTTACTCCATCGGAGAGTCCGGGTGCGTCAGTGTCCACGGGGCCAATCGTCTGGGGGGTAACTCGCTTCTAGATACGATTGTCTTTGGCAAACTGGCGACCCTCTCCATCCCTGAATATCTTGATGGTCCCAGAGCCCGGCCCGATGAGCTGCTTTTGGAAGAAAAGCTGCGCCAGGTCAAGGCACGGATCGCGAAGCTCGCTCAGGGCAAAGGAGAGAGCTATTTCCAGATCGTCTCCGAACTGGTCCGAACCATGAGCTCGAAGGTTGAGATCTTCCGGACAAAAGAAGACTTGGTTCAAGCCATCGATATTATCGAGAGACTCAAAGAAAGGTACCGAAAAATAACCGTTTCCCGGATAACGGGGGCCATGAATTACGAGCTCATGCAGGCGCTGGAACTGGATTCCATGCTCCAGGTGGCCCACGTCACCACCTTGGGCGCCCTCTGGAGAGAAGAAAGCCGGGGGGGGCACTTCCGCCGTGATTTTACCCTGCGCGACGATGCCAACTGGCTTAAACACACCATCGCCCGAATGGGCGAAGAAGACAGGCCGGAGATTAGTTTCAAGGAAGTGGCAATTACCAGGCACCAACCGACGAAGCGTGAATATTGAGGTTTTTTAGAGGATATCCCTATTGATCAAGGCAGCCTATTACGTCTTTAAAATTTTTCGTGCCGATGCGCTGGAACCGGAGCGCAAGCCCTATTTTGCATCCTACCGGGTCAAGGTGATTGACGGCCTTACCATCTTGTCCGTATTGCTTAGGATCAGGGATGAGCTTGATGGGACTCTGGCCTTTCGCAGTTCCTGCCGCTCCGCCGTCTGCGGTTCCTGCGCCATGGTGATGAACGGCAAGATCGACCTGGCCTGCCGCACCCAAGTATCATCGTTCGGGGCGGAAACAATCATTCTGGAACCGCTGCCCAACCTGGAAATCATCAAGGATTTGGTGGTTGATATGAACCCCTTCTGGGCGTCCTACCAAAAGATCCGGCCTTACCTGGTTAGGATGAGTCCTGATCCGCAGAAGGAACTGCCCCAAAGTGAGGAGGAGCGGCGACGGATCGATCAATACGTCAACTGTATTCTCTGCGCTTCCTGCTACGGGGCCTGCCCGGTTTTGGCACGTGATCCGGACTATCTGGGCCCCCACGCATTTGCCAAGCTGGAGAGATTTATGGCTGATTCCCGCGATGAAAGACCCGAAAGTGTGCTTTCCGAGATCAATGATGCCCGGGGCCTCTGGGGTTGCGATACGGTTTTGCGCTGTATCGAAGCCTGTCCCAAAGAGGTCAGACCCACCGATTCGATTGTCTCGTTACGCAAGAGACTGCTGAAATACAAGGCCCGCAAGATTCTGGGCCGGGGGTGAACATGAAACTGCAATATTCGCTGGTAAGTCGTCGGACTTTTTTAAATACCCTCTTCGGCGGGTGGCTGATAGCCTTTTTTTCCGGCAGCTTTTACGCCCTGTTCAAATTTGCCTTCCCCACCCTGGGCAAGGAGCCGGATTTTGTCGTTCTGCCCGCCGCAGACTTCCTCAATATAGAGGCCAACAGCACTAAACCCTTCGCCTGGGGCGGCAAACTGGGGATCTTTTTCAAAAAGGCCGATGGGACGATAATGGCCGTCAAGGGCGTCTGCTCGCATATGGATTGCAACGTAGTTTATAAGCCGGTGGAAAAGAAATTTTACTGTGCCTGTCACAAGGGTTGGTTCGATGATAACGGCAAGAACATCGCCGGACCGCCGCCTAGGCCGCTGGAGATTTTTGTGCACATTATCGAAGGGGATAAGCTGATCGTTGCGAAAAAGGGGGTAAAGGTTGAACTTCCTAAAGCTTAAAGACTGGTTTTCCCAAAGGTACGACCTGGATGACGTAAAAAAGATGGCCCAGGGCAAGCTGGTTCCGGTCCATCGCTTTGATTTTCTCTACTATACCGGCGGAGTGACCCTGTTTCTCTTTATTCTCCAGTTTGTCACCGGCATGATTCTGGCGTTTTATTACGTTCCCCATCCGGAACATGCCTACAAGAGCATTATCGATATTGTCACCAAGCTGAATATGGGCTGGTTTTTTCGGTCATTTCACCATTGGGGCGCTCAGCTGTTGATGGTTTCGCTATTTTTTCATCTCTTTGGTACGCTTTTGGTAAAGGCCTACCGCAAGCCCCGAGAATTCGTCTGGTTTACCGGTTTCATCCTCTTGGGCATTGCGATATTTTTCGGTCTGAGCGGCTACCTCCTGCTCTGGGATGAGCGGGCATTGGCGGCAGTCAAGGTGGCAACCGGCGGCTCCGGCGCCTTTCCAGTCATCGGCGACTTTCTCAAAGCCTTTTTGCGCGGGGGGATCGACGTTACCGGCGACACCCTGATCAGATTTTATGCCTTTCATGTGGCGGTGCTGCCCCTCGTGACGGTGCTGATCATCGGCCTGCATGTGCTTTTAGTGCAGTACCACGGGATGAGTGTTCCGCAGTCAGTGGAGAAAAAAGGCTATCGCCAGGTTCCCTTTTTCCCCAACGTTTTTTACCATGACCTGGCCCTCTGGCTGGTTATTCTGGGAACTTGCGCCACCCTGGCGATATTTCTACCGCCGGAAATCGGCGTCAAGGCCGATCCGCTGGCGCCCACGCCGGAGAATATCAAGCCGGAGTGGTATTTCCTCTTCCTCTTCCAGACCCTGAAACTTTTCCCTGGTGAAATTCTGGGTTTAAGCGGTGAAACCGTCGCCATTGTCCTCATAACGGTTGCAATCCTGTTTTTCTTTTTACTGCCCCTGTTCGACCGGAAAGCCAGCCGGGGAGAGAAGAGCCCGTTGTTTACCTGGATCGGCGTTGGCTACTTCGTCTATTTTGTCGTCATGACCATCGTCGGGTACTTGAGTTAGGAATAAAGATGAAAAGGTTCATGGAAACTCTTATCGTAGTTGTGATACTGTCACTGTCATTGCCAGTCGGAGCAGAAGAAAAGATCGAGGTCTTCACTACGGTACGGTACGATCAGTACATCATTTACGAAAGCCTGGCGATGTTTTGGGTGGGCATTGCCGGACTCTTGGTTATCATCAGGATGAAGCTTAAGGAAATAGAAAGAGTTCAAAAGCTCAGCCCGGATGAACCAAACATTCCTTCTTTAGAATAAATAGAGCGGGCGGCGAAAACCTGCATAGCTATTTCCAAAGCTTAAATCTGCATCGAACCTGACTACTCCTCATTCGCCGCGAGAACCAAACAACAGTATTTCAAAAGCATAGAGCAGCCACGGTACCGTCTTGCACATAATTTGCGGGGCAGTATTTGCGGCACTGACGAAGCATAGTCCTCCGAAAAACAAATGGACGTAGCGATGGAAAAACCTATGCGCATTGTCTTCTCGGAGGGACGAGCTTAAGTCTCGTCCGTATCATTGCGCCGGTGCGGCCAGGACATTAGCAGCCGGCCTTGTCTCATTGTCATGGGTAAGGTATTTTCAATTGGGTGTTGTCCATAGAAGGAGTTCGATTACAACTTAATGCACAACAAAGGAGGGAACAATGAAAAAAACGAAAATTTTGAAGTTATTGGCAGGTATGGGGCTTTTCTTTTCGCTGTTGCTGGTGTTTTCTACCAGCTTCGCCCAGGCCCAGGCTAAAAGGTTCCACCTCAAATTCGGGGCCACCAGCGTGCGGTCCGGTCTGTATGCCAATACCGTGGCCATGGCCGGGATAATCAACAAGGCCTATCCCGGTGAAATCGTGGTCACCGTGGTTGAAACCGGGGGCTACACGGAAAATCTGGAGCGCCTGCGTCGAAACAGCATTCACGCTGGGCCGGCCAGTTCCGGCGCCGGAGCGGCCAGTCATCTGGGAATACTGGACTGGGAAGGCAAGCCAGATCGTAACCTGCGCATCCTCTGGGGAGGATATTTTACTCCCATTCACCTGGTGGCAAGCAAAAAAAGCGGGATAACCACCGTAGAGGGTTTCACCGGTAAAAACTTTGCCGCCAATCCCGGCACCACCTCCGGTTGGCACATCGAATATTTCCTCAAAACAATCGATGTCAAACCTAGCTTCAAACTTATGGGCTTAGGCGCCAGCCCCGATGCGATGAAATCCGGGGTGGTGGACGGCTGGTTCAAGGCGGGATTCAAGGATGCGGCCATTTTGGATATCGAAGCCGCCATGGAGATCAACATAGTTGCTCTCAAGCCGGAACATTTTGAACGGGCGGAGCGACTGCAGCCCGGCATTCACCGCAGCATGACCATCCCGGCGGGCCTCTTCAAGGCGGTCACCGCTGACCAGTTGAGCTACGCCTATGTGATCACCGATTTTGTCACCAAGGACACCCCGGATGACGTGGTGTACAAGGTCGTCAAGAGCATCTGGGAGAACCGGGCTGCCTTGGTGGGCAGCATGGCGACGCTTAGGGAGGGGAAATTCGACGATATGGTGCTCAATGCCACGAAGTTTGGTCTCAAGGTCCCCTTTCATGCCGGCGCCGTCCGGTATTATCGCGAGATCGGCCAGGCGCTGCCACCAGAATTGATTCCGCCGGAAGCAAGGCGATAACTTAATATCCAAGGAGGGAGAAAGATGTTGCTAACTAATATTGATCGCGGGAAGGGTGCTTTGGCGATTCTGCTGTTCGTTTTTCTTTTAGCAATTTTTTTGGTCATTCCTGCGCCTGCAGATGCCCAATCGGGAGCAAGCATCCTGATTCAACCGGCCAGCGGGAGGGCGGCGGCGGCCATAAAGATAACCGGTTCCAAATTCCAGCCCGGCGAAGAGGTGGATATTATCTTGCAGGTGGCTGAAATCTACCACGGACTAGGCACGGAGAAGGCCGATGCCGTCATTGCCGACAAAAACGGCAACTTCGATGTGGCCACCGGCATTCCCGTCCGTACGCCCCCTGGTGTTTACAAGATTGAAGCCACCGGTAACAAGGGGAGCGCGGCTCATTTCAACCTTGAGGTGTTAAGATAGGGGTTACCTGCCCATTGGCAATACGCAGAAGGGTTAGGAAATTATCGTTTTCGTTATTCCCACGGAAGCCGGGGAGCCGCTTGTTTGAATCTTTTGGCCCCCTGGCTTTAGCCCGGGCGACGGCGACGATGATTTCAGTCCATCGATGTAGAAAGGTATGATTGATGAGAGAGCTAAAAGGTTTTCCAAAGGTAATTGCCGCCATTCTTGTTGCCCTGTGGTCCGTGTTTTTAATCTATACCGCCTTGACTATACCTCTTCATTCGTTGCTTCAGGGTGGGATATCCCTGGCATTCGGGCTGGCCTTAGTCTTCCTTCTCTACCCGCTTAGTAAAAAAAGAATGTCTGACTCGGGGGGAACTTGGGCGAGACGGCTTATCTATGGTACCAGAAACAGCCCTTCAGTGCTGGATATTCTGTTCATTCTGTTTTCCGTGGGCCCTTGCCTCTATGTAATGCTCAACTGGGAGAAGATCGCCCGGGCGGTGGGAAAATACGATGACTACCAACTTGTTATGGGGGCTGTTCTGGCCCTCCTCCTCTTGGAGGGCACCAGGCGGGCGCTGGGTTACGCAATACCCATCGTAGTTGTTTTCTTTCTCGTCTATGCTGCCTACGGTCAGTACATACCTGGTTTTTTCGGCCATGCCGGATACAGCCTCACGGAAATTCTTTACCAGACATTCCTGATGACCGAAGGCATCTGGGGGCTCCTGACGGACATGACCAGCCGGGTAATCGCGCTGTTCATTATTTTTGGGCCCGTGTTGTTTGCTGCCGGCGTGGGAAAATCATTTATGGATATCTCGAAGGTTATCGGCGGACGGACCACCGGGGGCGCGGGCCAGATCGCCGTTGTTTCCAGCGCCTTCTTTGGCATGCTTTCCGGATCGTCTGTAGCCAATGTGGCCACCACGGGCGCCTTCACTATTCCTACCATGAAAAAACTTGGCTACAAGCCGGAGTTGGCCGGCGCGATTGAAGCCTCCGCCAGTTCCGGCGGCCAGATCATGCCGCCCATCATGGGGGCCGGGGCCTTTATCATTGCCGAGTTCCTCAACATCTCCTATCTGGAGGTAATGATTGCGGCCTTGATTCCCGCGATCATCTATTTCGTGGGCATCTGGGCCGGGGTTTATGTGGAGGCCAAACGGGACGGCCTGGGTCGGCTGCCCAGGGAAATGATTCCGAAACTCAAAGAGGTGTTCGCCCCCAGGCAGGTGATGATGTTTTTCATTCCTGTGGGTTTGCTCATGTACCTGCTGTTTTTGTACCTGCCGCCACAACTATGCGCCGCCTGGGCGCTGATTTCCATTATGGTTCTTTTCATCTTTTTCGGCAGTCCGCTGTCGGCCAGGGGGCTTTGGGAGCGGACCAGACGGATAGCTGAGGCGTACTATGAGGGGGTGTGCAGTTCCCTGGCCTGGCTGATGGTGATGATGAGTTGCGTCCAGATGGCGGTGACCATGATCTCACTTTCCGGCTTTGGGGTGAAGCTCTCGGAAGTTATAATGGCCCTGGCTGATGTCAATATAGTCTTAGCCCTGCTTGCTACTATGGCAGCCTCGATGCTTCTCGGGATGGGGATGACCACGACTGCGGCCTATGTTATTGCCGCCGCTGTCCTGGCTCCGGCACTGGCCAGCCTGGGAATAACTCCCCTGGCCGGGCATCTCTTCATCTTCTGGTTTGCCATCAAGAGCGGTCTTACCCCGCCGGTTTGCATTGCCGTCTTTACGGCGGCGGCGATTTCGGGCGGCAACTGGCTGCGGCTGGCGTGGATTGCCATGCGGCTGGGGATCGGCGGCTACATCATGCCCTTCTTTTTTGTTTTTTTTCCGGTCTTTCTCATGCAGGGCACCTGGGTCCAAATTGGCATCGCCACGGTCCTGGCCATTCTGGCAATGTTCCCCCTGCAGGCCTTCCTGATGGGATACTGGCTGAAACCGACCACCATTTTGGAGCGGCTTCTCTTTATGGTGGGCGGAATTGCCCTGCTTATTCCCGAAGGATACACGGACCTTATCGGTTTGGGTCTGGTACTGCTGGGCCTTCTGAGCCAGATTTATATTAAGCACATACCAATAATAGGGGTGCGGCCGGCGCAGAAAAAAGCATGAACCAGATCACATAATTTTTTGAAAAATCGACATGGTAGAACCAGCAGCGAGGGAAAGGGGGTCAGGTTTCAAGAGAGGGCAAAACTTGAGGCATGATCCATAAAAAGGTGATGATGGCTCAATAGTGACGGTGCGCTAAAAAGTCCGCAAACAGGTGTTTTCTTGGGGGGGCGAGCTTAAGCCTCGTCCCTCCCAAGGCCCATCTGTTTTATTTTGTGGTTCAATCGGCAAGATTGAAGCAGAGGGAGGCGGTGTGTCCGAATTTAGTATGCTGTCCCGGAAATTGTATTCTAATTGATATGTTTCTTTTTGTCATGGAAATGGAAATAGATACCGACTCCGATCAATATTATCGAACCTATTAAAAAAAATAAAGTAAGGTTATCCATTGTTGCCTCCATTTTTGTCTATCCTGTATGCAAGGATGAAACATAATAGCACAAAAATTATACCTGCAATAAATAGTGATATGTTGAAACTTTGAGGTGCAATTAACTGTCCTAAGACAATTGCTGCAAACGCAAGTTTCCCTAAATCGTAAATTGCCTTTGAAAGATTCTCTCTTCGGTTCATGCTTGGATTCTAACAACGATTGAAAAAATTTGCAAAATAAAAAGGCCCCCATTGCTGGGTTTGCGACAAATTTATGGGTAGAGCTCCTCTTTCTCTTCCCAAAGAGGAATTGGAGGAGATTTGACGAACTAAAAATAACCTCTTGCTTTTATTGTAAATCCCCCCTCTCCCCCCTTTGGGAAAGGGGGGTAAACCCTGCCCCCCTTTGGGAATCACCCACTGGGCTGTCCCCCTCTTTTGTAAAGAGGGGTTAGGGGAGATTTGAGGGATAATCAATAACCTCTTGCTTTTATTGTAAATCCCCCCTGCCCCCCTTTGGGAAAGGGGGGTAAACCCAAATCCCCCCTGCCCCCCTTTGGGAAGGGGGGGTAAACCCAAATCCCACCTGCCCCCCTTAGGGAAGGGGGGGTAAACCCAAATCCCCACTACCCATCTTTTTTACTCTCTCAATGAGCCGGTCGGGTCTGCGACAAATTTTCCGCTCACTCGGCCGGAATTATCAACTTGAAAAAGTAGCGACATTGCTGCTAAGGTTTTAATTAGAGATGAAATAGCGTCATCCCTGATCACAATCAAAGCAACGGGAGATAAAATGGGAAATAACTTGGACAATAATTTGGAAAATAATTTGGATAGACTATTGAATGAAGGATGCGAACTTACCAAAAAGGACCTCGTTTACCTGCTGGAGCTGGGCGATGAGGAGTCCATCAGAAAGTTATCGGAACATGCCTATCGAATAAAGCTCAGGCACGTCGGCAACAAGGTATATTTCCGGGGGCTGATCGAGTTTTCCAACATCTGCCGCAAGAACTGCTTCTACTGTGGGATAAGACACGACAATAAAAATGTTGAACGCTTCCAGATGACCGCGGAGGAGATCCTTACGGCGGCGAAATGGGCCTACGATTGCGGTTTCGGCTCGGTGGTGCTCCAATCAGGCGAACGAGTTGATGAGGAATTCGTATCATTCGTAGAAAATATCCTCTATAAGATTAAAGAAATGAGCCAGGGAGAGCTGGGGATAACATTGTCCTTGGGGGAACAAAGCCGAAAGACCCTGGAAAGATGGTTTGCCGCCGGCGCCCATCGCTACCTGCTTAGAATTGAGACTTCCAACCAGGATCTCTATCGCCGGCTCCATCCTGATGATCATGATTTTGACGCCCGGCTGGCAACCCTCAAAAATTTGGCCGCCATCGGCTACCAGGTGGGAACCGGCGTCATGATCGGCCTGCCAGGTCAGACGACCGAAGACCTGGCGGATGATATTATTTTTTTTAAAGAGCAGGACGTGGCCATGATCGGCATGGGCCCCTATGTTGTCCATAAGGACACCCCGCTGGGCATCAAATGCAGTAAAAAGCCAATCCGCAGCGACGAGGAACAACTGACGCTCGCCCTGAAAATGATCGCTGTAACCAGGATATATTTGCAGGATGTAAACATCGCCTCCACCACCGCCCTTCAAGCCTTGGAAGAAAAGGGTCGGGAACGGGGTCTTTTGGCGGGGGCCAACATCATCATGCCCAATATCACCGATGTAAAATACAAGTCATCCTACCAGCTCTATGACGGCAAACCCTGTCTGGACGAAAACGCTGCTCTTTGCCGGGAATGTTTGAAGACCAGAATCGCCTCCATCGGCGAGGAGATAGCTTACGGCAAGTGGGGAGATTCCCCTCATTTTCAATCAAGCCAGAAGCAAAGGTAATGAAATAAATTGCCTTCCGGAGGGAACTGGGGCGGGGCAAGCATGGTAAACAAGAAGGGTAAAAACGCCGAAACAGGACGCTCCCGGGGATGAAGGAGGAGGTCTTACCAATCTTCCCGGGAGCTACCCTGCTTCAGGTAAATCAGGTTAGTTTTTCAGTGAACGTTTGCCCTTGCCGGCTTTGTCACCGGGGCCTGCCGGGCCATCCATCTTGCAACGACCACCCCAGCGGGAACCGGGACCAGGACCGGTGAATCCGGCACGTAGCTTATCCCGCTGTTCCGTGGTAAGAATCTTGCCTACCTGCAACCGAAAGGCAGTTCTCTTCTCCTGCATCTGACCCATAAGTTCCCGGGCCTCCTTCTGCGCGAGAGAAATCTTGGCCTCGTCGGGCGTAGACTGCAGCCATAGCTGCTTCAATTCGTTTCTCTTGCTGAACATCTTCTCCTTGATGGGCGCCACCTCCTTGAACATCTCCTCACGCAAATTGGCAATCTTGGCTGTCTGCTCTGGGGTAAGGTTGAGCTTCTCCAGGGCGGCAACTCCATCGGTGCCGCAGCATCCCCCTCCGGGTCCACCAAGCCCCATCATTGTCCCACCGGGTCCGCCACCCGCCATTGGCCCCCGGGCGCTGACCGGATTGACTGTCGCTAGAATCGCAACAACCATGAGCCCTAACGTCATAAATACTACTTTTTTCATTGGTGTAACTCCTTTCTGGTTTGATTTGCCTAAGGTAATGCACGGGCCATGCCAAAATTGTTGCATCATTACAACTAATCAATATCATTGAAATATCGCTGCATACAGCAATCATGATTAGTAATTTGCGGCCCCAGAGCAGAAAATAGGTGGATAACAGGTATCCGCATGTGGTATACACCTGGTTAATAAGTATCCATGGGCGGATTTCATGGCGTAAACAATAAAACTATAAACTCTTCATGAGATGAAGAAAACACGGAAAAAGACATTTAATACCTGGCCGGGCCTCTCCCCCTGGTTAATTATCGGCATTATGGTTATCATCATCTTGCTGTTTGTTTTTATAACCAGGGATAATCTCAGAAAACTGGAGACAACCAGCCAGGATCTGCTGCTCACCCAGGGAGAAACCCTGATCAGGTCCTTCGAGGCGGGAATTAGAACCGGGGCCGGCATGAATTGGGGAGCCTTTGAGCTCCAGAAGCTCCTGATCGAAATGTCCCAGCAACCAGACCTGGATCACATTATCGTAGTTAACCAGGAGGGCTTGATCATAGCCGACAGCGACCCGGTCATGGCCGGAGAATCTTACGCCCTGGATATTGATCCGGCCGCCATCTCGGCCATGAAGCAACCCGGATGGCGAATTGTTTCCCGGCCGGAGCGAGGCGAAACATTTGAGGTGTTCCGGCGCTTTTCCCCCTGGGACGAAGCATCTGTGTCTCACGAACTGCAACCACCGGCAAAGGGGAAAGGCAATCGCCCGCTGCTGAGACAAAATATGGCAATATTTGTGGGAATGAACATGGGGCCCGTCAAGGCGGCAAGAGAAAAAGAGATGGCCCAGACGATCACGGTGGCAACCATTCTTTTTGTCGTCGGCATCTTCGGTGTTTTGTCCCTGTTTCTCGCCCAGGCCTACCGGTCGGCCCGGGTTTCCCTGACGGCGGTTAAGGCGCTTTCGGAAAGCATTATCCGCCACATGCCCATCGGCGTTTTGGCAATCGACGAGACGGGAAACCTCTTGTCCTTCAATCAGGAAACCGAAAATATCCTTAAGTTTTCGCTGTCCGATTTTTTACAAAAGAACCTCATCCCGGTTCTTCCTGCTGCCTTGAAATCGCTTTTGGAGGATATGAAGGCCGAATCCGGCAGGACAATTTCGGAACTTACCCTCGGTCTGCCCGGAGGCACGATTTACCTGGATGTGGTTGCCGTGGCGATGAAAGATGATGATGGCGTTTTCACGGGCCGGCTGGTCTTGCTCAGGGATGTTACGGAGCTCAAAATTCTGCGGGAAGAAGTGGCCAGAAGTCAGCGGCTGGCGTCGCTGGGCAACCTGGCAGCCGGATTGGCCCATGAAATAAGAAATCCCTTGAGTTCCATCAAGGGATTTGCCACCTATTTCCGGCAGCGGCTCAAAGATACGCCGGAGGATAGCCGTTCGGCGGATATTATGCTAACCGAAGTCGAACGGCTAAACAGGGTTATCACGCAGCTCCTAGATCTATCCCTGCCAGTAAAACCAGTGGCGCAAAAACTGGAACTTACATCTCTGGTAAACGAAGTCATCGCATTTGTGACCCATCGGGCCAATGAATCCGGGGTCAAGATTGTTCCCCGCTATAACCAAAACCAATTGCCGCTCTGGGGAGACGGCGATCAGCTGCGGCAGGTATTGCTCAATATTTTTCTCAACGGGATCGAGGCAATGGAAGGTGCCGGCACCTTGACGGTTCGCTTGGACCAACCCCCAGGCTGGGGAGCGCGGATCATTGTTGAAGATACCGGCTCCGGCATATCACCTGAGAACCGCCCGCATATTTTTGATCCCTACTTTACCACCAAGCCGGCGGGGACCGGCCTGGGGCTGGCTATTGTGCATAAAATTATTGAGGCCCACGGCGGTGACATCCAAGTGGAGAGTCAGCAGGGATGCGGCACTAAGGTAACCATTTTTCTTGCCCCAAACGTTGATGACCGCGTCAGAATTAACATCGAGGAATAAAAATGAGCAACGTTTTAGTGGTAGATGACGACCATGGCCATCGCGCCATGTTGACGACCCTGCTTGCCGGCTGGGGCTATCGGGTGGAGACCGCCGCTGACGGGGGAAGAGCCGTGGAGATTGTCAACGAGCGTCCTTTTGATGCTATTCTGATGGATATTCGGATGCTGCGCGTCTCTGGCCTGCAGGCCTTGGCCGATATTCACGCTTTCAATCCGGCCATCCCGGTAATCATCATGACCGCCTATGCTTCGGTTGATACCGCGGTTACGGCCCTAAAGAGCGGCGCCTACGACTATCTCACCAAACCGCTGGATTTCGACAAGCTGAAAGTTACCCTGGAACGTTCCATGGAACATTCCCGGCTGCGGGAAGAAAACCGCCTGCTGAAGGCCAGCCTTGCCAACCGTTTTTCCCGGGAAAGCATCATCGGCAATTCGCCAGCCATGACCAGGCTCTTCACCCTGGCATCCCAGGTAGCCCCTACGGAAGCAACGGTGCTGATCTCCGGCGAATCCGGCACCGGCAAGGAAATGATTGCCGGCCTCATCCATTTCAACAGTGCCCGCCGGGAGGGCCCATTGGTTAAGATTAACTGCGCCGCGCTGGTGGAAACCCTCTTGGAATCGGAGCTTTTTGGTTATGAAAAGGGCGCGTTCACCGGCGCGGCGCAAAGGCGGGAGGGCAAGTTTCGTCAGGCTCAGGGGGGGAGCATTTTTTTGGACGAGGTAAGCGAGATGTCCCCGGGGATGCAGGTGAAACTGCTGCGCGTTTTGCAAGAAAGGGAAGTAACCCGGGTAGGAGGAAATGAGGCAACACCGGTCGATGTCCGGGTCATCGCCGCCACCAACAAAAATCTTCGTCAACTGGCCGCCAAGAACCTCTTCCGGGAGGATCTCTATTACCGTCTGAATGTGGTCAATCTCCTGGTTCCTCCCCTGCGGGAGAGAAAAGGGGACATCCCTCTTCTGGTGCAGCATTTTCTTCGTGTCTTTGCGGAGAAGAACCGGAGAAATATTGCCGGCGTGACCCCCCAGGCAATGGATTGGCTGATCAGGTACCACTGGCCAGGAAATGTCCGGGAGCTGGCCAATACCATTGAGCGGGGAGTGGTGCTGGCCCGGGGGGATTACTTAAGCGATGAGGATATTGCCCTCTCCCTTCAGGATGCGGACGGAATCGACGACAAAAACCCGGAGGAAGCCTCCCCGCTTATGGATAAACCGCTGGAAGAGGTGGAGAGATTAACGATCCTGAAAACCCTCGAGACGGCGGGGGGAAACAAAAGCGAGGCCGCCCGGAGGTTGGGGATTACCAGAAGAACCCTCCACAAGAAACTAAAAAGCTATGGCCTGATGTGACCTCTAGGCCCTATCACGAGAAAAGATGTTCTCTTCTGGTCACGAACCGCGCCAGTCCCTGGGCATCGACGGCGGCTTTCGCCAGACGCGCCAGCCCTTCCATCAGATCCCCCTCGGAGGTGGCAATCGAAAGGCGCAGATAATGCTGGCCTTCCGACCCGGCCAGCCCAAAGGACCGCCTGTCCATAACGGCCACCCCATATTCATAAAGAAGAAACATCTGGAAGATGGTGGCCGGGCTCGTCATCGCTCGTAACTCCTCCGGCAACTCCTGCCAGGCTGGAAATATCCCCAGATTTTCACACAAGCCGGCAATATTCGGAAAGACATAGAAGGCACCGGAGGGCAGCCCGCAGCTGATGCCGGGAACTAGGTTCAAAAGTCTGACCACCAGATCCCTTCTTTGCTGAAATTCTCGAACCATCGCCGCGATATTCACCGGGCTGCGTTCGTCCTCCAGGGCCAGCCGGGCCGCTTCCTGATTGTAGGGAGAGATACAGGAGAAGTAGTTGATGTTCAGGTTGGTAAAGATATCCGCCTCTTTGCGGGTCGGGAAGACGGCATAACCGATCCGGCCTCCGGGCCAGGCGTAGGCTTTGGAGTGGCCGGAGATGACAATTGTCCGGCCAGACATCCCCTTCTGGGAAGCAATGCTTTCATGGCTTCTGCCGTCAAACAGGATGGTCTCGTATATCTCATCAGAGTAGATTCGGACATCCTGGCTACAGCGGGCAGTTATCACCTCGGCCATCTCCCCCAGATCCTCCCTCGTGGCCAGACCTCCGGTTGGATTGGAGGGAAAATTGAGAAAAATCAGCTTTGTTTTCGGGGTAATCAGACGAGCCAGTTCGGCGCCGCCGAAACTGAAGCCCTTTTCTTCCGTCAAAATAACCGGTTTCGGCACCCCACCCACATAGCGGATGAAAGATTCGTAGATAGGAAACCCCGGGCTGGGGTAGATAACCTCATCACCGGGATTCACATACGCCTGCTGGGCGAAACCAATGGATGGCTTTACCCCGGGGAACACCACCACCCGCTCCGAGGTCACCGGGATGCCACGGGTGTCCTCAATCCGGCGGGCAATCGCCTGCCTGAGGGAAAGGATGCCCTGGGGATCGGCATAACGGGTATTGCCCAGGTCCAGCTGCCTTTTTATTTCTTCCTTGATGTGATCGGGCAGGGGGAAGTCCGGCTCGCCGATGTTCATCTTGATAACCGACCTGCCCAAAGCTTCCAGGGCCTTGATGTGGGGGCCGATTTTGAAGGCGTTTTCCGATGATAGCAGATCCAGCCGGTCCGCAAAGAGTCTCAAACTGATTTCTCCTCAGGTGTAATTTGTTGTGGTCCGTTTAAGGCGGCCCCTAATCTGCTGCACCTGCGGACGAATGTCAAGGAAAACCCGTGGCGCCAGGGGGGTCAAATCTTTACTCTTTGATTGTCTTATCCATAGTTTCCAAGTAACAGCTTCCTCGGTTTCCTACCTAACCTTCGCTATAGCCCCAGGGTCTTGTGGCAAGAGCGGCAGGGGGCAGGAAAGTCCGGCAGGGGCTCGGGGCGAAAGGATGCGAGACCATCCAGTAAACGCAGGCGGTTGTTCATAGCGTCGAGATTTTTTTTTCTTTGCAGAAAATGCTCCCGAAAGTCGGTGTAAGCCTGGCCGTTCCAAATCTTGGCGAAGGGTTCCTTAAAGATATTGCCGAAACTTACCTTATCCTGCCAGTGTTTTTCACCGCAGAATATTCTGGAAAAGGGTGAGCCCGACGGCGGGTGGAGATAAACACAGGGTGACACCTCGCCATCGGTTGCGATGTAGAGGTTTCTCAGGGGGTTTTCCTCGCAGACGGCTACTTCTTCCGGCGCAAGCGCCGCTGTCCGCAGGGTTATTTTCAGCTCGCGGGCCTTAAGCGCGGTTCTTTTAATTATGGCCAAAAAATCATCATTAACATCTGGGGAACAGCGAAACACCCCCTGGCTCTTTTGCCATTCGTTGGTCATCTGGATCAGGTTGGTCAAAACCACTTCCCCTGCTCCCACCTGTCGGGCAAGTTCCGGCAGGCCGGGCGCCTCGCTGATATTATCCCGAAGCAGCAGGTAGACGAGATGTAGCCGGGGAGAGTCGACTTGGCTTTCGGCCTTGATTTCATTTATAGTTTTAATGTTGCTTAAGATTACTGACAGGTCGGAGTTTACCCTGATTGCGTTATGGGTCTGGCTGGTGACGCCGGCCAGGGAGAACCCGATAAAATCGACGCCAGCCGCGATGAGTTTTCGGGCATAATTTTTATCAAGACCCATGCCGCTTGTCACAAACCCGGCCCGGGCTCCAGACTTCTTCACCAGCTTTACGGCTTCGATGAGGTTTTTATAAAGCAGCGACTCGCCCCAGCCTTCAAGAATTACGGTTTCAACATCCTGGAAATAGAGGGCAAGCTTTTCAAACTCCCGAAAATCCATGTCGCCGGAGCGCCAGGGGGAGTCTCCTTCCCGGGGACACATCAGACAGCTAAGTGGGCAGCGGGTGGTAAGCTCGATCTGCCAGGCGGAAAAAAGCCGGGCCGGGGGGGAGGGAGATTGAAATAAACGGCGCCAGCTCATTTACAGCTACATCTCTTCGCGCACGGCAATGAAAATCCTGTAAAGGCCGCTAAGAATCAGAAACCCCAATGCCCAGACGCCGATGGTGATCGCAATTTCCGGCCCGGTCGGAATATAGCTTGCCATCTCGCCCATCGGGGTGGGGATAAACCCGGTCACCACCAGTCCCAGTCCCTTTTCAATCCAAAGCGCGACAAATGTGGCCGCGCAGGCAACCGCAAGGATCGTCTCATTTTGCCGCCAGTTGGGAACTATCAGCATCAGCAGGGCCGCCACCGCCAGAAAAGCCGAAACGCCCATCCATTGCGCAATCATATTCTCCCCGTTCAAACCGACAAACAGATACTCGAAGTGATGCATATGCTCCGGAATCTGACCATAAAATACGGTAAAGAGCTCGACTAAAACGAAAAAGATGCTCGTCGTAAGACCATAGGCCACGATTTTAGCCAGTGTCTGAATAGCTTTTTCCCCGGCGTCAAAAAGCCCCAGCCGCTTCAAAAGAAGGCACAGGAGAATCAGGAGCGCGGGCCCGGAGGCAAAGGCGGAGGCAAGAAACCGGGGCGCCATGATGGCGGTAAGCCAAAATCCCCGCCCCGGCAGGCCGGCGTAAATAAAGGCGGTAACGGTGTGGATGCTGATTGCCCAGGGAATAGAAAGATAAATCAGCGGCTTCACCCAGGGAGGCGCCGGCGCCCCCTTACGGTCGGAAGTGAGCACCATCCAGCCGATGACCAGGTTCAACAAGAGGTAGCCGTTGAGTACCACCACATCCCAGAAGAGCACCGAATTGAGCGATGGATACAACAGGACATTCATGACCCGGCCGGGTTGGCCGAGATCGACAAAAACAAAGGTGACACACATGATAACGGCGGCGACCGCCAGAAACTCTCCCAGAACGGTAATCTTGCCGAATGCTTTGAAGTCATGCAGATAATAGGGCAAGACCAGCATTACAGCCGAGGCGGCGATTCCTACCAAAAAGGTAAACTGGGCGATATAAAGCCCCCAGGAAACATCCTGGCTCATGCCGGTGATACCCAAGCCGTAATCAAGCTGTCTTAGGTAAAAGAAAAAACCAATGGCGATAAGCAAGAGCAAAAATGCCATCCACAACCCATAACCAAGATTTCCTTTCCAAGCCTTTTCCAGCACGGCATCCTCACAATATGTAATGTACCTGCGGCCCCGTTCCCAACTCCGGTCTACGCCGGAGCGAAAACCCGGAATTCAGAGCACGCCTGATTTCAGAGTTGGCGTCTTTGATATCGCCAAAAACCAATGCCTTTTGCCGGCAGGCGGTCACACAGGCCGGCAGCATCCCGCGGGCCAGCTTTTCCTCGCAGAAATTGCACTTTTCCACCACGCCTATGGTGCGCGGCGGATAGCCGGGATTGAGCTTCCGGACAAAAGGCCGGGGATCCCGATAGTTCATGCTCCGGGAGCCATAAGGACAGGCGGCCATACAGAACCGGCAGCCGATGCAGCGGTGGTAATCCATCAAGGTGATCCCGTCGGCCCGCTTAAAGGTCGCCCCGGTGGGGCAGACCCGGACACAAGGCGGGTTATCGCAATGGTTGCATAAAACCGGTAGCAATAGCGGTTTGCTTTCTCCCGGCAGACGGGGTTTAGCCACGCCGGGAAAGACAACCGGATAGGGCTGGCTGGTGATCCAGCGGATACTATCTTTCGTTTTACCAAAGTCCGGAACGTTATGTTCGAGATGACAGGCGGCAATGCAATCGGCGCAGTCCACCTTGCATTTGCTTATATTAACCGCCATTGCCCAGCGCTGGGCTTTGAGCGCGGCAAGCGGCTTCGGAGGGGGTCCTGCCGCCGGTGTCGCCGCAATGGCTGAAATCAGCCCTGTCGAAGCAGGCAAGCACAAGCCCAGGCCGGAGATGCCGGCAATTTTGAGAAATTCGCGGCGGGAGTGCGCCATTATGGAACCTCCTTCGGCAGGATATGGCAACTATAACATTTTGGTTTTACCCCGGTATAATCGTGACAGCGATCGCAGAACTTGTCCTTGTTGCTGTGACATCCCAGGCAGGAGGCGGTCAGGCTTATCTGATAGACCTTCCCATCGGTTGCGGCATAGGAACGGATGCCCTCACGAACCACCAAATCCTGCCATTTGACTAGCAGTTTCATGTGATTGGCCCGCATGAAAGCAGCGTCTTCAATACAACGTTTTTCCGCCAACTGACCGATAGCCGGAGTATCCAGCTTCAAATCCGGCGGCGGCGTTGCCTTGAGCCCCCCGTACCAGAACGGAAAGGTGACAACCAGAAGAAAAAAAATCAGCCCAGCAATAATTTTCCATCCACCATAAAGCTTCATCATGAGCCTGCTTCCGTTAACGGCTCGCCGCGCAGGTTGGTGGTTCTTTCCTTTTCACCCTTCATAACGAGCGCGTTGGCCAAGAGTTCATGAACACCTGAGACGGAAACCCCCGGCACCCAATAGTCCATCAGGGAAAGCAGGGTAGAGCGGTCAATGGCACAAATACAGGCCAAGAGGTTCACGTCATGTTTTTCTTTTACCTGCCGGACAGCCATGGCCCGGGGCATTCCTCCCCGCATCCGCATTTCGATGTTCTCATCGTTGCCAAGCCCCGCCCCGCCGCCGCAACACATGGTCTTCTCCCTGATGGTATCTTCGGGCATTTCGTAGAAGTGGTTACAAGCCGCTTGGAGAATGTACCGGGGCTCCTCGAAAAACCCCATGCCCCGGGCGGGATTGCAGGAATCGTGAAAGGTAACGCGGAGGCGGTCGTTTCGGGCGGGGTCCAGTTTAAGCTTGCCCTGCTTGATCAAATCAGCGGTGAATTCGACGATATGCACCATCTTGGTGGAACGGGCGTTTTCGAATCTCGTCCCCGTAATCGGCGAAACCGGCTCGGCGAGAAAATCAGCCGGGCCGTTCATCGTATCCATGTATTGATGGAGGACCCGCCACATGTGGCCGCATTCACCGCCGAGAATCCATTTTACCCCCAGACGCCGGGCCTCGGCATAAATTTTGGCGTTTAAGCGCTTCACCACTTCATGGGAGAAGAAGAGGCCGAAGTTCCCACCTTCGGACGCATAGGTGCTGAAGGTGTAGTTGAGGCCGATCTCATGGAAAAGCATCATGTAGCCCATGCAGGTATAGGTTCCCGGATCGGCGAAAAAGTCGCCCGAGGGGGTCACAAAAAGGATATCTGCGCCTTTTTTGTTGATGGGCAGGTTAACCCGCACCCCTGTGCGGTCTTCGATGTCATCGGCCATGAACTCCAGCATATCCTTGATGCCGCCGGGCTGAATCCCCAGGTGATTGCCGGTGCGGAAACAGTTCGCTGCGGGTTCGGTGATCCAGTTGATATTACAACCCACGAGATTGAGCAGCTCTCTGCCCATCATGGTAATCTCCGCCTGATCGATCCCGTAGGGGCAGAAGACAGAACAGCGCCGGCACTCGGTACACTGATAGAAATAGTAAAACCACTCTTTCAGGACATCTACCGTCAATTCCCGCGCTCCGGCCAGCCGGCCAAACCCCTTGCCCGCATTCGTAAAATAGCGGCGGTAAACCGAGCGCAAGAGCTCCGCCCGGAGAACGGGCATATTCTTGGGGTCCCCGGTGCCGATGTAAAAATGACACTTGTCGGCGCAGGCGCCGCAACGCACACAGATATCCATGAAGAGGCGAAAGGAACGATACTTTTCCAGCCTTTCTTTAAACCCTTCCAGGATGATCTCTTTCCAATTTTCCGGAAGCATCCAATCTGCATCCGGGGGTTGCCAGGCCCGCGGGTTGGGCAGGCCAAGTGTATTTAAACTTTTGGGAGTCCCGCTATAGCTCCAGGTGCCCGGCCGGAAGATGGTCGGCGTCTCCATCCAGGGCGTCTGAGGGGGCAGGTACTTGATGTCGATAAGTTCGTGTGGTTTAGGTATCTTAGCAAAGGACATGACTACTCCTTCTCCACGGGCAGGCCGGCTTCTTTCATCTGCCCCCTGAAATCATTTTCGTACTCCTCGTAGGTATGAACCTTCACCGGGGCATTCCAGGGATTGACATGCCTTTTCCTGCGGCTGTCGTTGGCCAGATTCCGGGTTGGGCTTAAGAATATTCCCCCCAGGTGCATGAGCTTGCTGAAAGGGAACCAGATAAAAAGGGCACAGACAAAAAAGAGGTGGATATAAAAAAACGGACTTAACCCCTTGGGAACCGTCGGCGTAAAGGTCAGCCAGCCTAAGGCCAGGGACTTGACCGCAAGCAGATCAACGGGAAAGAAGTAGCGCATCAGGATGCCGGTTACAACCGCCCCGAAGAGCAAGAGCAGTGAAAAGTAATCGCTGAAGAGCGACAAGTAGCGAATCCGCGGCGCCAGCACCCGGCGGAGCATCAGGAAGGTGAGACCAGTAATAATCAGAACATTGCTTAGATACAGCGTGGGCAGGCCAATCTCGAAAAATCCATCAAGGGCGGATAGGGTATTGATCCAAGGAGCGATCGGTTCGATAAAAAGGCGCAGATGGCGAAGCAAAATGATCAAAAGCGACCAGTGGAAGGCCAGCGCGAAAAACCATAGCCACTTGGAGCTGGTATAGAGGGTACGTCCGTAACCAATTTCCGCCCGGCTGTTGCGGAAGAGCGACCGGAAAAACAGCACCTCCAGGAGCATTCGCCCGATAACACCCCATTTGCCCGCCGGGCTTTCCAGCGGGTTCCATTTTATCCAAGGCAGGGACTTCCCCTGGCCGCAGGTGGTGGGAATGCGAAAGGGAACGGGAGACCTCGCCCAGAGGAGCATCCGGTAGATAAACCCCAGGATAAACAGGGTCAAGGCCCCGTAGGGAAGAACCAGGGCGAGCAGGCCCGTCCAGCCGGCTGCCAGGGCCGCCAGGGGAAGCACGATCAGAATACCTGCGGCAATCAGGGATGTGACGAGATGATTCATGGCTTCATAATCCGTAAATGCTTTTGGTGTTTAGGCCGAAGGCCCCTGTCTCTGCCTTTTCGGTTCAGGATTGCAGCCTGAACCGGGAATTAATGTTTTGGTTCAATCTGCAAGATTGAACCAGCCAAGCCGCCTTTAGCCTTTAGCCTTCAGCCTTCAGCCTTCAGCCTTTAGCCTTCAGCCTTTAGCCTATTTCCCCGAATAGTCCCTGCGTTCCGCGGCTTTTCCGTTGATCACGATGGCCCGGGAAAGCAGATCATGGACACCGCCGAGTTCCATGTCCAGGTGGTGGTACTCGATTAACTGCGTGAGTTGACGCTTGCAGTTCGAGCAGGCTGCGGCCACATATTTGGCTCCCGTGGCAAGAATCTGTTCGACCTTCTTCTTCCCTGAGATATTCATCCGGAAGTCCAGGATGCTGTCCATGGCGGAGAGCCCGGCGCCGCCCCCGCAGCACCAGTTATCGCCACGGTTGGGATACATCTCGCGGAAGTCCGCACAGACCGCATTGAGGATCACCCGGGGCTCATCAAGAATACCGCAGGAACGGCCGAAATTGCAGGGGTCATGGTATGTTACCGGTTGGGGATTTTTGCTTTTATCGAACTCGAAGCGATTGTTTTTAATGTGCAGGGCGGTCCATTGCAGGCAATTGATGATGGTGAAAGGAAGATCGCCCCACCACTTCCCCTTTTCCATGAGCATCTTCATGATCCGATAGGCATGACCGCACTCGCCCATGAGCATCACCTTGGCGCCCAGGCGCTTCGCCTCCTCCACGTATCCCTTGTTGTCCTCCTTCATGTGCGCGTCGTTACCCGTGAACAGCCCGTAGTTCGCGCCATCGAAAAACCGGGAACTCATCGTCCATTTGTCCGTCATGCCCAGGACATGAAAGATTTTGGCAATACCCATCGTCGCCTCGATGTTGACCAGCACATCCCCGGAAGGCGGTACGTAAAAGTACTCCGCCCCCACCACATCCACGGGAATCTTGATTGCTACGCCGTGCTCGTCCATCATTTCTTCTTCCAGAAACTCCACGGCATTCATCAACGCCGCGGGGGAAGCCCCGTCGGTGTTCCCCGTCTTGAGAGAAACGCTGACGACCTTCGCCATATGCGGCGGCGTCAATCCCATTTTATCCACAATGCCCCGGGCTTTCCTCGTGACGACGGAGTGATCGAGGCCAAAGGGACAGTACATGGCGCAACGCCGGCAGCCCGTACATTCATAAAAAGACTCGACCCACTCTTTAAGTTCCTCGGGCGCGAAATCCCCGGCCCCGGAGAGCTTGGCCAGTAATCGTCCCGTGAGGGTGCCGTAGCGCTTGTAAACCCGACGGATCAGTTCCGTCCTCTCCGCGGGATTGTATCTTTTTTCGCTTTTGCCATAATATACGGGACACACCGAGGCGCAAGTGCCGCACTTGGCGCACATCTCCATGTTCATCCGTAAGGCCCGGGGGCCGTTTTTGATGGCCATAACCTCATCTATTACCTTGTTTTTCAGGTTACCGTCTGACATTCATATCTCCCTAATTTGATCAATTCTTCCGAATAAGCTGGTGCGTAAAGAATATCCCCCCCAGATGCAACAGTTTGCTGAAGGGAATACAGATCAGCAACAGTAACGATAAACCCATATGAACAAGGAAAAGATTGTTCTTCAGCACTGCCGCTTCGGTTACACCGGAAAATGACGCCAAGCCGGCAAAGTAGTTTCTGGTCAGCGTCAGGTCGAAATGATCCGTGCCAAAGCGCATCAGGTTGCCCGTCACGATGATCGCCAGGAGGAGCAGGAGGGCAAGGTAGTCGCCCGGCCCGGTGATCTCCCGGACACGGGCCAGGGTCACCCGCCTGAACAAGAGCAACAGCAGTGTCGCCATAATCAGTACCCCCGCCGCGCCGCCTACCCCGCCGGACATGGCCTTAATGCCCTCCTGAGTCATTCCCAGGGCAAAAAAAATCCCATCCACATTGGCAAAGACACGGAAATGGCCTAAAAATATGAGGGCCAATAGGGCATGAAAGCTCCAGGCAAAAAACCAGAGCGTCCGGTCGCCCTGGAAAAGACTCTTAAAAAACAAGGCCTCCTGGACCGTATTGAGGAAATTGGCCGCCCCCGTGGGTGGAGAGGGAAAGAGGGTAATGGACGGTGAGGGAAGTTTGGTCCACACGTAAATACGGTAGCTCATCCCCGCGATAAAGACCATAAGTGCAAGGTACGGGAGAATTGCCCCGACGATGAACCTGACGATTTCCATTTGCATGCCTCCTGTTAATAACAATGAACAATAATCAATGAACAATGATAATTGACCGTTGATCATTGTTCATTGAAAACACGCTTCCTTGCTCTCGCCGCGCTACACGCAACCCGTCGGTTTCGAAAGGCCGGCGAGCTTGCAGGCTCCCTTGGCCGGTCCCGTGGGGAAAAGCTCATAAAGTCGCTTCATATCGATTCCATTGTCCTTGCAGAGCTTGCGAACCATCGGGGCAATGCCGAACTTGTTAAAATAATCCCGCAGGTAATTAATAATCTTCCAGTGCTCCTCTGTAAGCGGGCCTTCAATGTCTTCCATTTTGGCGTAAGCCTCGACAAACTCCTCATTCCACTTGTCCAGTTCCTGAAGGAAACCATCTTCATCGACTTCATACATCTTTCCAGCTAATTCAATTGTGGGCATATCCAAAACCTCCGTAAATTTTTATCGCTTTTTAGCGGTTCATCTTTTTTTGGCCGGCATCGCTTTCGGCGCGATAGCTCCGGGCCTTGTCAATCAATGCCGATGCCCATTGGGGCGCACCCGCAGCGTGCAGATGGGAAAACCCGGCCAGGATGTTTTTCCGCACAAGGCCGTCTCGCCCGCCTCCCATGCCGGTGCCGCGAATGACCCGATAGGCGCACTGATCATCCCCGGCTCTCTTGGAAACAATCCGGCAGTAATGAAACTCGTGTCCGTTCATCCGGGCGCCTACGGGGAAAAACGGGTTTTCTCTGGCCACCTCCAAAACGGTGTACCCATGCCCCTGGGGACGCTTCTCCATCTTGAAGGCAACCGGCAAGGCGCCCACCATCGGGTATTGAATGTCGCCAACGGTCAGTGATTCCCCCAGGTATATAAACCCGCCGCATTCGGCGTATATCGGCAGACCATTTTCCGCCGCCTCGCGCAGGGACCGGCGAAAGGTCTCGTTTCCAGCAAGCAGCTCAGCTTGCGTCTCTGGAAAACCGCCGCCTATGTACAAGGCATCGATGGCAGGCAAGAATTTATCTTCAATGGCGCTGATTTCCACAATCCTGGCGCCACCTTCAGCCAAGGCCTCAATATTTTCCTGATAGTAAAACTGAAAAGCCGCATCCCGGATGATGCCTATAGCCACCGGCTTGCAGGAATCACTGGCTGCCGGCCCGGGCGTTGCGTCGGATGCGATATGTTCCCACTGCGGGGCGCTTCTGGCCGCTTGGATTATGGCTGCCATATCCAGATAGCGGTCGGCAATGTCCCCCGCCTTGTTCAGGGCAGCCTGCACGCGGTGGTGCTCCTGCGGCGGCACCAGTCCTAAATGCCGCTGCGGAAAGGGGAGATCATCTACCCGCGGCACACAGCCAAAAACCGGGACACGGCAAATATCTTCCACGGATTTTGTTGCCAGGGCGGCATGACGTTCTCCCCCCACCCGATTGAGGATGACCCCCTGAATATTCAAATCCGGGTCCATCCGTTGACAACCCAGAACCATAGCGGCTGTCGTCCGGGTAACCTTGTCGCAATCGACCACCAGGATCACCGGGGCGGACAAGAGCCTGGCCAGTTCGGCCGTGCTGTGCTCGCCCTCGTGATTCATGCCGTCAAAAAGGCCCCGATTCCCCTCAATCAGAGAGATGGAGCCTTCACGGGCGCGCCGAGTGAAGGAATCAAGAACCTGCGTACGGCCGATCAAAAAGGTATCCAGGTTATAGCAGGGGCCGCCTACCGCCTGGCCCAGCCAGGCGGCGTCGATATAATCCGGACCTTTTTTAAAGGGCACTACTGAAAGCCCCCTCCTTTGCAAGGCCACCGCCAAAGCCACCGTAATTGTGGTCTTGCCGGCGCCGCCCCGCAACGCGGCCACCACCAACCGAGGACAGAAGCGGCTCATAGGTCGCCACCAATCAGGAACACGTACCCCCGTCTTTCGGATAATGCTCCGCCAAAATCAGGTACGTCGAACTGCCGCTAGACCAGTAGCGGATGATTTCCTCTTCCAGCAGTTCTTTTACCGCGGTTTGGATGGCATTGCGGTCGTCACCTGGAAGCCAGCGAACAACATCCCGGATGTAGTACATCTTCTTGTCGCCGCCGGACTTCTGCCTGAATGCTTGCAGTACCCTCGCCTTTAAGTCTTCGCTCATGGTCAACTCCACTTGAAGAGTGCGGACGAGCGGAAGGTTTCTGTCGCCAGATCAAAGTCATCGATGTGCTTGTCCGTAAAGGGAATCCCCGTTAAAGTGAAAAATCTCTCCCAACCGACTCGCTCGATCCACTCACCGACGCGCTCATGCTTTCGGGCATTGCTGGCATATATTTCGATGATCTTTTTGACGGCATTGACTACCTCCGGCCAGCGCGGCGGGTTGTTTGGCAGGAAGGGGATGGCCAGCTTGGAAAAGGCGGGAGCACTGCGGGCGTTCGACACCTTTCCCCCAACCCAGATCGAGATGCCGTCGTTATCGGGATCGGCAATGGGCAGGGCGGGGCAGACCGTGTAGCAGTTGCCGCAGTACATGCACTTATCTTCGATCAGGGTGACGGTCTTTTTGTTCAAGTCACCCCGGATCGCCCCAGTGGGGCAGGAAGCCACGGTGGAGGGAATTTCACAAACATTGGGCACCCTGGTGTTATCCACCTTGGGCACTGTACGATGGATTCCCAAAATGGCAATGTCCGAGCAGTGCACAGCGCCGCACATGTTGAGACAGCAGGCGAGCGCAATCCGCACGTGTGCCGGGAGCGTCATGCTCTCGAAGTAATCGTAAATTTCATCCATCAGCGCCTTGACCGGGCCTGAACCGTCCGTGGCCGGGGTATGACAGTGGATCCAGCCCTGAGTATGAATAATGTTGGATATGGAGCGTCCCGTTCCTCCGACGGGGTAGTTTCGGCTCTTCAATTCCGCAATCAGCGGCTCTACCTTATCCGCACCGGTCGGGAAAAACTCAATGTTATGGCGGCTGGTGAAGCGCAGATAGCCGTCGCAGTACTTTTCGGCAATATCACAGATTTCCCGGATATGCTCCGTGGACAACAGACGCGCCGAGCCGGCACGGACCGTGTACATCTTTTCTCCCGATTCCGAAGTATGAACCAAAACTCCCGGGCGGGGAATTTCATGGTAACGCCATTTACCATAATTATTGCTGATCACGGGTGGCAGCATTCCCTTATAATCAGGGGGACCGATATCAGTTTTTGCCATCTTACTTATCCTCCTTCTTGATAATATCTTCCGGCCAGAAAAAGACGTACGGATTCGCCCGGGGCGCCTTTACCATCTGCGGTACCGCAGGAAGCCCGACCGCGCGCAGGAATTGCCTCATCCCCAGACGCTTGATCAGCTCACCCAGCCTTTCCCGTGACTTGCCGTGCTCATCCCACCAGTCTAAAACCTTCAACAGAAGATCTTTCACCTCGTCATAGGGCGGCTCCAGCTTCATAAATGGCACGATAACCCAGGACAGGAGAGCCCCTTCCAAAATCGGCGCTTTCCCTCCCACCAGGATGGTGGCGCCCCCCTCCTCGCCCGGCCGGAGCGCTTTGGACATCAGGTTAATACAGTGCATACACCGGGTGCAGTCTTCGTTGTAGATTTTCAATTTTTTCCCGTCCCATTCCATGCACCTGGTAGGACAGAGGTCACAAACTTCTTTCTGAATGTTCAGGCCGGATTCCGCATAGGCCGCTACTTCCGCCTGATCGATGCGGATGTCCCCCTTCCATGTTCCGATTATGGAAAAATCAGACCGAGCAATGGAGGCAACGCAGTCATTGGCGCAGGCCGAAACCTTAAGCTTGAACTTGTACGGGAACATGGGGCGGTGAATCTTGTCCTGAAAAGACATGGTGATGTTGTAGCAGATATCCAGACTGTCGATACAGGCCCACTCACAGCGCGCCGGCCCTACGCAAGCGCTGGGCGTTCTCAGCGCCGACCCGGAACCGCCCAGGTCAAATCCCGCCTCGGTAAGGTCGTCAAAGCAGGGTTGAATATGTTCGGTGTTAGTGCCAAGTAAGATGATGTCACCCGTCGAGCCGTGCATATTGGTCAGACCGCTGCCATGCTTATCCCAAACATCGCAAAGGCGACGCAGGGTATCTGTTTTGTAAAACCAGCCCGTGGGATGGTTCACCCTCATGGTGTGGAAAGCCTGCACATTCGGGAAGAGTTCCGGGCGATCCGAGTAGCGCCCGATTACTCCGGCGCCGTAACCCTTGACGCCGACAATCCCGCCGTGCTTCCAATGCCCTATCTTTTCCTTATAGGAAAGTTCCAACTGATTGAGAAGATCCGCCGCCATAGGTTTCTTCTCGGCCGCTTGCTTCATATCCTTAACGAAGCTTGGCCACCTACCCTCTTCCAGCTGATCCAGAAGAGGTGTTTTCGAGTCCGCCATGATGTTGCCTCCTTTCGTTTTTTAAAAAATATCTTGCTGTGAACTATGATGACTTCTGGTTCAAGCACCGGTGGCACATCAGTAACTGCGAGGCTTCGCGCAACTTGCTTGTTTAGCTGACATGTACGTTTTTGCGATACGTAAACCGGTGTGGTTCTAGTGGTCTGGCCGTCCCAGGTTCGCACCGGTCTATTACTGATATCGGTGGCATTTGTCAATCTATTATTTTCCTTTTCGTGAAGATTCAGTGTTGACGACTTTTTACGAGGTCGTCTTTTTAGTTGCGGGTAAATTTTCCAAGCAAACCCCTAGGCGAGGTGATTAATCTATTGATGCCCAATCTTATATGGTCAACCCCCAGCGCCAGACCTAGCAACTGGGTGATATAAAGGACTGGAATCCTTATTTTCTCCCCCAGTTCCCGTTCAATCGCGTTTTGTTTGCCGTCCAGCATGAAATGGCACAGGGGGCACGCAACCACCAGGCAATCGGGCGCATACCGCCTGGCTACCTTCAATATCCTTCCGGCCAATTTAAGCGCCACTTTTTCTTTGGTGAGTAAGAGCCCGCCGCCGCAACAATCGACCTTATCGGGAAAGGAGAGGGGTTTCGCCCCCGTTAAGGCGATCAACTTCTCCATTATTTGGGGGTTCTCCCGGCTCTCCGTCCCGCCCGGAGGAAAGGGCCGCACGGTCAGACAACCGTAGTAGGGAAGGACCTTGATTCCCGCGAGGGAACAAACCAGGCGCCGTTTAATTTCTTCCGGCCCCAGGTCGAAGCCCAAGACATCCAGTAACTGCTTGACGTCGGGAAACCGGGAGGGAGAGGCCTTGGCTGTCTCGTCTTTCCGCAGCCGGTCAAGCGCCTGCTGGTGATTGAGGTAACAATTCGGACAGAGCGTCAGGAGTTCCCGGTTTGCCTTGGCCGCCTGCTCAAGGGTTTTTAAGGGCAGGCGCTCTGCCAGCTCTTTACTCAAGGATTTGGCCACCGTCGCGCCGCAACAGCCCCAATCGCCCGGTTCTTCGATTTCAATCCCGAGGTCAGGGGCAATCGCTTTAAAAGACTCTTCAAAATCACGGGCGGTTCCCTTCAGGGAGCATCCCGGATAATAGAGGTATTTCATCGGATTTTCCCCCGTCGCCACAGTTGCAAAAAAAGCAGGGCCTGACCCAGAGGACGGCGGGGAAACCGGCATAGCGCCGATTTAAATCCGAGCCGCCACTCGCTGACCCGACCGCTCTTTTCGATCATTTGCCTAAATATCCGGTAAAACGCCGGCGCTCTGACCTCCCCCAGCTCCTGGCCCTCTCGTCGCAATGCCAGCATGATCTCCAAAACCGGCAGCCCCCGGGGACATCTGGTGGAACAGGCCTGGCAGGTCGCGCAAAACCACAACAAAGGGCTCCGGCGGGCCTCTCCCCGTTGGTCAAGCTGGAGCAGCCGGATGATTTGCCTTGGCGACTGACCTGACTCGAAGGCCACGGGACATCCCGCCGAGCAGCGGCCGCATTGAACACATGCTGATATCCTTTCCATCGGCTCAAGCCCTAAATGGGTTCGGACCCATTTCCTTCAGCTCTTTGAGGTATGAATGGATCAGTTCGACATAGGCCCGGGAATCACGGATTTCCAGGTTCGTAAGCCGGACCCGCCGGGGGTCCATGATCATGCTCTGCAATTTTGCCTTCAGATCATCCCCTCGGGTTTTGATCAGTTGATTGCCCTTGATATAATGGCACTGGCCGTCTCTACAGCCGGCGATAAGGACGCCGTCGCTGCCGAAGGCCAGCGCATCGGCAATCAGCGCATTATTCACGGCCCCGATGCAGGGAACGGTAATATGAAAAACGTTTAAGGGAATCGACAGACCCAATTCCGCCGCCCGGCGCACCGCCGGGTAGGCGTCGTTGGCGCAGAGAAAGGCCAGGAGCACGGGTTCTTCCCGGGCCAGAAAAGAGGGCTTGACGGCCCTTACCTGGGCGGCTAGTTGTTCGATGGTGCTGTGCCGCCGGGATACGGCCAAAAGCGGACAGGTTCCCATACAGCCGCCACATTGCCGACATCTGCCCAAATCCACCTGAGAGAACCCTTCGGCATCGAAAAGGAAGCTGCCAAAGGGGCATTCCTCCATGCAGCGTTTGCACTTGTCGCATTTGGACAAGTTGAGGACCGGAACGGTCGGTGTGACTTCGATGGTCTCCTGGAGGAAGGGCAGGACATCCAGGGCCGCCTGCTGGGCCGTTTCGATCGCACGATCAATTCCCATCGGGCCGCGGCTCGTCCCCCCTACCCGGATCCCCGTCCGCTGACTTTCCTCCGAATGGCAGGGAAGGTGGGATTCGAAGAAACCCTCGGCATTTCGGGGGAGTTTCAAAACATCGGCGATCTCACTGGTCCCCTCCGACGGGATCAATCCGCCGGCCAGAACCAGAAGATCAACGGACAAATCGAGCTCTTTTCCGCTGAAGGTGTCTTCCACGCGCAGTGCCAGCCGGCCATCCTGCCGCGGCCTTACCACCGCCGGATTCGCCCGGATAAAGAGCACCCCTTCCAAAGCCTTGACCCGTTGGTACAGCTCTTCACCCAAGCCAGGCGTCCTTATATCCTGATAGAAGATATAACAGCGCACCGCGGGGTTTTTCTCTTTCAGCGCCAGGACCTGCTTGAGCGTCACGGAACAACAGACGGCGGAGCAGTAATCGAGGTGTCGCTCATCCCGACTCCCAGCGCATTGGATAAAGCCGACCTCACGGATTTCCCCCGGCAAGGCATCCTGTTGTTCCATCTCCAGGTTGCTGATTACATTTGGATAACGGCCGTAGCCATACTCCTCTACCTTAGCCAGCGCGTAGGGATCCCAACCGGTGGTCACCAGCATTGCCCCAACCCGAAAAGTGAGCTCTGTGGGCGGTTGATCCAGCAGCACGGCGGCGCTGGGGCAGGCCTTTTCGCACTTTCGGCAATGGGGCGGGCATAAAGGGCGTGCGATTACATAGGCGGTGGGAAAATTAAGCGGCCAGGGTGGGCTAATGGCGCACTTCCGGAAGGTTGACTCGCAAACTGTCTCCGGGGCGTGCTGACATCCGTACGGACCTGAGGTCTCTTCCGGAAGGACCACCGGACAGACCTTCCGGCATTCCCCGCAGGCGTTGCACCGCTCTTCATCCACATAACGGGGGGCCTTTAAGACCCGAACGAAAAAGTTGCCCGGTCCGCCCTCGACCGCCACCACCCGGGAAAGGGTATGAATTTCTACCGATTTGGTCTTTCGTATCTTTTGGATGATGAAATCTAGTCCGCAATGGGGGTCACAGATCCGCGGATAGAGCCGCCCAAGCTCTGCCACCTTCCCGCCCACCGCACTTTGCTGTTCGATGAGATAGACCTTTTTTTTGGCCTGAGCCAAGGCCGCGACGGCGTGCAGACCGGCGGTCCCGCCACCTACGACGAGGACTGCATCTGTTCCCGGCAGGCAAAGCGGCTCGAGCGGTTCCAGGAGCCGGGTACGCGCCAGGGACATCTGAATCAGGATCATGGCCTTCTGGGTCTGAAGCTCACGGAGGTCTTTCTCATGATAAATTCCCTGTTCCCGCAGATCGCACCACTCCTGCAGGTAAGGATTGAGTCCTGCGGCAGCCAGATCCGATTCCCAGTTTCTCCTCTGTTCCGGGGAGAATCTTCCCACCCAGAGGATGCGGTTGAACATTCCCTGCTGGTACTTCGCAATGATGTCTTCCCGATTTTTCCCGGCCCCTCCCCCCGGCAATACCTCGCAGCAGGAGACATTTTTGGCGCGTGAAAACCTGGGAACAAGGGCCGCAAGATCAACGGACTGTGAGAGCTCATCTCCTTCATTTGCGAAAAATATCGCGATTTTAGGAGTAACTTTCAAGCTCAATCGAGGCTTCCCCGGTTGATATAATGAAACCGCTCCACCTTGCCGTTCAGGTCGATTAGCGTCCAAGTTATGCTGTTAGTCCCCATCAGGGGGATCAGTTTCGCCTGATGATAGCCGATCTGATAGGGAACCCTGGTCTCCAGCGCCCCCTTGGGGCAGATCTTGACACAGGACATGCAGTCCCAGCAGTCCCGGGGCATCCGGCAGCGGGCCTTTTTATCCTCGCCCAGCGTGAAAAGATCGCCCGGGCAGATCTGTTCACAGAGGGGTTCGTTTTCCGCCTTGCAACCATCACATTTTTCACGATCCACTTTGGGTGGCATCTCTGTCCTCCTTATTTAAATCAGCTTACCCCTTCGTCCGATCCCCAGCAACAAGCTGTTCGTAGGACCGGGTAAATACCTTCACCTCGCCGGACAGGGGATCCCGGCGGCTTTCGATAAAACAATCAAGATCAGGGTTGACCTCGGGATAGTCCATCCTCGTCTGCCAGCCCTCCCAGCGGGTTTCCTTGCGGTAGATCAGATGGTGCAGCAGGACCTCGGCCACGCTCAGGCGGTCGATAACCTCATGAACATTCAGTAGATCATGGAGGTCTGAGGCAAAAAGGTATCTAGTCTGGTCTTGAAGCACCTTGACCTGTTTTAAGGCGTGCTCTAGGCGTTCCTCGTTCATCCGGTAAAACTGACTTACGCCCCCGGCATACTCGTCCATGAGCCGCTGCAGCCGCTCCTCCATCTCCACTGCGGTAACCCCGTCAAAAGCGCCTCCTCGCAGTAGCGGGGCAAAGACCCGCTCCTTTTCCCGGTCGATCTGGTCGGCAGGTGGCGCCGGTAAGGAGACGCCCATCAAATATTCCAAGGCGCCCCGCGCGGCAATCCGGCCTTCCGTAGCGCATCCGCCGACAAACTTGTTGGGACTGCCGCCGGCGGCCTCGCCGGCGGCGAAAAGGCCGGGGATGGTACTCATTCTTTTAATATCGACCCAGTAGCCGCTGCCGGTGTGTCCCCCGACAATGTAGGGATCACTGCCGAATATTTCCACCGGCTCCTTGGTGATGTCGATCCCGTTGCTGGCCAGAAACAACACAAATGATGGGCGTTCGTTGAGGAGATCTTCCCGCAGTTCTTTCGACTCCTCCGAGCTCAACCTTGTTGTATCAACATAGGTAGGGGCACGACCCTCGAGCCATTCCGTCATCGGGGCGTTGAGGCGCAAAAACCGCGGCGCCTTTTCCCCTCCAAGGTGGGCGTAACGATCGGCCATGATCTTCTCCCCCCTGCCGTTGATCATCAGGCAGCCATATCCTACGGCGAGGGTATCGACCGGTCCGCAGAAGTCCTTCGTCCGAATGGCCACCCATCTTTGTTCCAGCGAGGTCATCTCCGCGCCCGCCCGTATCCCAATGGCGTACCCACTGCCTACATTGAAGGGGCACATCCAGGTCTGATGGTGCGAGCCCGTATAATCGGTCACCGGAGAGCGGTAGATGCCGCAGGCTCCGCCGGTGGCGACAATGGTGGCTTTCGCTTGAAATACGTATAATTTTCCGTCCCGCACCCCAAGACCAAAAGCCCCGACGCAGCGGTCACCAGCCATTAAGAGATTCGTCGCCGCGACGCGATTGTAAACCTGGGCGCCGGCCTCCATCGCCTTTTCGGCCATAATCGGTTTGAGCTGCTCCCCCTGGATCGAGATGTCCCAGCGCCCCCGGAGCTTGTAGTACCCCTCGTCATCGCGGACAATGGGCAGCCCCCACTCCTCGAGCATTTCCACCGACTCGTTTAAGAGCTCCGCATTGCTCAGCACCAGGTCTTCCCGGATCGGGCCTCCGCCTAGTTGTGCGCGTCCCCAGCGAACTAGGCTTTCTGGTGTCTCACCCCGATCTTCCCGGATATAGGTGTTAATGGCGTCCATGCCAGCGGCGGTCGCGCCGCTGCGACTGATCTGCGCCTTTTCCATAATGGTTACCTTCAGGGCGGGGTTTTGGGTTTTGGCCTCGTAAGCGGCAAAGCAACCCGCATTTCCGCCGCCGATAATCAGCAGGTCGGTTTCGATGATCTCGGTCTTAATATCGTTGAGCGTTGTAATACCCTTGTTCTCCATGCTAGGCTCCTTCTTTTTGGTGAGAATTTTAATATCTGTGCGGGGCAAATGGTATCAGCCAGGCGATAGAGTGTAAAAAAGATCGTGATTTGCGCGCTCGGCCCGCCGCCGTCAGGTCTTTTTCATCGTCCCCAAGGTGGTCTTGACGATCACATAACCGGTAATGGCCATCAAGAGCATGGCCACGGGACGGGTGAGGAACATATAGGAGTTATGCTGCGAGGCGATGATCACCTGCTGGAGCGATGTTTCCCACATCGGGGCCAGAATGAAACCGATGATGAAGCAGATGTGGTTGAAATCGAACTTCTTCATGAAGTAGGCGACAAAGGCGAAAAACAGCATCGTGCTGACTTCAAATACGGACATGCCGGCCAGATAAGAGCCGACGAGGCAGGTTAGGATAACGATCGGAAAAAGGATCGCGGGGGGTGTCTGCACGACCCTGCAAAACATCTTCAAACCGGCGACCCCAGTAATGAGGAGAAAGATATTGGCCACAATCAGACTGCCGTAGATCGAGTAGATGAACTGCGCGTTCTTTTCAAACATCAACGGTCCCGGGATCATGCCGTGGATCACAAACGCGCCGATGAGGAGCGCCGCGGCAACGTTCCCCGGAATCCCCAGCGTGAACAGCGGGATGAGGCTGCCGCCGACGACTGCGCTGTTGGCCGATTCGGAGGCGGCGATACCCTCAATCCTGCCTTTTCCAAACTCTTCCGGATGTTTGGACCTTTTCTTCTCCTGGTCGTAGGCAAAAAACGAGGCAACCGGGGCGCCGAGGCCGGGCAGCGCGCCGACTACGGTGCCGAAAATTGAGGAACGAAAAAGCGTCTTTAGGCAACCGCGGTACTCGGCCCAGGAAACACGGTTGTCCTCCGGTTTGGCGGAAAACGAGATGGTGCCGCCGCTGGCGCCCATCCGGATATGGCGTTCCAGTTGGATGATGATTTCAGAAAAGGCCAGCATCCCAATCCCGATCGGGATAAGAGAGAAGCCCTTTTCCAACTGATAGATTCCGAAGGTCAGCCGAGGCAGCGCCGATACGGAGTCCATGCCCACGGAACCGACCAGTATGCCAAAGGCGGCAGCGACGAGACCCCGGGCGAGCGACTTGCTTCCCACGCCAGCAATGATCGTCATTGCGACACAAATCAGCGCAAATATCTCCGGCGGCCCCATGTAGAGTGCGACCGCCGCCAGCGGCGCCGCCACCATAATCAGCACCAGCGTTGAAAAGGCATCCCCTGAGACCGAGGCGTAGAGCGCCATCAGCAGCGCTTTTTTCCCCTTGCTCTGTCTGGCCAAGGGAAATCCGTCCCAGGTGGTCGCGGCGGCTTCAGGTGTGCCCGGCGTGTTCATCAGAATGCCGGAGATGGACCCCCCGAAAAAGGCGCCCTTGTTGAGGCCAACCAGAAAACTGATGGCTGACACCGGAGACATATAATAGGATAGGGGAATGCAAAGTGCGATGGCCATCGGACCGTTGATACCGGGAATGGCCCCTGCAATTGTACCCAAGATGACGCCCAGCAACACGAACAACAGGTTGAGAGGGTGGAGCGAATCGGTAAGCCCGGCGATGATGATCTCTAGCATAAGTTGCTCCCGTCGTTGATACACCGGCTCATGGCATCGGAACCCCAAGCCCGTAACGCATGACCGCATACAATATGAACACGGAAGCGACGGCGGTGACCACCGCCGCAACCGGTTTTCGCTGCCCGCAGAGGTATTGAATAAGCAGCATGAAGACCAGCCCCGCCGGGATGAACCCCAGCCAATTCATCGCGGGCATCAAGAGGGCGCTTGGGAACATGAAGCGGGCAAGATGCCATAAATGTACCCGGTCTTCCCGATATCCGTCGCTGGACGGTCTCTGTTCGTCAATTTTGGCTACCTCCACCCGACCGGACCAGAGATTGCGCCCCAGCGACAAAAGAGAGAGCACCAGCATGATGCCCACGGTTACACTGGGCACCAGCGCCGCCGATACTCCATACCCCGGATAGGGGGGCGAGTAGGCGGGGATAACCCACAATAAAAAAATCAGACTGAATAACGCGATGCCGCCATAGATGATATTTTCTCTCTGCCTGCTCGTCATAATGCTGTTTCCTGCGGGTTTTTATTCACTTCTTCGTTTCCGCCGCTTCCTGTCGGAAACGCTCGTTGGCCTGCCTCATATAAGACCTGGCGTGATCCCGGCCGAAGGGCTGAGGCCCCATTTTTAGATCCGCCGTGATGAACTTACGAAACCTGTCATCCTTGGCCAAAATAGCCATCGTCCTTTCCAGCCGCGCCATCACCGCTTCAGGCAACCCCCTTGGCGCTGCCAGCACCAGATACATCTCCACAGATTCGTCCCATCCCTGTTCCCGCAAGGTCGGCACATCGGTCAGTTGCGTCAGCCGCTCAGGGGTGGAGGCCGCCAACAACTTCAGGCGGCCGGATTGGACATACTCAAACAAGATGGCCCCTACATGGCCGATGTCGGCATGACCGCCCATCACGGCTGCGATTACCGAAGGGCCGCCGGTGCTCGGCATAAGCGCGATATTTACCCCTTCGCTCGCGGCGATGCGCTTGAGCGCGTCCCGGTCGTCGGAGCCCTGAAACATGTAGGTCAGCCCCTTTTTTTCCTTTTTCGCCCAAGCAAAGGCATCTTTCAAGGTCTTCCAGGGACGGTCAGGAGCACAGATAACCCCGCTTTGGTTGAGTCCCAACATGGATATGAAGTCAAAATCATCAAATTTGTAGGTTGTTTTCACAAAATGTGGCGAATAGGTAAAGGCCGCCGTTACCGATACCCCCAGGGTGTAGCCATCGGGCTTGGCGGCACTTAGTTCCGCCGCCATCACGCTGCCGTGCGATCCGCCTGGGCTATTGGTCACCAGTACCGGTTGTCCCAACTGGTCACTCATCGCCTTTGCCAGCGCGCGCGTCAGCAAATCAATCTGGGCGCCCGGACCGGTCATCGTAAGCATCTTAATCGGCCGATTCGGGTATTCCGCCGCCAGCGCCGGAGGGGAAACGCACACAACGGCAAAAACTCGCCAAATAGGCGCCTTCTTCGCAGGGACGAGTTCCGACTCGTCCACCCCTATGCATAGGCCTTGCCGAAAGGCATAGCATTTTACTGCCATGACGAAGCATGGCCCTCCGAAAAACCCCTCTGAATATGTTTCGGAGTCAAGTGGGACATAAGCATCCGGAGTTTTAACCGCTTGATCAAAATTGTCTGCTGCAAAAAAACCTTGACAGCGGGGAATCAAGTTGCTAGGTGTCGAATCAACGTGGAGATTTACCAGATGCTTATGAACCGTGCTTTTGTAAAATACATCGCCATAATTATTCTTGGGATAATTATACCCTTGCGCGGAGGGTACTGGTGATGGTTTAGGCTTACACACAATCCTAAAAAAAACCGTTGCCAGGGTCGGCAGCGGTTTTTTTTTGGCGTAAGTGCTACGAGTTGGGAGGGAGATATGAAGTTAACAGGGGCGCAGATATTTTTTCAAGCATTGAAGATGGAAGGGGTGGATACGATTTTCGGCTATCCCGGTGGCGCAGTGATGGACCTTTATGATGAAATGTACCGTCAGGACATCAGGCATATCCTGGTCCGCCACGAACAGGGAGGAGTCCACGCCGCCGACGGCTATGCCCGCAGTACCGGCAGGGTGGGAGTATCTCTCGTTACCTCCGGCCCCGGGGCGACCAATGCCGTAACCGGTATTGCGACAGCATTTCTCGATTCGGTTCCACTGGTGGTTTTCACCGGACAGGTGCCGACCAGATTCATCGGCAATGATTCTTTCCAGGAGGTGGATATCACCGGGATAACCCGTTCCTGCACTAAACATAACTTTTTGGTGAGGGACGTGAGACAACTGCCGCAGACTATTCGCCAGGCTTTTAATATTGCTCGCAGCGGACGTCCCGGTCCGGTCCTGGTGGACCTGCCAAAAGATGTAATCCAGTCGGTGGTGGAAAGGGCGGATATCGATTTTCCGTCTGATGTTCAAGAGGAGTTGCCATCACGGAAATACCTGGAGATGCGCTGTCGGGAGGCGCTGGATCTACTGCTTAAGGCCGAAAAACCGCTTATCCTGTGCGGCGGCGGCATTTTGCGCGGCAAGGCCTCGGAGGAATTCCGAAAGCTTGTGACCCGATTAAATATACCGGTTACCAGCACTCTCATGGGCATCGGTTCCTTTCCCGGTCATTCTCCCCTCTGGCTGGGAATGGTGGGAATGCACGGCACTTACTACGCCAACATGGCCGTCAGCCATTGCGATCTCCTGTTTGCCGTGGGGGCCCGTTTTGATGACCGGGTTACCTCCAAAGTGGAAGCCTTTGCCCCCCATGCCAAGATAATTCACGTAGACATTGATCCCCTGTCTCTGGAAAAGGTTGTTCGCACCCACGTTGCCATTCAAAGTGACTGTAAACCGGTTTTGCAACTGCTAAACGATATGCTGGACGAGGCCTTGCCTAAGCGCCAGGGTGATCAATATTCATCCTATTCACCCTATTCACATTGGCGGGAGGAGATCGCCCGCTGGAAGAAAAAGGTCCCTCTTAGCTATTGTCGCAACGAAAACATCAAGCCCCAGTATGTGATCCAAAAACTGAATAAAATTACCAATGGCCAGGCAATCATCACCACTGACGTGGGACAGCACCAGATGTGGGCGGCCCAGTTTTATAATTTTGACTATCCTGATACCTTCCTTACCTCTGGAGGACTGGGCACTATGGGCTACGGACTGCCCGCGGCCATTGGCGCCCAGGTTGCTCATCCGGAGCGTCTGGTGGTCAACATTGCCGGTGACGGCAGCATTCAGATGAATATCCAGGAACTTGCCACCGCCGTTGAATATGACTTGCCGGTCAAGGTAATTATTTTGAATAACGGCTACCTGGGGATGGTGCGTCAGTGGCAGGAAATGTATTACGGAAAACGCTACTCTCAATCGGGAATCAGCGGCTGCCCGGATTTTGTCAAACTGGCCGCAGCCTACGGGGCGCTGGGGCTCCGTACCGACAGGCCCGACCTGGTGGAAGAAATCCTCCGGCAGGGCATTGCTCATCCGGGGGTGGCTGTTATGGATTTCCGTATCGAACCATTGGAGGGAGTATATCCGATGGTCAAGCCCGGGGCCCCCTTGACGGAAATGCTTCTGGGACAACAGACAGCGGCAATAATGTAAGGAGAAATAAAGATGCCGAACATGGAAACAGCTCTTGCGATTTTAGTTAACAACAAACCCGATGTTCTGGCCCGGATTGCCGGAACATTTAGTGGTCGCGGATTCAATATTGAAAGTATATCGGCCAATACAACCAGTGATCCCGCCCTGACCAAGATTGTCATTACCACTAACGATAGCCGGGAGGTAATAAAAAAGATTGAAAAACAGTTGAAAAATATCGTTGATGTGCTCAAGGTGGAGAATCTTTCCACCCAGAAATCGATTCACCGGGAGATGCTATTGGTTAGAATGAAGGCGGCAGGGGATAAAATCTCTTTGCTGGAAAAGATAATTGCCGAACGGGGATGGCGGCTGATAAGCAGGAACAGCGGCTGTTTTATTCTGGAAATTACCGGGGATCAGAAGGAAATCATGGCCGCCCTTGCCCTTTTGGAATCTTTTGGTATTGACGATTACACCAGAGGCGGGGTAGTGGCTTTGGAACTAGAGCAGAAATGACATTTTGTCAACTAAACTGAAAACGGGGGATTTATGGCTAAAATTAATTTTGGCGGTGTGATTGAAGATGTGGTTACGGTGGACGAATTTCCGGTAGCAAAGGCCCGGAAATTACTCAGCACGGAGACGGTGGCCGTAATCGGTTACGGGGTCCAGGGACCTGGTCAGGCCCTTAATATGAGGGATAACGGAGTTGCAGTAATTGTGGGGCAACGGGAAGGCACCCCTTCTTGGGATAAGGCGCAAGCGGACGGATTTGTGCCCGGCAAGACTCTTTTTACGCCGGAAGAAGCCGCCCAGAGGGGCACGATAATAATGTATCTCCTCTCTGATGCCGGTCAGAAGGCCATGTGGCCGGCCATCAAGCCTCAGCTCAAACCGGGCGACGCTCTTTATTTCTCACATGGATTCTCCATCACCTACAAGGAGCAGACGGGGGTTATTCCGCCTGCGGACGTAGATGTTATTCTCGTCGCCCCCAAGGGCTCCGGAAGATCGCTGCGGACAAACTATCTGGCGGGCAGCGGTCTCAATTCCAGCTATGCCATCTTCCAGGATTACACCGGGCGGGCAAACGAGCGGGCGCTGGCGGTGGGGATGGCCATCGGTTCCATTTATCTCTTCCCGACTACCTTCGAAAAAGAAGTCGTGAGCGACCTGACCGGCGAACGGGGAGTGCTGATGGGCTGCCTGGCCGGGGTCATGGAGGCCCAATACAATATCCTCAGGAAACATGGCCATTCACCTTCGGAAGCATTCAACGAAACGGTGGAGGAACTGACCCAGAGCCTTATCATTCTGGTTGGGGAAAACGGGATGGATTGGATGTACGCCAACTGCAGCACCACTGCCCAGCGGGGCGCCCTGGACTGGAAGGGTCCCTTCCGGGATGCTGTTGCGCCGGTGTTCGAGAAGCTCTATGAGCAGGTAGTTTCCGGCGAGGAGACCAGAATCGTCCTTGCTGCTAACAGCGCCCCGGATTATCGAGAACGTCTGAACAAAGAACTAGAAGCCGTAAAACAGATGGAAATGTGGCAGGCCGGCGCCGCGGTCCGGGCGCTGAGGCCGGAAAATCGCAGAACAAATTAAGGGGAGAGATGAAGGAGAACTTGAGCCACCGGACTTCTGACAAAGCCGCCAAATAGCGCGTGCGACAAATTTATGGCTGTCCTAATCTTGCAGGGCCCAGCCCCCCCCCTTTCCCAAAGGGGGGCAGGGGGGATTTTCCCAAAGGGGGGCAGGGGTGTTTCATAATGAAAGCAAGAGGTTACTTTTAGTTCGTGAAATCTCCCCCGACCCCTCTTTGGGAAAGAGGGGAGAAAAACCGTCTCTACCCATAAATTTGTCGCGCACCCCGTCAAATATAGTTCTTGTCAAGGCCAAAAAAAATCGCTATAAAACCACACCTAAACAACTGAATTACGCCTGCCATGCGCTTTTTAACTCGGGAGGCGCACTTGCCATTTTTAAGGTGGGGCACGCCATGAAGTTACTAAAATATCTCTTAATTTTTGTTTTTATGGGTGGCCTTCTCATTATCTTTGGTGACCGCGGGTTGATTGACAACTATCGCCTGTCCCAGCGTCTGCATGATTTAAAAAGTCAAAATGAACAATTACTGCAGGAAAACAAAAAAACCCAGCAAATAATTTCTCTACTCAAAGAAGACCTGACCTATATTGAAATGATTGCGCGCCGAGAGCTGGGAATGACCGGCAAGGGCGAACTGGTGTACCGCTTTACACAATAAGCAGGCGGTATCTTCAGCGAAGATGCAGGAGCTTTTCCGGTAATGCTTTTTTTGTGGTCTAAGTGAGAGCGTCATGTTTAGCTTGAAAGACATTTTTCCCAAGCGCAGTCAGGTTATAGGAATCGATGTCGGGTCGAGTTCGTTGAAGCTCTTGGACATCAAGGACTCTCCCCGCGGCCCAGAGCTGATCAAGTTTGGCCAGATAGCCATGCCCCGGGGGGCGATTGTGAATGGCGAGCTCCTGGAGCCGGGGGTCCTTTCCGACAGGCTGGTAGAGCTCGTTTCCTCCTGCGGTTGTAAGCGAAGACCGGTCGTTTCCTGCCTTTCGGGAAACTCGGTGCTGGTAAAAAAGGTCAATTTCAACCAGATGGGCGAGGAAGAACTACGCGAACTCCTCCAGGATGAGGGCGCCAAGTATCTCCCCTTTGAAGACATATCTCATGTGTACCTCGATTTCCAGGTTCTAAAGGGTTCTGATGTAAATCCCAACCAAATGGAAGTTCTGATCGTAGCGGCAAAGAAAGACGTCGTTGACAGCTATACGCAGGCCTTCCTCAAGGCAGGCTTGGAGGTGGTCATCATGGATGTCGACTCCTACGCCATTGAGACCATGTATGAAGAAAATTATGATTTCGATGACGACGAGGTAGTTGCTCTGATCGATATCGGCGCCAGCGCCACTAATATAAATGTGCTCAAGGGCGGCATTTCCATCTTCACCCGGTCCTTTTCCCTGGGGGGCAACATCATTACCGAAGCCATTGGGCGCGAGCTGGGGGTGGCCTTCGATGAAGCGGAGCTGATAAAGATAACGGGGGTTTCCGGCGAAACTGCGGAGAGAGAGAAGTTGCGCGAAAAAATAATCATTGAGGCCGAATCAATCATCCAGGAAATTGAGAGCTCTCTTGATTACCTCAAGTTCCAGGCCCGGGAATTTGTCAAGCAGATTGTGCTGTCCGGCGGTAGCGCAACTATTGCCGATTTCGATCGTGTTATTGCCGATAGACTTAACATGGCGGCAAGTATCGTCGATCCCTTCAGGAAAATTCATGTCGATCCCCAAAAAATTTCGCCGACGATCATTGCCGCCGCAGCGCCTTTCGCGGCAGTTGGAGTGGGCCTGGCCTTAAGAAGATTGGGGGACAGATGATCCGGATTAATCTACTTCCCTACTGGGAGAAGGGGAAAAAAGAGGACATCAGACGTCAGGTGTTTTTCCTGGCAGCTTCGTTTGTTTTGTTTATCCTTGTCCTGTCTTCTTTTTATATTTACATCAGTTGGAGTAACTCTAGATTGGAAGCCCAGGTCAAAACGATGGAGCTAAGGACCGCAATGTTGGCCAAGGAGGTAGGGGATGTTGAGGCTAACCTGAAGAAAAAAAGACAATTTGAGCAGAAACTTGCGGTCATTGAAGAATTGGATAATAATCGCCTTTTTGCGCTCCGGCTTTTCCGGGAAATGAGCTTCTTCACGCCGATAGGCAACGTCTGGCTGAACAAAGTTGCTCAAAAGGGCACCGAAGTGCGGCTGGACGGCTATGCCAGGCATAACATGGCCGTGGCGCAATTCATGAAAAATGTGGAGAAATCGGGCTTCCTTACCGATGTTGATTTGGTTGTTTCCAAACGGGAGGAGGTGGAGAAAAGCATGGTGCAGCGTTTCGTGGTGACCGGTCGGCTTTTCGGAAATCAGCCGGGGACTTCGCTTAAAGAGGGGCCAGCGGGCCGAAACTGATTATGGCGATAGAATCATTAGATGACATAAAAAAGCTTCCCCCCCGCCACAAGGCAATTGCGGCCGGTGTCCTATATGCCCTCCTGGCTTATTTTTTCTGGTTTTTCCTTCTCCAGTCGGCCTGGGAGGAAAGGGCCAAGCTACAATCATCCCTGGAGGAGCTGGGAAAAAAGATTGCCGCTCAGGAAAAGGTAGTGGCGCAAAAGGAAAAGTATCTGCGGGAGCTAAGAGCGCTCGATGAGCAGTTTAGATTGGCACTCTTGAAACTGCCCGAACGCAAAGAGATCCCAGCGCTGCTTTGGTCCATTGCAAAGGAGGGAAAGATTTCCGGCCTCGATTTTGTTCTTTTTGAGCCAATTCCGCCGCCGCCGGCTTTGGAGCAAAAGCCGGTAGCCAAAAAAGAAGAGGCGAAAAAGCCGGAGGCTGACAAGGAACAGTTCTATGAAACCATACAGATACATATGACCGTAAGCGGGAGTTTTCACAAGACCGCCTTGTTTTTGGATCGCCTGGCTAAGCTTCCCCGGATCATAAATCTGGATCAGATAACAGTAGGCGATCGGGCAGGGGTTAAGGAACGCCCAGATGCCCTGACCACATCGGCCGTGATAAAAACCTACATGTTCAAGTCAACACCTTTAGATGGAAAGAAAGTCACGACTGATGAAAAGAGCAAATAGGGTTCTGATTTCCAGTCTCATTTTTCTGGTTGTTCTCCTCAATAGCACCTCGACCTCAGCGGGGACTATGAAGAAGGAGCGGACTGTGGTCAAAACAGGCAGGGTCCTGGTGGCTAAAGCCGACCCGTTCAAACCATTTTTAGAGATGGATGCACAAGTGGCAAGGAATCGGGAAAAACTTCAGGCGCTGCCGCTGTCGCCCCTGTTGCGTTACCCCGTTGATACCTTCCGGCTGACGGGGATTGGCGGAGCACACGGTAGCCGTATGGCGGTGGTAGAAGACGGCAAGGGTCGATTTTATATCCTGCTTACGGGAAGCGATATCGGAACCAGAAATGGCCGGGTGGTGCAGATCCATCAGGATCACGTAATCATTGAAGAGCGGACAAAAAGATCCTCCGGTCAGGAAAAACGGGAAGAGATCAAACTGAGGCTTCATACGGGGGGGCAAGAGGGGAGGCCATGAATATCTATCTTGATGACTTCGTAAAAAGTCCGGATGCGGCGTTGCGCTGCATCCATCGTCACTGCGGCGTACGAAAAGTACGCCTCATTCCTCGTGATTTGCGCGCCTTGCCTTCGTCCTTTTTACGAAGCCGTCCTAAATGCAAGGCCTTTGCAACTTTTTACGAGCTGGTCTATCTAAGGCTGTTTGTTGTCTTTATTCTTACCATCTTCGGGATCGTTAATTACCCGGCATATTCCCACGCAACTGCTCCTTCCCCGGCTGAGTCCGCCAAGGCCACAGGCTTTGTACAGGATGTAAATGTCGGTTATATCGAGAGTATCAGTTTCAGCAGGCCTCCCGGCAGGGAGAGGGTGGTCATTGCCCTGTCCAATCGTACTCTGCTTAGCTTCCCCAAGTTGCCCCTCTTGGCGGTGGAGGACCGGGCCTTATCAGTGCTCGTCAAGATGGAGGATATGTTTGTCCCGGAGCACCTGAGACGACCGCAGGGAGAAAATGTTCCCGGCAATATCGTCCGGGTGGCACCACATCAGGTCAGCCTGGATGGCAAGCAGTTCGTTCATCTGGTTGTCGATTTAAAGGAGAGGGTGCCCTATGCGGTTCGCCGTGAAGGCGGCAACATCATCTTGGATTTTAATGTCGTCTCACTGATGGATAAAGAGGCTACGACATCGGCCAGGCCGGCGCACGTCGTTCAGGCGTCTCAACCGGCGCCGCCTGAAGCAGCCAAGAAGCCGGCCCCAGAAGCCTCTCCGGCGGCAGCGGCTGCCGCTACCACCCAGCCTATTTCCCTTGATTTTCAAGAAGCAAACATCAAGAGCGTTCTTAGGCTTCTGGCGGAAATGGGCGGGGTCAATATCGTCTCCGGCGAGGATGTCAAGGGCGCAATTACCGTAAATCTGCGGAATGTGTCATGGGAACAGGCCCTGGATGTGATCCTTGACGTAAGTAACCTGACCCGCAGGGAAACGGGCAATGTTATTACCGTGATGACCGTCGAGCGGATGAAGAAGGAGGAGGCGGAGCGGGCCTCTTTGGTGGAGGCCCAGCGCCGGGCCGAGATGGACCGAGCCAAGGCGGAGCTGGAGAAGGATAAGGAGCGGCTGGTCCTGGAGAAGGAGCGTCAGCGTTTTCTGGAGGAACAGGAACGGCAAAAACTTGCTTTAGAAAAAGATCGCCAGCGGCTCTTGGCGGAGCAGGAGCAGCGGAAGCTGGCGTTGGAGAAGGAACGGCTGGAGCTGGAGGCCCGCGCCCGGGCGGAGAAGGAACGGCCAGTGGCAAAACCGCCCGTGGAGCCGAGTACGGATGCGTTCGTTGATACGGATATTCGCCGGGTTTTCCAGCTCTTGGCGGAGGAGAGCCGGAAGCGGGGCGATGTGGTCAGCATTGTGGCGGGTGATGATGTCAAGGGAACGTTAACCGCAGACTTTAAGGAGGTCCCCTGGGAGCAGAAGTTAGACACGGTTTTAGAGATCAAGGGGCTTGCGAAGCGCCGGGTCGGCAATGTCATTTCGGTGATGACCATGGATCGGATGAAGAAGGAGGAGGCCGAACGGGCGCTTCTTTTGGAGTCTCAGCGGCGGGCGGAATTGGAGCGGCGCAAGGCGGAGTTGGATAAGGAGAAGGAGCAGCTCGCCCTGGAGAAGGAACGGCAGCGTTTTCTGGAGGAGCAGGAACGGCAGAAACTGGCTTTAGAGCAGGAGCGGCAGCGGCTTTTGGAGGAGCAGGAGCGCCGGCGGTTGGCTCTGGAGAAGGAGCGGCTGGAGCTTGAGGCCCGGGTTCGGGCTGAGCAGGAGCGGCCGACGGTGACGCCGATTTCGAAACCGGCGGAGCCGGGGACGGATGTTTTTGTGGAGATGGATATTCGCCGGGTTTTCCAGCTTTTGGCCGAAGAGAGTCGTCGCAGGGGCGATGTCGTCAGCATTGTAGCGGGTGATGATGTCAAGGGTACGTTAACCGCAGACTTTAAGGATGTCCCCTGGGAGCAGAAGCTGGACACGGTTTTAGAGATCAAGGGGCTTGCGAAGCGCCGGGTCGGCAATGTCATTTCTGTGATGACCTTGGATCGGATGAAGAAGGAGGAGGCCGAACGGGCGCTTCTTTTGGAGTCTCAGCGGCGGGCGGAGTTGGAGCGGCGCAAGGCGGAGTTGGATAAGGAGAAGGAGCAGCTCGCCCTGGAGAAGGAGCGGCAGCGGCTTTTGGAGGAGCAGGAGCGCCGGCGGTTGGCTCTGGAGAAGGAGCGGCTGGAGCTTGAGGCCCGCGCCCGGGCGGAGAAGGAGCGGCCGGTGGTGAAGCCCCCGGAGCCAGGGGCGGATGTTTTTGTGGAGATGGATATCCGCCGAGTGTTTCAGCTTTTGGCAGAGGAGAGCCGTCGCCGGGGCGATCTGGTCAGCATTGTGGCGGGTGATGATGTCAAGGGAACATTCACCGCAGACTTTAAGGATGTCCCCTGGGAGCAGAAGTTAGACACGGTTTTAGAGATCAAGGGGCTCGCGAAGCGTCGGGTTGGCAATGTCATTACCGTGATGACGGTGGAGCGGATGAAGAAGGAGGAGGCGGAACGGGCAGCCGCCGACCAGGTCCGCCGAAAGCTGGAGCAGGAGCATCGCGAGCGTGAGCAGAAGATACTGGCGGAGCAGATGAAGATCGACCAGGCCAAAAGGAAAGATGAAACATCATTGGCCAGACCGCCCCTTTTAACCAGAGTGGTGGGCGTCCGTTACGCCACCCCTAAGTCGCTGCAGGAAAATCTTCAGGAACTGCTTTTGAAGGATCAGCGGGAAGGCATTCCCCCGGGGTCTGTTCGGGTCGATGAGCACAGTAATTCCCTGATCATCCAGGCCACCAAGGAGGACATGGGCCGCCTGATTGCCCTGATCGAAAAGGTGGACAAAGTCACCCCGCAAATATCGATCAAGGCCAATATCATCGAGACCACCAAGGATACGGCCCGTGACCTTGGCATCCTGTGGGGTGGAGTATGGGGTCAGAAGGTCGGCGACCAGGGGCTGTACGTAACCCCGGGCGGCATAGGGTCTGTTCCCGGGGCTACAACACCGCCCGGCCAGGCATTTTCCGGGGGGTATACGCCTACCTCCGGGTCCCGGGGTATCAGCGGGCAGGGATTTGGCGTTAATTTCCCGGCCACAGCCATGACTGGAGCCGCTTCAGGGTCTTTGGGGGTCATGTTTGGCGCCATCGGGGGAAATATCCTGGAGGTACAATTGAATGCCTTGCAAAAGGATGGCAAGCTGAACATCCTTTCCAGCCCCCAGATTACCACCCTGGATAATCAAATGGCATTCACTGAAAACGGTGAAAAGATACCCTATGTGTCTATCGATAAGGATGGCCGGCCGGAGGTGAAATTCCAGGACGCCGTCTTGAGGTTGGAAATTACTCCCAATACCATCGATGACAAGACGATGAAGATGAAAATAATAATCAAGAAGGATGAAGTTGATACCACTCGTAACGTGGCGGGCAATCCGTTTATAATAAAGAAGCATACCGAAACAAACCTGATCGTCCAGGATGGCGAAACAATTGTAATCTCCGGATTGACCAGACAAAAGAACATGGAAGGCACCAGCGGGATTCCCTGGCTGAAAGATATTCCCGTCCTGGGGTGGCTGTTTAAGGGGGAAGGAAAGAAGGAGTCAATGGAAGAGGTCTTAATCTTTATTACTCCCAATATTCTCAAGGCCGGCGCTGTCGCCGGCATCCAGACGGGACAGCCGTAGGGGCGAATAATCATTCGCCCCTACGGCTGGATTCAAGGAGACAGGCGTCATGAAACATTTGGCCAGATTGACATTCATAGCCTTTGTTGCCATCATGCTGGGGGTCGCAGCAGGCTGCGCCGGACCCAAGTATCAAAAGGGGATGAAAAACTACAACCCGGATGATCCGGCGGCGGCGGTGCGGCAGTTGCAACCTCTGGCTCAAGGGGGCAATGCCGATGCTCAGTTCAATCTTGGGTCTCTTTACTATCAGGGACGGGGGGTGCCGCAGGACTACCAGGAGGCAATCAAATGGTTTAGCAAGTCGGCCGATCAGGGGCATAGCGCCGCCCAGGTCAACTTAGGCGCCCTCTATGCCCAGGGCATTTCGGGCGTTATCGCTAAAGATTATCCGCAGGCGCTCAAGTGGCATATCCTGGCTGCAGCCCAGGGGGACGCAGAAGCCGTAACGTTGCGGGACAACCTGGCAGTAAAGATGACACCGGCACAAATTGCCGAAGGACAGCGGCTCGCCCGGGAATTCAAACCGGAAGATATGCATACCCGGGCACTCAAAGAGATGCTCAAGTCGGCGGAAAAAGGCGACCATCTGGCCCAGTTTAAGGTTGGCCTGATGTACTACTTTGGCCAGGGGACCGTTTTGAATTACCGCGAGGCAATCGGATGGTTTAAGAAGGCGGGCCTGCAGGGTAATCCTTTGGCCCAATCCAATGTCGGCTACATGTACGAAAAGGGTGAGGGAGTGCCACAGGATTTTGTGGAGGCGGCAAAATGGTATCGACTCGCCTCGCTCAGAGGAAACGCCCAGGCCCAGTTCTCGCTGGGCTCCATGTACGAGAAGGGCTACGGAGTTCAACTGGACGAAGTCCAGGCGCTCATGTGGTTCACCCTGGCGGCCGCGCAGGGCGGGACCCCAGCCAGAGCAGCCAGGGACCGGATAACCGCCTGGATGACGCCGACCCAGATCGCAGAAGCCCAGCGCCTGGCCCGGGAATTCAAGGTGGTGGATAAATGAGGCTGGCCCCAATACTGTCCGGTACGTAATTTGCGAAGTTCTATTTACGGCCATGACGGAGCATGGCCCTCCGAAAACCCGGTGGACGTGTTTTGGATAAACCTATGGGTATTGTTTTTCGGAGAGACGAATTCAAGTCTCGTCCGGATTATTGCGCAGATATTGCACTCCGCTGGTTCAATCTTGCAGATTGAACCACACTAGTAAAAATATTGACCAATGGCACTTGGCACTGCTATTTAATGCTGTGGTTCAATCTTGCAGATTGAACCAGCGGGGGCAACTGGGTGGGACAGATAATAATCAGGGAGGAACAGTAATTGTGAAACGATCCATAATATTATTAGTATTGCCTCTATTTGTGACGCTTGCAATATTCGGCTGCGGCAAGGAGAAAGGCAAGAGTGCCGACAAGGTTGCACCCACGGTGCCCAATGGCATTGCAATTACGGCCGTATCTTCTTCCGAAATTAAAATATCCTGGAACCCGTCAGCCGATGATTCCGGGAGAATAAAAGGCTATAAGGCTTACAGAAATGGTAAATATCTTAAGACGGTAGAAACAACATCGGTATCAGACACGGGCCTGAGCCCCCAAGTTAAGGTCTGTTACCGAATTTCGGCCTTTGATGGAGCAGGAAACGAATCGGCCCAGAGTGCCGAGGTCTGTGCAATCCTTTAATTACGGCATGACTTTGTTCACAAGGAGATCGCGATGGGAAGGTTATTTTCCGCACTGAAAAAAAACCTGTTTTTACTGCTGGTGTTATCTCTGCTTATAGGATGCGGCACAGGCGGCCTAGAAAATGCCCCCTCTCCCTCTCCATCGCCCTCCCCCACACCGCCTGCCGGAACGACAACAATTACCGGGTACGTCGTGGACGGCTTCATTGCGGGTGCATCAGTGCGGGCCTACCAGATCAATGCCAACGGGACGCGGGGCGATGCCATCGGTGCGGCGACAACGACGGACGCAAACGGGCGCTATACCTTAAATCTGAACTATACGGGACCGATCCTTGTCGAAAGCACAGGAGGAACCCACAAAGATTGGGCCACGGGGGTAGAGAAGATAGCCGTCACGGATAAATTAAGCGCCCTCATGTCCAACGCAAAAGATGCGGTCACAATCAACATTACTCCGCTGACCCATATGGCTTCCCTCCGCGCCCTGCAGGATATGGCCGTCAACAAAACCGCAGTTGCCACGGCCATTGATGCGGCTAATACCAAGATCGGCGAGTATTTCGGCGGCATAGACATCATTAAAGACACCCCCATAGATCCCACCGTCGCCAATTCCGCGAGCGGCATCTCGCAAAAAAGGATCGACTATGCCCTGATCCTGGCCGGGATTTCTCAAAGCGCCCTTGTCAACGGTTTGAACCCCTTTTCTCTCGCCATCGCCTTGGCTAGGGATGCCGAGGACGGGCTTTTCGACGGCAAACAAGGAACAACACAACTGACGGTGGTAAATGCCAACGGTGGGGGTACGACCAACCTATCGGCCACCGCCGCCAAAGGCGACTTGGGCGCCAACATCAATACCTTTCAGAACTCGGCGACAAACAAATCCGGCGGCGCTATAACTACCCGGATCACGGCTGGCTTAAGCGATCCGGCAAACACCGGCGTCATTCGCGCCAGGCCGGATATCCCCTCAGGATTTTCCGTGACGGCCGTTTCTTCTACGCAGATCAACCTTTCCTGGTCTGCTCCTTCCGGGGCGACGGGGTATAATGTCTATAAGGGAGACGTCTATCTTAGGTCGGTAACCACGACAACGGCCTCCGATACAGGTTTAACGCCCAATACGCAGTACTGCTATGCAATCTCTGCCTACGATGTATCCGGGAACGAATCCTCACGGACAAGTAAGTTTTGCACTACGACGAATGTTGCTCCTCCTCCTGTTCCTACGGGCCTGACGGCAGCGGCGGCTTCAGCGAGCCAGGTTGGTCTCACCTGGACGGCATCAGCGGGCGCTTCGGGTTATAAGATATACCGGGGCGGGACGCTCTTGAAGTCGGTGACGCAGACTGCGGCGACGGATGCCGGCTTAGCGGCGAATACGCAGTATTGTTACACGGTTTCCGCCTACGATGCTTCCGGCAATGAGTCGATTCAGAGCAGTACGGTCTGTGCGACGACGAATTTGCCTGGTCCTGCCTTGCCCACGGCTTTAACGGTTGTCGCCGCCTCATCGAGGCAGATTAATCTTTCCTGGACGGCTTCGGCGGGCTTACCGGCAGCGGTGGGATACAAGATATTCAAGAACGGCGCCCATCTTAAATCCGTACCCTCGACGGTAACAACGATTGTCGAGGCGGGATTAACGGCAAGCACACAGTATTGTTATAACGTCAGCGCCTATGACATTTCCGGAAACGAATCTATCCTGACCAGCACCGTTTGTGCGACGACCTGGAATACGCCGCCGCCGATCCCTGCCGGTTTGACAGCAACCATTATCTCCACAACGCAAATCAATCTGTCCTGGTCAGCCTCCTTGGGCGCCGCCAATTACCGGATATACCGGAATGGAGTGGTCCACACGGTTGCCGCCACGGCCTATGCCGATACAGGCCTTGCGGCCAACACTCGGTATTGTTATACGCTCACGGCCAGCGATTCAACGGGCAGCGAATCGGACCAGAGCGGGCAAATTTGCGCAACGACCCCGGCGATTGCACCGCCGGCAGGATTTACGGCAGTTGCGGCATCATCATCGCAGATCAATCTCTCCTGGACAGCAGCGGCGGGCGCTTGGGGTTATAAGATATACCGTGGCGGGACGCTGCTCAAGTCTGTTACGACGGTAACGGCGACAGATGCTGGTTTAGCGGCCAGCACGCAGTATTGTTACGCGATTTATGCCTATGACGGCAACGGCAACCAGTCCCTGTCTTCCAGCCAGGTGTGCGCCACTACCTATAATCCGCCGTCAGCCTTCCCGGTCAGCTTGACGGCCAGAGCTATCTCTACCTCAAGCATATCCTTATTTTGGACGGCCTCTACCGGCGCGGCAAGTTATAAAATCTACCGCGAAGGATCGGCCCCACCGCCCCCAACATCATTATCGACGTCCTACGCCGATACGGGACTCAATGCAGCTACCACATATTGTTATACAGTTACGGCAGTTGACGGTACGGGCAGCGAATCCGCTCCCAGCAACCGGGCCTGCGCCAATACGGGTCTGCTTGTCCCCGCAGGATTGACGGCGGCCGCCAAATCGGAATCCAGAATCGACCTCTCCTGGCTGGCAGCCACCGGGGCAACGCAGTACAGGTTGTATAAAAACGGGGCATCCTGGAGGGCCGTCTCTGCCTTATTGACCTCGGACACGGGTCTTTTGGCCAACACCCAATACTGCTATAGCGTATCATCTTTAAATGATTCAGGAAATGAATCGGCCCAGAGCAGCCAGGTTTGTGTAACGACCAACAATACGCCGCCGGCTGTCCCCACAGGTCTGACGGCCGCGGCTGTAACCCCCGGCCCCGGCGGAGTGATCAATCTGACGTGGAATGCGTCGCCGGGCGCGACCATCTACAAGATTTATCGAGACGGTTCTTCTGCTGCTATGGCCTCGCAAACAATAACTTCTTATTCCGATACCGGATTGGCGGCCTCTACAAGATATTGTTATGCGGTGACTGCCTTGGATGCCACGGGCAGCGAATCGGCCGCTAGCGCCCTGGCCTGTGCCAATACGGGGTTGACGGTGCCGGCCGGCCTGACGGCGATGGCGGCCTCAGCGACGCAAATCAATGTATCATGGACGGCAGTGGCGGGGGCTTCCGGTTATAAGGTATATAAAAACAGGGAATTGCAAGGGTCGGTCGTCACACCCGCCATCGTGGACGCCGGTTTGACAGCGAATACCCAGTACTGCTATGCCATTTCTGCTTTCGATGCAGCGGGCAATGACTCCGCGCAGAGCAGCCAGCTCTGTGTAACGACCCCGTCGCTTCCTGCGCCAGCAAGTATTGACCTGCTGGTCAGCAATCCCCAGCTCAATTCCGGCGGTGAAACACCTGTAACGATAACCGCTCTGGTCAAAGACAGTGGCAACCGGGCCCTGGCCAATCAAACGGTAACATTCACGGCGGACTCCGGGCTGCTGGTTGTTGCCAATCCCTTGACCAATGCCAGCGGCCAGGCGACGGCGACGTTAAATACCGGCGGTAACCAGAAAAACCGGATGATCACGGTTACTGCCAGCACTGGTTCTTTATCAGTACCCAAGAAGATCGATGTGGTGGGAACGGTCGTCACGATCACGGGACAGACGAATGAGGTTCTATTAAACGGTACGACAATTTTGACCGTGCAGCTAAAAGATTCCGCGGGGCGAGGCATCCCCGATCAAATCCTTGACTTGTCCAGCACCCACGGCAACACCCTGAACCCCACGACGGTGACCACCAATGCCAGCGGGCAGGGCACGACAGTCTTTACGGCACTGGATATTCTCGGAAGCACTGCCGTCATCACGGCTACGTCCACGGCCATGAATGCAACCGGCGCCTTTAATATTAAAGTGCTAAACGATCCAACGGCAAAAACCCTGACCTTCAGTACTCCGCCTGCCGGCAAGGAGATTGCGATAAATACCAATGAACCAGTGACTGTTCGTTACACCGATATTTCAGGTCCTATCGTGGGCGCCCAGGTCGATTTTTCCTCCTCACGGGGAACATTAAGCGCCCCGTCGGCCCTGACCAATGGCAGCGGGGAGGCCAGCCTGACGATTACTTCCACGAACGTCGGACCGGCGGTGGTGACGGCGTCCGTCGACGGCGGGCCTGCTGCGACCTTAGCGGTTGAGTTCATTGCCCCGACAGCGGCCAGGATAGACGTCCAGGCTGACCCGGCCATTATCGGCGTCAATCTCGCGGGCTCGACGACGCAGAGAAGCAGCATCGTGGCCATAGTCAGGGATGCAGAAAATAATTTAGTCAAGAATAAAACCGTAAATTTCAACATTGCAACTGATCCGAGCGGCGGCTCTCTATTGCCGAGTTCCGGTATCGTCGTCACGGATAGTTTCGGCTCGGCCGTTGTGCAATTTGTGGCCGGCTTGTCGCCCAGTGGTCAAAGCGAGGTCAGGATCAGCGCGACGGTGGCCGGAACGGCGATTACCGCCAGTACGACCTTGACGGTGGCGCAGAAATCATTGTTTATCACCGTGGGGACGGGAAATGTCGTCATAAAGGCCGACCCGAACTTGTATCAGGTGGACTTCGCGGCCCTGGTGACTGATGCGGCCGGCAATCCCATCAAGGACGCAAACATTGCCGCCAGCCTGATGCCGGTCGTGTATATGAAGGGCGAGCACACATGGGGAGGGGCGGTATGGGCGCCAGCATATACGTTGACGTCGTCAAATCATCCCAGCCCACCGCCGCCCAATACCCCTTATCCCTGGCCGGGGTCACCGCCAAATTCCTGCGCGAACGAGGATCTGACTTTCTACAATGATCCGGCGAGGAAAGCCTCCTTGCTGAACGGCATCCTTGACCCTGGAGAAGACAACAACGGCAACAACCGGCTGGATCCAGGGGGTATTGCCTCGGTCACCCGCACGGCAACTACGGACGCAAACGGAGTCGGCAGGCTGACCGTAACATATGCACGGGAATTCGCCTACTGGGTAATCGTCCGCCTGGATGTCCACGTCGGTGTAGCGGGTACGGAGGGGTCGGCGTTCACAACACTGCTCCTGCCCGGTGCAGGAGACGATTACAACGACCAATCGATCCGTCCGCCCGGGCGCGTGAGTCCCTTTGGTCAATCGGTTACATGCGCCGACAGCCAGTAGTCGAAGGTGCGTTAGCAAAGCGTAACGCACCTAAAACAAATGGTGCGTCCAGACGCACCCTGCATGCTGATGAAAAAATATTCTTAATGTTGTGGTTCAATCTGCAAGATTGAACCAGCGGGGGAGGAGAATAAAAATACGTTATGTTAGATACATATAAAGCCAGATTAAAGGGAAGCCGAGTAAAATGGACGGATGACCGTCCTATCGCAGTATCTCAGGATCAGGAGATTGAAGTCTTGGTAACATTTCTGTATGAAATGAAGACCCCACCGGATATGCAAGCCCAACAAGGAGAACGTATGGCGCAATGTTTAGAGAAGATTGCGAGGACAGGAGGCATTCAGGGGATCACGGATCCTGTCGCGTGGCAACGGGAAATCCGAAAAGATCGTCTGGTCTATCCTGAAAACCACCATGATTCTTGACAGTCGTAGGGTGGGGAATTAGGGACACATCACTTATATCCATATTATCTTCCGGTTAGAACCGGGGATATGTCCCCGGTCTAATGCCTTGTATGAGCAGTATGGAGGTAAAGTTTATGGAAACAACCGGATTGACATTAGTCGTAGGGGGCGTTAGCAAAGCATAACGCACCTAAAACAAATGGTGCGTCCAGACGGCACCCTACATGCTGACGAGAAAATATTCTTAATAGTGTGGTTCAATCTGCAAGATTGAACCAGCAAGGAGGTAAAGTTTATGGAAACAACCGGGTTGACATTAGAGATACCGGGGGAGATTTTGGCTGCTGTCAAATTGCCGCCCCGAGAGATTGAACGGGAGTTTCGAAAGGAGCTTGCATTGGCTTTGTACCAACGTGGAACCCTTTCGTTTGGCAAGGCGCGAACTCTGGCGCAGTTGACCTATTGGGAATTTGACGACTTGCTTGGGCAGCGTGAGATCGTGCGCCATTATACGGATGATGATCTCCAAGAGGATATTCAATATGCCCACGGTGATAAGTGATTCGTCAACATTGATCCATTTGGCCAAGATTGGTCGATTGAATCTGCTGCGAAAGCTTTTTGGACGGATTGTCATAACACCGCGAGTCTGGATAGAAGTCGTAGAGCAAGGCAGTAGCCGCGCTGGAGCAACCGAGGTGGAAGTGGCCTGCGCAGATGGTTGGATAGAGATTATTGCTCCTGTAGATGCGATGATATTGCCTTTACTAAAACGTGATTTAGACGAAGGAGAAGCCGAGGTGATCGCCTTGGCGATTGAATGTAAGGCGGACATGGTTCTGCTGGATGAATGGGAAGCGCGCAGAATTGCGGAGGTATATAATTTGGTGAAGACTGGCATTATAGGAGTTTTGCTGCGCGGTAAGCAGGAAGGATACATTGGTTTTCTAAAGTCGGAATTAGATAAATTGCGAGGCCCCGGCGGATTTTGGATTGATGAAGAATTATATCGGCGGGCACTGACCGCCGCAGGAGAGGACGGGGAATAAATAAAGGATGCCATTGCTTTTCTGACCCGCCAGGTGTCGGCGCAGGATGGGCAAAGTCGTAGGGTGCGTTAGCAAAGCGTAACGCACCTAAAACAGATGGTGCGTCAAGACGCACACTACATGCTGACGAGAAAATATTCTTAATAGTGTGGTTCAATCTGCAAGATTGAACCAGCGGGGGAGACCCGTGTTACCATATGCGATTGACATGTTTAAATATGCGATTTACTTTGAAAAAGATGTCCTTGCAAAACGACCATACCTGAAGAAGGACTGGTGTGAACGAGTCGTTTCCTCCAGAGAGCATATAGAAGAGCAACCTGATGGATGGTTTCGTTTTTGGGGTCAAGTCCCAGAATACGGAAACAAATATCTTCGCGTTGTGACACTTCCAGACCAGGAGACTATTCTCAATGCCTTTTTCGACCGAGATTTTAAGGAGGTGAGCTGAAATGAGACTTAGTTATCATGCTGGAACCGATTCGCTTTACATTCATCTTGTCGAGCGTCCTGGAGCGGAAGCCCGTGAAGTTGCTCCCGGGATTGTGGTCGATTTTGATGCTGAGGGAAAGCCAGTTGGAATAGATATTGAACATGCCCAGAATATTCTTGACCTTACAACCCTTGATGCCGAATCTCTACCAATAAAAGTCAAGGCTGCGTAATGATCTTTTGCTGGTTCAATCTTGCAGATTGAACCACGCTATGGAGAGGCAATTGCAAAAGTGCCAATATGTCATTTTCGCAAAGTTTTTGGGTAGGAATCCAGCGGTGCGCAACCTCTTGCAAAAGAGGCAGGGAGAGGACTTTTCTCTTGACAACTGACAACCGTATCAGGGTGCGTTTCGCCCCACGTTCGACACCCTCTGAGCTGAGGCAGAATTGAATAAAGACGTTAAGAACTGGGTAGCTACCTCAAACTACGATATTCAAACGGCGGCCGCCATGTATAAGGCGGGCAGGTATCTCTATGTCGTTTTTATGTGCCATCTCGCCGTCGAAAAAATACTGAAAGCGCTGTTGGCACAAAAATACCCGGAAGACCTGCCGCCCAAAATCCACAACCTGATTAAGTTGTTACAGAAACTAGAACTAACGCCGCCGGAGAATCTTAAGGATTTTTTACAGCGGATTGATAATGTCAGTCTCGTCACCCGTTATCCTGAAGACCTTCGAACGTTGTCCAAGGAATTCAATCGGGACATGGCAAAACGGATTCTTACTGAAACAAAGAGGATCATAAAGTGGCTCAAGCAACACTTGAAATAAGAAATATAATTGCCCGGTACCTGGAAAATCTGAGAGCATTAGGCGTACCTGTCGAAAGGGTCTATCTTTTCGGCTCTCAGACGCGCTTGGATGCGGGCAGGGAAAGTGACGTAGATCTGGCCATTGTGTCGCCCTTGTTTGAAAAGATGAGTTTATGGGACCGTGCCGGTTATTTAGGAAAAGCGGCATGGGATATTCCCTATCAGATGGATATTCTTGGCTTCGCACCATCGCAAATAAGAAAAGCAACACCCGGAACGCTTTTGAGGCACATATTAAAAAACGGGATAGAGATTGCCCCTGCTGGTTAAATCTTGCAGATTGAACCACATTATTAAAAGCAGTTTTTCTGACCAATTCGAAAACTGAGCAAGCCGATCTTTCTGTTGCCCAAATTCGTCATATCGTGGGCAAGTTTAAGAATGAGGGATAGATATAGACGTCTAACTTATGTTACTGAATCCATATGAACCTATAGTTTGGCCGTGATGGCGCCTGACAACCCGCAGTTAAAACTAGCCGCTGAGTTCGTTCAGAATACGGGTTGTCACGTTTTTCTTACCGGGAAGGCCGGCACGGGCAAGACCACTTTTTTGCACAATCTCAAAAGAAATTCCATCAAGCGCATGGTGGTCTTGGCCCCGACGGGGGTGGCGGCCATCAATGCCGGCGGAGTAACAATCCATTCCTTCTTTCAACTGCCCTTTGGGCCGCAACTTCCGGCGGGCGTTTTGGGGATGCCAAAGCCTGGGGAAGAGGAGCAGAGGTCTCACAGCGCGCGGTTTCAACGGTTCAGCCGGGAGAAGATCAACATTATCAAGAGCCTGGAACTGCTCGTCATTGACGAAATCTCGATGGTGCGGGCCGATCTGCTCGATGCTATTGATGAAGTCCTGAGGCGCTACCGCGACCGCGACTGTCCTTTTGGCGGGTTGCAGCTTTTGATGATCGGCGATTTGCAGCAACTGGCCCCGGTGGTCAAGGGGAATGAATGGTCTATCCTGCAGAATTATTACGATTCGCCGTATTTCTTCAGCAGCCGGGCATTGCAACAAACCGATTTTGTAAGCATTGAACTTAAGCACATATACCGTCAGCAGGACGAGGCCTTCATCCGCCTTTTAAACAAGGTACGTGATAACAGGCTGGATGAAAAGGCCCTCCGGGATTTGAACAGCCGCCATATACCAGGATTTTCACCTAGCCACGAGGATGGCTACATCACCCTGACCACCCATAATTTCCAGGCCCAGGAAATCAATCTTTCCCAACTCAATGCCCTAAAAGGCAAGGCACGGACTTTTAAGGCCCGCCTGGAGGGTGAATTTCCCGCAATATCCTATCCTACCGATCCCGAGCTCACCCTGAAGGTCGGCGCTCAGGTGATGTTTGTAAAAAACGACCCATCACCCCAGAAGCTCTATTATAACGGCAAGATAGGGAAAGTAACCGCACTGGATGAAGACCGGGTGCAGGTGATCTGTCCTGGTGACACCGCCGCAATCGCAGTGGAAAAGGTCGAATGGCAAAATTGCCGTTACGCCCTGGATGAAGATAGCAAGGAGATCAAGGAGACGGTCATCGGCTCATTTATCCAAGAGCCGCTGAAACTGGCCTGGGCGATCACGATTCATAAGAGTCAGGGCCTCACCTTTGAAAAGGCCGTCATCGATGCCCACTCCGCCTTTGCCCACGGGCAGGTGTATGTGGCCCTAAGCAGATGCAGGACACTCGAAGGGCTTGTTTTGAGCACCCCAATCAGTCCCCGGTCGCTGAAAAGCGATAACACGATTAATCAATTCATCCGCCGGATTGAAGAAAATAATCCGGGGGAAGAACAATTGGCAGCCAGCAAAAATGCTTTTCAAGAGCGGCTGCTATTGGAGTTGTTCGATTTTTCCCTGTTGCAGCGGCCTCTGGGCTATTTGTTGAAGCTATTGAGGGACAATCTTTCCAGCATCGATGCCGAATTGCTTGCGACGTTTACCCGCCAGGATGCGACCCTGAAGGCCGAGGTAGCCCAGGTGTCCGACAGATTCAAAAACGAACTGCGCCGGCTTATCGCAGCCAATCCGGATGTAGAAAAGAACGAGCTGCTGCAAGAACGGATCAGGAAGGCCTGTGGGTATTTTTCCCCCCGGATAGAGAACGATCTTTTAGAGGTGCTTCCGGCGGGTGATATTGAAACGGACAATAAAATACTGCGCAAATCCCTCAGAGAGGCGTTGTTGCGCCTCCGGTCAGAGGCAAGAATAAAAATTGCCAGTCTGGCTGCCTGCAAAACCGGCTTTAACCTTATTGCCTTGCTTCAGGCCAGGGCCAAGGCAGTAATCGACGTGCCGGCAGAGATAAAGGCGGCAAAAGCCTCAACGGCATTGACAGTCTCCGCGCATCCTGAATTCTATCGGCTGCTCAAAGCATGGAAAGACCAGACGGCGGAAGCGCTGGGGCTGCCCGGTCACCGGCTTCTGCCCTTACGGACGATGAAAGAAATAGCAACGACCCTCCCCGCCACAAGGCAGGCCCTGCGGAGCATTAAGGGGATGGGGGAGAAGAAAGTCAAAAGCTATGGTGCGGAAATACTTAAAATGACGCTTAATTTCCGCCGGGAAAACAATATGGAGCTGCCCCGTGACGAAAAGACGGAAGCCCAACCCCAAGGCCGGGAAAAGGGGGAATCCCGAAGAATAAGCTTTGATCTTTTTCTGGCTGGAAGGTCAGTCCAGGAGATCGCGGCAGAAAGGAATTTGGCCCAAGCTACCATCGAGGGGCATCTATCGTATTTTGTGGGAACCGGCCAATTATCGCTGGACAATATATTGTCCGCCGAAAAAATTGCACGAATTACTGAATATTTTACCAGGACAAACAATGCCTGGCCGCAAGCGGCGAAGGCGGCCCTGGGCGCCGACATATCATACGGAGAAATAAACTGCGTCCTGAAACACCTGGAATATCTGAAAGCCACGAAAAGGTGACGACAGGGTAAAAAATCCATATAAAAATAATGCTTGACAAGTTTTTGTTTTTCTATATTTTGCAGCCAAAGTGGAATAGTATGGAATTAACGGGAAGATTTCCGATGGAGATGGAAAGGGGATGAAAAATCGGCCCAGGTCCGGAAGTGTTTACCTTGATGGGAGCGGGCGCCCTGCTGCAGCATCAGCGCAAGGGTACTCATGAGACCAAACGCTTTCGGGATGTTTTGTATATTAGAGCCTAATTCAGGGCAGTACCTAACCAAATTGGACGCTTTACTATGAACTCAAACAGATTGAAGGAGCGGCGCATTGCCGAAGGGCTTACCATAACGGAGTTGGCGCGCCTGGCCAACTTGAGCACCAAGATTATTAGCCAGACGGAGCGCTTCTTAACAGATCCGACTGAGGTTACCAAGAGAAAAATTGTAAACGGTTTGAATTCCGCCAAGAAGCCGGGTGAAAGACACTATGACTTTGAGTTCATTTTTCCCCGCGTTGACGGTGATTGATTGAATTATGGACGATGACCAATAGTGCTGAAGCGGTAAAAAGTAAAAAGACCCCCTCTCCCTTGATGGGAGAGGGTTGGGGAGAGGGTGATAATAGTTGATATATCGAATATTTAAGCCCCCCTCCCCCTACCCCCTCCCACCAGGGGAGGGGAAATCGGAGCTTTACCGCTTCATCAAAAGTGTGGTCACTTGATTCGACTGGTAGTTTCCACATGAGAGGATTAGCAATGAAGCCGCCTGTTACGCCGAGCCTTATCAAGCAGTGTTATTTTGCCATTGTGATTCTGGCATCGCTGCTATTTTTTTCATCCTGCAGCCATTCTCCTGATGTCCCTTCCCAGTTCGACAAGAGCATCAAAACCGCTGAGGATCTAAAACAATTTAAGATGCTGGAAACAGGGTTGACGGTTACTCCGGAGAAGGCAGCGCTGCATCCGGATTACCAGATTATTGACAATATTGCGGTTCCCTATGTGCCAGAATACCGGATGGGACCGGGGGACGTGCTGGAAATCGTCTATCATCTCAAATACGAAAAGACTGCGGATGATTATCGCCTGGAAGTCCAGGACCGAATCAGCGTCAATTTTCCTTTTCATCCGCAATACAGCTCCAGCGTACTGGTTAGATCCGACGGGAAAATTACCATGCCGCTAATCGGCGATGTGACGGTAGAATCCAAAACGCCAATGGAATTGGCAACGGAACTAAATCGGGCATACAAAAAATACTTTATTAACCCCAGCATTACCGTTGCCTTGGAAGCATTTAATGTTAAAGTTGACGAGCTGAAAAAAGCTATCACTACCGCAGCCAGGGGGCAAAGTAAGATTGCGCCCGTTGCCCCGGATGGGCGGATCTCTTTTCCGCTTATCGGCGGCATGCATGTGCAGGGATTAACTGTGGCCCAATTGGAAAAATTGATCAATGAAAGCTATGCCAAACAGGTTCGCAATCTAAATATCACCCTTATTCTGCTGGAAATTCGTCATCCCAAACTTTATGTCTTGGGCGAAGTGGAAAGACCAGGCGCTTACGATATCGGTTCCGTACCTAATGTTTTGAACGCGCTAGCTTTGGCTGGCGGCTTAAGAAGAAGCGGCGATCTGGAAGAAATTGCAGTTTTCCGTAATGAAGGTCTCGAGAGGCCTATTGCCTTTAAAGTAGATATTAAAAAAGCTCTAAGATCGGGGATCGCCCTGACCAATATCAAATTAAAACCCGGAGACATTATCTATGTCCCCAAAACACGGCTTGACGAGAGACTCGATACAATTGAAAAAATCTTTACCCGAGGCATTTATGCGGTATTGCCTTTTACGACCAGCTTAGGCGCCAGTTACAATTTGAATCCACTCATCGGACCCAGACAATAGGACGATCCTGTTATGCAAAATATATTCAGAGAGTTTGTTTTCATTCTGTTTTACCGGCTGCCGCTGATTGTCATCGTGTTTCTGACGGTTTTTATTATTTCACTCATCTTAGCCGTGACGCTTCCCTCCGTCTACCGCTCAACGGCTAAATTCTCCCTTGTTATTCCGCAGAGTTTCGATCCACTGCAGCAGGAAACATCCTTTGATTACCGCAACAGGGTGCGCCGATTTCTTCAGGATCAAAAGGAGCTTATTACATCCAACCGGGTACTTGCCAAGGTTGTTCAGCAAGCATACCCCAATACCAAGGAACAGTCTGAAATCATTACAAAGATAAACAAATTACGACAGAATCTAGATGTCGTCCCACCGGGAGGAGAAACCTTTGAAGGTTCCAGTGTATTTATTGTTGAATTTTCCGATCACAGTCCGACATTTGCAGCCAGGATTGCATCTTTGGTAACAGATAACTACCTGGCAACATACCGCGAGATTTCTCATAGCAAAACCAGTTACTCCCTCTCATTTTTTCAAGAGCAAACCCAGAAGCTGCAAAATGAAATGCAGGAGAAGGAAAATAAAGTCCGCGACTTCGAAACAAAGCAGGCCCTGGCCCTCTTGGAAATCCTCAATCTGGGGCAGGGAGGCGCAAATGTGGAAGTCGGTCCCAATGTTCTTTTGACGCAGTTTTTGCGAAGTTACCATGAGCTTCAAGCCGATTTGGCCGCGCTTCAGGTCTCCATAGTATCCCTTGAGCGGGAGAGTAACCAAAGTGGCATTCCTGCGGTGTTGCCGGAAATGGAGGTGACGGGACGCGCCATCACGGTTTTTAAAAACAAGGTTGCCCAGTTGCAGATTCAACTCAACGAAATGAAACCTCAGTTTCAAGAAAATTTTGAACCGATGAAGCAGGTTGAACAGGAGCTGAAACTAAGTGTTGATTCCCTGAAAAAAGAAATGAAAAGAGCCGTCAGCGCTCAACGAATAACGGCCAACAGCATCAGGGCCAAAATAGACCAACTGGAAAAAACCATTCAAAGTCTAAAAGATCGGATACAGGTCATAGCCCGGGAGAAGGCTACCTATCAGGCGCTGTTGCAGGAATTCAACATTGTCAAAGATGCCTATACCAGGACCCAGGCCCAGATGGAGCAGGCCCGAATGGCGCAATCGCTGACTCAAGACAAGCAGTTTCTGACCTTGATTGACAGGCCGACGGTACCGGTTGCACCGTATAAACCCAACCGCCTCCTCATACTTTTAGGAGGATTGCTCGCGGGAATCTTTGTGGGAGTCGCTGTTGCTTTAACCGTTGATCACTTTGATCACCGTCTGAAGACGGTTTATGAAATTGAAAAGCAGCTGAACGTTCCAGTGTTGGGGTCTATACCAAGTTTAACGGCCTCGTAAAAAGTAATGGCACGGCAAAAAGTCAAAAGGCCCCCTCTCCCTTGATGGGAGAGGGTTGGGGCCTGCCCCGTACTTGATACGGGGAGAGGGTGATAATGGTAGACATACCGAATGTTTACATCCCCCTCCCCCTGCCCCTCCCACCGGGGGAGGGGTAATCAGAGTTTTACCGCGCCATCATAAGTGATGAAGCCGTAAAAAAGTCGGCAAATGTGTAATTTGGGGACGGCGCTGTAAAAAGCGCCTTAAGGCAGGGCGCGCAAATCATGCACAACCAGCCCCCTCCCCCGAAACACCCCTGCTGGTAACACTACAATGCAAAGGCGACCCCCGTGTACATACATGCTGTGCTCATAATCATAGCGTTTGCGACCATACTGCTGTGGCTACTGGCGGCGAGCAGGCCCGTTGACGCCAAGGATGACCAGCCAACTCTGCCGGCAATCCTTTTGGCATCATGGACTATTGCCGGTGCCGTATTTGGGTTCGCCTTTTATGTTCTTAAGATCCCCGGCGTATTTGATATTACCATCGAGCGGCTGCTCTTTTCACTCATCCTATTGCTGTTGGTAACTGGTCTTTTTACCGGGAAGGTGCGATTTCAAACCAACATAACAATTGAAATAGTCATGGGCATTTTTGTCTTACTGTGCCTTCTTTCCATGCTACGAACCGGATTTACTCCGCTTACCCCTGAATTCGTCTCCCCCTGGTTTGTGTTTATAACCGGCTACCTTTTCCCTTTCTTGGTGTTTGTCTTTGCCAAGAATTATATCTTCAGCGCAAGGGATGTGACGCTTATCTTCCATGCGCTGTTCTATTTTGGGTTGTATCTCTCAATTATATCTTTTTTTGAATTCTACGACTTAAGCCAGTTTGTTTTCCCTGGATACATCCGCGATCCTCTGGTGTCCCCGCTGCACTTGGAGCGGGCGCGGGGGCCATTTCTAAATGCGGCCTTCAATGGGGTCGGAATTCTGATCGGATTTATCAGCGGGCTTCACCTATTGGAAAAAAAAACCGGCCTGGCCAAAGCATTTTATCAAGGCTCCCTGCTCTTATTCTTCCCGGCTGTTTTCTTTACCCTGACCCGATCTGTCTATCTGGGGCTTCTCGTTGCGCTGTTTATTTTTCTGGGATGGTACAAGACGTCATTCTCCAAGTGGAAGCTGATTGCACTGCCGCTGGCGGTGGTAATGATTTTGGGAATTGCCCAGTCGCCCCGCTTGTTGTCCGCGGATAGACGGGCGGGAGGTGTTGCCCAGGTTGAAGAAGTGAGTATCCGCTTGGCCTTGTTGAAGATATCTTATACATTGTATTCTGAACATCCGCTTACGGGCGTCGGACTGGCACAGTTCATTCCCGCTACCTATTATGCCAAGGTCTATAAGGGGAAGATGCCCCCGATTGTAGAAGAGGCGGTCGGGACTTTTCAACACAATCATCTGCTGGGAATCGCAACGGAACTGGGGCTTCCCGGATTTCTGGCCTATCTTACCCTGCTTATATTGATCCTGAGACGACTTAAACAGTTGGCCGGTAAGATGGCTCCAACAGGGATCATGGGAAACAATCTTCGGATTACAATCCTTGCTATCTGGTGTGTTTATCTGACCAATAACCTGTTTGTGGAGCCTTCAAACAATATTTTTATCAATTCCGTGCCTTTTTTATTTGCGGGAATTGCCGATGGTCTGTATACACGTCATCAAGAATTAGTTTTACCTTCTCAATCAAGGGTCAGAATATCTCAGTCACCCATGAGGACAATTAATAACCATGTATAAAGATTATTACCATTTGAAAACCGAACCATTCAGCACCCACCCCAATACAGGCACTTTTTTTGTGTCCAATACCCACAAGGAGGCCTGGTATTATCTGCTCTTCGGCATCGATACCCAGGAACCCTTTGTGGTGCTGACCGGCGAATATGGCATGGGAAAAACCCTGCTTTGTCTTAGGCTGATTAAGGTCCTAAAAGAAAAGGGGCTATCCCGGGTCGAATATATTCCCACTTCCAATGAAGGCTATGGCGGAATTTTGCGGCGAATGGCCTCCAGTCTGGAAATTTCACCGATTCCTGAAGATGAAGAAATTCTTCAGGACATGATTTATGAGCGTTTTAGGACTGACGCCTCGAATTCCCACTTTTATCTGATAATCGATGATGCCCACGAACTGAGCGCCGCAGTCTTGACCAAGCTCAAACATTTATCGACTTTTAATTACAATGAATTTTTTCCGGTGATCATTATTTTTGTGGGACACCCCTCTTTTCTCCAGGAAATGAAAACACCGGCCCTAAGCTCACTTAATCAGCGGATAAAAAGGCGCTATCACCTGGCTAGGTTTAATTTCGAAGACACCAAAAATTATATTTATTTTCGCTTGATGAAATCCGGCGCCACCGGCATCCCCGCTTTTTCTGACGAAACGATTCAAAAGATATTTGAATACAGCGGCGGTGTCCCGCGTTTGATCAACAACATCTGCGACACCTGCCTGCTGATAGGCGCATCCAAACAATTGATTTCAATTCCGCCTTCCGTTGTGGCTGATGCCCGAAAGCTTGTTGAAGGCAGCCTGCCGGCTTCGACCACACCATCCAGGCCGGATCCTGTTATAAACGAGGTGCCGGCGGACGCTGCGCCTAAGAAGGACAAGCCGCAAACCGCAATCACCTTTTCAGCAGATATTCCCGCAGATAACACCATTAGCCAGGTTCCCATTTTTTCATCCCTGGATGGGGATGAGGACCAGCCGGAAATACCCCTTCCCGCCGGTTCCGGTCTTAATAAAAGACTCAGCAAAGCCATTACACGTACTGTCGTTGTCCTTCTGTTGATTCTGGCTGTTTTTTTCCTGTACCGTTATTACCTGCAGGACATTGCTCTCACCAATTTTATTTCGCCATTTACCAAGGCAGATCCGCAAATGGCGCCGGCGCCGGCACCAACGGAAATGACCCCGGTGGAAATTCCTATCCTGAAAGAAGAGATGGCTGATAAACCGCCGGTTGAAACTCCGACTATGCCCCCGGGGACTGAGTCCTTTACAGCGGCGGGCGCCACCCCCGGGCAGGCGGCTTCCCCACATTCCCAGCAGTTCACTAAAATGGAGCCCTCTTCAACAGCAAGCTTGGAGCAGCCTGCCCTTCATTCCTTTTCGCTCCGAGCTACCAGTTATCAGCAGCCACAGCGTGCTCTACAGGAGATTTCTGAAATTAAGCAACTGGGATTGAATGCCTATCTGGTTAAGGTAGACTTAGGCGATATGGGCGCCTGGTGGCGAATCTATATCGGGTTTTATTCCAGCGAAGATGAAGCGAAAAAAATAATCAGCACCTACAAACTCGCCAATGCCCAGGTTCAAAAAACGGAATACGCCTGCCTGGCAGGGGAATTTACAAATGAAACCGACAGCTTCAACATGTTTGAAAAATTAAGGCAAGCCGGCCATTTCCCTTATGTAATCCAGAAGGGCAGAAACAGCTATCGCTTGTATCTAGGCGCTTATGAAAAAAAGTCCGAAGCCGAGGCACTGCAACAGGAACTGCAAAAAAAAGGTGTTAAGTCTCAGGTTGTTAAAAGATGATGAATTTAGTTTAAACGCCGCCACCGGGCCTTTTGCCGGGTCGGCAAAGATAAGGGGGGGGGATTGTGCGTATCTGGGAAGATGTATATTCCAAGCTCAAAGGGGTCGGAGGAGGACCTGTTGCTGCCCAAACCGATCAAAATCACTATCAGCAGCAACAATATCAGCTGCGGTCTGAATCGCTTGATCAGCAAGTAAGCTCAGCCGACTCCGGCCTATTGGAGGATGAAATGCACAGCCGCATCACCAAGCCGCAGTCGGCAAACCAGGCCGATCAGGAAGGGGCGGCTCAACCCACGACCAAACCGGTGCATTCACGATTCATCCCGCGGATTCCATCGGGCAGGCCTTCCGCCCCCTATCCGCCAACATTGGCCAAAATGCGCCACAGCCTGGCGGATGCCTGGGCCAATATAATGCTGGAAACAAAACAAACGGTTGAGACGCTCTTGGTATGCGGCTCAGCCAGACAAGAAGGGACCACTTTGATTTCCTTTCACCTGGCTATGTTTTTGTCCAAAGAATACAACATGAAGGTTCTGTATGTAGATACGAATCTCAATCATACGGCGATCCCGAATACCCAGAGACGTCCGGGTGTTTATTCCTTTGTTTCCGAAAAGAAAGATTTGGCCTCTCTGGTTGTGCCAACCCAGTATCCGGGGCTTTATTTGCTGCCTTCCGGAGCCGGCGCTGTTGCAAAAAATGTTGGCAGCAATATGCTCTCGCGCGAACCCATCGAAAACCTGCTTAAGTTTTGCCGGACAAATTTTGACATGACGGTTATCGATGGCCAGCCGTTGCTCAGCAGCCCCGTTATGATAGAATTTGCCAGGGTCGTTGACATGACGCTATTGGTATGTCGCTATGGATTTTCCCGGTATGAAGTAAGCAGGCTGGCTGTCGATAAACTGCAAAAATTCGGTGTAAATTCGATCGGGGTGATTTTCAATGACCGTAAGTTTCCCGTACCCCCAAAACTATATAAGATTATGGGTTGATTGTGGCTGAAATGCCGGGGAGGAAAAGGACGATCCTCCATGTGATTGATGCGTTGAATGTTGGCGGCGCTCAGGAATTGCTGGCGCTTCTGGCAGAGAAGGCGCCCCGAGCTAACTACCAAACCATCGTCTGCGTGATTCAACCCGATACGACAATCAAGGCGCGAATTGAGTCAACAGGAGTGCCGGTCTATTGCTTCAACAGACCCAGAGCCAGCATATATAACCCTCTTGCTTTCTTTCTCTATTTTTATAGAAACATCAGGGATGTCATCTTACTGTGCCGGCGCCATAAGGTCCATGTAGTCCATTGCCACCTGTCGGATGCAGAATTTATCGGCATTCCGGCGGGATGGCTCTATCGCGCCGACAGGGTTATTTCTACCGTGCATTATCCGGCTCTACTGCCGGAGCGAAAGGCTGGCGTCTGGCGAAATTACTTTCGCATCGGCGCAACCAGGGCGCTTTATCAGCTGACGGATTACGTGGTCGCCGTGTCCGCTGATGTGGCGGAACAACTCCAGAGCATCTTTCATCTGGCGCCTGCAAAAATCAGGGTCATAATCAATGGGATTGATGTCGAGGCAATCGCCGGCACCCGTCCCAACCGGGAGTTGTTGTCCAATATTAACGCCTTGCCGGGGCAGCGGCTGGTAACTTCCGTCGGACGTCTGATGCCTCCCAAGGGGCATTGCCATCTGGTTGCGGCCATGCCGTATTTGACCAGCCGGTTTGTCAACGTGAAATTGCTTTTAGCAGGCGATGGCGACCTGCGGGAATCGCTTGTGCAGCAGAGTCTGCATCTGGGGGTTTGCGATGCGATTTCCTTCCTTGGCAGCAGAAATGATGTCCCTGAGATCCTGGCCTTAACAGAGATTTTTGTCCTTCCTTCCACTTCAGAAGGGACATCGCTTGCGCTTCTGGAAGCGATGGCAGCCGGAAAACCGATTGTTGCCACTGATATTCCCGGAAACCGCGCCATCTTAAAACACGGATACAATTGTCTCTTGGTTCCCCCGGGCAATGCGGAGAAGCTTGCTTGCGCAATTATTTTTTTACTTGACCACCCCGGTATTGCCTCTGATTACGGCCGCAATGCCCTTAAGGAGGTGTACCAGCGGTTCAACATTAACAACACCATAACAGAGCTTATGGGTATTTGGGGATAAAAATGGTTAAAATCGCGGCAACTGGCTTAAGGGGAATTCCGGCGACATGGGGCGGTGTCGAGCATCATTGCGAAAACCTCTACTCACGCCTGGCTCAGCAGGGATATGATATTACCATCTATGCCCGCAGCTACTATGTCCCCCCGGGCGTGAAATATTATAAGGGGCTCAAGATTGTTCGCCTTCCTACCCTTAACCTCAAATATACCGACGCATTGTTACACACGTTTTTTTCGCTGATTCATATTCTTTTTACCAATCCGGATATCGTTCATATTCATGGGATTGGCCCCTCTTTCTTCAGTTGGATGCCCCGTCTTTTCCGACCCCGGATGAAGGTTTTTTTCACCTGTCACGGGCTCGACTGGCAGCGTAAAAAATGGCCCTGGTGGGCGTCTAAACTGATCTATTTGGGCCAGCTGTGCGCAATTCTCTTTGCACAACACCGGATTGTGGTTTCCCGCGAACTTAAGCAGTACTTTGCTTCCGTCCATAAAGTCGATACTTTTTATATCCCCAACGGGATTACGCCGATTCCACCCCGAGAGCCAAATTTGATCAAGCAATGGGGCCTGTCGGCCCAAAGCTATTTTCTGTGCGTCGGCCGCCTGGTTCCCGAAAAGCGGATGGAGGATGTTATTAAAGCCTATTTATTGAAACCGCGAGAATATAGTCTGGTGATTGTGGGAGACAATGCCGCGGCCGGACAGTATCTGAATGACTTGCTAAAGCTTGCCAAGAACAGCCCGTCGGTCATTTTCACCGGCTATCAGTTCGGGGCTGTCCTGGAAGAACTATTTTCCAATGCCCGCGCCTTTGTAACCGCATCCGAATTGGAGGGACTGCCAATAACTCTGCTGGAAGCCTTATCCTATGGCACAATGTGCGTTACAAGCGATATCGGCCCCCACATGGAACTGATGGCAGGCCTCCCCGGCCTGACCTTTCCGGTAGGGGATATTAATACTCTCTTGGGCCACATGAATCATCTTGAAACTATGACGGAAAAGCAGTATGATGACTTCAGGCAGCAGGCAGTTGCGATGATTTCCGGGCAGTTCAGTTGGGAGAGGGCCTGCGGCGAGCATGACCGCTTATATCGCACGAGCCTGTACCGTTAATGATAATCCCATGGTGAGTCAGGACAGACAGATGTTAAGACGGATTGAACTGGCGGCAGACGTTTTTCTGACAGTAATGGCTTTTGTCGCCGCATACGCCATCAAACAAAGCTGGCTGGCCGGTCCTTTTGAAGGACTGACCACGACTCCCAATTATTATTACGTACTGCTTTTGATCATCGTCATCTGGTATATAATCCTGGATATTGTAAATGTAAACTACCGCTATGGCGTGAAAATTGCGTTTCCTCTGGTGATGGAGCTGTTTAAGGCAGTCACCATCAGTATCGCAGTATTACTGGTTTGCCTGTATATTTTAAAAATCACCGATGTCAGCCGTCTCTTGATTTTGCTATTTTATGTCCTTGATTTGATCGTTCTTATTATGGCGCGGGTGCTGCTCGACCTGTTGGTTACATCCAAACGCCGGGATAGCTATTTCCATCGTTATATCCTCATCCTGGGAAGCCGGACCGCCGCGCAGGAACTCATCCAAATGGTCTGCAATCAAAAGGGATCCACCATTAAAATTGTGGGTTGTATCGAAACTGATCCGGTGGATGTCGGAAAAACGGTAGCTTGTGGAATCCCGGTAATTGGGACGTTAGATGATCTGCGGACTATTTTGCTCAATCAGGTCGTCGATGAAGTGCTGATCACCATGCCATTGAACGAGATTAAAAATTCCGAGTGGTACCTGTCCTTTATCAACAGCTTTGGAATCACCGTCCGAATTATCCCCTACTGGTATATTCGCAAATTCATGACGATCCATGCCTTTCACTCCGTCCGGGTGGAGCAGTTTTTGTCTGAGCCCGCGCTCGTTGTCAGCCGGGTTCAGAAAAATCAGGACGCCCTGGCGATCAAGGCCATCATGGATTATACTTTGGCCATTTGTGGGCTAATCATTGCCGCGCCGCTGTTTTTGATTATACCCTGTCTGATCAAATTGATTTCTCCCGGTCCTGTTTTTTATAAGCAGATTCGCAGCGGTCAGGATGGCAGAAAATTTCCCCTCTTCAAATTTCGCACTATGGTGGTTGGCGCTGAAGAGCAGCAGTACACCCTGATCGAGCGCAATGAGGCCGACGGCCCGGTATTTAAAATCAAGGATGACCCCCGCATCATTCCCTATATCGGGAAACTATTACGGAAATTCGGCATTGATGAAATCCCCCAGTTGATAAATGTGCTCCGGGGGGAGATGAGTATTGTCGGGCCCAGACCGCCAACACCCGCTGAAGTGGAAAAATATGAACTCTGGCAACGCCGGCGCCTCTCGATGAAGCCGGGGATTACCTGTATCTGGCAGGTCCAGCCCGGAAGAAACGATATTCCATTCAACCAGTGGATGAATATGGATATGGATTACATTGACCACTGGTCTTTACGGTTGGATATAGTTCTGATCTTGAAAACAATTCCGGCGCTCCTACTGGGGCAGGGCAGATAATTACGGACAGCGGCAGCGCTTCAGGTACAAACCCAGCCCAGCCAGTAAAGATTCAGTGTAACTGAATCTTTACCCCAGCCATCACATTTTTCTTGACTTTTTTACCGCCGGAAACCATTCTGTCAACATGGAAAACGAAGAGCAAGTCCTCCGGTATCTTGACGTCCACAATACCCTTACGCTTTGCACGGCCCAAGACGGCCTGCCTCACGGGGCAACAGTTTTCTATGTCAACCGCGGTTTTGTTCTATATTTTTTGAGCAGCCCCGACAGCAGACACGGGACTGATATTGCCGGCAATCCACGAGTGGCGGCCACAATAAGCGAGGATTGCAGCGCTTGGCTGAACATCAAGGGAATCCAATTAGAAGGGATGGCGCAGCCCGTAGGAACAATTAGGGACAACATTTCGCTCGCCAAAACTTATGCGAAAAAATTCCCCGGCGTCAAGGAGCTGCTCTTTTCGCCCTCCAAGCTGGACCTGACGGTCCTCAAGAAGATCTCCGGCGTTATTTTTTATCAACTGACTCCCCAACGGATCTATTTTATCGACAATTCCATCTCTTTTGGTCACCGGGAGGAGCTCTTGTTATCAAATGGCGTTCCCCGGAAGGGACCAGGGGAACTTAAACACAGGAGAAGATAATGAAAAGACTCAGCATCAAAACCGCGGCGCGAATTGAAATGATCGACATTACCGATCAACTGCGAGCCTTACTGAAGGAAACAGGGGTAGTAAACGGCATTTGTCACCTTTTCGTCCCCCATACCACGGCGGCTATAACGATTAACGAGAATGCTGACCCCGATGTGACCCAGGACATCCTGATCAGTCTGGAAAAACTGATACCGGTAAACGACCCATATCGCCACATCGAGGGGAATGCGGCGGCGCATATCAAGGCCGCCATCCTGGGTCCGTCGGAGGTTATTTTTATCGAAAAGGGAGACTTCGCCTTTGGTATGTGGCAGTCCGTTTTCTTCTGCGAGTTTGACGGTCCGCGTGCCAGACAGCTTTTGGTAAACATAACTGCCACCAACTAAATGGTCTCGGCCTGCCTCAATTGCATAAGCATTTCCTGATGGATTATCCCGTTTGACGCGGCGATATCCGGTGAAGAAAGCTGATGGGGCCGGCCGGACAGTTCTGTCGTCACCCCTCCCGCCTCCTGGATCAGGAGCAACCCCGCTGCCACATCCCAGGGCATCAGCTGCAGCTCCCAAAAACCGTCAAACCGCCCTGCCGCCACATAGGCCATATCCAGGGCCGCTGAACCGGGCCGCCGGACAGCCTGGCATGATACTGCCATATGGTTGAAATATTTTATATTGTTGTTTTTTGCGGTCCTTATATTGTATGGGAAGCCGGTTGCAAGCAGGCTTGCCTCCAGATTGTCAACCTTGGATACGGAAATCCTGCGGCCATTGAGAAATGCGCCCTGTCCCTTTTCGGCGACAAACATCTCGCCTAGCATCGGATTGAATACCACCCCCAGGCGGATCTCCCCACCAATCTCCAAGGCGATAGAGACAGAAAATACGGGGTTGCCATGGGCATAGTTGGTTGTCCCATCCAGCGGGTCGATAATCCAGCGGTAATCAGACCCCAGGGCGGTTCCGGGTGATTCTTCCGAAAGAACATCATGCTGGGGATAGCGGGAGGTTATCCGGCCGATGATAAGTTCCTCGGACAGTCGGTCCGCTTCGGTAACCAGATTTTTTTCCCCTTTGAAGTCCACCTGGTGAGCTTCATGGAGCCGCCTTTTGAGCAACGACCCGGCTTCTCTGGCAATGGATACAGTGAATCGGCGAAACTTCTCCAATAGCAATTCCTCTCTTGTTCTGGCGTTTTCCTGACTTCGTTTAAGTGAAAATGATATCGGGCACCTGGGCAATGCTCTCAAATATGAAGTCGGGACAGATGTCGGATTTCCTCAACATGACCTCGTCGGTAACGCCGGTCAGGACGAGTGCCGTGGCCGTGCCGCAGTCATTGCCGAGCTTGATATCGGTCTCCAGACGGTCACCGACAAGTAGACAATCCGCCGCGGGCAGTCCCAGAATATCCAGAGCCGCCTGGATGATCATTGGCGAGGGCTTGCCAACTACTGCTTCCACTTTTTTCAGGGTGATGGCCTCCAACGCGGCAATCGTTGCGGCGCAGTCCGGGATGTCGCCGTCTTCCGTGGGACAGGTACGGTCGGGATTGGTGGCCACAAAATGGGCGCCCCGCTTGATCGCCTGATAGGCGATGTTTAGCTTGCGGTAATCAAAGGTGCGGTCGAAGGCAGCGACAACATACTCAACCTGCTCCGGCTGGTCGGTGATGATAAATCCCGCCTCCAGCAACTCCGCGTTGAAGGGCGCCTCGCCGATCACAAAGAGCTTGGCCGCGGGAGCCGCATTTTGCAGATAGCGGACCATTGCCAGGGAGGAGGTCACCACCTCATCCGGTCGGGTGGGAATGCCCAGGCGGGTCAGTTTAGCCGCATAATCGCCCCTGGTCTCAAGGGGTTTGTTGGTCAGATAAACCACCTTGCGGCCCGCTTCGCGCAGCTGCTTGATTGCCTCCGCCGCCCCGGGAATGAGGTTGTCGCCCTTATAGACCGTCCCGTCGAGGTCGAGAATGAATCCTTTGAACATTATGCTCCGGTATGAAGCCGAAAATTGATGTTATAGTAATTTCCTGTTCGGCGGAGGCAATATAAGGCAAGAGAAGCTGGTAGGTCAAAGGAAATTTACCAGCAAAGACGACCAGGTATGACGAACAAATGCTGTTAAGACACAACAAGTTAACTATTGACGGCCTAGCACAAAAAGCATATATGCTCCCAATTAAAATAATAAACGCCTGGGTCTGCGACAAGTTTATGGGTAGCGCGGCTTTTTCTCTTCCCAAAGAGGGGTCGGAGGAGATTTGACGAACTAAAAATAACCTATTGCTTTTATTATAAATCCCCCCTGCCCCCCTTTGGGAAAGGGGGGTCTAGACGCCCCCCCCTTTGGGAAAGGGGGGTCTAGACGCCCCCCCCTTTGGGAAAGGGGGGTCTAGACGCCCCCCCCCTTTGGGAAAGGGGGGGGTATAGGCCCTGACAGATTAGGACAGCCATAAATTTGTCGCACACCCTAAACGCGTCGGAGACTTGATTTGCCAAACCATCCAGGATATTTATCTTGTCGTGCCAGCAGCAATGCTGATAGTACCTGCATTAAGCCGAACTGCCTCGGGAGAAAATATGCATAAAGAAAAAGGGATATTTTCATTTCTTGTTTTAGCGACCCTCTTCCTGCTGCTGGCAACAGCGCCTGCAGAGGCCACCAAAAAAAGCTGTCAAGACTGCCACGCCAAAAAGTCCCTCGAGGGAACCCCTCTTTATATTGATTCGGCGAAGTATCAATTGACCTCACATTCGCATTTGGGCTGCGAGGCTTGCCACGATAAGATGAGTAAACGCCATCCGACGGACAAGGTTCGACCGCCCAAGGTTTCCTGCAAGGAATGTCATGCCGAAATCTTTGCCGAGCATGCGAAGAGTGAACATGGCAATTATGCTGGCTGCACCGACTGCCACAACCCGCACGCGGTGAGACCGCTTGCAACCCTCACCGCACGGGATTTGAACGTGCAGTGCGAAAAATGTCATAACCATTCAAAAATAGTTTTAAGTCACGCCAAATGGCTGCCCCAGGCACCACTGCATATTGATGCCTTGCCCTGCATAAGCTGCCATACGGGTTCCCAAAATTACATAATCCTGCTGAACATGGCAACGGGCGTGTCACGCTCAGTCGGCAGTGGGCTCAGACCGATCATTTTCAATGATTTACGGCTGTTGCTTCCAGAGGGGGAAAAAGTATCGACACTAATAGACAACAATGGAGATGGCAAGATCTCACTTGAAGAGCTGAAAAAATTCAATAAAGACAGTCGATATCGGCATATTAAACTTCTGGGAACCATGATGCCGGAGGTAGTGACACACACCTTTCAAACTTTGGATAACCGCTATGATTGCACTTTCTGCCATGCTTCAGGCCCAAATGTGCAACAGGCAAGTTTTATCGCCTTTCCCGAGCCGGATGGAACATACCGTCGCCTGCCTGTGGAGAAAGGCGCCATTATGGATATGCTTTACGGGACCCCGGATTTCTACATGATTGGTTTTACCCGCAGCACAACGCTCAGCATTATCGGGGCGCTGATCGTAGCAGGGGGGCTGATGGTGCCCATCCTTCACGGCACCTTACGCTTCCTCACCAGGAGAAGAAGAAAGGAGGGATGACATGTCATCCGCCAAACCGAAGCAACGAATATATCTTACACCCACGCCGGTGAGAATATGGCACTGGTTGAACGCCCTGGGCATTGTGACCCTTTGCTTCACTGGCCTGCAGATAAGATTTCCTGAATATTTCAATATATTCGGCACATACAAAGCAGCAATCTTACTTCACGACACTGCGGGCCTGGCTGTCACGATCTCTTTTCTTCTGGGTTTTTTGTACTCCTTGTTCAAAGTAAGAAGCCTGTTAAGACAATACATTCCCACGCGCGACGATATCAAAAGGGGATTATTACAACAGGCATTATTCTATTTCTTCCACTATTTCCAAGGCGGGAAAAATCCCCATACCCCCTCGCCGGAAAATAAATTCAACGCCATTCAAAAAACAACCTATCTGATAATCATGTTCCTGCTTCTACCCCTGGTTATAGTTACCGGGCTCCTCCTCTTGAATGTTGACCCTCTGCGGGGTTGGATCAGCGCGATCGGGGGGATCAAGTTCCTGGCTGAAACCCATTATCTTCTCGCCTGCTCATTTTTTGCCTTCCTCTGTGTTCATATCTACATGGCCACCCTGGGGCACGCGCCATTGGCGCATTTCCGACAGATGTGGACCGGTTGGGAGGAGACGGAGACACATGAGAAGGAAAATAAACAATCAGAGGGGCAAGCCGGCAGGGAAGCCACCCCACCCCTCTGATTGGCCTTCCTGCGACGAACAGCATCCCCTTTTAAGGTCACGTTGGCAAAAAAGATTGTTAATGCCGCTGTATAGACTGAAACCTGAAGGCTAAACTTCAACTCTCAGTCGAAGCACCGGTATTGTCACAGTCCTTGAATCTTCGCGCCCTTACCTCAGCCGACTTTATCCGTGACCTCAGCGGTTGTTTTCTTCATCCCTTTTCTGAAGCCCAAGAGCATCATCATGGCCGGGAATAACTGGGCGATAATGATCAGGGCGCAGAAAGCCAAAAACACCCAAACCAGTATACCGCTGGAGTCTTCCCTGTTCGTCGGGGCCGCAAGGGCCTCTCCGGCAATGGTGGTGTAGAGCAACAGGGTTAAAAGAGCAGTTAGCCGTTCCACAATCATTTCCTCCTTCTGTATTATTGAAATAAATTGTTATTTAGGGCGCCAATGCCTCTAGTATTAAAGGTTTTCATCAGCGCGCAATCCACCACCTGTTTGATTTCTTCCTTATCTGCCGCCATGATTGGCTTGAGCAGATGATAGAATATCCCTTCACGGCGCACTTTCTGCAGGGCCGCCAACGGAATTTCTTCCGAGATCAGAATGATGTTGATCTGGGGATTGCATTTCTTCAAGATTGGGATCATATCCGCCGCATTCAGCCCGTCAACCTCACTGCCTAGAAATACAATCTGGGCCAGGCGCTTTATGACACCGCCCAAGCCGCTAGCGGCGGTCTTGCTCACCATCACATCGTAACCATCTCCCACGAGCATCTCCATCATTTGCCCGCGGACTGCCGCATCGTTGTCCATGATAAGAATCCCAAACATAATTCCGCTCCTTGCCCGTTTGCTTCCTGTGGCTGCTATCAGCCTTCCGCCCCGGTGCTCCTAGACGCTACCGCTGATGTTTTCATGAAGGCTCCCTTAAACATAGAACCTAACATGATCAGCGCCGGCATCAACTGGAGGAGCATGATCAAGGCCACCAACCCCAGGAAGAGGATTACCATGAGGCTCATCCCCCCTGGATCGGTGGTTTTAGCTGCCGCAAGAGCCGGGGTAGCCAACAGCAAGTATAAAGCGCTTATCGTGGTAGTTTTCATGACGTCCTCCTCGTTTATTAGTCTTAATCAGCTTAACGCAATCGTCATGCCAGGAGTAAAAAAAGATTCAGAAAAATACAACTAGCAGATATAATAAATATATTACAAAATATAATCGCTATATATTCCCGGCTGCGAGGTAAATCGTATAATTCATTATGCACCTAAACGTCAGAGATGAAGGAAATTCATCTCTGAATAATTAAACATATCATTGCCATACGGAAGGTTGCTTGCTGTATTTATATATATACATGTTTCGCTGAGTTTATCCCGATCGGGATCAGCATTTGACTGTTGCCTGTGCCTGGTGTATTAAACGCGGAGAATGCGTCGTCCGCGGCCTGACGGCGGGCAAGGTGGCGGGCTTGAAAAAATAGTACCTTAATGAGGGTCGAAACATGGATAAAAAAGCAGTTTTAGTTGTTGACGACGAACCGGCAATAAGAGACGGGCTCAGGAGGATCTTCGAGAAACAGGGATTCTCCGTGGAAACTGCGCCAAGCGGATATGACGCCCTTGAGTGCATCCAGAAAAGGGAATTCGGCATTGTACTCACCGATCTGAAAATGCCGGGGATGAGCGGCATGGAGGTCTTAAGGAGTATCAAGATACTCCAGCCCGACGTTCCGGTCATCATAATTACCGGTTACTCTACCATCTCCTCGGCAGTGGAGGCCATGAAAAACGGCGCTGCCGATTATATTGCGAAACCCTTTACTGCTGATCAGATTGTCCATAAGGTACAGGAGGTTTTATCAAAAAAAAAGGATTCCCCCGAAGCGAGACATTTATGGGACGAGTTGCAATTGAGGCGGGGATTCGACGGATTTATTGGTGACAGCAAGGTGATGCAGAAAGTCTACAACCGGATAATCCAGGTGGCCCCTACGGACAGTACCGTTCTGATCAGGGGCGAGACGGGCACAGGAAAGGAACTGGTGGCCAGATCGATTCATAAACACAGTCTGAGACAGGACGGTCCTTTCGTGGCGGTTGATTGCACTTCTCTGGTGGAGCAATTGTTGGAAAGTGAACTGTTTGGTCATGTGAAAGGATCTTTTACGGGCGCCGTTCAGACCAAGATTGGCTTATTTAAGGTGGCCGACAGGGGGACGCTGTTTCTTGATGAAGTGGCCAACATCAGTTTGACTACTCAGGCCAAGCTGCTCAGGGTCCTTCAGGAAAAGGTGATCACGCCCATCGGCAGCACCAACCCGCAGCCCGTGGACATCCGCTTGATTGCCGCCACAAACAGAAATCTCAAGGAAATGATTGCCCAGGAGACCTTCAGGGAAGACCTATATTTTCGACTGAATGTGATTCCCATTGATCTGCCACCGCTCCGGGAGAGGCAAGGCGATATACCGCTCCTCATAAAGAGCTTCATTAATAAGTATTCCGCTGAGCTGGGTAAATCTATCCGGGGAATCGCACCGGAGACCGTTGAACTTTTGGACTCTTACAACTATCCGGGCAATGTCCGGGAATTGGAGAACCTTATTGAGCGGGCGGTTGTGCTTTGTAAAGGGGAAATAATTTCCAATGAAAACCTTGAACTTTACGGACGGTTAGATGCCAGAGAGGAAAAATCTCCTGTTCCGTCCACCCTGGAGGAACTCAATGAGGCCAAACGTCTGATCCGGGGAACCACTATTGAAGCGCTGGAAAGGTCATTTGTATTGAACGCACTGGAGAGAAACAAGGGGAATATCTCGCGTGCGGCTTTGGAAACAGGGATGTTGAGACCTAATTTTCAGGCGCTGATGAAAAAGCTTGGTATTTCGGGCAAGACGCCTGTGGATGAGCTGCCGTGACGGGAGCGCTATCCTTCTTTGCCAGCCACTTCCGGGCAGGCGAGGGGAAGCCAGATCCTGACTGTGGTGCCTGTGCCAACCTTGCTTTTCACTTCTATCCTGCCCTTATGGCTTTCTATAATACCATAGGAAATTGACATGCCCAGACCGGTTCCCCGGTTTTCCTTGGTGGTGAAAAAGGGATTGAATATCTTTCGCAGGTTTTCCTCCGATATTCCACAGCCCGTATCCGACACTTCCATATAGGCCGAAGTTTTGTCTGATGTCAGGCCGGAAGTGATGGTCAATATCCCCCCATCCGTCATTGCCTGGAATGAGTTCATCAGTATGTTTATAAATACCTGTTGCAGTTGACCAGCATCTGCATGAATTTGCGGGAGCGCCTCATGAAAAGAGGTCTGGATTCTCATATTGGCTGCGGAAAATTGCTTTTCCATCAAATCCAATGTCTCCTTCATTACTTTGTTGAGAGAGCAGGGGCCCATCTGGGGGATATGCTCCCGGGAAAATTCTAGCAGTGCCTTGACGATTTTGGCGCAGCGTTGTGCCTCGGAGATAATAATTGAAACATCACTCTGTAGTTCCAGATCGAGTTTTTTATTATCGCACAGCAACGTGGCGTACATGAGGATACTGGTGAGGGGATTGTTAATTTCATGGGCTACGCCGGCGGCAAGCTGACCCACGGAAGCCATCTTTTCTGTGCGGATTAACTGATCCTGCATATTTCTTATTTCCTGAGTCCTCTCTTCAACCTTGGTCTCTAGGTTTTTCCCCCAGTCTTCCAGTTCACGACGGGCTTTCTTCAGACTGTCCGTCATGCCGTCGAAGGTCCACGCCAACCTCCCCAACTCGTCTTTTGATGTAGAGTCGATCTTCGAGTCCAGATCGCCTTCCCCGACCCTTCTGGCATGTTCAAGCAGCGCCTTGATCGGCCAATTGATGATCCGTTGCGTGAAAATGGTGATCAACGTTCCCGTGAGCAAAAGCAAGATAATGGTAAGGTAAATGGTCTTATTACGCAGGGCGGTGATCTCGGCGTTTTCTTTTTCCAGCGAGAAGACCACATCCAGCATTCCCAGCACCCTTGTTTGCGCCGGATGAGCGTGGCAAGAAGCATTGGAACAGCTCGGCTGATTGTAGATAGCCTTGGTCATTCCCAGTACCTTCCTGCTGCTTTCGTTTTTGAGGATCCTCCCCCGATCCATCGTGGAGGCATGAATAAGGGGTGTATCACCGGCGTGGCACATATTACAGGCCTTAGCCTGCTTGTTCATTATCGTTCCTATTTCTTCTTTGTCGGTGGAATGGATGATGACGCCATCCTTGTTTATCATTCTGATTTTTTCGATATCCTCCTGCTTGCCAACTTCGTCTATCATTAGGTATACTTGGCGTTTGTTGACGCTAAGCATCTCGTAATGAGTGGTTTTGATGATGGTTTCCGTTATTTTATCCGCATTGGAAGTGGCCTTTTCAACCACGTACCTGTTCATAGATTCAATGTTCATGTAGGCGAAAATGAACATAAATATGGCCAGGATTAGACTGCTGACAATAGTAAGTTTGAAGATCAGACTTTGGCGCACTTGGTCAGTTCTCTATGATCGTTAAGCGGCTGGTGGAGCCGTTGCACGGAATCAAAACGTACACCTACGATTACAAATCAGTTCCCTCGCTGCAATAAGGCGTAGATCATCATGATTATCAGGGCAGTGCCAACAAAAACAGCCAGGAAGCCAAACCCCTTAACCAGAAAATCGTAGAGTACGCCACTGTGTTTCGCAAGATGGAACTGCTCCGTAATGCCCTCTTTTTCATAGCGTTTCCACTGATCGCCCCGCTCTTCGATCATTTCATGCTTCGATATCTGGCCATTGAAAATGACGAAGTCCATGGGAAATTTCTCCGGCCGCAGGTGGGTGTTGAAGAAGTGAACCGTGAAGATGAATCCAGTGGCCAACAACGCCTCGTCGGAATGAATAACAGTGGCAATGTTGAATGTCCAGCCCGGCAAAAAGAGGCCGAAAAATTCCGGGAACCAGAGCATAAGTCCCGAACCGCCGATGGCAAACATACCCCAGAAGACGGCGAGAAAATCAAACTTCTCCCAGTATGCCCACCTCTCGAAGGAAGGCTTGGGACCCCTGAAGAAGAACCAGCGGAACATGGCGCCTACATCTTGGATGTCCCGGGGGGAAGGGAAGAGGGAATCCGGACCCATCAGCCGCTCCAACCAATTACCGGGAATATCTTTCCTGATGAAAAGAAAGTGGGCCACCAGGATCATCACCCAGCCAAAGCCTATGAACATAATGATAGCGCAGATTCTGTGGATGAGCCCCGCCATCGCTGTGCCACCCATGAGAGAAATAAGCATTCTCGCCCACTCCTGGTCGCTGAACTTCAAGGGCGCGCCGGTCAGGGCCAGGCCAAGGAAACTGACCATCACCAGCAGATGGAGAATAATATCCCGGTTACTGAAACGGCGGTACTGCTTGTATCCATCGGAAACCACCTGGGCTTTCCCTTCACTCAAGGCCCTGGTCTTTTCCCGGTTTTCCACAAAACCCCGGAACATCCACAAAAGCGAGTGGAACCAGAAAACGGCAAATACGCAGAGCAGAAGCCCCGTCATGGCAATAAAGGTCCAGTAGAGCAGGGGGTAGTTCTTCCTATCACTATAATCGCCGTGAGAGTAGAACTGAGTAAAGAGCGTCGTCGCCTTAGGATGGCACTGTCTGCAGGTCTTGACCAGATTTTGAGGGTTTATGGAGGACTCAGGGTTATCCGCCTTGAGAATAGCATGGGCGGTATGACAATCCGTACAACCTGCCACCTTTTCCGGATAGCCCAAGCGATAATTTTTACCGTGATAACTATCAAGATAGGTTTTCGCCGGAATGGTAAGGATTCCGGTACGGGCCATCATCAAGTCGTTGCTGTGGCACTTGAGGCATTCTTTGGTGTGAAACTCCTTCTGTGCGATGGGATTGGCTTCACGTACGGACTTGATTTCGTGGAGACCGTGACAATCATGACAGGCTGCCGAATCCGGGTTTCGGGCGGCGACACCCTTACCATGGACAGATTTTTGATACTCTTGACCCTTGTCGTGGCATTGGATACATTTTGCAACGGCGATGCGCTTGTCCCCCTGCCAGTGCTTGTGGGAATGAACATCCGTGTGACAATCGGCACAGGTTATATCTCGCCTAGCGTGTATACCGGCGTAATGCTCCGAATTTTCTTTTTTATGGCAACGCTGGCAATTAACCTTCTCCTTTTTAATCTTCTTATCCGTATGCCGTTCAATATCCGTGATAGAGGTGTGGCAAGCGGTACAGGCATTCCGCCCATGTACGGAAGCGGAAAAGGCTTCCGGTGAAATTTTGTCGCTGTGGCAACCGAGACAAGTGGCCGGATCTATGGCCAGGCTCCCCGGTTTGGCTTGCGCCGGCAAAACAAAAAGTAGAAAAAAGGCAACTACAGACAGCACCCGGAATGAAATACTGAGCATTATCCTCCTCCAGTTTTAATTTTCAAACAATATGTTATACGGTTATCATGGTTCTCTAGTACAATGGAGGGCAGAAAGCAATAAAATTATCTGTCCGCGAGTAAAGATTGACGCGGCGGTAAAAACTCCCCGTTGGGACTTTTTACCGCCGCGTCATTATTGGTATTTTTCTTTTTTGGGCCTGGTTTTAGTGGTCGTAGAATGCGGCCGGAATACTTCTCGATTCCTTCCAGGAAATCATTATCCCCCATTGGGCGATCCATCCGTTCAAGGAGACCAAAACGCTCCATCTTTTCCCAGGTTGCCTATTCCGCTGATTTCGCTACTCGATTCCGAATCATTGGTTTACCCCCCTTGGGGAGGTAAACGACGTCGGCTTGTAGTTCTTTCTCGCGGCCGCTTTTTCAAGTCAAGCCAGAATTTTTTTGCTATTCTTTGTCATCGGTTTTTAGAGAATCGTATTCCTCCTCTTCTTGTTTGAGCGCTTCCCCGCAAGACAGGTAAAGATGATACGACTCGAGGCCGATGACAGTTATTCCCGTAACGAAAACTGCCCAGAAATGATCCATCAGTCGGTCTGCGAAATGATAAAATGTATAAAAGCCGAGTAGATATCCCAGGTGGGTGAAGCCGCCATGGGCCATGGAAGAGGTAGCTACCCGCAGGAAAGTAAGGATCAGCGCCGAGACTAGATAAAGCAGCAGAGCAATGCTGATAAGGTCCGGCGAGGGCGCCGCACCCAGATAGGCTCTCAATTCTGGTGAGAGCGCGGGGAGAATCCGGAAGTCGTCTATCGCCGCCATACTGATGAGCAGGAAAAAAACCAGCACGATTAGACCCTTGAGGGATTTTAACCGCAACATCCGGATGTTTTTTTGAATATTATGACGTTTGTATTGCTTATCATTCCGGGGTTTTTCTTCTTTTGATTCAGGGGGTGAATTTGCCATAGAGGAACTGATCCGTCTTGTGGGCGGCTAATATAAGCTGCATTCAAGATTAAACATCTTTTTCTTGGTGGCTTGATGATGGTCCGAGAGGACCGGGTTCCTTAGCGGGAAGCTTGTGGTCTCGCGGGGCTGTGATTTCCCGCGTTAGCTGCCGGATGTCGTGGGCCAGTTGTCCCAAGTCACCCTTCAGCGTGGGGAATGGCATATCTTTTCCCCCCGCGAGTAACCCGCTGACATAGGAGGAAAGACGATTGATCGGATCAAAAATGTTCAGTTTGAGAAGAGCGGTTATCCCGGTTACGGTCAGGAGCACAAGCAGCATGCTGAACATGAACATCCGGTTTCGCAGGGTTTTCAGTTCCTGCTGGAGAGGCGCCTGAGCCAGTCCTATATCCAGGGTTCCCAAGACTATCTGATCAGGCCGGTGGGCATGGCACGCAGCAGTAAAACAATCCGGCTCGTTATAAATTGGCGCTGTTATAGCCAAAACCTCCTGCCCCCGATCATTAGTAAAACGCCTGGCCTGTTCCATTTTACCCAGCATATGGGTGGGTTTCTCTGCCGAATGGCATTCGATGCAGCCCGAGACCTTTTTATCCACGGCGCGATTTATTTCCTTGCCATCGCGAGAAAACATGATTATTCCCTTCTTGTTAAAGATGCGGACATGCTCTACGCCAGACATCTGCCCGATGTTGGAGATGACATTGGCGAGGGTATCCCGATCATCCCTGAGCATCGATTGGCGGGTGGATTTAACCACCACTTGGGCCAGATTGGTTTCATACTGCACAGCGCTGCGGATCATGTCCTGTTTTATGGCCGTGTAAAGTAAAAGGCAGGAGACAACAACAAAACCGGTCGCCGCCAGAGCGACGGGTACTATTGCCTTTGCGAAAAGGGACCTGAACATAATCCTCACCTGAAAAAAGTTCGTTGGTATTGGCTAATGGCTCTGACAGGATATCAGCTGATTTTTTTGTCGGGATAAACCCGAAGTTACCATGACCATTTGGAAGCGCTTATAACTCCGTAATTATCATCCCAGGCGGGCAATTTCAATATCGTTGTTGACTGTGCTTGTTCTCCGTTGGTTTAAATCTACGCCATCCGTTGCGCGGCGCGGGATCGTTCCATTTTTCAGCAGAAAAAAAGGAAAAGCTGATTGCCGGGGTAACGCAGCTAATGGTTGATGTCCCGGGGAATAATCCGAAAACAACCCTTGTCATCATCGACGAGGTAAATACCGACAACTTGATGACCGCCGGAAAATCAGTGAGCAATTTCAGAAAACGATAAAGCGGACAGGAATAGAAATGCCCGGCAAAAAATATAAACTGCCGGGCATTGTTGGGCTGCTAGTTAACTATATTGCTTGAACATTTACAGCACTCGGCCCTTTTGCACCCTTTTCGATGTCGAAACGGATCTTCTGGCCTTCGTACAGGGTTTTGAATCCAGAACCCTGAATGGCGCTAAAATGTACAAAAACATCCCCGCCCTCATCGTTTTCGATAAAGCCGAACCCTTTTTTCTCATTGAACCATTTTACTTTTCCTTCTGGCAAAGCTACTCCCTCCTTCCTTTAAGATTTGATACGCGGTGCAGCGTTAGAAAATAAAAAAAACCACACCGGCAGTGAACCCAAAGCACCTAGTGTGGTTTTTATACTCTCTATTTTTACCTGCACCAAAACTACTCCACTTCCCACGTCAACCAAATCATGGCGTCACACGATACCGTAATTTGAATGAATGGTTTGGCTTCTACCATTTGCATAAATTGAAATCAAGTCTTTTTTTCGTTTTTTACCACATTTTTCAGTTTTTTTATTATCCCCCGGCCGACCTCAGCAGACTGAGCCGTCAGTACAAATGGCAGGCTACCCGGTGACCGGCCGAATGCTCCAAGGTATCCGGCGGCTGCTCGCCACAAATTTTCATCGCCTCAGGGCAGCGCGGGTGAAATGGGCATCCCAGCGGCGGATCGTAGGGGGACGGCATATCACAGTAGAGGAGCATCTTGTTTTTGCGGCCGGGTTTCGTCTGCGGCACTGACTGCAGAAGAATTCTGGTATAGGGGTGGAGGGGCTGAATAAAGAGCTCATCATTGTCCGCAAGTTCAACAATTTTACCAAGATACATAACAGCCACGCGGCTGGCCATGTAACGTACAACGCTTAAATCATGGGTAATGAACAGGTAGGTCAGGTTGAACTGTTCCTGAAGGGATTTGAGCAAATTCAGTATCTGAGCCTGGATAGATACATCCAGCGAGGAAACCGGTTCATCGGTCACCACGAGCCTGGGTCTTAAAGCAAGGGCCCGGGCGATGCCAATCCGCTGCCGCTGGCCACCACTGAACTCATGGGGATACCTCTGGAGCTGTTCCTTGGTAATGCCCACCAGTTCAATAAGTTGGAAGACAAAATCTTCTGCTTCTTTGCTTTGCCCCAAACCATGTATTGCCAGAGGCTCCCTGATGATGTCGCCCGCCTTCCGACGGGGGTTCAAAGAGGCATAGGGATCCTGAAAAATCATCTGCACCTGCCGGCGGTACTCCTTAAGTTGCCCGCCTGTGAGAGCGCCCACATTTTGTCCTTCAAACTTGATTATCCCGGCGGATGGTTTCAGGAGGCGCAGCACCAGCTTCCCCAATGTTGTTTTCCCGCAACCACTTTCGCCCACCAATCCCAGGGTCTCACCGGAGACTATATTTAGATCAACCCCGTCCACTGCCCGGACCACAGCAGGTGAACGGCTCAGAAACCCGCGAGAAACAGGAAAGTCCTTGTGCAAGCCAGTTATTTCCAGCAGCGGCCGGGGAAGAGAGTCGTCGTTCATAGGTATTTCCAGCAGCGCACCAGATGGTTTGGTCTCATGCTTTTTAAGGGGGGCATCTCTTCACAGCACACCCTCATTGTGTGAGAACATCGCTCCTGAAAAACGCAACCAGGCGGCAAATCGTAGAGACTGGGAACCTGGCCAAAAATGGGCTTGAGCAGTTTGGTTCGCGACTGAATATCTATTCGCGGGATGGACTCCAAAAGACCAATGGAATAGGGGTGCAGCGGAGTCGAAAAAATTTGCTCCACGGGAGCGTATTCCACTACTTTTCCCGCATACATTACGGCTATTTTCTGCGCGGTTTCGGCAATAACTCCCAGGTCATGGGTGACCATAATAACCGAGGTCCCGGTTTCCTCCTTCATCCGGTCGATCAAATCCAGTATCTGCGCCTGAATTGTGACATCCAGCGCCGTCGTGGGCTCATCGGCCAGCATCAGCTTGGGACGGCAGGCCAGGGCCGTGGCGATCATCACCCGCTGGCGCATCCCGCCGCTTAACTGGTGGGGATAATCTTTGAGCCGATCCCGGGGTGACGGAATCCCTACCTGCTGAAGCAACTCGACAACCCGGTCTCTTAAATCCTGCTTCGATATCTGGTTGTGGACTCGCAGAACTTCGGCCACCTGATCGCCGATGGAGAAGACCGGATTTAACGAGGTCATGGGTTCCTGAAAGACCATCGAAATTTCCCGGCCCCGCACAGAACGTATTTCCTGAGGTTTAAGCAGGAGGAGATCGGCACCATTGAAGATGATCTTCCCGGCAACGATCTTGCCGGGCGGACTTGGCACCAGCCTCATAATCGAGAGGGCAAGAACCGTTTTGCCGCACCCGCTTTCGCCTGCTATCCCCAGAGTATCACCGGCTTCCAGCTGCAAGTCCACATCATCCAGGGCCTTTGCGATACCTCTTTTGGTGTAGAAGAAGGTTTTGAGTCCTTTTATTTCCAGTAGGGGCGGCATGTTCCGTCAAAGCTGATGGTCTTTTTACAGTGTCATCAATTATCTTTACGCCAGGCTCTGAGCATCTGGACCAAAAGGCGAACCCCGAAACCCGATGCTCCCTTGGGGATGTAGGGCTTGTCCTTGCTCAACCAGGCCGTCCCGGCAATGTCGAGATGAACCCAGGGATAGCTTCCCGCAAATTTACTGAGAAAGGCGCCTGCGGTAATTGTGCCGCCCCCCCGTCCGGCGGAATTTTTATAATCAGCCACATCGCTTTTGATCATTTCCTGATATTCATCCCAAAGCGGCAGTTCCCACACCTTTTCCGCAGTGACTTCCGCTGCCGCCTTTATTCTCGCCTTCAGGTCGTCATTGTTTCCCATCATCCCCGCCGCATGCTCTCCTAAGGCCACGACACAGGCGCCGGTTAAGGTGGCCAGGTCAATGACCGCCTGGGGCCGATAGCGTTTTGCATAAAAAAGGGCATCAGCCAGGATAATGCGCCCTTCGGCATCGGTATTCACTACTTCGATGGTAAGACCGGACATCGACTTCAGAACATCACCCGGCTTATACGCCTTGCCGCTGGGAAGATTTTCCACCGCCGGGGCCAGGGAAATGATGTTCAGCGGCAGGGCCAGATCCGCCGCCACCTTGATTGCGCCTATTACGGCCGCTGCCCCGGACATGTCGGATTTCATCTCCTCCATCTTATCGGCAGGCTTGAGGGAAATGCCGCCGCTATCGAATGTCAAACCCTTGCCAACCAAAACAATGGCGGGCTCTTCGACGCCTGCGCCATGATATTCCATAATGATAAACCGGGGTGGCTCATCACTGCCTTTGGCCACACCGAGAAGGGCGTTCATGCCTAATTCCTGCATCTCTTTAACTTCCAGAACCCGGGTCTGGAGATTTTTTGCCGGACATGCAAAATTAACCGCCGCTTGGGCTAAGTCTCCGGGAGTCATCTCATTGCCGGGATGGGAAACCAGGTCACGAATATGATTCACTCCCCCGGCAATCAACAGTGCTGTTTTTGCCGCCTTTTTTACCTGATCGAAAACATCCTCCCGGTCTTCCACGATAACAAACTCGTCAATTTCCCGGATTTGATCCCGATCCACCGTCTTGAAGACGTTGAATTGATAGAGGCCCAGCATGACGCCCTCGACCATCGCCTCGGTCACTGCCCCCACATCCAGGTTGATGTCTTCAGTTTCATCTAAATCAACCGCAGCGCAAAATGTCTTCAAGTTAAGTTTACGGATACTTTGGGCCGCCTTGGCGTAAGCGCCCCGCACCGTCTCCCGGGAGAAGTCCTTCTTTTTACCTAACCCCACCAGGATAACTCTTTTCGGCCCGACGGGCTTTGGGTTGAACAAAACCAGGGTTTCGAAACGCTTCCCCGGAAAATCGCCACCTTCGATAATAGTCTTAATTAATCCACCAGTAACTTCATCAAGCCCGATGCCCGCGCCCCGGGGCAGCAATTCTCCCTCAAAATGAGTTGCAACGGCTATCTCAACCGTCAATTCGGCAAGTTTCCCTTTTTTTACCTGGATATTCATTTTTGCACCTCAGGATGTGATCAATATATTTCCAGAAACTATCCGACTGGGCTGCCGGACAATACCTCCCGCAGCGCCTCGGTCAGCATGGTCACGTTTTCCCGGCGACTGGAGAAACCCATCAGCCCGACGCGCCATATTTCTCCCTTCAGGGGACCAAATCCACCGGAGATATCGATATTGTAATCATTGAGCAGTTTCTTTCTGACCGCCATGTCCTGCACCCCCGGGGGGATGCGAATCGTGGTCAATGGAGCAAGACGATGTTCTTTATCCACGTGAAGCTCAAGACCCATATTGTCCAGCTTAGACCAGAGATATTCAGCGTTTATCTGATGCCGGTTCCAGCGTTCTTCCAGTCCTTCCTCCAAGACAAGTTTCAATCCCTCTCGTAGTCCGTAATGCAAGGTCGTAGAGGGGGTATGATGATATACTCGCTCTTCATTCCAGTATCGCTTAAGCATGGTCAGATCCAGGCACCAGTTGAGCACCCGCGTCTTCCGGCCGGAAAGTACCTCCCGGGCTCGCTGATTGACCGTAAACGGCGCCAAGCCAGGGGGACAGCCCAGGCACTTCTGCGAGGCGCTGTAGGCAACGTCAATCCCCCATTCATCAATCTTAAGCGGCACCCCCCCTAAAGAGGTAACGCAATCGACCATGAACAGGGCATCGCGCTCATGAATGATCCTGGCCATATTCTCCAGTGGCTGCCTGGCGCCGGTGGAGGTCTCACCGTGAACAAGGGCTACCATCTTGACCTTCCCGGCCTTTTTTAAGGCTTCTTCCACCTCTTCTTCGGTAAACACCTCGCCCCAGGGCCTCTCCAGTCTGACAACTTCCGCCCCGTGCAACTGCGCCATCTCACATAGTCGATCGCTGAAATAACCGTTGCACCCGATAACCACCCGGTCGCCCGGTTCAAGGAAGTTTACAATCGCCGCCTCCATACCGCTGCTGCCCGTCCCGCTGATGGGAAATGTCAGATCATTTCCGGTAAGGAAAACCTGGCGTAGCAGCCCCTTCATTTCATCCATCAGGGCCAGCCATTCCGGATCGAGGTAACCCACGAGCTGGGTGTTCATGGCTCTCAGCACCCGGGGATGAACCATACTTGGTCCCGGTCCCAGCAAAACCCGGGGGGACGGATTGAGATCTTTAGTCGATAGGATCATATTCTCTCCTGCAGTTTTGATGAAAATGTTGATCAATTTGGAACATGCCGCATATACCGTTATCGTTTTTTTTGCAATCCCATTATAGCATGGCTCATAAATTGACCTTGACCAAAAATCCCTGCTCTAATATACGAAAACGCCACGGCAAGCCAACATGGAATCAAGGAGGGCAAAATCATGTGCATACTGGCCATTGATCAGGGAACCACGGGGACTACCGCTGTCGTTTATGGCTCACAAGGTGAAACTATGGCTCGCGCCTATCGTGAAATCAGGCAGATATACCCTAAGCCCGGATGGGTGGAGCAGGACCCGCTGGAAATCTGGCAGACGGTTGTCGCCACGGTGGAGGAACTGGCCAGATCCTACCCCAAAAAAATCACTGCCATCGGCATTACCAATCAGCGGGAAACAACTGTCGTCTGGGATAGAAAAACCGGACTCCCCGTTTACAATGCCATAGTCTGGCAATGCCGCCGCACCGCCCCCTTATGCGCCGATCTGATGCCACACCGAGAAATGATCAGAGATAAAACCGGCCTGCCCCTGGATGCCTACTTCAGCGCCACTAAGATTCGCTGGATTCTCGACCAGACGCCAATCTCTTCCCCTGATGATCTCCTGTTTGGCACCGTCGATTCCTGGCTAGTCTGGAAACTGACCGCTGGCGCTGTTCACGCCACCGATTTTACCAACGCCTCCAGAACCATGCTTTTGGACATTGAAAAAAAGCAATGGGATGATGGACTGTGCCGTCTGTTTGGCGTACCGGCCCGGATGCTGCCGGAACTAAAACCTTCTCGAAGTTGCTATGGCGTTGTTGAAACCGTGCCTGTTCTTGCCGGCATCCCGATCCTGGCAGTCGCCGGGGATCAGCAGGCATCGCTATTTGGGCAGGGATGTATCGCCGGGGGACAGATAAAAAACACTTATGGCACCGGTTGTTTCATTATGATGAACACCGGACAGGACCGGACTTCCTCCGGAAGCGGCCTGATCACCACTCTGGCCCTGGGCGGCAACGGCGAATCCTGTTTCAGCCTGGAAGGGTCGGTGTTTATGGCCGGCGCGACATTGCAGTTTCTCCGGGATGAACTGAAATTAATCCAAAGTTACGACGAGGTGGAAGAGGCGGCCCAGACGGTTTCAGACAACGGCGGTGTTTACCTGGTTCCGGCCTTTGCCGGCTTGGGAGCGCCCCACTGGGACATGGAGGCCCGGGGGACAATCACCGGCCTGACCAGGGGTTCCAACCGCAATCACCTGATCCGGGCCGCACTTGAGGCCATGGCCTACCAAACGGCCGATGTAATTTCCATTATGGAGGCGGAAACAGGCATTATTCCCGATTTTCTGCTGGTGGACGGAGGCGCGGCAAAAAATCAATTCCTGATAAAGTTTCAGGCTGATATCCTCAACAAGCCGGTTCGCAGATCTACCATAGCCGAGGCAACCTCGCTGGGGGCGGCTTTTCTCGCCGGCCTTCAGGCCGGGATATGGAAAGACCAGGACGACCTGGCAAGGCTAATCCATCATGAGGAGGCCGTAAACCCCACAATGGAACAAGCTAAAAGGATAGAGTTGATTGCCGGCTGGCATCAAGCGGTCAGGCGGGCCCGGACGAGATAGCAGGAGCAATCATGACCGGATTTAATTTCTTAACAAAAAGCTCATTTGTTGCCGGCATGGCAGCCGCCTGGCCCATCTGCCTGGGTTATATCGCCATCGGACTGGCCTTCGGCGTTTTGGCCGAAAAGGCCGGCCTCTCCCCCTGGCAGATCGGGCTTATGTCGCTCATGGTTTACGCCGGCAGCTCCCAGTTCATTGCAGTTTCGATGTTAGCCGGCGGGGCATCGGCAATACCGATAATCCTGTCGACCTTGATCGTAAACTTACGCCATCTCCTGATGAGTGCGGCATTGTCGTCACACGTAAAAAAAATGGATCGTTCGCTCATACCACTTTTCGCCTACGGTGTAACCGACGAGAGCTTTGCCGTAAATATGGCCAGGTTCGCCAATGGTGACTGGGACTGGCAAAGGTCCCTGGTTGTCAACCATGCCACCAATCTGATCTGGATTTTAAGCACCATCCTGGGCGGAGTAAGCGGCCAGTTTATTCCGCCAGGAGCATTTGGGATCGATTTTGCCCTTTCAGCCATGTTCCTGGGCTTGCTCCTGTTTCAATTAAGGGGTCTGGAATATGTGCTGGTCGCGGCTTTTGGGGGATTAACGGCGCTTTTAATTTATATTCACCTGGGAGGGTTTTGGCACGTCTTTTTCGCGCCGCTTCTGGCAGTGCCACTGGGGGTCATCGTCAAAAGAAGACGCCCGATCGACCAGAGGAGGGCCTAGCGCCGATGGAATATCTTCTCCCCCTCCTGGGAATGGGAATCGTGACCTACCTCCCAAGGCTCATCCCCCTTTTCTTTTTAACCAAACGGCAGTTGCCTCCCTGGCTGGAGGAGGGGCTTGCATTTCTCCCGGCCGCAATACTGGGAGCGCTGGTTCTGCCGCTTGTCATCCTGCCGGGTGGCGCAAGAGAGATTTCCCTCATCCAGCCTCACTTCATAGCCGCCATTCCCACCATTATCGTCGCCCTGACAACGCGCTCCCTGGCAGCGACCGTTCTGGCGGGAATGGGATCTTTTTGGCTGGTGAAGCTTATTATTTAACAGCAGCCGGTTACTTTCCGCCTATCTTTAACATCATGCCTGGATCACTTCAATAATAAATTTGGCCGTATACAGCTCAAAGGCAGCAATCAAACCACAAAATCAAGGAAATATAACTTGACGAACTCGTAAAAAGTCAGCAAAGTGCAATAAGGGGGACGGTTTGGTAAAAAGTTCGTAACTACTCAGGTTGTTTAGACTGTAGTCTGTTAGGACTGCGCAAAGAATGATTCAATGACCCAAACACCTTTCCGGTCTCTAAAAGTTTTGAGTCATAGCCGTTGAAACTGTTTTCATCTGCTCTGAGCTTTGTGTGATCTCGGATGGTTATCTCCCCTTTTTACCTAAACACCTACAGTCTATCCACCTGAGTAGTTACAAAAGTTTGCCGGCAAGGCGCATAAATCATGAGTAATAATGTGTTCTTAGATGACAGCCACAGCAAGGAGAAGCCATGCTCAATAAAGAAGATGTAGTTGCCGCAGCAAGAAATTTCGGATTTGATGATATCGGGTTCACCACCCCGGAGGCCTTCGACTCCCAGGGGAAAATATTAACCGAGCGGGCACAGCGCTATGCCTGGGCCACCCAGGCCGGCATGGACTTAATCGCCGGCACCGAACCTTTAAAAATCATGCCCCAGGCCAAAACGATTATCGTGCTGCTCAAAAACTACCATTCCAGCGCCTTTCCCCCGGCGCTGACCGGTCTCTTCGGACGCTGCTATCTCGATGACGACCGGATTACAAAAGACGGCCTGTCCCGGCAGCTAAAAATGTTCCGCCAGTTTCTGGGTGAGCGCCAGATCGAATCAAAAATCCCCATGACCATTCCCCATCGGCTGGCCGCAGCCCGGGCCGGTCTGGGCGATTTCGGCAAGAATTGTCTTTTCTACGCCAAAAGGGTGGCCCGCGGCAGCTCCTGGGTGATACCGCTTACGCTCTTGGTTGATTACGAATTTTCTCCCGGTGAACCTTCGGTTCGGGTAGGCTGCCCCGAATGGTGCCGCAACGCCTGCCTCGCCGCCTGCCCCACCGGCGCGCTCAAGAGCCCGGGCGAAATCGACCCGCAAAGGTGCATCTCCTACCTGACCTACTACAACAATGACTTAACACCGCGAAAGCTGCGGGAACCGATGGGCATGTGGGTCTATGGTTGCGATCGTTGTCAGGAGGTGTGCCCGCGTAACGCTCCCTGGCTGAACCAGTCGCTGCCTATGAACGAAAAGGTGGCGGCAAAAGCGGCCAATTTTGACCTGATCTCACTTTTGCAGATGAACACAACCACTTTTGAAACCAAGGTCTGGCCCCATATGTTCTATATGGGCCCCCAGGATCTCTGGCGCTGGCAGATGAACACGGCCCGTGCGATGGGCAACAGCCGTGATGAAACCTACCTGCCCTTTTTAGATCAGGTTTTTGAAAACAATGCCAACGATAAAGTTCAGGCTATGGCCGCCTGGGCGATTGGCCGGATTGGCGGCGGAGAGGCTCGCAAAATACTCTCCGCCAGGCTGCAAACGGCGGAAGCCATTGTTCGGGACGAAATCCAGGCCGCATGGGATTAGCCAGGCTAGAGGAGCCGGACTTGAACATTGAACCTTTTTCACCCCCCCGCTGGTCACGCAGCCCCCACCTGCAGAGCATCTTTGGCAGCCTCAAGATCCGCCTGCGCGGCGACAATCCGATGGCCAATGCCGCCCGGGAATGCATCCTTGATTGTGGTCAAGGCGTGCGGCTCTCTGGCTGCCATTCTCCGCTGCCGCCCGGTGAAAGCCGGGGCCTGGTGGCGATGATCCACGGCTGGCTGGGAAGCGCCGATTCGACCTACATGCTCTCCACCGGCAGGCATCTATATGCCAGAGGTTACGAAATATTCCGCCTTAACCTGCGGGATCATGGCGACAGCCATCATCTCAACAAGGGGCTCTTCCACGGTGCCCTCTTGGAGGAAACATTTAACGCAATCAACGTTGTATCCCGTATTAAACCCAATCTGCCCCTATACCTGATCGGTTTTTCCCTGGGCGCCAATTTTGCGTTACGGATTGCCCTACGCCAAGGAAGCTCAAAAATAGACAATCTCCGGCAGGTCTTCTGCATCAGCCCCGCGCTGGACCCCCACCGGGCCACAGTGGGCATTGATCAGGCCCCGGCCATCTATCGCCGTTACTTCCTGAGGAAATGGAAGGTATCTCTTGCGAGAAAGGCCCGGCTCTTCCCCGCCAGTTACGACTTCACCCCCTTGATGAAGCTAAAATCCTGCATGGCCATAACCGAGGCAATAATGCCCAATTACCCCGAATTTTCCGATTGGCGCAAATATTTTCGGCAATACACGCTGACAGGCGACACCCTGGCTGAAATACGGCTGCCGACGACAATCTATGCCTCATTGGATGATCCGATTGTACCGATGGCGGATCTGCTTACGCTCAAAAAAAATGACTGCCTTAAGATCGCCATTCAAAAATACGGCGGTCACTGTGGTTTTCTTGATCCATTTCCCTTTCAGTGCTGGTACGAAAGGAAAATTGCCTCGGCACTGGCAGATGACTCAGCGGCAAAAAGTCGGCCAATAGGCATTGTCTTCGGAGGGACGAGCTCCGACTCGTCCGTATTATCGCGTAGGCCTTGCCAAAAGGCGAAGTAATTTACGGCCATGACGGAGCATGGCCGTCCGAAAAACCTTGCGGATATGCCTCGGAGTGCAGTGCAACATAAGTATCAGGACTTTTACCGCTTCACCATTGTTGATGAGGCGGTAAAAACTCCGATTCCCCCTCCCCCGGTGGGTGGGGGCAGGGGGAGGGGGATTAAAACACGCGATATATCAACTATTATCACCCTCTCCCCAGCCCTCTCCCATCAAGGGAGAGGGAGGTTTTGACTTTTTGCCGCTTCACCATTGTTGATGGTGCAGTAAAAAGTCAAGGATCAGGATGGATAGAATGAAACCTCTACCCCTCTCCATTCTCACCCGGCCGGACGACTTCATCGCTGTAGTTGAAAAGCGGCTGGGGGAACTAAAGCTCGACTATGCCGAAAGATACCTGCCCTCTGCTTTGGCAGGGGGTGAAGAGCGGCCTCTGATGGCCGGCACGTTGGTCCTCTTGACCGAAACGGCAGCCGGCCAGGAAGGCAAAAGGCCGCCCGGATTGGATCTGCTATTGATAAAGAGGTCAAACCTGGTCTCCCAGGGGGGCGACTTGTGCAGTCCCGGAGGGATGATACAGCCGAATCTGGACCGCTGGCTTCGTCTGTTGATTATAGCCGGCATCCTCCCCGTTATCCGCGGGATCCCCCGCCGGTGCCTCAAATGCCGCGATAAACGAACTTTTCATCTGGTAACCCTCTTTTTGGCCAACGCCATCAGGGAAGCATGGGAGGAGATCGGGCTTCGCCCTTACCAGGTCCATTTTCTTGGCGCTCTGCCCACCTATCGTCTGACCATGTTCGCCCGGACCATTTTCCCTGTTCTGGCATTAATAAAAAAACAGCACGTCTTTCGGTTAAATCACGAGGCGGAAAAGATCGTTCCCATCCCCTTGATATCCTTGCTACAGGAAGAAAACTACGGGCTTCTCCGGCTCGAAATGGCCGACCCGGAGGGGGAAAAATCTTCGGCGCCGGGGATTTTCCCCTGTTTTATCCATCAGGATCATGATATGAGAGAAGTGCTTTGGGGGGCGACTTACCATATAGTGACTTCTTTCCTAAAATTATTTTTCTCTCTTCCTGCCCCAGGCAAAAATACCGGGCCAGTGATAGTAAAAACCATCGACCGCAGCTATCTGAGCAAAAAGAGGTCTTAGAGACTCAAGCCCATGATTGACAGCATTAACTCTTTTGCCAAAGTTGATACTCCCGCTGGTTCAATCTACAAGATGGAACCAGCGAGGGCTTCAACAAGATAAAGGAAAAGAAATGACGAAAAAAGATTTACCCCCGGACCGCAACCGCCGCCGCCGAACCCGGACGGTCGTATTCGCCTTGATCATCTTGGCGCTCCTGGCCCTGGGATACGGAGCCGCCCAATGGCGGGCCGGCCTGGCCGATCGGGAGCTGCGGGAAGGGCTGCTCCATCAGGCCCGGGCCATCGCCCGGACGATCAATCCGGAGGAGGTCAAGTCCCTTTCGTTCACCGCCGCCGATAAGGAACGCCCGGAGTTCCGGCGCCTGCGCGAGCAGATGAGGGCTTATCAGACCATGATCCCCTGCCGGGGCATCTATACCCTGGCCCTCCGAAAGGGCGAGCTGGTGTTCGGACCGGAGTCCTATGCCGAAGATGATCCCCAGGCCTCGCCGCCGGGCCAGATATACCGGCAGCCCACCCCGGAGGCGCGCGCCATGTTTCAGACCCGCCGGGCCTTCACGGAGGGCCCGGCCGCCGACGAATACGGCACGTTTGTCAGCGCCTTTGCGCCCCTGCTCGACCCGCGCACGGGCGAGGTGTTGCTGGTTGTAGGGTTAGACGTGGAGGCCGCCGATTGGGAGACTACTCTGGCTCGGGCGCGGCTCGCGGCCATATTCTGGCTGTTGTTGCCGGGGGTGATCCTGCTGGGGGGTATTTTGGCACTCTGGCGGCAGCGCGGACTGCCGATTGAGAAACAAACGCGGCAGCGCTACACCGAGGTATATCTGGTCGCCGCCTTCGGTCTGGCGCTGACCCTGGTTGCGTCTCTGGCCTTGCACGACAGCGAAACCCGCTCCCGGCGCGCCTCATTCCGGCAACTGGCCCTGGCCAATACGGGACTGGTTTTGGGTGCGTTTGAAGATCTGCGGGATCACAAACTGGACGCCCTGGCCCGTTTTTTTGAAGGTTCCCAGGATGTGGACCAAAACGAGTTTCGCGTCTTCGCCGAACCTCTGGCGCGGGGAACGGACATCCAGGCCATGGAATGGATTCGGCCTGTGCCGGCGGCCCGAAAGGCGCCCCGGGAACAGCAGGCTCGGGCAGCGGGCCAGGCCGATTTTATCATCTGGCAAGAGGGGGCCGATAGACGAAGGGAGCCTGCCGCCGGCCGGCCGGTCTATTACCCGGTCTGGTACGTCGAACCGCTTCAGGGCAACGAGGCGGCCTTGGGCTATGACGTGGGATCGGAACCATTACGCCGCGCCGCGCTGGTGGCTGCTCTGGAGACCGGCCTTCCCACGGCCACCGACCCGCTTGTTCTGGTGCAGGTAAAGGGGGACCCGACCGGCCTCTTGATCTTCCGCCCCCTCTTTACCGGCAAATCGTCCGCGCGGACCCTGCGCGGTTTTGCCCTCGCGGCGGTGCGTCTGCAGCCCTTTCTGCAATCGGCCCTTTCCCTCGGCTCGGATGAGGATGTGCCCGCGGCGTTGGACATGTATCAGCTCCAGACCGGTCAGCCCCCCCGGTTACTCGCCTCTTCTTCCCTGGAACATGCGGTTCGTCACCGGACGGGGCATCACGGCGAGGAAGAGCTGCGCCTGGTGCATTCAGATTTTTCCGTCCTCTTCCCCCTCTTTATCTTCGGTAAATCCTATGCCCTCTTGATTCATCCGCTGCCGGCCTTCCTCGCGGCCAATCCCCTGCGGGACGGAGGGACAACCGCCCTGGTGGGGCTGTTCCTGACGGCGCTGCTCACGGCCTTTGCCCTGTTCCTCCTGCGCCGCCGGGCTGACCTGGAAACCCGGGTGCAGGCCCGCACGGCACAACTGGCAGAGAGCGAAGAACGCTACCGCGACCTGGTGGAAAACATCCATGACCTGATCTGCACCCACGATTTGGAGGGAACTATCCTCTCCGTAAACCAGGCGGCGCTGAAACTGCTGGGATACGAGTCGGGTGAAATTATAGGCAAAAACATTCGCGATGCTCTCGCGCCCGCGGCCCGGCCCGAGTTCGACGAATATCTGGCGACGATCCGGCGAGAAGGGGCCGCCCAAGGGCTATTACTGGCGCAAACCAAGAGCGGGGAAAAACGTCTCTGGGAATATGATAACACCCTGCGCACCGAAGGTGTGCCCCGGCCCATTGTGCGCGGGTTGGCGCGGGATGTCACCGAGAGCAGGCGGGCGGAAAAGGCGCTGCGGGAAAGCGAGCGGCGGCTGTCTCAGATCATCGAATTCTTGCCCGATGCCACCTTTGCCATTGACGTAGAAGGGAAGGTCACCGCCTGGAATCGGGCGATGGAGGAGTTGACGGGGATCAAGGCCGCCGAGATGCTGGGCCAGGGCGACTACGCCTATGCCCTGCCCTTTTACGGCAAACCCCGTCCGGTCATGATCGACCTGGCCCTTTCCCCGGATGAGGAAATCGCCCGGAGCTATACCTCCTTCCGGGAGGAACGTGGGAGGCTCGAATCCGAGACCTACAATCCCGATTTCCGGGGCATGGGTCCCCAGTGGGCTTGGAACGTCGCCGCGAAGCTTTACGGCCCCGAGGGACAGGTTACGGGCGCCATTGAATCGATCCGCCTGATCACGGAGCGTAAGCTGGCCGAAGAGGCGCAAAGGGAACACAACCGAGAGCTGACCGCAATTTACCGGAGCGCGCCGCTTATCATGATGCTCGTGGACGCAGAGAGAAGGGTGGAGAAGGTAAACGGCACTGCGGTGGAGGTTGCCGGCCGGACGGCGGCGGAGATGATCGGTTTGCGCAGCGGCGACGCCCTCCGTTGCCTCCATGCCCTTGATGATCCGTCCGGGTGCGGCTTCGGGCCCTTCTGTGCCGAATGCACGGTGCGCCAACTGGTGCTGGATACGCTGGAAACCGGACAGGCCCACCAGCAGGTGGAGGCGAGTCTGCCCTTTTCGGTGGGAGGGGAGGAACAGGAACTGGTATTTCTTATCTCCACGAGTAGAATATATCTGCGGGAAGAGCCGAAGACGCTGGTCAGCATGATGGACATTACCGACCGCAAGCGGGCGGAAGAGGCCCGGGAGCAACTGGAGGTCCAGCTCCGTCAGGCCCAGAAGATGGAGGCGGTGGGACAACTCGCCGGCGGGGTGGCCCATGACTTCAACAACATGCTCAATGTCATTATCGGCTATGCGGGGCTGGCGCAGATGAAGCTCCCTCCCTCCGACCCGCTCCAAACCCATATCCAGGAGATAATGAAGGCCGCTAAACGTGCGGCGGATCTTGTCCGGCAGCTTTTGGCCTTCGCCCGCCGGCAGACTATTGCCCCGCGGGTGCTGGACCTCAACGAGACCGTCGCGGGGATGCTCAAGATGCTCCGCCGGCTCATCGGCGAGGATATCGACCTGCTTTGGAACCCCGGCCCCGATCTCTGGCCGGTGAACATGGACCCCACCCAGTTGGACCAGATCCTGGCCAACCTGACGGTGAATGCCCGCGATGCGATCGCCGGCGTCGGCAAGATTACCATCGAGACGAACAATGTGGAGTTCGATGCGGCCTACTGCCGGAACCATGCCGGTTTTATCCCCGGGCAGTATGTTCTCCTGGCGGTCAGCGATGACGGCTCTGGCATGGACAAAAAGACCCTGGCGCACCTCTTCGAGCCCTTTTTCACCACCAAGCCCCTGGGCGAGGGGACCGGTCTGGGACTGGCCACGGTCTATGGCATTGTGAAGCAAAATGAGGGCTTCATCAATGTCTATAGCGAACCGTCGCAGGGCAGCAGTTTTAAAATCTATCTGCCTCGCCACGCTGCTGAGGTGGCAGCAATGGAAACACCGACAGGGGCCGCCCCGGCGCCGGTCGGTGCGGAGACGGTGCTTTTGGTGGAGGATGAGGAGGCGCTGCTCGAAATCGGCCAGATCATGCTTACCCATCTGGGCTATAAGGTGCTTCCCGCCGGCAGTCATACCCGTGCGCTAAAGCTCGCGGAGGAATACCCGGGCGAGATCCAATTACTCTTAACCGATGTGGTGATGCCCCAGATGAGCGGCCGGGACCTTTGGCAACGGGTGAGCGTCCTGCGTCCGGGGATCAAATGCCTGTACATGTCGGGCTATACGGCCAACGTCATCGCCCATCGCGGTATCTTGGACGAGGGTGTTCACTTCCTCCAGAAGCCCTTTTCCCTGGATGACCTGGCGCTGAAGGTGCGGGAGGCATTAGAGACCCCAGCCCATGATTGAAAGCATTAACTCTCTTGCCAAAATTGATACTGTCATTTTCGATTTTGACGGCACACTGGGGTACCTGAATATCGATTTTCCGTTGATTCGCAGGGAAATCATGGCGCTGGCCCGCGGGTACGGCGCCGACCCGGACGGCTACGCGGGACAGTACGTGCTGGAGATGATTGGATTCCTGAAAAATGACCTGACCCAGCGGGGCGATTCCAGGGCGGAGGAATTTTATGAAAAGGCTATGAAAATAGTCTCCACCGTGGAAGTGGAATCGGCCCGGCGGGGCAGCCTCATCCCGGGAACAATAGAGATGCTAGGGAGGCTCCAAGGAGCAGGATTCAAGCTCGGAGTGGTTACCAGAAACTGTTTTGCCGCCGTTTCCCTGGTTTTACCCGCAATCGATGATTACTTCGGGGCTGCGGTCATAACCCGGGAACGCACCCGCTGTTTCAAGCCCCATCCGGAACATCTCCGGACTGCTCTTGGTGCTCTGGGAAGCTACCCGGAAGGAACGCTCATGATAGGCGATCATCAGATGGACATCATCATTGGCAAGTCGCTTAAGTGCGCTACGGCAGGTGTTCTCACCGGGCATTCCACCAGAGAACAACTAAAGGAGGCAGGCGCCGATCATGTCCTCAAAAGTGCGGCGGAGCTAACAGAACTGCTGGCGATTCAGCGCATCAACGAAAATGTTTCGGCGGAGCTTAATTTTATTAATTAACAACCGATAATATATTAAATCAGGGGGTCGCTTATGAACCGGGAGGTTTTTCGCGAGTATGATATCCGCGGGCAGGTGGATGTTGATTTGAACGAAGGGTTCATTTATGATCTGGGCCGGGCCATCGGCACGATGGCGCGCAAGCGAGGGGCTGTGACCATGACCCTGGGCCGTGATTGCCGTCTGACCTCAGAGGCATATCAGGAAACGATCAAGAAAGGCCTGCTGACAACGGGAATTAATGTCATCGAGATCGGCCTTTGCGCCACCCCAATCCTCTACTTTTCCATCCGGCATTTGAAAACTGAAGGCGGCGTCATGGTTACCGCCAGTCACAACCCGCCCCAGTTTAACGGCTTTAAGATCTGCATCGGCCCGGATACCATTCATGGCGAAGATATCCAGGAATTAAGAAGGATCATGGAGGCCCAAGCCTATGCCACAGGTTCCGGACTTGCATACCAAAAAAGCGTTTCCCAGGCTTATGAAGAGCATTTGTATCGAAACGTCAAGATCCCTACCCCGGTGAAGATAGCCTTTGATGGCGGCAACGGCGTCGGAGGACTCTTCCTTTTGCCGATTTTAAAGAGGCTCAACTGCCCGGTACATGATATTTACAGCACTCCCGACGGCAATTTCCCCAACCACTTTCCGGACCCGACGGTGGAGAAAAACCTCCAGGCTCTGATCCGTTTGATCGATAAAACCGGCTCTGCAGTGGGTATCTCCTTTGACGGCGACGCCGACCGAATCGGGGTGGTAACGGATGACAGGAGGATAATCTGGGGCGACGAGTTATTGATCCTTTTCGCCCGCTTTATCCTCAAACAAAATCCCGGCGCCGCAATTATCGGGGAGGTTAAGTGTTCCCAGAGCTTGTTTGACGATATCGAAAAACATGGCGGCCGGGCCATCATGTGGAAGGCCGGCCATTCCCTGATTAAGGAAAAGATGAAAGAAGTGGGTGCGCTCCTGGCGGGAGAGATGAGCGGCCATGTGTTTTTTGCCGATCGCTACTTTGGCTATGACGATGCCATTTATGCCGCCCTGAGGCTGGTGGAAATACTCTCTCTCTCCGGACAGCCCTTAAGTGAGCTCTTGAAAGATATACCCAAAACGTTTACCACCCCGGAAATCCGGGTCGATTGCCCGGATGCGGTCAAGTTTGAGGTGGTTGCCAGGGTCCGGGAGGAATTTCGCCTGACCCATCCGATAATCGACATCGATGGAGTCAGGGTAGTATTTCCCAATGGCTGGGGACTGTTGAGGGCTTCCAATACCCAGCCCGTCTTGGTCATGCGTTTTGAAGCCAAAAGCGCGGAGGGCCTGGAGGAAATAAAAGGGCAGATTGAGGCCGTGTTGAATCGGATCATGAAAGAGGGTAAGCTTGCATAAGGTTGAATGGTGAACAACAACGGAACTGATCCTGAAACGGTCGCTCCCGGCCCAGACTGTCCGGACGAGGGAAGGCATTTCTTCAACTTTATCGGCCAAAGCGACTGCATGAAGCGGATATATAAAACTATCGAGAAGGTGGCGGCGACGGACAGCACGGTGGTAATCTATGGCGAAAGCGGAACCGGCAAGGAGCTGGCAGCCCGGGCCATCCATTCCCTCAGTGACCGCCGAGAGTATCCGCTTATTGCGGTAAATTGCGGCGCCATTCCGGAAGACCTCCTGGAGAGCGAACTCTTTGGTCACGAGAGGGGGGCATTCACAGGCGCGATCCGTACCAGAATAGGTCGCTTTGAGCTCGCCCAGGGGGGCACGATTCTCTTAGACGAAATCGCCGATATGACTCCGGGGCTTCAAGTCAAGCTGCTGCGGGCAATTCAGCAGAGACAGTTCGAAAGGGTGGGAGGGACCAAGACCATTTCTGTGGATGTCCGGATTATTGCGGCGACCAACCAGGACCTGGAAAAGGCAGTGGCGGAAAAGAGGTTCCGGGAAGATCTCTTTTATCGCATCAATGTCATCCCCATTTATCTTCCACCCTTGAGAGAACGCGGCCAGGACATAATAATTCTCGCCAATCACTTTCTTAATAAATTCAATACCCAAAAGAAAAAGAGCTTAACTGCCATAACCGAGGAGGCCAGGGACAGGCTCATGGCCTATCACTGGCCGGGCAACGTCAGAGAGCTTGAGAATATCATGGAAATGCTGGTAGTAATGAACGGTGAGGGCGAGATCACAAGCCAGCGGCTGCCGCCACGGATAAATAATTTTCTTAAGCCCCCGCAAGCGATGATGGTCGAACCGGAAGGAAATGTCTGGAATTTAAATCAATTGGTAATGGATTTTGAAAAGGACCTGATAATTAAGGCACTGAGAAAAAGTAACGGGGTAAAGAGCCGGGCGGCAAGAATGCTCATGCTCAACCGAACCACCCTGGTTGAGAAACTAAAGAGATTCAACCTAGACGATTCTGGCGGCTGACAGGTATTCCAACAACTCATTTTACGGATGTGCGACAAATTTATGGGTAGAGGGGTTTTTCTCCCCTCTTTTGTAAAGAGGGGTTGGGGGAGATTGGGGGGATAATAAATAACATCTTGCTTTTATTATAAATCCCCCCTGCCCCCCTTTGGGAAAGGGGGGTAAAACCCATCCCCCCTGCCCCCCTTTGGGAAAGGGGGGTAAAACCCAATCCCCCCTGCCCCCCTTTGGGGAACACCCACTGGCCTGTCCCCCTCTTTGGTAAAGAGGGGTTAGGGGAGATTTGGTAAATATAGACAGCTCCAGATAAGTCTTTCAAATCCCCCCTGCCCCCCTTTGGGAAAGGGGGGTAAAACCCATCCCCCCTGCCCCCCTTTGGGAAAGGGGGGTAAAACCCATCCCCCCTGCCCCCCTTTGGGAAAGGGGGGGGGGGGGGTCTAGGCCATGCAAGATTAGGACAGCTATAACTTTGTCGCACACCCTAAGGACATTGTTCTTTCGGAGGGACGAGCTCCGACTAGTCCGGATTATTTGCGCAGGCATGTGCACCCGCCCACGCCCATCCGGCCATGACGGAGCATGGCCCCCCGAAAAACCGGAGACGTGGCGACGGAAAAACCGGGAACTTATGAATTATCTCTTGATGTTCATAAGTTCCTGCTGCATCTGGTCACTGGTGCTGATCATTCGGGCATTGGCCTGGTAAGCCCGCTGGGCAGTAATCATTTTAACAAATTCCTTTGCCATGTCGGTATTGGAAATCTCGAGCGAATTGGCATGCAGCGCGCCAAAACCCGCGGTAGAGGCGATCCCCTCTGTCCAACCCCCGGATTCATTTGACTCCAGAAAATAGTTGCCCTCTTTCCGCAGACCCGCAGCGCTTCTGAAATCGGCCAGAATAATCCGGGCTACCTTCTGGAGCTGTCCATTAGAAAAGGTTCCGGTAATCACCCCCTTTTGATCAATGTTAAGCCCGGTAAGATCGCCCGGGGGGAAGCCGTTGCTCTGTTGCGTAGTTGTACGGGATAACCCCGCCAAACTAAGCAGGCTAGGGGCGTCCGGGCCGGAGACAACCCAGGTTAACTTGCTATTGTCACCGATTGTCGCACCATTTGTCAGGGGGGGGTAGGTAAAATCGACATTCTTCACTATGTCTTCGGCGGTGTTGATCGTAAAGGTTGCGGTATCGCCGGCTGCCCAGCCGCCCGCCAAATCAACTTGAATCGCCGCTTCGCCCTTTCCGTACAAATCGAGCATCACCCGCGCGCCATCGGCCGACGCAATCCTCGCGGCGGTGTAGCCGCCGTTATTGGCAATAGTCCATGTGGACGGATCGGCGCCTCTCGTCAGGACTATGTTGCCAGAGGTCTTGCCGAGAACCCCCGGAGTAAGTATATTTGCGGTGGCCGTGCCGGCTCCTGAGGCCGCAACTGCACTCAGAGTTGATGCAGAAAGCATATTTTCGATCGTCCCGGTTGCGCCAAATTTGAGCCCGGCGAAGCTTTGCGCCGTTGCCGGATTGTTATTGAGCGACGATTTTACATCCCAGTAACCAGGTTGGGCCGCCTTCTTGAATTGCAAATCCAGCATGTGGGTGCTGCCCAAAGAGTCATACACGCTCTGTCGGACATGATATGATTCGCCTGGGGCGGTCTCGAAATTCAGCAAGCCGCCAAAGCTGAATTTACTTGTAGCTACCGGCTTAACCTGGAGATCCTTCAAATTGAGATCAGCTATGGCCTTAGATTCAACCAAACCATCTTCAAAGATTCGACCCTGAACGCGATTGCCATTGCCATCAGCCAAAAAACCGTCTTTCTGTATTTTGAAAGACCCCATGCGCGTAAACAAGAGGGAATTAGTCTGGGCGTTTTTGACAACAAAAAAACCTGCGCCATCGACCGCCAGATCCGTTGCGTTTCCGGTGGATTCAAAAGAACCCTGTTGAAACTGGGTCGCCACTGACGCGACACTTACCCCTTGACCCAATTGATAATTCGCTCGTCCGCTCGACAAGAGGCTGGAACTGAGCATGCTGGCAAAGTGAGTATCCGAAGCCTTAAAGCCAATCGTATTGGAATTGGCGATATTGTGTCCGATTACATCCATTTGCTTGGTGCTTGACGCCAAACCTGTCGTGGCTATCCAAAGTGCGCTTGACATTTTAATACCTCCTATTTCTTAAGTTCATTGGATTGACGACTTCGTAAAAAGTCCGGATGCGGCGTTGCGCTAAATCCCTCGTCACTGCGGCGTACAAAAGTACGCCTCATTCCTCGTGATTTGCGCGCCTTGCCTGCGAACTTTTTACAAAGCCGTCCCTAAACATATGTTTTGCCGACTTTTTTCGAGTTCGTCATTGTATTGAAATAACGTCACTCAAACTCACCTCGACGCCTCCCAGCGAGACATAGACTTCATTTTTCTCCAGCCGCACCCCCGTTACCGGGCCGCTTATTGTTTCGGTCGTGGACTCCTTGTTTTCCGAGGTGATTTTTTTGGCAACCACGTCCCTGCCGAGCAAGCCCACCGCATATGCCCGGTTTGTAAAGGCCTGTTTATCGGCCAGATTCTTTATTTCGGTGTTGATATTGCTAAGCTGCTCAAGCGATGAGAACTGGGCCAGTTGGACGGCAAAATCAGTCCCGTCCATCGGCTTCAAGGGATCCTGGTTCTTTAACTGGGCCAAGAGCAGCTTGAAAAAGTCATCCTTCCCCAAGACAGCCTTTTTTGTCACGGCAGAAGAATTTAAGCCTGCGTTAACCTGTTGGGTAGTGATCATTTTATTGCTCCTTTCTTTTGAATAATGCGGTCGCGGCTTATACGCGTCCTGCGAAACACATCGGCGTTTGAGGCAATTGCAAACGTCTGTTTCCCCTCCCTTGATGGGAGGGGATTAAGGGGAGGGTGTGATAAAACCTATAGATAATACTAATTATTCCCCCCTCACCTAAAATCCTCTACCACAATGGGAGAGGAAATTTTTGAGGCTTTTGCAATTGGCTCCGTTAAATAAAAATGCTGATCCGATAGGCATCCTCTTCGGAGCGGCCACCCCATTCTTCTTCCGCAGAAAATAAATATCCGGTTTTGCTCCGCCTATTGTCATCCGATGACGAATCATCTCTTTCATGAGCATGCCCCGGGCCGCCTTGACCCTGGCTAAGACCTTCCCGGTGCGGCTCATCTCTTAGGGCAACAGTCATGATGTCGATCGTAATTCCCTGATGCTGAAGGGATTGTCGCAGGCCATCAGAATTCGACAGCAATGCCTGCCTGACATCATGGCTGTCCACAGTTAGAACCAGATTCATCTTTCCGCCCTTTAGCTGAAGGACGATTTCCATATTCCCCAACTGAGGGGGGGTAAGGACAAGCTTTATCCGGCTGGGGTGGGTGCTGTAAGCTTCTTTAACCGCACCAAAAAAATGTGGCGAGGCGATCTGCTTCAACAGGCCAGTGGATCTAATCGCTTCATTATCAGTTACCGGCAACTGCGTTGGAATGGAAAATCCTTCCCTGGTGATTTCAACTGCTTTTTGAGGCAAACTTTGAGCCTCTGCCAAAGCCGACGAGCTCTTTGCTCCGGCCTCGCTTTGGCCAGGCGGCAAATCGCTCTTATGTTCGGGAACTGAAGCTACAAGGGGCACTGATGCAGCCGGGGAAAAGCGGGGCGATTCCGAAAGGCCCGCCGCCGCCGTTTTTGCAACTCCCTCGGGCGCAGCCGTTATGCGGGGCGAGGAATCAGCTCGAACATTGTTATTTTCTCCCGATGATGGTTGGCCCTTGACCCCGGCCTCGCTTTGGCCAGGCGGCAAATCGCTCTTATGCTCGGGAACTGAAGCTACAAGGGGCACTGATGCAGCCGGGGAAAAACGGGGCGATTCCGAAAGGCCAGCCGGTGCCGTTACGGCAACTCCCTCAGGCGCGGCCGCCATACGGGGCAATGAATCAGCTGGGACATTTTTACTCTCTCCGGATAATGGTTGGCCCTTGATCCCGGCCAAGTTTTGGCCAGGCGGCAAATCGCTCTTATGCTCGGGAACTGAAGCTACAAGGGGCACTGATGCAGCCGGGGAAAAACGGGGCGATTCCGGAAGGACGGGTGCTGCCGCTACGGCAACTCCCTCGGGCGCAGCCGTTATGCGGGGCGAGGAATCAGCTCGAACATTGTTATTTTCTCCCGATGCTGGTTGGCCCTTGACCCCGGCCTCGCTTTGGCCAGGCGGCAAATCGCTCTTATGTTCGGGAACTGAAGCTACAAGGGGCACTGATGCGGCCGGGGAAAAACGGGGCGATTCCGAAAGGCCCGCCGCCGCCGTTTTTGCAACTCCCTCGGGCGCAGCCGTTATGCGGGGCGAGGAATCAACAACAAGACCATCAGGATTCTGTGGCGCCGAAGAGGGAAAGCTTCCGGTTGTATCAGATAAGGTTTTCGATTCATTGACTACGCCATACGCAAGATGCATGGCAGCTTTTACTTCGGCGGTTTGCTGAATGCCAATATCCTCGCCGCTACTGACCGACAATTGAATATTGGCCCCTTCGTCTGCAAATTCCCCGCTACTATAGATATTTATAGTTTGGAGGCTATCCGGCTGGCTATCGGTATGATCTGGCTCTTGCTTTTTTAATGAAAGCGGGTTGAGGAAAGTCAAAAAAACCGGTTCTTCCTGATTTTCTTCGTTATTTACCTGAAGATGACCTTGGCCATGCCCCTGGATATGCATTTTTTGCAGCCCGGGGATATGCCCTGCTAAAAAAGCAATTGACTCTTCAGCCATCCTGACTTGAGCCAAGTTTGGCATTTTTAACTGGCCATCACTATTTTCCCCGGTGACTTCTAAGGCTGATCTTTCAACAGGAGCAGAAAAAATTTTCCTGGCATCTTGTTCGATTGCATTTTCAGCTTCGACAAGTTCCAGCATTTTACCAAATAGAGAAGGGTCGTTAATGTACCCTTTGCCCTTCAGGGTTGCCTTAACGTCTGCTGAAATTAAGAGGTCTGCCTGATGCCTGGTCGCCATCTCTTGGCAAACCGCAGCAGCATCTATATCAATCCTCAGTGGCAGTTGTTGCAACATATCCTCGTCTCCTTGACTTCTGGAAAAGCAAAGGATATGCCAGGGAGCGGGAACAAATATTTATCAATGTAATCATCCATTTATATGTTTGAGGGGAGTGACTTGCCAAGGGTAGGAATAAATTGCCTAGGAAATGCGGAAAAAACCGCTGGGCCTTGTCTTCTCGGAGGGACGAGCTTAAGTCTCGTCCGTTTTATTGCGTAAGCGCGGGTAAATGGCCACGCCCATGCGGCCATGACGGAGCATGGCCCTCCGAAAAACCGGTGCATATAGCAACTGAATAAACCGATAGGCCTTGTCTTCTCGGAGGGACGAGCTTAAGTCTCGTCCGTTTTATTGCGTAAGCGCGGGCAAACGGCAACGCCCTTGCGGCCATGACGGAGCATGGCCCTCCGAAAAACCGGGGGATATGGCGGCGGAAAAACCGGTAGGCATTGTTCTTTACGAATGTTGATTTACGGAGTGGTAGTCTTCGCGGTGATGGCGGTGAGCTCCCTGGTTATATCTGCCGCTTTCTGGGGGCTGATGAATGCCCAGAGGGCGCCCGCCTTATCGCGTTTCATGTTCATCGTAATGCCTGCAGCAGTTTTGATGTCCAATTTTTCGAGCATCGGACCCGCCTTGGCAGGAGGGGTGCTTTCATAGACCCGGGCCAGATCCTTCAGGACTTTTGATTCAAATGCCTTGATTTGATCAATTATCACCTTCTGCTTTTCTTCCTGCACGCGCGCCGCATTAATTTTTTCTTCCAGTTCTCTTTTAATTGCCGTCAAACGATCTTCTTCCACCTTCAGCCGGGATTCTCTTTCGTCCAGCTCTTTTTTTCTGGCCGTCAAGAGCGTAAGCAGCGCCCGTTCGTTTGTGAGCGAGTCTTTGGGCGCATCTTGAGAAACCTTGTCCGAGCCGGAAGGCGCCAGCGGCGGCCGCGCTGGGGTCTCTGCTTCAGCTACATTCAGGCTAAAGACTTCCGTTCTTTCATCGGGAAGATTCAAAACGCCGGCAAATAATATCAGCTTAACCACGGCAATTAGCGCCAGAAAATAGCCAAAATATCTGATAGCCTGCTTCATGGCTTATTGACCTCGTATCTTTGCACCGCCTGTTCATCAGTGGCTTTCAATTCTCTTTTGTTTGATAGGTGTTTATATTCCTTTTCTTTTTTTGATTTGATGATCTCTATTGTTTTTTTTCCCTTCATCGCCTCCAAAAGGGCGAGTCTTTTGAGCTCGGAGGCGGCAATGGTTTCCTGGCAGACTTTTTGCTGGCTGGCCTCCCGTTCGGTCAGGTAGCGGATGTCCTCCATAAGGGAGGACACCTCCTGGGAGGCCACCGTTTTTCCCGTTAGCGAATTAAGTTTCTGTAGCAACTCTTCTCTGTTTTGCCTTATCTTAGCCAGCAAATCGTTTGCTTCTTCCACGCACCGCTTCGCCGCGGAAAATTCGAGGATGGCCACCTTTTCGCTTGCTTCACGATAATCCAATACTGACTGCAGCTTAAAACGAAACATTCTTCATGCCGACCAGTAGAGCTGGTCGCCCCTTTAGTCCGGAAACAACTGGCACAGTTCAGTTCTCGCTTGATTAAACCCTACTTTTTCTTCTATACCCTGACGAAGGAACGCATTTACCGCGTCAATCATGGCGATTGATCGATCGATATCACTGCTGCTTCCTTTTTTGTAGGCGCCAATGTTTATTAAATCCTCAGCCTTTTGATAGGTCGCGAGGATATTCACCAGTTCTCCAACCTTTTTTCGGTGCTTATCGTCCACAATATCGCTCATGACCCGGCTGTTGCTTTGGAGAATATCTATGGAGGGGTAGTGATTCTTATTTGCCAGGTCACGACTCAAGACAATGTGGCCGTCGAGCATCGATCTTGCGGCATCGGATACCGGCTCGTCCATATCGCCTCCCTCAACTAATACCGTGTAAATACCTGTGATACTCCCCTTCCCTTCAATGTTGCCGGCTCGTTCCAGAAGACGGGGCAGGATGCTGAAGATGGAGGGCGTATAACCCTTGGTCGTCGGAGGCTCACCTACTGAAAGCCCAATTTCCCGCTGGGCCATGGCAAATCGGGTCAAGGAATCTAGCATCAAAAGAACATTAGCGCCCTGGTCGCGGAAGAATTCCGCGATCGCGGTGGCCACATAGGCGGCGCGCATCCTGATCAGGGGATGCTTATCGGAAGGAGCGACTACGATTACCGAACTCTTAATTCCTTCCGGTCCCAGATTTTTTTCCAGAAACTCACGCACTTCCCGGCCGCGCTCTCCAATCAAAGCGATAACGTTTACATCTGCCGCTGAATTTCTGGCGATCATTCCCAACAGAACGCTCTTGCCGACACCGGAGCCGGAAAAAATACCCATTCGTTGTCCCTTGCCGCAACTCAAAAGGGAATTTATGGCGCGTATCCCCAAGTCCATCGGTTCGGCAATCCGCTGCCTAGCCAGGGGATTGATGGGGTCGGCGTAGATGGGATAGGTTTCTTCTAAATAGAGCGGCCCTTTATTGTCTATGGGTTTTCCCAAGCCGTCAATTACCCGGCCCAGCAGATCCCTGCCCACTTTCACACTGGCTTTTTTTCCAGCCGACTGGATCATACAGCCGGGACTTAAGCCTTGAATCGATTCTAAGGGCATCATGAGCACCCAACCGTCTTTAAAGCCCACTACTTCAGCCGTAAGCGGGTCCGCAGCGCCGGTTGGAAATATTCTGCAAATATCCCCAATGGAGGCGGAGGGACCAATACCGTAAACGACAAGCCCAATTATTTCACGGACCGTGCCATTGACTCGAATGGGATTAGCCGATCTGAGAATTTGGTGATATTTTTCCAGGTTGATGATCGCCGTCATCTGTCCAGTGTCGAAAAAAGCTCTTTCTCCAATTCGATAAGCTGCCTATCTATGCGTGCATCGACATCGCCGCTTTTGGTTTCGATTACCGCACCACCTAACTTGATGGCCGGGTCTTCCACCAGCTCCAGATTTCTGAGTTCATCAAAAGTATTCATAAAATCAGATTTCATATCAGTCATGTAACGCAGATCATCAGGATTTAGCCGAATTTTGAGCTCTTCTTTACTGACAATACCCTTGATCGTTTCTTGCAGCAGGGGGTAAATGTAGTCCCGATTAATCTTTACCTCCTGGCGGATTATCAGCTTGGCAATGGCCAAGGCAAGCCTTAGTATCTCTTCTTCGGACTCCCTGATGATGCCAGCCTTAAGACCGCTAACTTCCTTGAAAATGGCTATAACCCTCTCAATATGGCCCACGGCTTCGCTACGCGAAACCTTGACCCCTTCATTGTATCCTTCCTGAAATGAGCTACGCTTAATATCGTCTATTTTCGCCTGTTGTGCCAGATATTTCTGTTCGTCCGGGGATATTTTTTTTTCGTCTTGCTCCGAAACCCTTCCCTTAGCATCATCGCGGTAGTTAAAAACAAGAGATGATCTGGCGTCACCCCTCTTAGCAACAATCATTTCCTCCGATTTAATTATCTTTTTATACGAAGGCATCCTTCTCGTTCCCGGCACGCTGAATTACAACGACTCCCTTTTCTTCCAGTGCTCTTGCCGTATCGGTTATTGTCCTCTGGCAGGCCTCCACTTCCGACAGCCGCGTCGGTGGCATGAGCTGTATCTCTTCTCTTAAAATTTCTGCCGCTCTTTTCGACATGTTTTTAAAAATCCTTTCCCGCTGAGAATCATCCGCCAGTTTCAGCGCCTTAGCCAGGTCGGCCGAGGCGGTTTCTTTAATAATTTCTTGCAGAGACTTGTCGTCCAGGCGCAGCACGTCTTCAAAATTAAACATAAAATCACGTACTTCAGCAGCAAGTGCTGGTTCGCTGTCTTCTAATTGAGAGATGATGGATTGCTGGACACCACGGCTTAAGCTATTGAGAATATCGGCTACCGCCCGGGAGCCCCCCAACTCTTTTGCGCCAGTGGATAAGGAAAACACATCCCTCTCCAGGGTCGTTGCCAGCTCTTCGACAATCTCAGGCGATACGCCGCTTAAGTTTGCCATTCTTTTTACTATATCGACCTGCATTGCTTCAGAATAGCCTTCCAGTATTCGTGCCGTAACCTCAGGCTTAAGATGCGCCAAAATGAGCGCTATCGTCTGGGGGTGCTCGTTTTTGGTAAAATCGATCAGGACCTTGGGGTCTATGAATCTCAGTTTATCCAAAATGGGATTATCGTCAGCGCCGGAATCAATTAGTTTTGTCACCAGCTCATTGGCCGTACGTTCGTCCATCACCTTCAAAAGCATGCTTTTCAAAGTTTCTCTATTGATGGGAACGAAGCCCGTTGATTCCCCGGCCATTTCACAGAAGTCCCTGGCCACCTCCCTGAGCTCATCAGGAGTAACTTTCTTGATCCGGGTCATGGCCTTGCCAATCCGCATAACCTCAACCTGATCAAAATTTTTCAACACCTCAGCCGCCAACTCTTCCTTCAGGGTAAGGAGAATTATGGCCGCCTTCTCTTCACCGGTCATGAACGAACCCTTATTTGATCCAAGTTTTCAGTAATTCGGCAACTCTCTTGGCATCGGTTTCCGCCAGTTTTTTAACTACTGCAACCTCATCGATGACTTTTTCTGTGATGGCAAAGGCATCAGCCGAAGGCGTTTCCAAGACATCGATGCGCTGCCCATCCGGCAAGGACAATTGTTGCGGTGATATTTCCCTGGGCGCACTGCTGCGACTGGCCGCCCTGATCAAAGGGCGCACCAGGAACATAGCGATGAAAAAAACAACCAGCATCATGAGGAAATATTTGATTACAGGAAAATAAACTGCAATCGTATCCTGCCAACTGGCTTCAATGGCACCGGCATCAAGCTCGGTGGGCGGCTTTTTGAAGGCGATATTGGTAACTACAACCTGATCGCCTCGCTCCCGATTCAAGCCGGAAGACTTGCGCAGCAAGTCTTCCAACGCGTCGAGTTCTTCCTTCGTCCGGGGCTGGTATTCCACTTCACCCTTCTCATTTTTTTTATAATTCCCATCAACCACCGCTGCAATTGAAAGTTTTTGAATATTTCCCGTGGGAAGAATTGTTCTGCTCGTTACTTTACTGATTTCGAAGTTGAGAACCTCGCTGGTTTTTTCCTTTTCCGATGGCGCTTCGCCGGCGGCGCCGGCCGCACTGGCAGCTCCGGCTGGGGTGGTGACATTCCTTTCCGTTTGTTTTTGTGTACTTCTTATCACCGGATTCTCAGCGTCAAAAACCTCCTCTGTTTTTTCGATAATGGCAAAATTTATATCCGCCGCCACCCGAACTACGGCGTTCCCAGCGCCGACAACATTGTCCAAAAGCGACTGGAGGCTTGCAGCAAGTTGCATCTCGATGTTTCTTTGATATTCTATCTGGCTGGCGTTTAGCTTTGCGAACCTGGCATCCTGATACTTCTTGGATAAAATATTCCCTCGGCTATCGACGACCATCACATCATCGGCTTGCATGCCTTCGACACTGCTGGCAACCAATTGGGCGATTCCCTCAATCTGAGAAGGATTAAGAGACTTGCCGGGTTTTAATCGCAGCGTAACTGAAGCGGTAGATTTTTTTTGTTGCTGCACAAAAAGAGAATCCTTAGGAAGCGCAATATGCACCCGACTGGCCTGAATTTCATCCAGGCTGTTGATTGTGCGGGCCAGCTCACCCTGTAGCGCCCGGCGATAATTCATCTGCTGTTCGAAATCGGTTGCGCCGATGGCCTTTTGATCAAATATCTCGAAACCGACGCCGCCACCTTGCGGCAACCCCGCCGCCGCAAGTTCCAGCCTCACTTCAGAGACCTTATCAGAGGGAATTGAAATCGAGCTTCCATCGGCAGCCAGCTTATAGGGAGTTTTCTTTTCCTGTAACTTGCTCACGATAAGTCCGGCATCTTGACTCGACAGGTTAGAGTAAAGAACCCGATATTCAACCTGGCCGGTATAGTAAACCATAGCGCCAATGAGCGAAAGGCTGATAATCGCAGCGATGACCAGGGCCACCTTCTGGGTCGGATTCAGCTGCCCTCCCCCCGGTATTATCTTGTCGATTGCGTCGGTAATGCTTGCCATAACTTAGGTTCCTTCCCCAGGCTTCCAGTCTAGACCTGCATCCTCATCACTTCCTGGTAGGCTTCAAGAATCTTGTTGCGGACCTGCATCATGGCCTTGAAAGAAATGCTGGCTTTTTCCAGGGCAATCACAGCCTCATGAATGCTTTCCGCCTTCTCCAGCTGGACATTGACGATGGCCTGATCGGCGCTCTTCTGAAGCCGGTCTATATCCATAATTGCCTCACGCAATACCCTGCCGAAATCCCCTTTTGGCTCAATGCCGGCCGCCTCTTTGCCATCCGCAGGCAATACCGGTGGCGTGATCCCACCACGAATTATTATATCACTCACTGGAAAACCTCCAAAAATTAGGGCCACTCCGACAATTCACCAAATCCCCCCTGCCCCCCTTTGGGAAAGGGGGGGGGGCTAAAACCAGCCTTACTATTGTCCTCTTCCTGAAAATTAACCATCCAACTTGTCCCCCTCTTTGGGAAAGAGGGGTTAGGGGAGATTTGCTTAAACTATAGCAATCGACAGGTCCACCTGCACCGCACCATAAAGAATATCTGTCGGAGCAATATTAACTACCTACCCATTTCCAACGATTTCATTGCCATTTGCTTGGTGGCGTCGAATGCCGCCGTGACCGCTTCGTAGGATCTGTTTACGGTGATCATGTCCATCATCTCCAGGAAAAGATTGATGTCCGGCAGGGCAACAAAGCCCTTCTCATTGGCATCGGGGTGGGCTGGGTCATAGATCATTTTTACCGCCCGATCATCACTTATGACCCCGGCAATTTTTGCCAGGCGCAGTTCTTCCTTCAAAACAGAATTAAAAGCGCCTTCCATCCGCTTAGCCTCGATAACAGCCGTCTTTCGCTTATAGGGACCTCCTTCGGGGGTCCTTGTCGTGTTGACATTGGCGATATTCTCTATCGCCGTATCGAGTTTGACCCGCTGAACCTCCAGGCCGGCGCCGCAAATTTTGAATGAATTGATAAAGTCCATGCTACTTTGCCTCCGTCAATACGCTGTTTAAACCTCTGAATTTCCTGGCCATAAGATCAACGGAGAGGTTTTGCATCAATTGATTCTCCGTCAGGTTAATCATTTCCCGATCTAAAATTACCTTCTGTCCGGTGGGAGTTATCTCGAAATAACGGTCGCTTGGTTTCGGTATCGGTCCCAAGTGTTTAGGATGGGTTTTCAACAAGGAAACTTCTCCCACCCTCTTTTCCATCGCCTCATAAAGTTCCTTCTTGAATATTAGGTCTTTAGGAATATAACCCGGCGTGTCAATGTTGGTGATGTTGGAGGAAATGAGCTTATGCCGCTCCGACCTGAAATCGAGCATGGTACTGAGAAGCCCAAAAGTTTTACCGAATAGAATTTCCATAATCAGCCTCCTGTTGAGCAAAAATACTGCAATGCTTATACCAAACCGCGGCAACCATTTTTTTTTCCATGAAAAGTCCGGACGAGACGAAGCTTGTCCCTCCGAGAAAACAATGCCCATAGGGTTATTGGCGTGTCATCATCCATCCTCAGCGTACTCTTTTAATTTATTTCGCATCGTGCGTACACTGATTCCCAGCAATTTTGCTGCGGTTGTTCTGTTGCCCTGGACCTTTTTGAGAGTTTCAAATATCAGCTTCCGCTCCATATCACGGAGGGTTTGGTTTTCCCGTGAACCGGACTCCGCCCCCCCCTGCACCTCGGCCCGGACAGAGGGCGGTCGTGAATCATCGCCCCGGGATTGGGCGGCATCCATTTCCGTCAAGAAATGCCGGGGCATGATAACGTCGGAATCGCAGATTAAAACCGCCCGTTCGATGCTGTTTTCCAATTCCCGGACATTGCCCGGCCAGGTGTTTTTCTTGAGCAGGGAAAGGGAGCTGGGATCGTACCTGAGAAATGGCTTGCCGTTTAAGGACGCTATTTTACGCAACAGATGCTCGCATAAGAGGGGAATGTCTTCCGGTCTGTCGCGTAGCGCCGGAACCTTGACGGGTATCACGTTTAACCGATAGAAAAGGTCATCTCTAAAGGTCTTGTTTGCCACCCGGAGCTTTAAATCTGCATTGGTAGTTGCGATGATTCTCACATCAACCGGCAAGGGAGCTCTCCCCCCCAGCCTGTCAACTTCTCCTTCCTGCAAGACCCGCAATAACTTCGCCTGCAAATGCATGCCCATCTCGCTTATTTCATCCAAAAGCAGGGTGCCCCCGTGGGCCATTTCAAATTTTCCCGGCTTACGCTGCATTGCTCCGGTAAAGGCCCCCTTTTCGTAACCAAACATCTCACTTTCCAGGAGATTGTCTGGTATGGCGGCACAGTTGACCGCAACAAAAGGCATGTTTCGTCTGTTGCTTTGCCGGTACACAAATCTGGCCAGCAGTTCCTTGCCGGTTCCACTTTCCCCCTGGATCAAAATTGAGCATTTACTCTTGGCCACGTTTTTCAACATCTCTAAAATTGAAAGCATCCGATCATCCCGGGTTATCAATTCCGTCGCTGAAACTGAATCTTGAGTTGCAAAAGCTTCCTCGGCCGTCAGATCCAATACTGATTCTACCACTTTCTGCAGTTCATCTAAGGAAAATGGCTTCATGATAAATTCAGACGCGCCAAACTTCATTGCCTCAACCGCCGTGCTTACCGTGCCATAAGCGGTAATGACGATCACCGGCGTTTTTGGCGAAGATGTTTTGATTTCCTTCAATACCTCCATTCCACCCTTCTTCGGCATCCTCAGGTCGGTTATTACCAGGTCGAATTTATCCGGGTTGAATTTCGCGATCGCCTCAATGCCGTTTTCGGCCGTTTCAACGCCATAGCCGCAACTGTCCAGCGCCTCCGAGAGGGCCGCCCGCATTGAATAATCATCATCAACTACCAGAACAGTTCTGTTGGCCATCAAAATTTCCTTTGTAAAACGGGCAGTGCAACGGTAAACTCGGCCCCCTGCTGCGGCTTACTTTTCACATGAATATAGCCGCGATGTAAGGAAATGATATTATGGGCTATGGCCAGTCCCAGACCCGTATTTCCCTCCTTGGTGCTGAAAAAGGGGTCGAAGATGCGAGAAGCAACATCTGCGGGAATGCCCGGACCGGTGTCAACTATTATCACTTCCTGAAAGAAGGAATTCCTGCTTCCCTCCCCGGTGGCGTTAACTCTCCTGGATTTGATCGACAATCGCCCCCCCGCAGGCATGGCCTGGAGCGCATTTAGGATAACATTAAGAAAAACCTGCTTGAGCATCTCGGTGTCACCGGAAACAAGAGGCTCGCTATCGTCTAAATCTACCGCAAGCGATATATCCGCCTGATCGATGATTGGCTCGGTAAAAGATATTATCTCCTCGATGATATCATGCAGGAATAGACTTTCCATCCGGGGCGGATTAGGCTCGGCAAAATAGAGCAGATTGGAGATCTTGCTGTCCATGTTTTTGACGCTGGCTATAACCTGCATAACCCTTTGCCTGTTCTTCTTCTCTACCAGGTCTTTGAGCAAGAGGGAGGAAAAAAGTTCTATACTCCCCAGGGGGTTTCTTATTTCGTGGGCAATATTTGCCGCCAGTTCTCCCATCGCCGCCAGTCTCTCTGACCTTTTGGCAATTTCCTTGAAACCTTCCATTTTCGTTACATCCACCAAAACCAGAACCACCCCCAGGACATCCCCACTCCGGGCGCGAAGCGGAGAACCAAAGATATCCAATATCCGGTCGTTTAATGCCGCCCGCCTGCCCAGATCCCCTGCCAGATATTCACTTTCCAAGAGATTATTGCCATCGCCGGGACAAATATCCGCAAGCCAGGTACGAATGTTTCTCCCGGTCAAGAGTTCACGGGAGCTCTGGAGAAATACTTCGGCGCAGCCGTTGATGGTCTGGATATTTCCCTGCAAATCAATAACAACCACGCCGGTGGTAAGGCTCTCAAGAATGTTGTGAAGATAACTCTTTACATCTTCTTTCTCGCCTACCATCTTTTCCAGTTCGAGATTCTTTTTTTCCAACTCCAGGTTCAAGTTGGCAAATTCCTTCTCCAGCCTGCCGTAAGCCTCCATTATTCTGTTGGTGGCATCATTGAATTGGCTGATCGATTTTTGCAGATAGCTAAGGTCTTCCACCTTCTCCCCCACCGGCCGTGAGATACTTTCTTGCCTCTACCAGGGATAAATCGGCCATCTTACCCCAAAGGGCATCGTTACCTGTCTGATCCTTGAGATTTTTAAACGTTTCTTCCGCCTTGGAATATTTTTTCAGCCGGCGATAAGAGTTGCCAATCTGGAAAGTCGCCCAGGATGCATCAGCGAAAGAAAGTTTCGCTGTTAAGGCATTCTGATAGGCGCCAATTGCGTCCTGATACTTCTTCGATAAGAAGAGCACATCCGCAAGCTGGCTATAGGCCAGCGGAAGCAATTCAGGGCGAGGCTTTATTGCCTTGAGCTTGCTTATTGCTTTTTCGTATATAGCCGCCGCCGACTGCAAATTATTGCTTTTTTGCAATGCCAAAGCGTAACCCATAAGGTCCTCCGCTGGCAAATCAAATCCAGCAGCGTAAGCCTTGCCGTATATTAACAGAGCCTTATCGGGATCTCCGCTTTTCAAATATACCGCCGCCATCAACATCATAATATCGTTATCAATAATCTTGCCGCGTGCCTTTATCTCGCCCAAGAGATGATTGAGGTTAGATTCCGCCTGCCCATACCTTCCTTCGTTCAGATTGATTTTTACCAATGATATCCAGATGCCAGATCTTATTGCCCGGTCCTGATGTTTAAGAAGCATTTCCCGGTATATGGATTCTGCCTGGCGGTAGAGCCCCAACCGCGCCATGCTGTTTGCGACGCGCAGCATGAAGTCTAGATCATCATTAAATTTGAGCCCCTGCCCTTCGAGCTTCAGGTACAGATCAACCAGTTCCAGATGCTGCCCCCGGTTATGGAAATCGTCGCTAAGCCGCTTGGCCGTTTCCCGGGCAAGCTTCATTATCTCTTCGCGCCGCTGCGACATCTTTTGTTCTCGCAACATTTTTAAATACATGTCCAGAGCTTCCGCAATGTTGCCCTTCAAAAACATGGCGGCCGACTTTCTGATTAAGATCTCATCGCGAAACTCCATAGAGGTTGCTTCGTCAAAGAGCTTATCGTAGGCGCGGGCGGGATCAATATAGTAGTCCATCCCCGATAAAACCCTGGGTACCTCGATGTTGGGAGCAACGACACCGATATTGGCAATCTTGAGAATTACGGATGAAATCACTTTAGGGTCGCGGGTTCGGTCCAGCAACAGGCCATACAGTTTTAATGCGCGATCGTTCACGCCAAGGCCGGCATAACTGTCGGCAAGAAGCTCCAAGGCCTTTTGAGTCAAATTGTCCTGGGGAAACGTATTTATAAGCGGCATCAGGAAACCAATGGCCTCCTTATATCTGCGCAATTTGAATTCATAGGCGCCGTTCATGAATAATATTTCTTTCGGAAGGACACTGAAATCAGCGGTGAACTTCCGGGCCTCCGTAAACCAGACCCGGGCCAGCAATTCCTGGTTCAACTGCAGGAATGAATCGCCGATTATGAACATGGCCAGGTTGCTGTAAGGCCCTTTGGGATATTTTTTTAAAAATTCTCCCAGAGCTTCCGCCGCCTGCCGGTACCTTTTCACCCGGTTTAGCAGCAAACCGATTTTATAGCGGACTTCCTGCTCGTATATGTGATCGGAGTTTAGCTTGCCAAATTTTTCATAGTTTTGAAGCGCCTCGTAATCAAAGTTCATATCCTCGTAGGTACGGGCCAATTTATAATAAACAATAATGTTTTCCTGGGAATTGGCCGCATAATTTGTCAGGATATCTTTTAAAAGACCGGCCGCACGGATACGAACATCAGCAATGCCCTCCCTTCCCAGAAAGTAAAGGCAGTCGGCCATCCGGCGTTCGATGGCCTCCTTTTGCGCCGCATCATAGTTGCCCAGACGAAGCATCCTGTCGAACTTTTCCCAGGCGAGACGATATTTCTGGGCATTAAAATGGGACATCGCCTCGTCATACAAGGCCGAAGCGCTCCCCGATGAGTTTTGCCCAGTTTTTACCTCTTGGGCGGCGTACAACAGGGGGGCATCATGGTGTAAATGTCCTGTAAATACAATGATGGCCACTACAAGGGCAATATTGAAATAATCGTTTCTGCGGAATATAATTCTTCCCATGCCCAACCAGTCCGGATAACTTTTTAACCAGTGTTTAGCCGATGGCCGCTGCAAATTGAATACCATCTCGCCAACTGGCTTATATCATGACTTACCTTATCAACAAATCTGGCTCCCCTGTCAAATAGATTACATATTAAGCCAAATAATTGACCATCCGTTTCGGCGCGGTAAATGGGTGTGCGCCAAATTTATGGGTAGAGCGGCTTTTTCTCCCCTATTTACCAAAGAGGGGTTCTAGGGAGATTTGACGAACTAAAAATAACCTCTTGCTTTTATTATAAATCCCCCCCCTGCCCCCCTTTGGGAAAGGGGGGTTCTAGGTTCTGCCAGATTAGGACAGCCATAAATTTGTCGCACACCCGCGGAAAATTACTGGCTTGCCATCGACAGATACATATGATAATCGTCCAAGATGTAAAAATGTTCGTATTATCGAATTTTACCGCACCGTCATAATTATCAGAAAAATGTTTTTCGGGTGACAATATGGAACCAACTTTCGACAGCCATCAAAACCGCCGCTCATTTCTCAGAGTAAATGCTTCGATTCCTATGGAAGCAAACCTCGTTTCGGACGACAAAAAATCGGATATCAGATCCATCGTCGCGCCCGCCATTTTTCAACACTTAAACAACAATCTGCCTGAGATAAACGATCCCCACTTGATGCAATGTCTCAGCATTTTAAACAGCAAACTCGACCAGATTCTGCTCATCATCTCCTCAAACCAGCAAGAGTCTGCCTCCCCATCATTGAGGTGCAATAATATCGGCGGCGGTGGCTTGAGCTTTCTGTCCCATGTCCCGTATAAAACAGGAGATACTCTGGAAATAAAGCTTTACTTGAATCGAGCTAGCCCCCTGGCAACTCATCTCTACGGCAAGGTAGTAAACAGCATCGCCACAAGTAACGGCTTTTTAATTTCCATCGAATTTTGCGACATCGACGAGTCCACCAGAGAAGACATAATCAGGTTTGTCTTTGAATGCGAGCGTCACCTGATAAGAACTAAGGCGGGAGGTAATCCTTAACAATATGTTTGCCATCATCGGCTTTATCGTCGTCACGGCCTCCGTCATCGGCGGCTATCTTATGGCCAAGGGAAACCTGTCAGTTCTGGTGCAGCCGGCAGAAATGGTCATCATCATGGGAGCCGCCCTCGGTGGTTTCATCGTAGCATCACCCCTGAAGGTAATAAAAGCCGTTATCGGTTCCTTGACTCGAATTCTGAGTCATAAGGGATACGACAAAAAATACTACCTTGAGCTTTTGATGATGCTAAACGGCATCTTCACTAAAGTCAGGCAGCAGGGCCTTGTTTCTGTTGAGTCAGACGTGGACAATCCTCATGAAAGCCCCCTTTTTAACCCATATCCTGTGGTGCTTAAAAATCATCATGCCATCGAACTGATCACCGACACCCTGCGAACAGTCATGACGACCACTATTGCAATTCATGAACTCGAGGCGCTGATCGACAGTGAGTTGGAAGCCCATCATGAAGAAATGATGGCCCCTTCCAAATCGGTTAACTTCGTTGCCGATTCTTTACCGGGCCTGGGTATAGTAGCCGCTGTTTTGGGCGTGGTTATTACCATGGGACAGATCAACGAACCCCCCGAAGTCCTTGGTCATAGCATAGGTGCTGCGCTGGTTGGAACTTTCCTTGGAGTTTTGCTGTGTTACGGCTACGTGGGCCCGCTGGGGAAAAACATCGAGCATATGGCCGAAGAAGATCTGCAGGTTTTGAATGTCATCAAGGTAGCGCTGATTTCCTTCGTCGGAGGTGCAGCCGCAAAAGTGGCCCTCGAATTTGGCCGGAGGGTAATTCCCGCTAGTGAAAAGCCATCTTTTCTAGAGGTCGAGCAAGAATTAAGGGCGCGGAAGAAATAAAAATGGCGAGCCAGAAACCTCCTATCATCGTAAAGAAAGTAAAAAAGGTTCACGGTGGACATCATGGCGGCTCATGGAAGGTCGCCTACGCGGATTTCGTCACTGCCATGATGGCTTTTTTTCTCCTTCTTTGGCTTTTAGCTATGGTCTCTCCGGAAAAAAAAGTAGCCCTCTCCAGCTTCTTTCAGGATTACAGTATTTTTGCCGATCCCGCCGCCTCAACCCCCACCGCCCCCGCTCCCGGCATTAACCTGGAGATGGAAAGCAAGCCTAGCCCCGTGGACAGGAGCACTGGCGACAAGGGACCGCCAGGCGGAGCGACCTCAGAAGAAGACCTGGTAAAAAAGCTTAAGAACGTCGTTGACCATAAGCTCAAAACCATCAAGGACCAGATTATCATCGACACGGTCGAAGGCGGGGTCAGCATTCAGATAGTTGATAACGAAGGTGGGATAATGTTCTTAAGCGGCCAACCGGAACCAACGGCTAAGGCCAAGGAAATAATCGCGATCGTTGCGGAAAGCATCAGAGATATAACCAACAAAATTTCGGTCGAGGGTCACACTGATGGTGCACCTCTTAAGCTCGGAAACCTTACCAACTGGGAACTTTCCACCAGCAGAGCGTCTGCCGCCCGCCGCGAGCTGGAGGCCAATGCCATCCCGCCCTCGCGGATAGCCCGTGTTGTCGGCTACGCCGATCAGGAACTGTACATTAAGCACGATCCGCTTGATCCCAGAAATCGCCGTATCAGCATAATATTGATCTCGCCGAAAAAATGACGAGCTTACGTCTCCTCCGTTTTTAGCGTTGGCGCGAGCAACCGGCAACGCCCCTGCGGCCATGACTTCAGCATGGCCATCCGAAAAACCTTAAGGAATTAACCGGTAACGATTAAAGTAATCGCTTAAAATCTCCCGGTGGTCAAAGGCCATTTCCTGAGGCAAATTTCCTTGGGAAAAAATGCCGATTCCGTCGGCGTCGTCTTGGGCGATCGCTTCTCCTTTCGCAGACGCAATGAAAACAGTCGCGATAGTATGGAACCGGGGGTCTCGGTCCGGTCGCGAATAGGTGTGCATCTGCCTAAGAGATGTGATGGATAAATTTGTTTCTTCCTTAAGCTCTCTGATCGCCGCTTCCTCAAGGGATTCTCCGTAATCCACAAAACCGCCCGGAATGGCCCAGCCCGAGGGGGGATTCTTCCTTTTTATCAAAATGATTTCTCCGGGGGCCATTTCAACGATGATGTCCACCGTGGGAAAAGGATTGCGATAAATGTTGATTGCTTCGCCGCAGCGGGGGCATTTTGATGAACCTGTATTCATTTCCCCACATCCCCCCGCCAGGATATCTTCCCAGCTAAGACAAGGCGCCCTGGCAATGGCCGGCCGATTAGGTCTTTCGCCATCCGGGCGCAATCAAGGAGCCTGTCCAGATCAATGCCCGTATGGATGCCCATTTCCTCCATCATGTTTACCAGGTCCTCAGTGGCAACATTACCTGAAGCGCCCGGGGCGTACGGGCAACCGCCCAATCCGCCGATAGAACCATCGAAAACCGTTACTCCTGCTTGCAATGCCGCCAAGATGTTAGCCAGAGCCATTCCCCGGGTATCATGGAAGTGCAGGGCGAGCGTTGTTTCACCCATCTCAGGTAAAATCCTTTGTAGCAGGCGGCTTACCTGCAACGGATTTGCCATCCCGGTGGTATCTCCCAGCGCTATCTCACCTATCCCCATACTCTGGTATTCGTTCTTAATGAATTCAATTCGCTCCGGGGGGATTTTACCTTCCAGGGGGCAGCCAAAAGCAGTTACCACGTAGCCCCTCAGGGTGATTTTTTGATCCTTAGCCTGGCGGGCAATGTTCTTGAACCCCTGCAGCGACTCGGCAATGGACATCTTGACGTTTTTTTGATTGTGAGCCTCCGAAGCGGAGACAAAAAGGGCAATCTGGGAAACTCCGGCAGCGATCGCCCGCTCCATTCCTTTTTCATTAGGAACCAGGGTGGAGAAGGTGACTCCGGGCATTTTGGTTACTCTTCTTGCCACCTCGTCAGAATCCATTAACTGTGGAATTGCTTTGGGATGCACGAAAGAGGTAATCTCAATCCGCGTGACGCCTGTAGCGCTTAGCTTTTCAATCAGTTCGATCTTCTTGTCAGTTGGGACAAATTGCGCCTCGTTCTGGAGGCCGTCTCGCGGTCCAACTTCAACGATGGTTACTCGTGATGGTAGATACATCTTAGCCTCCTCTTTGAATCCCGATTGATTTTAATTTTTTTTACCATAGCACAAACCCAAACGCAACAGGCTCAAAAGTTCTGGGGCTGGGACAAATTTGCGGCTTTTTCTCTTCCCCAAGAGGGGTCGGGGTAGATTTGACGAACTAAAAATAACCTCTTGCTTTTATTATAAATCCCCCCTGCCCCCCTTTGGGAAAATCCCCCCTGCCCCCCTTTGGGAAAGGGGGGGTCTAGGCCCCCATTTGGGAAAGGGGGGCCTAGGCCCTGCAAGATTATGACAGCCATAAATTTATCGCACACCCAAAAGTTCTTGCTTTCCCTGCTTGCCTATTGTAGTACTGCCGATTACAAAATTGCATGGTCTCCTTGTTCGACTTTCGTGGTTGGACTTTAGAGCCAAAAGGAGGATAATTTGAAGCGATACGAAACAATTTTCATCTCCAGGGTGAATCAGCCCGAAGAAGAACTGGCATCCCAGATCAAGAAATACGAGGGAATCCTGGCCAGAGAAAAGGGAGTTCACATTGGAACGAAGCGCTGGGGCCAAAGAAGGCTCGCCTACGACATCAACAAGCAATCACTGGGATATTATGTGCTGGTTGATTGGGCAGGTCCCAGTCCCCTGGTTGCCGAGCTTGAGCGCAATCTAAAGATCGACGACCGGATACTCAAGTTTCTCACGGTAAAAAAGAAAGACCATATCAACCAGACAGAAATAGATGCGGAAATTGCCGCGCTGCAAGTGGCGCAGGTTCAGCCCATTTCTGCGACGCCTACGCCGACAGCGGCGCCGGAACTGGCCGTAAAACCAGTCATCCCAGATGAGGCTGATGCCTTTGCCGATAAAAGCACCTCCGAGCTTACGGAAAAGGAGGATCAAATATGAACGGCACGACCAGAGAGCACAAACCACAAAAAACGCACAAGAAATTTTTCCATCGCCGCAAGTTTTGCCGCTACTGCCAGGACTCAGCGCTGAAAATCGACTACAAGGAACCTAACTCGCTGCGAGATTTCGTAACTGAACGGGGCAAGATTATGCCCCGAAGGATTAGCGGCAATTGCGCCAGTCATCAGAGGGAATTGAATATCGCCATAAAAAGGGCCAGAACCATTGCCCTGCTGCCTTTTGCCGTGAGCGAAGGCAGGTAGCTTAAGCACTTTTGATGGCCCGGTAAAAAAAGCGGCATTGCGCTTTTCTCTATTCGGCTTCTCAAAACATTACACCGGGTTGATTGGCGCGCCAATCAACCAAAAGGGGCGCACTCCATGTGCGCCCCCATTCGGGTCGTAGTTTTTCCCGCACTGACTTGCGCCGCATCCGGACAGGTCACGCAGCCGCTCTACAATCAAATTCTCCCGGATAAATAATTGAGCTGTGTTTTGAGGCGGGAGAGAACAATGGGGATGGGTTACAGGCTTGGCTTATAATAACAATGCATCTTTTAGTTCGGACTTGCTCAAAGGCATTGCTGTATCATCGCTTGCCATATTTCTCTTGTCCCATATCCCCATTCTAAGCAGCATTACTATCACTTTGGCTCCTTTACCTATACTTTATTATTTTTCCCGACTGGGGCGACTTCCGGGTGTCTTTATCCTTACCATAAGCATGCTTCTGGTACTGGCCGGCATGAGCATTGTCGGTACCAGCGATGCCTTTACGATGATCGTCCTCTTGGGGATCCTTGGTTTCGTCATCTCTGAGGTGCTTGAACTGAAATATCCCATTGAGAAGACCGTAATTATTGCCACGGTGGTTTTCATTGTCACGACTCTGGTGTTTGTCACCCTGGATGGTTTGAGGGAAAACCTGTCGCTCTGGGAGATAATGACGATACACATGACCAGGTATTTTGAGGCCAATATCCAGATATACAGTCAAATTGATCCCACCTCCGAGCAGCTTGCCACCCTCAAAGAAAATTCCGCCCGAATCGTAAATCTTCTTCTCCTCCTGCTCCCCGGCCTGTCTTTGGTGAGCACCGCTGTTCTTGTTTTGATTAATCTTTTTGCCGCGAAACACCTGTTTCCTAAATTCTCCCTGCCCTTCCCGGATTTCGGCGATCTTTCCCAGTGGCGCGTCCCCGAAAAAATCATCTGGCTTCTGATCGGCGCCGGATTTATACTTCTATTCCCTTGGGAGCCAACGAGGGTTGCCGGTTTAAATATCCTTATTTTATTGCTCCCGCTTTACGCGTTAAATGGCTTGGCGGTGGCGGAATTCTTCCAGCAGAAGCTAAAGGTTTCGCTCTTCTTCCGGTTGCTATTTTACGTTATGCTCTTTGCCGTCCCGTATGTTATTATTGCGGCCTGCCTGGTGGGCCTGGTTGATGTCTGGTTTGAATTCCGAAAACGCGCCAACCATGAAGCCGTTTGAACCCTTGATATTAGGAGCCAAAATGAAGGTCATATTGAGTGAAAACATAAAATCGCTGGGAGCGGCCGGAGAAATTATCAAAGTCACAGATGGCTATGCGCGCAATTTTCTTTTCCCCAAGGGCCTCGCCGTGGAGGCTACCGACCAGAACCTCAAAGCCGTGGAAGAAGGCCGGAGACTGACATCCCAGAAGATTGCCCGACGAAAGAAAAGTGCGCAAGACATTGCTGCCTCGCTCCAGGAAGTAAAGTGTATCCTGAGCCGACGCGTAGGCGACCAGGGTAGGATATTTGGATCGGTAAACTCCAAGGATATTGAGGAGTCGTTAAAGGCCCAGGGGCTACAGATCGACCGCAAGAGTATCATTCTGCCGGAGCCGATAAAGGCCCTGGGTGATTTTACGGTCAAGATCAAAATAGATCAGGGCGTCATCGCCGAGATAGCAGTCAAGGTAATCCCAGAAGAATAGAGGTTTGCAGTGAAAGAATCCGATTTCTCCCATCACAGACAGGCCCCGCAACATTTGGAGGCCGAACGCTCAATTTTGGGAGGTATAATCCTGGACAACTACGCCATAAACTCCGTCTTGGAGATAATCACCGTCCGGGACTTCCACAGCGAGTTCCACCGAAAGATTTTTTCCGCCATCCTGGAGTTGTACGACAGCAACGAACCGGTGGATTTAATTACCTTGAGCAATAGGCTAAGCGACGACAAGAACCTCTCTCAAGCGGGCGGGATCTCTTATATCGCATCTTTGGTGGACAATGTTCCTTCTTCGGCCAATCTCGCCCACTGGGCTAAAATAGTAAGAGAAAAGGCGATATTCCGCGGCCTTATCACAACAGCAACGGATATATTAAATAAATGCTACGACAGCAATTGTGACGTGGATCAGCTGTTGGACGAAGCGGAACACGCCATTTTTGATATTACCGAAAAAAAGATAAAACCATCATTCTATTCTCTCCGCGACATCATAAAGGACAGCTTCCGGACCATCGAATCGCTCTTTGAAAAAAAGGAACTGGTTACCGGCGTCGCCACAGGTTTCAGCAATCTCGACGATCTGACCTCCGGCTTCCAACGTTCCGACCTGATAATAATCGCCGGACGTCCCTCAATGGGCAAGACGGCCTTTGCCCTCAATATCGCCCAAAATGCCGCCTTGGACTCCGGCGTGCCGGTAGCCGTTTTTTCACTGGAAATGTCCAAAGAGCAACTTTCCATGAGAATGCTTTCCTCGGAAGCAAGGGTGGATTCGCAGCGCCTGAGGAGAGGTTTCCTGGGGGATACTGACTGGCCAAAACTGGCCACCGCCGCCGGGCGATTATCGGACGCGCCTATTTACATAGATGATACCCCGGCCATCCAGGTACTGGAAATGAAGGCCAAGGCCAGAAGGCTCAAAGCCGAAGCGGGCCTGGGGATGATCGTGGTTGACTACATTCAATTGATGAGAAGCACCTACAGCCGGGAATCCAGAGAACAGGAAATATCTGAAATCAGTCGCTCCTTGAAGGCGCTGGCCAAGGAACTAAACGTACCGGTTGTCGCCCTTTCCCAGCTCAACAGAAAGGTCGAAGACAGAACCAACCGACGCCCGCAAATGGCTGATCTGAGGGAATCCGGCGCCATTGAACAGGATGCCGACGTCATTGCCTTCATCTACCGGGATGAGGTCTATAACAAATCGGAAAACAACCCCGACCGGGGAATTGCGGAAATTATTATCGGAAAACAGCGAAATGGCCCCCAGGGGACGGTGCGGCTGGCCTTCCTCGATAAGTACACCTGCTTTGAAAACCTGGCCGTCACCGCAGATTTTCCCACTAAGGAAGGCGGAAATTACTAAAGCACCGTTGGCTTACGCCAAGACGGTATACTTACTCTAACCGTCCAAGAGAGGCATTTCTTCTGCCTTGTAGGGAAGCGCCAGTTGCAGTTTTTTCAGGGCCTGTTTTTCGAGCTGTCGGACCCGCTCGCGAGTGATATGAAGCTGATCTCCTATTTCCTGAAGGGTAAGGGGGTTATCCACAATTATTCTATTCTTGATAATAAAGCTTTCTCGTTCATTGAGCTTTGCCATGGCGCCGGCAATACTCCTTTGAGCCAGGGCCTGATCTTCCAACCGCATCAGCGCAGTTTCCTGATCCTCCCCCTGGTGTGGAAGAATATCCAAATAATAAGATTCCCGATCTTGTGAAAAATCTCCGTCACTGGAGATGGGGGCATCCAGGGAGATATCGCGGTTGCCGAACCGGCTGTCCATCTCAACCACATCGCCTACCTTCACCCCCAGCAAATCGGCAATCTCTTGGAATTCCGGCTTTTTCTCCGACAGACGCTGCAGTTCCTTTCTGGTCTGGGTAAGCTTATAGAATAACTTACGCTGGGCCTGGGTGGTGCCGATTTTTACGATACTCCACGTCTTTATGATGTAGTTTTGAATATAGGCCCGTATCCACCATACGGCATATGATATCAGCCGGTAACCCTTATAGGGGTCAAACTTTCTTACCGCGTGAATTAGCCCGATATTACCCTCCTGGATGAGATCAGCCAGCCGGACATCGTAATTTCGGTACTGATGGGCAATCTTAACCACAAATCGGAGGTTGGAAAGAACCAGCTTTTCCGCAGCCTCGATGGAGTTATCCCTCACCAGGCTGACCGCCAGGGCAAACTCCTCCTCTGCCGTCAGGATACTAAAACGGTTTATCTCCTCGATATATCTATCCAGAGTTGCAGTTATGGCAGGTGGCTGCAAATTTAACTCCCCAAGTTCTACGCTGGTTCAATCTTGCAGATTGAACCACTAAATTTAACGGCTGGGCTTTCGGCAAAATGAGACTAAGTCTCGTGCGCTATTCTAAATCCCCCTGCCCCCTTTTCCAAGGGGGATTAGGAGCTGCAAGAATGAGGAGAGCAACTATATTTGTCGCAGCCCCCCCCGTAAGTTAATCATTATGGTCAATCCGGATCGGTCTTGAGAACTGCCAAAAAAGCGCTCTGCGGTATCGCCACCTGGCCGATCATCTTCATCCGTTTTTTACCCTTCTTTTGTTTTTCCAGAAGTTTTCGTTTACGCGAAATATCTCCGCCGTAGCACTTGGCGGTCACATCTTTTCTAAAGGCGCCGATGGTGGATCGGGCGATAATTTCGCCGCCAATGGCCCCCTGAATGGCAATTTTGAACATCTGCCGCGGTATTTCCTCTTTCAGTCTTTCACAAGCCTGCAGCGCCCGGGCCCTGGCCCGTTGCCGGTGGACGATTTGCGACAGGGCATCAACCTTTTCCCCGTTCACCAGAATATCCATCAGCGCCAGGTCACCCTCTCGATAATCCATCAATTCATAATCAAACGATCCGTAACCCTGGGTTACCGATTTGAACCGATCATAGAAATCGTAAATCACCTCCGACAGGGGCATAACATAGCTTAAGTCCGCCCTTCCGGGGGCCGCATAGTTGAGGGTATAGGATACCCCTCTCTTTTCCATGCACAGTTTCATCACCGCGCCCAGATAGCGGTCCGGCAACAGCATGGACGCACGGATGAAAGGCTCTTCCGACTTGATTATACTGGATGGTTCCGGGTAATGGGAAGGATTATCCACCTCGATTATTCTGTTGTCCCGGAGAGTGAACCGGTAGCGAACACTGGGAACGGACAGAATAATGGACAGGTCGTATTCCCGCTCCAACCTTTCTTGCACCACATCCAGATGCAAAAGACCGAGGAAGCCGCAGCGGAAACCCTGCCCCAGGGCAGCGGACGAATCCTTCTCAAAAACAAAAGATGCGTCGTTGAGCTTGTATTTCTCCAGGGAATCGGCCAGATCCTGGTAATCGTCAGAAGCGATGGGATAGATCGAGGCGAAGACTACCGGCTTAACCTCTTTGAAACCAGGCAGTGGTTTTTCGCGTGGCCGCTCGTCGTGGGTGATGGTATCGCCACAACGGACATCGGCGACGTTTTTTACCCCGGCGATGATATAACCCACTTCACCCGCCGAAAGACTTTCACTTTTTTGGCGCGAAAGCAGAAAGTGCCCCACCTCTTCCACCCGATAGGTGGCGTTATTGTACATCAACCGGATAATATCGCCACCTTGAATGCAACCATCAAAAATCCGGCAGTGGATTACGGTCCCGCGGAACTGGTCGTAATGGGCATCAAAGATCAACGCCGCCAGGGGCGCATCGGGCTTCCCTTTCGGCGGCGGAACTCGCTCCACTATGGCCTCAAGAATTTCTTCAATACCAATACCTTCCTTCGCGGAACAGGCCAGGTGGCTCTCAGCGGGCAGCCCCAGTTCCGATTCGATCTGCCCCAACACCCGTTCGATGTCGGCTGCGGGAAGGTCAATCTTATTTATTACCGGGATAATTTCCAGTTCGTGCTCGAGCGCCAGGTAAAGATTGGCCAGGGTCTGAGCCTGGACCCCCTGGGCCGCATCAACCAGGAGGAGCACCCCTTCACAGGAGGCGAGAGATCGGGAGACCTCATAGGAAAAATCAACATGGCCGGGAGTATCGATGAGGTTGAGGATGTGAAGCTGCCCACTATTAGCCCGGTAAGGGAGGGTGATGGCCTGACTTTTAATAGTTATTCCCCTTTCCCGCTCGATATCCATGTTGTCAAGAATCTGATCCTTGAAATTTCTGTCGCTAACCACGCCGGTATATTGGATCAAACGATCCGCCAGAGTCGACTTGCCGTGATCAATATGAGCTATTATGCTGAAATTCCTGATATGATTCATTAATTCACAATACCAAATAAGACTCTCTAATTAAAAAGCCTCCCCTATGGAAGGCTTTTTTGCAGGAAAAAGGCGCCTTTCAGGGCAGCTTGTCAAATATTTCCCGCGAAACCACAGATACCGCTGGCCGCCCATCAATTGCAATCACCGGCAGCCTCTCCTTGAAGAAATTGATTGCGCCCATAGTTCCAACAAGGGAATCATAATATATTGAATGCCGCTTGTCGATGGCCGCTTCGTCCTGGTCATCTTTTCTGGTGACGAGATCATCATTTCCGCAGACCCGGCAGACATAACGGCCGTCCTTCATAATGGGCTTTATGTCGTCAATAAAGATATTATTGGGGTGATTGTTGTCAAGGGTGCAAAGCCTTCTGCCCATAATCCTCTCTTTGGCGGTTGATCGTTCGAGAACTATTTCAATCACATAATCCAAAGCAATCTTTTCCCGGGCAAGGGCAAGCCAGAGGGCCTCCGCTTGCGCCAGGTTGCGGGGAAAGCCGTCTAAGAGCCAGCCGTTGGCGGCATCCGGCTCCTTGAGTCTATCCAAGATCATAGGAATCGTTATATCGTCTGGTACCAGTTCCCCCTTTTCAATGTAGGAACGGGCCTTCTTCCCCAAATCGGACTGACTGGTAATATTCTTGCGAAAAATAACCCCCGTTTCAATATGAGGGATGGAGTATCTTTTCTGTATCGCGGCACCCTGGGTTCCTTTACCGCTGCCATTTGGTCCGAATATAATAATGTTCATATTGTATCTCACTCGCAGATTAAGCAGGATATATAATCAATCAGCGACTCATGTCGGCGCAGCCAGCTTGCCGTGCGGGGTTTAACACGAGCAGCCACTGCCGCAACTGGTAGCGGAGCAAGACGAACAGGAAGATGCACCGCTGTGGCCAATCTTGCCTGCGAAACGAGACATCTGCTTACTAACCTCGTCAGACAGGCAGACGGGGCATGAAATATCCAGTTTTTCATTAATGGACCTGTGGAGCACCTCGAAAGTTTCATCGCATTTTTTACAGTTATACTCGTAGATCGGCATCTCTCTTCCCGCACATGATAATCAGCAGCTGAAAATATCAACCGCAATCAACGGCTTTCCCGCCAACCACTTCTATAAGATGGCTGAATTATTGTCAAGGTCATTTGCTTTGAACTAACAGGCGACTTTCAATCTCCCGCCACAGGATTTCCTTCCCGGCGCCAGTCCGAGCGGAAAAGCAGATGAGATTATGGTTATTTATCAGCTGCAACCGTTGAGCGAGCATATTCAGCTGTCTGGCCAGCTCATTTCCCGACAGCTTGTCGATCTTAGTCAGGACATAGAGGGTAGGCAGGTCGTGGTCTTGTAGCCAGGCCGCGAAGGAAAGATCCTGCTCACTGGGGATTCTCCTGGCATCCAACAGCAAAACCACCAGTTTTAAATTCTCTCTTTCCAGCAGGTATCTTTCGATCATCGGTCCCCATCCTCTTTTGACGGAGGCCGGAACCCGGGAAAAACCATAGCCGGGCAGATCCACAAAACGGATGGTTTCGTTTATGGAAAAAAAGTTGATGAGCTGGGTGCGACCGGGGGTATTGCTTGTTCGTGCCAGGTCTTTGCGTCCCACCAGGGAATTGATCAGAGAAGATTTCCCCACGTTGGACCGACCGACAAAGGTCACCTCTGGTTCTCCCCCAACGGGCCAGTCTGACCGTTCTACCGCACTCTTGATGAATGTCGCCGTTTTTACCAGCATGTTTACCTTGACGACACGGTAAAAAGTCCGGATGCGGCGTTGCGCTGCATGCCTCGTCACTCAAGGCGTACCCAGAAGTACGCCTCATTCCTCATAATTTGCGCGTCTTGCCTTACGGATCCCGCTTAACCCAACCATTCGATAATCGTGGCGTCGCCCTGGCCCATTCCCACACAGAGGGTTGCCAGGCCGTAACGGACGGGAACCCCGCGGGCGGCACGCCGACGCATCTCGTGAACCAGGGTGACCAAAAGCCGGGCGCCGGTGCAGCCCAGGGGATGACCCAGCGCGACAGCGCCGCCGTTGACGTTGACGATGGCCGGGTCCATCTCAAGCTCGTGCATGCAGGCCAGCGCCTGAACGGCAAATGCCTCGTTGAGCTCAATAAGCCCCAGATGGGCGATGGTCAATCCGGCCCGCGCCAGCGCCTTATGCGTGGCCGGAACCGGTCCTAAGCCCATGGTGCGCGGGCTCACCCCGGCCGCGGCCGAAGAGACCACCCGGGCCAGCGGTTTTAAGCCCAGGGCCTTGGCCCGGCCGGCCGACATCAGCAATAAAGCGGCCGCTCCGTCGTTGATGCCGCTGCTGTTGGCAGCGGTCACAGTCCCGCCGGTGCGGAAGGCCGGTTTAAGCCTGGCCATATCCGCAAGAGAGGTATCGAGCTCCACCTCTCCGGCAGCGTTGCGCCGGTAGCGCGGATGCTCGTCGGTATCGACGATGATCGGCGGCCCCTTGCGCTGCGGCAACTCCACCGGCGCGATCTCCTCCGCAAAGCGGCCACTACGGATCGCCTCTACCGCACGGCGGTTGCTCTCCAGCGCGAAGACATCCTGCTCCTGCCGCGTGATCTCACCTCCTTTGATCTTCCCCTCCCTGCTCAGTTCATAAATGTTCTCGGCCGTCTCACCCATCGCCTCCAGAAAATTAAGCGCTTCGAGTTTTGGGTTGGGCAATCGTGAACCAATAGTGGTGTCGTAAGCCGTCAGGTTGCCCCAGGGGTAGGCGCGTTCGGCCTTAGGGATGACATATGGGGAACGGCTCATCGACTCCACACCACCGGCGATAAAAATCTCACCCTCGCCCGCTTTGATCGCCCGTGCGGCGGCGTTGATCGCACCGAGCGCGCTGCCGCACAAGCGGTTGAAGGTCAAGCCGGCCACTGAGTGAGGAAATCCGGCCAAAAGCAAGGCCATGCGGGCCACATTGCGGTTGTCTTCACCGGCCTGATTGGCGCAGCCCAGATAGACCTCCTCGATCAGCGCGGGGTCAATCCCGGTTCGTTGGACAAGTGCCTTCAGAACGTGGGCTGCCAGATCATCGGGACGGACAGAAGCCAAGACACCAGCATGTCTGCCCACAGGCGTACGCACTCCTTCAATAATCACTGCTTCTTGCATAAGATACTCCTTTTTTACGATGATTAGCGCTAAGAGATGAGGTTAACAGGCTTAAGCCTTAAGGGAAACCTGACGTGTCCCTGCTTCAGCCTTCAGCCTAAACACCTAAGTATTTACTCCTATTTTATGCAGACCCGCTGCACCTGTTTAAAATCAGTAAGTCCTTTGAAGGTCTTCAATATTCCATCCTGCATCAGGGTTGTCATCCCCTGGGCCATTGACAGGCCGCGGAGCTCTTCCACCGGAGCATGCTTCTGAATCAGCTTTTTTATATCGTCGGTAGCCACCAAAAGCTCGTGTATCCCCATTCGGCCCCGGTATCCTGATTTATCGCAGGTCTCACAGCCCCGGGGCCGATAGAGGGTCAGCTCTTTGCTGTAGTGAATGTCGAGCCGGGCAAAAAACTCTGACCCGTAACTGGCAACAATCTCATCGAACTCCTCCCGGGAGGGGTGGTACGCCTCCTTGCAGTCTTTACACAATGTCCTTACCAGGCGTTGGGCAAGGATGCCCAGGAGGGCGTCAGCAAAGTTCAGCGGGTCAATGCCCATATCCAGAAGCCGGACGATGGTCTCGGGAGCGCTGTTGGTGTGCAGGGTGCTTAGGACCAGATGTCCGGTCAGCGATGCCTCTACTCCGGTTCGGGCGGTTTCAAAATCTCTCATTTCACCAACCATGATCACGTCCGGATCCGCCCGTAAAAAGGCGCGCATGGCAGCGGCAAAGTCAAAGCCTATCTTGGGATGAACCTGCACCTGCCGGAGGCCGTATTGGGTTATTTCCACCGGGTCTTCGGCGGTCCAGATTTTTCGGTCCGGGGTATTGATGTGATGCAAGGCGGCATGCAGCGTCGTGGTCTTGCCCGAGCCAGTGGGACCTACCACCAGCACCATGCCGTAAGGCTTACTCATTATCTTAAAGAACTCATTGATGTTTCGCTCGCTTAAACCCATGGCCTCCAGAGGCATGGCTTCCCCCTTGGCCAGAATACGCATGACCACATCCTCGACCGCGCCTTGGGTGGGGATAGTGGCAACTCGAAGCTCGATCTCCTCCCCGCCGATCCTCTTGAACTTAATCTTGCCGTCCTGGGGCAGTCTCTTTACGGTGATATCCAGATTGCACATGATCTTGATCCGGGAAATTATGGCCGATCGGTAGCTGAAGGGAACGGTCTGATATATCCCGCAGTCACCATCGACCCTAAAGCGTATTTCGACATTTTTTTTCCCGACATTAGGCTCGATATGGATATCAGATGCCCGCCGCAGGTAGGCATCGTTGATCACCTTGTTGACCAGCTGCATGATCACGCTGTCTGACTCGGTTACCGTGTCCGCATCATCATCTACGCTCTCTTCATCGGCTTCGAGCTTCCCCAACAGATCCTTGAAGGTTGATTCCTCGGCGCCGCCTCCCAGAAAGTGGTTAATAAACTTCACTATATCTTCCGGCAAGGCCACGCAGTAGGTAACAGCTTTGGTTTTGAGAATGTTTTGTATGCTATCCTTTTTTAAAATGTTGGATGGATCGTCCACCAGAACCAGAATGTTATCGTCGTTCTTCTCCAGCGGTACCCAAAGCTCCCGCAGGAGGTAATCTTTTTTCATATTCTTTATCAGCTCGCCCGGGATAGGAAATTTATCGTTGAACTGAATGAACTTGCAGCGGTAAAATTCTTCGAACGACTTGCCGATATCGTCTTTGGATATTTTGTATTTCCGGCGCAGAAAAACATCCATTGGTTCGTTCGCTTCTCGCGATTCGGACCAGGCGCGCTCCAGCTCGCTTTCCTTGAGCAGCCCCCGGGTTACCAAAAAATCGAAGCGGGTTTTTCGCCGCCGCTCATAACGTTGCTGATTGTAGATGGCGATTCCCAGGACGGCTGCAATCTCCATTAAAAATGACTCGTCATTCTGCGAAAAACGGCCGCTGCCTGTTTTCTTGTTGAGAATCTGAATAACACCCATCAGTTGATTCTTATGGTTGATGGGAACAGTCAATATCTGGGTGGTCTTCAAACCTGTCTTGCCATCCCAGGACTTGTCGAAAAAGAGGCTCGCGTCGATGGCCTTGAGTTCATCGGCATCATAGGCATTGGCAATATTAAGAGTTTTTCCCGTAAGGGCGACATACCCGGCAAGACTCTTTTTATTTATGGACAATCTGATTTCCTTGACGTCAGCGCCGGTCAGGAAGAGCGAAAAAATCTCATTGGAATGCCAGTCCCGGGCATAAATGGTCAGGGACTGGGCATTGAAGAGCGCAAGGATGCTGTCTTTCAAGTCAACCATTATCTGCCTGAGATTTTGAGCGGCATGAATGCGGTTGGTAATATCGAGCAACGCTTTACGCAGCAAAATATCCCCTTCCAATTTTATCAGTTCATCTTCTTCTTGCCCGGCACTTGATGGAGGAATCATAATTACGAGGTCTCCTGGGAATTAGCAGTCCAAACTAATCATGGCAGTATCAACCCACAAGCACCCTCTCCAGGCGGGGCAATTCCTCAGTTGCCCAAGCGGGAGAATGCCTGATCGACACAAAGAGCCGAAACAGATTGTCAACATAGCCGGTCAGCTGTTCGATAAGATATATCCGCTCCAGAAGCCGCCCCGGAAAGTTATCCTCCTCACCGTCTGCCATAGCCGGCAATTGGACCGATTGAAATTGGAGACGGTCCGCCTTGAGCGTGAAGGCCCAGGTGAGCAAATCGCGAGTGATTTCGATCCGTGCTTCCCGAATCATCTTGCCCTTTCTCAGACCTACTCTTGCCTCCTTATGGTCAGAATGGAGGCCCTGACAAACTATTGTTTCGGTGTATTCACCATCACCGGAAGTCAGAACAAACCTTTTGCCCAGCGAAATTTCTATTTCTTCGCCTCCGGGGATAGCAACCACACCACCCCTTTCCTCCGCCTTAAACCACAGCCAGGTGAGGAATTCCCTCTGCAGGGTAACCACATCGGCCATATTCTCCGTTGTCGATTTGGCCTGGTTGTCTGGAGCCAGCAGCTCTTTTGCGAAGTGAACTTCGGGCCGATAACAAGCCAGTCGGGCGCCGAAAGATTCTTTGAAAAGGTTTTCAAACTCCTCAATGGCCTTATCCGCAACGGAACCAAACCAGATCGTTTTTTTTTGCGGATCCCAGCACAAATCGATGAAGGATGGAACCGGCTCTGCCAGGCGCTTTAACCTCTCCTGCACCCCTTCCCTTATTTCCAGATGGAGGGCCTTGGGCAGTCTCTTTAGGCCCTTCTCCTCCAGAAATTTCTTTTCCGCCTCCAGGGTTTTTATCCTCACCAGGGCGGGAGACACCTGCCTCCGGTCTATCCTTAAGCAAAAAGCCAGGTAATCGCCAAAGGTGATATTCGCGGCGCAAATATCATCCGCAAGCGGATTGTCCAATACGGACCAGCCAGCAGACCTCTCGGCATATATTTCCGGCAGATTAAGGAAAGCGTTTTTTTTTAATTGTTCATCTAGCGAGGCAGCGTTGGCTAGGGGAGCATCGGCAACCAGGAAACGAGAAAAAGTAAATGCACCTTTTGACAAACCCATAGGATATTTTCCTTTCGTGCCCCCTACGTAACCCAGGTAGGAAGAAATTGTCAAGGTCTATGCTGTGGTTGGGTCTGCGGCAAATTTATGGGTAGAGCGGCTTTTTCTCCCCTCTTTCTCAAAGAGGGGTCGGGGGAGATTTGACGAACTAAAAATAATCTCTTGCTTTTATTATAAATCCCCCCCTGCCCCCCTTTGGGAAAATCCCCCCTGCCCCCCTTTGGGAAAGGGGGGTTCTAAGCCTTGCATGATTAGGACAGCCATAAATTTGTCGCACGCCCGCTGTTGTTTGTCTGGCGATGACCGATAAAATTGGACATCGCGCTTAAATTTATGTTAGGAGGTTCAATTGCTGCGAGGTAGCCATGAAGATAAAAAAAATAGGTGTAATCGCCAATATAGACAAGAAACCATCCACCTTATACACGGATAATTTGTTGCAATGGGCTGCCCGGCAGGGTGTGACGACGCTTTTGGAAAAAGAGTTGGCCCGAAAAATGGGAGCGGCGCGGGGTTACACCATCAACCAGCTTAAGGCGCAAGCTGACCTCTTGGTGGTTATCGGCGGTGATGGCACCTTGCTTAGAACTGCCCGCCTGGTCAAGGAGGTCACGATCCCCATTATGGGAATCAATCTGGGTGTATTCGGGTATCTTACCGAGGTTAATCTCAGTGAAATGACCAAAACCATGGAACTGGTCATCAAGGGGGAATTTAGGGCCGAAAATAGAATGATGCTCGATGTCGTGATCCGCAGGCAAAAGATGGAACCTTCCGTTCATTCGGTTCTCAATGATGTGGTGATCAACCGGGGCAATCTATCCCGGATGGTATCATTGGAAACAGCCGTCAACGGACAATTTCTTACTACCTACCGGGCCGATGGGCTGATTGTATCCACCCCCACCGGCTCCACCGCCTATTCCCTTTCCGCGGGCGGGCCTATCGTGCTTCCAACTCAGGAGTTGATCATCCTCAATCCCATCTGCCCCCATACGTTGACGAACCGGCCCATAATTCTGCCGTCGTCCGCCAGGATTTCCGTTACCGTCTGGACCAAAGAAAGGGGGGCTACGGTCACCCTCGACGGCCAGGAATCATTTACCCTGGAATCAGGTGATCTTCTGGAGGTCATTAAATCCTCTTACACTACCAACCTCGTGGTTTCCCCCCATCGTGACTATTTAGAGATCCTCCGCTCCAAGCTTGGCTGGGGCAGCCTGCCCGGCGCCCCGGGAAAAGAGGAGGGGTCACCCGGGTGACCCCTCCCCATCGGGTTATTCCGGTCTGGCCAGCCCCTTTACCACCTGGGAGCGGATCATCCGCGGCAGGATCATATGGTGCCGGGGGCAGATGGATCGTGGGTTCTGATAAACCCCGTTACTGAATGCCACCATATACCTCCTTAGCTCCTCAAAGCGGACCACCTCATCCACAAAGCCCTTCTTGGCACAATACAGTGGCCGGGAAGAGTTGTAATAGTGGCTTACCATCTCGTTCATCTTCTCGATCACCGGCGTGAGGGATTTGCCGGCATCCTTGTCCTTCACCAGACGCCGCGCATAGCTGGCCACCGCCGCCGTCTCACCGTGCATCACGTATATCTCGGTTGCGGGAGTTCCCAGCGTAAAGGCGTTATTGTTATTCGCGGTCGGCCCTCCCATGATGTAATGAGCCGCCGCCGTGCCCTTGCGGAGAATCGCCAGCATCATGGGCAGGTTCGATTGTTCAATCGAATAGATAAGAGACTGGCCCAGGCCCAGAAGCTCTGCCTTCTCCGCAATGTCCCCCACGTCGATTCCGGAGGTATCCTGGAACCAAATGATCGGCACCCGGTCCCGGCCGCAAAGGGTTACAAACTCGTTCATCTTAATCAGGCCTTGACGGTAAAGTTTACCGCCGATCCCCATATACTCGTTGGTGTATTCAGGATAGCCGGGAAGAAGACCCTGACGGTTGCCAATGGCCCCCACGAGAAATCCATCCACCTTAACCAAACCCGTATATACCTCCGGGCCAAATTCGGGGCGAAACTCGAGATGTTCCGAATTGTCAACCAGACGGGCCAGAACATTATCAAAATCATAACCGGCTTTTTGATTCATGGGAACTATGAAGGAAATCTCCTCGGGAGAATACTTCGGCAGAGCCGGAGCCGCCACCCGGAAAAACCGGGGATTGTAGGCCGGCATCTCCGCCATGTATTCCTTCAGGGCATCGAGGACCTGTTTTTCCTCTTCAAATACCGCATGAAAGAATCCCGTTTGATCATAGTGAATCTTCACGCTCCCCGGGGGGACGGATTTAAAATGCCGGGTTGCTTCAATGAGTTCATCGGCACTGTCGGCGTCGAAAAACCCCTTGGGACTCATACCGCTGACAATGCCGCCGCCGCCCACGGCAATGTTGCAGTTCTTATGGGCAAAAAGGATTGTGGGGCTGATCCCCTGATAGCCGCCGCCCGCCGGGTTTGTCCCATAGATGCCCGCCAATACCGGAATCCCCATCTTCTCCAGCTCGGCATGACGGAAAAAGCAGGTCCCCTGCCCCCGCCTGTTGGCGTAAACCTTCTCCTGCTCCGGCAGCTTAACACCCGAACAGTTCACCAGCCAAACCAGGGGTAGATTGAGAATTTTGGCCAGATCCGTCACCCGCAAATTGTTCTCCGCCTGGCCGGCTATCCAGGCCCCGGCCATCCACTTGTTGTTAAACCCAATCAAAACGCACCAGCGGCCGTTGATCCGAGCTAAACCGTCAACCACCCCCGTGCTGCCGGATTCCTCATTCTCCGGATCAAAAATGGTATGTAGGGGACAAAATGTCCCCGGATCAACCAGATACTCAATCCGGTCCCAAACAGTCATTTCGCCCCTTTTGTGAATTTGCTCATCGGAAAGACCATAAGCGCGGATCCTGGCCACCTCCGCGTCAATACCCTTCATCACCTCTTCCGCCTGAGCTGCACTCTCCTCCATCCTCTTCAACTGCGCCGGTCTCAAGGGCTTCCCCAGGTCATCCATCTTCTCAAAATATGGTCGCATCAGTCTCTCTCCTCTCTATTCAATGATCATTGATCAATGATCATTGATCATTGTCCTCAGCGGTTAGCCTTACGGATACCCAACTGATCCTGGGCCATGATGAACTTGCAGACATTAGCCGAACCCTCCACCATGGCATAGGTGGGGGCATCCCGGAAGTAACGCGCCACGGGATACTCGGTGGAATAGCCGTAGGCACCCAGTATCCGCATCGCGTACTGGGAACACTTATAGGCCAGTTCGCCCGTCAGATACTTCGCCTGGGCCACTTCCAGGTTGTTGTTCAGGTTCCCCTGATCCTTCTGCCAGGCCGCCTTGTAAACCATCAGCCGGGCCGCCTCAATCTCCGCCACCATCTGGCCGATCATGTCCTGGTTCATCTGAAAGTGACCGATGGGCTGCCCAAACTGGCAACGCTCCATGGCGTACTTGGTCGCCACATCCAGACAAGCCTGGGCCAGGCCAACCGCACCTGCGGCCGCCGATAATCTGGTCTGCGCCAAAGAACCAAACACTATCTTCGCCCCGTCGCCCGGTTTCCCCAGGATGTTCTCCTTGGGAACCCGCGTGTCTTCAAGGATGATCTCCCCCGTGGGAGAGGAACGGGAGCCCATCTTGTCCAGATTGGTTACCGTGATCCCGTTAAAATTCTCCAGCTCCACGACAAAAGCCGACAGGCCACGGGCGCCCGCCGCGCGGTCCGTGTAGGCATAATAAATATTCACGCCGCCGACCGTGGCATTGGAAATCCAGGTCTTCGTCCCGTTCAATAACCAGTGATCCCCCTTGTCCACAGCGACAGATTTCATAGACATCAAATCCGAACCAGCCTCCGGCTCGGTAATGGCAAATGCGCCTAATAAATCCGCATTCACCAATCGGGAAACGTATTTCCGCTTCAACTCATCCGAGCCGTAACGGCAAATGGTGTAGGCACAGCCAATCTCCTGCATATTGACCTGAACCCGAAGCGAGCTCGAAGCCCGGGCAATCTCTTCAGTAATGATCATAGCCGCAAGCCAGCCCATCTCATTGCCGCCGTATTCCTCTGGAATTACAGTACCGAAGAACCCCAGCTCGCCCATGGGTTTGACCACCTCTTCATAGGGAAAATAATGTTTCTCATCCCACTCATCCGCATAAGGAGCAATCTTCTCCGCCGCAAAATCCCGCACCGTGTCCCTGAGCATCACCAATTCTTCTGACAATTCAAAAAACATCTTCCACCCTCCCTAGATAAACAAGTACCAACCAGAAAATCCGTTCCGCCTCAAGCCTGAAGAAAGACGGTCCGGAACGTCTTAATTAAAAGAACAGAAAACAGCCTCGCCAAACAAGAGAGCCCGGCAAAAGCTTGTGCGTACATAGCTGATTTCTATTTTTTTGCAACAGAATATTTGAGTTACAGGGTTCACATTGTTTGATTTCCCCATAAAAAGACATATATAAATAGGAAGCCGTAAAGATTCAGTTACGGGGTTTTCTCCTCTCTTTCCCAAAGAGGGGTCGGGGGAGATTTAAGGGATGAAATTACCTCTTGCCTTTATTGTAAATCCCCCCTGCCCCCCTTTGGGAAAGGGGGGGGTAAAACCCATCCCCCCTGCCCCCCTTTGGGAAAGGGGGGTTTCTGGGCCCCCCTTTGAGAAAGGGGGGTTTCTGGGCTCTGCAAGAATGAGAACGCCCGCTTTTTTGTCGCAGCCCCACCTGTAACTGAATCTTTACAGGAAGCCACCCAAAGGCCTTGAGAAAAGAGTACAAGGCTGATATATCATCTGACAGCGTTGCTTTAAAACATTGAGACGAGGTTGATGATGCACAATCCAAATTTCAGTTCCGGTCCCTGCGCCAAGCGGCCAGGTTGGAGCTTAAGCGTCTTGAAGGATGCCCTGGTGGGCCGATCTCATCGTAGTGCTCCGGGGAGAAAAAGACTGCTGGAGGCTATAGAATCAACGAGAAAAATTCTTGGCATTCCTGATAATTACCTGATTGGGATAATGCCCGGTTCGGATACCGGGGCCTTTGAGGCGGCCATGTGGAACCTTCTGGGCCCCCGGGCGGTTACCGTTTTGGTATGGGAAAGCTTTGGCGAGGGCTGGGCGGCCGACATTACCCGGCAGCTGAAACTCGAGGCTGCTCTGAGGAGCGCTCCCTACGGTGAGATTCCGGATCTTTACAACATCGACTGGTCTTCTGATGTGGTATTTACCGCCAACGGCACCACCAGCGGCGTCAAGGTACCCCACTGGGACTGGATTCCTCTTGACCGATCCGGACTTACCCTCTGTGATGCCACCAGCGCCGTATTCGCCATGCCCATGAATTGGCAGAAGCTTGATGTGACAACCTTTTCCTGGCAGAAGTGCCTGGGTGGAGAAGCCGCCCACGGGATGCTAGTCTTGAGCCCCCGCGCCGTGGAAAGGCTCGATTCGTACGATCCCCCCTGGCCGCTGCCTAAAATATTCCGACTCAAAAAGTCCGGCCGGGTGGATCGCTCAATCTTTGAAGGCGATACCATCAACACCCCCTCTTTGCTGTGCGTGGAAGATTACCTCGACGCCCTTGACTGGGCCGCCCGGCAGGGGCTCGCGGGATTGATAGCCCGCAGCCAGGCTAACTTGACCGCCGTGGAAAATTGGGTTGATAAAAACCCGTGGGTTTCTTTTTTGGCCCGCGATAAAAATATCAGATCCAGCACCTCGGTCTGTCTGCGGCTGTCCGGCGAAAAGGTTGGGAGCGGCTCCCCTGCGGAGCAAGATGAATTCTTAAAGGTGATCGCCGCCGAACTTAGCAACAGGGGCATCGCTTATGATATCAACTCCTACCGGGACGCTCCGCCTGGTTTTCGCATCTGGTGCGGCCCGACCGTCGAGCTTGCAAATTTACAAAGGGCGCTTTTGGAACTAGAAAAGGTCTACAACAGTAAGATTGGGAAGGAGACTCGCTGATGCAGCGTATTTTAGTTAGTGATCCAATTGCCATCGAGGGTATCGAAATACTGGAGAAGATACCCGGTGTCCAGGTGGATGTGAGGACAAAGCTATCTCCCCAGGAACTTTTGGAAACTATCGCCGATTATGACGCCCTGGTAATCAGGAGCGCCACGAAAGTGACCCGCGAGGTGATCGAGCGAGCCAGCCGTTTGAGCATCATCGGGCGGGCCGGTACGGGCCTGGACAATGTGGACTTGGAAGCAGCCAGCAAAAGAGGCATCGTGGTTATGAACACACCGGGTGGAAACACGGTGACTACGGCTGAACATACCATAGCCATGATGCTCGCCATGGCCCGGCGGATACCTCAGGCCACGGCGTCAGTAAAGGCCGGAAAATGGGAAAAGGCTCGTTTCATCGGCAACGAGTTTTACAACAAAACATTAGGCATTATCGGGATCGGGCGGGTTGGCTCCGCCGTGGCCGAACGCGCCCTGGGCTTGAAGATGAACGTCCTGGCCTATGATCCCCATATCTCCGCCGACGTCGCGGCCAATCTGGGCATAACCCTGGTATCGCTCGATGAGATATTCCAACGCAGCGACTATATCTCGGTTCATGCTCCGCTGACGGATGAAACCAGGGGAATCATCAATGCGGAAGCCTTTAAGAAAATGAAGGCGGGGGTTTACATGATCAACTGCGCCCGCGGCGGAATTATCCAGGAAAATGATCTTCACGATGCCCTGGTCTCGGGACTAGTTGCCGGCGCAGCCCTGGATGTTTTTGAGGAAGAACCCTGCCGGAACAAGGAACTCCTTGCCCTGGAAAATGTTGTCTGCACTCCCCACCTGGGAGCATCAACCGACGAAGCCCAGATTAATGTGGCCATCGCCATTGCCGAGCAGATATCGGACTTTCTGACTAAGGGCGAAATAAGAAACGCCTTGAACTTCCCTTCCGTAAGCGCGGAAGTGCTGAACTTAATCCAGCCGTATCTGGTGCTGGCGGAAAAACTCGGGCTCTTCCAGGCGCAATTGCTGTCAGGCGCCATCAAAGAGGTAATCATCGAGTACAGCGGAGAAATTTTGGCTCACAACCTGGCGCCAATAACCATTTCCCTGCTCAAAGGACTCCTAACCCCGGTGCTCAAGGAGGGGATCAATTACATCAACGCGCCCTTGGTAGCCAGGGAAAGGGGTATCCATGTGCGGGAGGTGAAAAGCACGGAGCTTAAGGCCTATTCCAGCTTGATCAGCCTTACGGTAAAAACCGATAAGGAAGAGGGGTGTGCTGCCGGAACTATTTTCGGACGCAATGATCCCCGGATAGTAAAGGTAAACAAATTTACCGTGGAGATCATACCTGAAGGCAACATGCTTGTTCTTTCCAACTATGATCAACCGGGGGTGGTGGGCAACATTGGAACAATTCTGGGCAACAACGGGATCAACATTGCCCAGATGCACCTGAGCCGTCAACTGGTGGACCAGCAGGCCCTAATGGTGCTCAGCACCGACAGCCCGCTTTCCGATGCCGTTTTGGAAAGCATAAAAAAGATGCCGCACGTGTTTAAGGTAAAACGTTTAAAAATGTAAAGGGATATTATGGCAAACGTCACGATAATCGGAACCCAGTGGGGGGATGAGGGCAAGGGCAAGGTGGTTGACCTTTATGCCGAGAAGGCCAATGTAATTGTCAGGTTCCAGGGTGGCAACAATGCCGGGCATACCCTGGTGGTGAAGGGGGAGAAGACAATCCTTCATCTTATCCCTTCAGGCATCCTGCATAATAACAAGCTCTGCATACTCGGCAATGGCATGGTAATCGACCCCCAGGTACTGATCATGGAGATAGAACGTCTGCGGCTAAGGGGCGTACTGCCAGCCGATACCAGGCTCCTTGTAAGCGACCGGGCCCACGTAATTATGCCTTACCACCGGAGCATCGATCTGGCCAGGGAATCGCAGCTATCACATAAAATAGGAACCACGGGACGGGGAATAGGGCCCTGCTATGAAGACAAGATAAATCGGCAGGGTATCCGGATCTGTGATCTGATGGATGAGGAGGTTTTCCGGCAGAAACTGATGTCCAACCTGGAGGAGAAGAATTTTTATCTAACCAAACGGTTTCAAATGGAACCCCTCCTTGGCGAGAATATCCTTGCCGAGTACCTGACCTATGCTGATTACATCCGGCCTTTTGTTGCCGACACCGCTTATATCCTGGCGGAGGAGATCAATAAGGGGAGGAAGATACTTTTCGAAGGGGCGCAAGGAGCCCATTTGGATATTGACCATGGTACCTACCCCTACGTTACGTCATCTAATACGGCAGCCGGCAGCGCCGCAACCGGCAGCGGTCTGGGGCCGGGCAGCATGAACAACGTGGTCGGAATCTGCAAGGCCTACACAACCCGGGTCGGCGAAGGACCATTCCCCACCGAACTTTGTAACGATATCGGCAAGTATCTTCAGGAGGCAGGCAGAGAATTCGGCTCCACCACCGGCCGTAAGCGTCGCTGCGGCTGGCTTGACCTGTGCCTGGTGAACCAGGCTATCCGCACCTCCGGCATCAGCGGTTTGTGCCTGACCAAGCTCGATGTGCTAACCGGCCTGGAAAAGATCAATATCTGCGTTGGCTACCGGTTGGAAACCGGCGAGATCATCGACCATGTGCCGGCCAGCATTAAAGTCTTATCGCAATGCGAACCGCTATACGAGACCCTCGATGGGTGGTCCGAAGAGCTAAGTGGGGCCCGCTCCCTGGACGAACTCCCCAAAAACACCAGAAAATACATCGAAAGGATCGAGATACTTACCGGAGTGGAAGCTGTCCTCGTATCGATAGGACCGAGCCGGGAAGAAACGATAGTTCTAAAAAATCCGTTCGTAGCCTGAGCTTCTTTGCAGCGCAACGCAGCATGTGGACTTTCTACAGGGTCGTCAAGTTTATCTTGACATGGTCGTACGGCAACTGCTATTAGCGCCAGTCTCAAAACGGGCCGTTAGCTCAGTTCGGTAGAGCAGCGGACTTTTAATCCGTTGGTCGCGGGTTCAAATCCCGCACGGCCCACCATTTGATAATCCAAGACAGTCCAAAGAAGTACGAAACCCGTTAGAAATAGCGGGTTTTTTATTGCCTGTTTGTTTTTTATCGTCCCAAGAAAACCATTGACATACCCCCACGGGGGTCTTTTAAAACCAAAATACCCCCACGAAAAATTGCATACCCCCAAAAGGAGGAAAAGCCAATGCCTCTGAACGATGCGAAGGTCAGGAACAGCAAGCCCCGAGAAAAGCCGGTGAAGCTATTTGATGGCGGCGGTCTTTTCCTGCTCGTTACCCCCCGATGGGGGGTAAGTTATGGCGGATGAAATAGCGTTATGAGGGGAAAGAAAAACTGCTTGCCCTGGGAGGCTACCCGGAAATCTCGCTTGCCGATGCGCGGAGGCGAAGAGATGAAGCACGTCGACAAATTAAGGCATAGACCCCGGGGCGGTCCGAAAGGCCATGAAGCAGGCAGAGACCGCGGAAACAGAAACCTTTGGAGTGATTGCCCGGGAATGGCACGAAAAGTTTAAAAAGGAGACCAGCACAGGGTAACAATAAAGCACGAGAATAACAGAGGGGAAGTGTGTTCTGCCACTCTGCTTGGTTTGCATCAAGTATTGATTCATGAAGCAAACAAGCGCCTTTAATTCGTCGAGAGCAGCGCTTTGAATGTCTGATCCACCTTCTGGCCGGGAAAGGTCACCCGCACCGTCTGTCCGATTTCATCAAATGTCGACGGTTCTTTTCCTTCCTCCAAGAGTCCGCAGTAAATACGAGGGACGCCAAGGTTTTGCCGGTTTACCAGACGAGTGGCCAGCAACACGGTCTCGACCAGATATCGGTTTCGTGTGACCGGCGCATGGTGCAGGATATTTTCCGGTGTGACACCGCCGACAAAATCGTCCGAACTGTTGATCTCGAATCGGTCGCGGTAGTACCAGATAAAAACCATCCCCGGAATGGTATAATCCCGGTGGGCAAAGGCGTTCAGCAAGGCTTCCCGCAGTACAATGGTCGGATACTGAGGAAATTCTGCATGTAAAAGGCCGGAAGGGACTGTCGTCATCGGATTTTGCTGCCCCATAAGCAGCATGATCTTATCCCGTGCCACCAGAATGCAATCCCGGCTGCGTCTCATAATCCGTATCCTTACGCCGCCTGCGGTTATCCTCTTCCCCGGCCTCGAACTTTAACAGCTCCCCCAAGATTGCCTGCGTACCTTCTTCGAGGACAAAACGGTTCCCATCCCACTCACTTGGCCGCCCGGGCGGCCGGGAAATCCTTCAGCGGTACGCCGCGAGGGGTAACGATGGATCATCCGTTGTCACCGTTTCAAAAGTCAGATGGTGGAAACTGTGTATATCACCTACAAGTC
>CAMTWB010000008.1:0-68904 GCA_947085375.1 uncultured delta proteobacterium
ATAAAGAATCATCGTTTACGTTGTAAATTCAATCATCATAAAATGTTGATGGTTGATCAAGGCATCCTATTACTGTCGCCTTTCTTCGCACCTTCCGCTATGATCCCTCAAGCCAAGCAAATTACGTACCGGACAGTATTGGCGCTGTCCCTAATAAAAACCGAAAGGGAGGCGGCGAAATTGGATGCGGTTTAAAATATCCTTGCCTTTCCCGATAATAAGTGGTAAACTCCAATATCTAAAACTATAAACCAAAAGCACAAAAGCATTTGCCAGGTTCCGTTTTTTCCTCTGTAGGTACTGCTTCTATTCTGGATTCTGACTTCTGACTTCTGACTTCTGACTTCTGACTCCTGACTCCTGACTCCTGACTTCTGGCTCCTGACTCCTGAGTAGTTGCCATAACTCAACTGAGGGGGGGTGAAAAGCGTCCAGCAGCATATTTCGAAGGCAGCCGCATAAAAACAACCTTAAAAGGAGGGAAATTATGGCAGAGCTAAGAAAGTTTCGCTATCCGGAAGAGGTAGAGTTACCGGCGGAATTGGAGGGCTGGGAAGAGATGTATCCCTCCCAGCGTTTGTTCAGCAAGGACAGAGAGGAATGGGAAAAGAGACATTTCTGGTATCAGGATAAGATACACGCCCCTGAGCCCCTATATCCATTCGACGATATTTTCCAGGAAGCATGGCAGATCGCACTTTCCCAATACACCACCAGGGTTTTCTGCATCCCCCCGGCCCAGGGGATCGCCCAGAGGATTTTAGGCTGCTATCTGTACATCACAGCCGTCGAACCGCCGCCGTCGGAGGTGATTGGCCAGAAGGCGGAGATCTTCGGCAAGCGGGTTCCCTTCGTCTTTGAGAATTACGGCCGGCTGTGGGATCTGTGGATTCATAAGTTTCAAGAGCTGGGCCGAGAACTCGATGGGATCAAGGTTCCGAAATTCAGGCAATTTGTCCCCGATGATGAAGTCATGCCAAACGTCCGCGGCTGCACCGAGGCCTATGACTTGATAGAGGCCTTTAATAACTCGATCAACCTTATTTTCAAGGCCTGGCAGTACCATTTTGAGTACCTTAACCTGACCTACCTGGCCTACCTGATGTTTGACGGTACGGCCAAAAAACTGTTTCCCGGGATCAAAGAAAGCACCATCGGCAAGATGGTGGCCGGCGCCGAAGTTAGCATGTTCCGTCCGGAAGAGGAACTCTGCCGTCTCAGCAGGCTGGCCATTGCCCAGCCGCCCGTGGGCGACATCTTAAAGGAGGATATCGCGGCACTGCCAAAGATTGAGAAACTGAAACAAAGTGAGGCCGGCCGGGTATGGCTGGAGGAGTTGGAAAGGGTAAAGAACCCCTGGTTCTACGTTTCCTGTGGCAGCGGTTGGTATCACTATGAAGGGAGTTGGATCACTAAGCTCGATGTGCCCTTTAGCTACCTGAAAGGCTATGTGGAAAGGCTGGAAAAGGGGGAGAGGATAGAAAGGTCCCTGACGGCTATTTCTGAAGAAAGAGAGAGGATCGTGGCCGAGTATCGCGCCCTGATTCAGACGGATGAGGACCGGAAGTCCTTTGATGATGCCTTCAATACGGTCAGAACGATTTACCGGTACGCCGAGGACCACCTCTTCTGGGTGGAACATTGGCTGCATACCATCTGGTTTGCCAAGGTGCGGGAATTCGGCCGGGTATTCCAGGAATTCGGCGTGGTGAAAGAGGTGGATGATATATTCCTCTTCAACAGATTTGAAATCCCCATGCTGATCGAGGACATTTCTACCACCTGGGCCCTGGGCGAAGGGGTGCCTACGCGAGGTAAATATTGGCAGGAGAAGGCGGCCGGGCGGAAAAGGATTCTTGAGGCCGCCCAAAAATTGATACCTGTTCCCGCCCTGGGCATACCGCCCGAGGAGATCGTGGAACCCTTTACGGTCATGCTCTGGGGGATCAACACCGGCACCGTGAACGAGTGGCTCAAGGGGAGCGATGCCATAGCCGGCGATCTTACTGAATTGAAAGGCGCCGCCGCCTCTGCTGGCGTTGCGGAAGCTCCAGCGCGGGTGCTCAAGCTGCTGGAGGATATTGTTCATCTGCAACCGGGCGAAATTCTGGTCGCCCCCTCTACCAATCCCTCCTGGGCTCCTGTCTTCACCAAGATTAAAGGGGCCGTAACGGATATCGGCGGGATAACGTCTCATGCTGCCATTGTCTGCCGGGAATATGGACTTCCCTCGGTAACAGGCACGGGGATCGCCTCTTCCGTAATAAAAACAGGAGACATTATCAGAATCGATGGCAGCACCGGCCTGGTAACAATCATCAAAAGGGCCTAAGGCTGATAACAAACATTGGCAATATGGGTGGGGCCGCATCTCTGGTGAGCGGCCTCACCCAGAGCCAGCAACCAGCTGTTCTGGGACGGGAAAAAGAGGCAGCCTCTGAGGAGAATCTACCATGAAAGATACGTGTATTTATCGGCTGGAAGAACTCTGCAGTAACGATAGCGGTATCGTGGGGAAGAAATGTGCGAACCTGGGGGAACTGATGAAGGGCGGCTTCCGGGTGCCGCCGGGCTTTGCCCTGGGCGTTGAAGCCTACAGCAGATTCATGAACGAATCGAGGGCAAGGGAAGACCTGAGAAAACATCTTCGTGATTTCCATGCGGATCCCGAAAGTTTGGCCGACGCCATGGAATTTGAAAGGATCGGGGGTGAGATCCGCGAAATTGTCGAGTCAAAAAGGATGCCGGCCGATTTGGAAGAGGATATCCGGCGGCATTACCGCGATATCTGCCAGAGGATGGCTTGCCCCGATTATCCCGTCGCCACGCGCTCCGCCGGGCCGGTAAGCCATCCCGGTCAGTATGAAACCTATCTCTTTGTCCGTGGCGAGGAGGAGGTGATACGAAATATAATTCGCGTCTGGTCCAGCACCTTCAATGCCCGTTCCCTCCTCGCCCGGGCCAGGATCGGGCTGCCGCTGGAATATGACCCGATTGGCGTGGCTGTTCTGGCGATGGTTGATGCCAAGGCCGCCGGCGTCATGTTCACCCTGAACCCGGTCAACGGCGACCTGTCCAAGATTGCCATCGAGGGAAGCTGGGGACTGGGCGAGGCGGTGGTTTCCGGGTCTGTTACACCCGACAACTTTCTGGTGGACAAGGTTGTCCTGGAAATTGAGGTCAGAAGAATTGCCGCCAAGACCAGGGCCTATGTCTGCAACCCCCTGACCGGCGCCATGGAATATCAGGAAACGCCTGCTGACCTGGTGACACGGCCCTGCCTTACCGACCGTGAGGTATTGGAACTGGCAAAAACTGCCAAGGAGGTGGAGGGATATTGCGGCTGTCCTCAGGACATCGAGTGGTGCATCGCCAAAGAGACTCCCTTCCCCGAAAACGTCTTCCTCGTCCAGACGAGACCGGAATCAATCTGGAGCAATAAAAAACAGGAACCTCTCCTTGGGCGAAAGACCGGTTGGGAACTCCTACGCGAACGGGCGACGACCCCGATCAGGGTAAGTATCTAGGAAATAAAGGGAGAATAAAGAGAATAAAGGGAGAATAAGAAGAATAACAGAAAAAAGGGGACAGATTTATTTTTGCCCAACAAGGAAAATGTGGTCAGCCCTTGACAATGGACATGACCGCCTAACCAGTCCCCTTTATCTGCGAGTTAGTCAACTAATCAACAACGTCCCCCTTATTGCGCCCTTATTGCGACGTCCCCCTTATTGCGCGAAATTGAAATTCTTCACCTGCCGGGTAAATCTTTGGATCCAGGGGTCGTGACACATTGATTTATGGCACAACATGGCAATTTCCAGGAAGAGGGGGTCTTTAAACGGAATCACGCCGAATGAATTCTTCTCACGGGCGGAAATAGCGCGTCTTATGACGACCGAAACGCCGCGCCCCTGCAAGACCCATTCTTTAATGAAGTCCGTGCTTTGCACCTCGATCAGGACTGAGACATTGATATTTTTCGCTTTTAAGGAGGAAAGCACAAGTTTTCTGGTTGCAGAACCATCTTCTCTTAGAATGAGCGGATAATTGGCAAGATCATCGATGGTAACGGCATCTTTGCCGGAAAGCCCATGATCCTTAGGCGTTATCACGACCAGTTCCTCCTTGGCCAAAGACAGGGCTTGGAACTTGCTGGTAATCCCGGGATTGGCCACGATGACGATATCCTTGTCCCGCTGGCTCAGTTTCTTTTCCAGCTCTCTTGAACTTCCTACGTCCAGCTGGACAACAACCTGCGGATAGGCACTCTGAAAACTGTTTATTATGTGGGGCATGATAAGACTCGAATATACGGGGGTGGTGCCGATTCTTAATCGGGGAAAGGGATTGTCTTTACTTGATTTTATAACCTCTTCGAGTTCCGTTGCTTTTTGCAATATGCGGTCGGCATACTTGTAAATTGCCCGGCCTTCTTTGGTTAATTCCACCGCCCCCTTCGCCCGTTTTAAAAGGATACAGCCTACTTGCTCCTCCAGTTGAGCGATGTGATTCGAGACGCCGGGCTGGGTCATAAATAGCGTTTCCGCCGCCCGGGAGAAGCTTTTTTGCCGGGCCACTTCACAGAAAACTATGAGTGAATTCAGGGAATAGCTGAACATATTATTTATTCTTATACCCCATAAAATCAAATGATTTGACAGGACGGGATGACAATATTAGCAAAAAAATACTAACTAAATTGTAAAGACTGTTTGGAAAGGGGGCTGCCATGGATTTACGGGACTTCATATCATTATGCGAGCAGGAAGGACAATTAAAAAGAATCACGGCGGAAGTGGACTGGGAGCTGGAGGTCTCTCATATCTGCAAGCTCGTGGAAGAGAAATCCGGCCCGGCACTTTTGTTCGAAAACGTGAAGGGCTATAAAAGTCCGGTCTTGACCGGCGCCTTCGGTACCACCCGGCGGCTGGCCATGATCCTGGGAAAGAACCCGAACCTGTCCCTGGTTGAGCTGACCAAGGAATGGGTGAGTCTCGCCGTCAAAGAGGTCATCCCGGCCAGGGAACTCCGGGAGGGGCCCATCTTCGAGAATATCATGGAGGCTGACCAGGTCAACACCTTCGCCTTTCCCTCGCCGAAGTTTTACGAACTGGACGGCGGGCGCTACTTCGGCACCGCCGTATTCATGGTAATCGAGGATCCCGAGACGGGCGACGTAAATCTTGGCACCTATCGCATGGGCATCCTCGACGACAAAACCGTCGGCGTACAGATCCTCAAAGGAAAGAAGGCCGACCGGATCATGAAGAAGTACAAAAAGCAGGGCAGGAAGATGCCCGCCTGCGCCATTATCGGCGGCGACCCGCTCCACATCTTTGCGAGCGCTGCCACCGTAGCCAAAGCGAAAAGTGGTTACGATGTTGTAGGATCCCTGCGCGGCGCCCCGGTAGAGGTGGTGCGGAGCCAGCTCTACGGACTTCCCATTCCGGCGGCCGCAGAGATCGTCCTGGAGGGGGAGATCGATCCCGAAAAACTGAGAAACGAAGGGCCCTTCGGCGAGTACACGGGATACTACACGGAAGAACTTATTAAGCCTATCCCCAAGCCGGCCCTGGACGTAAAAAGGATCTATTTCAGAAATAATCCGATCCTCTGGGAGACCAGCGTGGGCCGGCCTGTTGGGGACCAGCACATGCTCTATGCCTTTGCGCGAAACGCGAGCCTCTGGACCGATCTGACCAAGATGGAGATCCCGGGCATCAAGTCGGTCTATACGCTGCCGGAAGCCTCGGGACGCTTCTGGGTGGTCGTTTCCGTACAGCAGATGTATCCGGGTCATGCGGATCAGGCGGCTGCCGCGGTAATTGCCAGCAATACCGGTTCTTACGGGGTCAAGGGCGTCATTATCGTGGATGACGATATCGAAGCCGACGATCTCCCACGAGTATGGTGGGCACTGGGGACCCGTTACAATCCGGCCCGGGGTACGCAGATTATCAACAGGGGCCGGGCAACCCCGCTCGATCCGTCCCTGGGAGCGGACGAGAACAAGTTCATTACCTCCCGGATCATCATGGATGCCACCATACCCTTTGAGTGGAAAATCAAACCCACGGAGATCAAGCTCACCCAGAGCGTCATGGCAAGGGTGAAGTCCCGCTGGGCGGAGTACGGCATAGACTGACGAAAAGGAGGTTAGCATGGCATTCCCGAAGGACCTGACAATAGCACAGGAAAGGGCAGGGAAGGTGAGGCTTTTTGCCCATGACATCCACGGGGTTTTGACCCCCAACCAGGTCATGAGCGATGTGGAGGGAAACAGGCAATACGCCTTCTGGCACATGGACGGTTTTGCCGACCTTTCCCTTTCGGCCAATGAGATCAAGGTGGTCTACCTGGACAGCACCTCGATTGACGGGGAAGGACTCTACCGGGCGAAGGAACTGAAGCTTGACAAGCTCTACTTCCGGGTGGAGGACAAACTGGCGAAACTGGAGGAACTGAGAGCGGAGTTTGGGATCAAGGATGAGGAAATCGGCTATCTGGGCTGTGAACTCACCGATATACCCGTGATGAGACGGGTCGGCTTCGCCGTGGCCGTGGCCGATGCGATCCCCGAGGTGAAAGAGATCGCCCATTACATTACCAATGCCCCCGGGGGGCGAGGGGCCATGAGAGAAACCTGTGAATTTATCCTGCGGGCGATGGGCAGATGGGATCTCTGGGTGGAGAAGGTCACCAAGATGGGGTACAAATAGCTAATGCCAAAAGTTTCAGGAAAAGGCGCCGCAGGACGGGTGTCCACATCCACCGTAGAACAGGCGACTCGCCTGTCGGAACCTTCCTAAAGTAGTGGCGGGTTTCAAGCCCGCTCTTACATCTATAAACTTTTGACAATACGCGTAAGGCAAATGAATTCTATGAGTGCCTTTAAAGTCAATGTCATAGCAGTAAACCCTAAGGGTACGGAGAAGGTCACGCCGCCCATTGAGGTTCTGGTGGATACAGGAGCCGAACTGACTTGGTTACCGAGAGATCTTCTCCTGCAGGTCGCCATAGAACCTGTCCGGAAGAGGGCCTTTGTTACAGCAACCAAGCAGATCGTCCAAAGGGAGGTAGGATATGCAATCCTTCGTTCAGAAGGATATGAGACCATTGACGAGGTGGTTTTTGCAGAGTCCGGAGATATGAACCTTCTTGGTGTCCGTACGATTGAAGGGTTCGGGGTGATGATTGACAACATCGGCCATCGGTTTGTCGCAATCACCACCCTTGCAGTTTAGGGGGCCAAAGCCTTAACAGTTTCAAAGAGGGACAGAATATTTTATCGAAAGGTGAAATCATTTTTAAAATCGAATTGACGGAGCCGGCAATGTCTGATTTGGAAGGTATTTGAGAGTATATTGGAAGGGACTCGGAATATTTTAAAAACTTTTGACATTACGACAAATAATGGAGAGGAGGGGACATGGAAAACGAGGAAGCCATTGAAAAGGCCAAAAAGGTAAAATTCGTCATCCTCGATATTCACGGGGTCTTGACGGACAATACCCTCTATTACACCCAGGCCGGGGTCAAATCGGAATGCTTTTCTCTCCATGACCGGCTGGGCTGCAAATCCCTCATGGAAGCGGGCATCGGGGTTGCCTTTCTCACGAGCAAGGTGGGAAGAGACGTGGAACAGATGGCAAAGGTTTACGGAGTACCGGCGGATAAGGTTTGGGGAACTTCGGCGAAAATGACCAAGCTGGATGAGTTCGAACGGGAATCGGGCTATACGGACCAGGATATCTGCTACGTAGGGGATGAGATGATCGATCTTGGCATCATGAAAAGGGTTTTCTTTTCCGTGGCCCCGGCCGACGGTTCCCATGAAGCGAAGGCGATTGCCGATTACATCACGGCGGCAGGCGGCGGCAAGGGTGTGGTGAGGGAGCTCGCGGAATTCATCCTGCGGGCGCAGGGGAAATGGCATAAATAGGGACAGCGCCCTATTACTGTAAGCGATCAACGTGATAATAGGGCGCTGTCCCTATTTACACAAAATAAAGAAAGGAGAAAAGATCAAATGCCCTACAAATTTTACAAAGACAACCGGGAATTTATGAAGGCCCTTGAGGCAAACAATGAACTTGCCACCATTGAGCAGGAGGTGGACTGGGACCTCGAGATGGGCGCCATTGTGAGAAGGGTCTGTGAAAGGAAGTCAGCCGCCCCCTATTTTAAAAAGATTAAGGACTACCCGGGATTCGAAGCCTTCGGCGCCCCCATGTCTACTTGGAGAAGACTGAATATTGCCATGGGTTTAGATGCTGACACTCCTATTTCAAAGCTTCAAGATGAATATGTCAGGCGGATAACGGAGCCGCGGATAAAGGCAGTTTTGGTAGACAAGAAGGATGCCCCCTGCAAAGAAAACGTAATACATGAAGATGATGTTGACCTATTAAATCTTCCTGCGCCAATGGTCCACGGGGGAGATGGCGGCCGATACCTCTGCACCTGGCATATGGTAGTGTCCAGAGCCCTTAAAAACTACGACGATGTTAATTGGGGAATGTATCGGCAGATGATATTTGATGAAAAGACCCTGGTAGGGCCAATCTTGCCCTTTTCCGATACGGGGAAGATGTTTTACGAACAATATGCACCCCTGAACAAGCCTATGCCTGCCGCTATAGTCATTGGAATGGATCCGCTTGCAGGAATTGCCGCCTGTGCTCCTGCAGCATATCCAGAAAGCGAATATACCGGTCAATTAATGGGCGCTCCGATAGAACTGGTAAAATGTGAGACCGTGGATTTAGAGGTCCCCGCCCACGCCGAAATCATAATAGAAGGGGAAATGATTCCAAATGTCGGACTGGAAGAGGCTCCATTTGGAGAATATACCGGTTATAGAACCTCACCAAGGGCAAATCGCACGGTTTTTAAAGCAAAGTTAATCACACACAGGAATAAGCCCATTCTTACCGTTTCTAATATGGGAGTCCCAACAGATGAAGGGCAGCTCCTCCGTTCATTCTCATTGGCGCTTGAAATGAGAAAGTTATTGGAAAGCCAGCTGCTTCCTATCACCGGCATCTACATGCTTCCGGAATCGACTCACCACTTGGTAGTGGTAGGGGTAAGGCCCGCTTACCCTGGCATAGCCCAGCAGATTGCCCACATTGTATTCGGCAGTAAGCTTGCCCCTTGGTTTCACATGGTAATGGTGGTAGATGACAAGACAGACATCTACAATATAAATGAGTTAGTCCATGATTTCTGCACCAAGCTCCATCCGACCCAGGGGATCCATAAGTATGAAAGGCATGTCGGAACCCCTCTTTATCCCTTCGCTCATCCTATCGATAGGAAATATGGAAGGGGAGACAAGGTGCTATTTGATTGCCTCTTCCCGCTGGATTGGCCAAAGGCTGAATTGCCAATAAAGGTTAGTTTTAGCAATAAGGATATATATCCTGAAGAAATTCAGAAAAAGGTTTTACACAATTGGAAGGCATATGGATTTAAGGAAGATTAGATTTATCCAGGCTGCGGATAAGAGCCTTCAAGCGTAAAAAGGTTAAATCTTTACCAAATCCGAGGCAAAATGAATCAGCCTCACTAAAATTGAGGAGGTAAACACGATGCAGAAGAAATGGGATACCTTCATCTTGACCAAGTTGAGCGAGGTGGTTGAGGATAAAGAGGAACTACGGACTATACGAGACATAACTCCAGGAGTGGGAACCCGTAAATATAGATGTATGCTTGTTAAGGCTCTCATTTCAAAAAAACCGGACAAATACCCGGATCAGCTTCAGGTAAGGTTAGGCAGAGGGCAGTTAACTCCTCATGTATGGTCTATCAAGATAACTGAAGAGATAGACTTGGCCAAGGGGATACCCACTAAGCCGTATCATATGTCAGGAGGAATTGCTTTGGAAGAAGACTAAACCTTCTCCGATTCCAATGATTTAGAGGAAGATGTAGAGACGGTGGGCGTAATCAGGGACGTGGAACCGGGCTGGAAGAAGTACCGGTCCACCTACGCCCGCTATCTGGTCTCGAAGGATGCCGTGAAATATCCCGACATCCTCTGGATAAGACTAGGCCGGGGCCAGTTGGTCGCTACGCCCTGTTCGGCTAAGATTCTGGAGCTGATCAATGTCATCCCCCAAGGCATGTGAGACGATTGATTCCCTGGGAGAATATCTGGCGTTCATGGAGGCCCGGGGGTGGCTCCTGACCATCCGTGAGGAGGTCGGGAGGAAGGATATCCCGGCCTTCATGGAGCGACTGTCGGGCCTGCGAAAGGCACTGCTCTTTGAGGCGGTGGCAGGTTACAACTGCCGGCTGGCGGCGAATATCGTCCCCTCCCACGAGGTCTTCAAGGTGCTTTTCGGCACGGAGAATCCCTATGACTACTTTCTCCAGGGGATACAGAAAACGGCGGGAAAGATCCTCCTTTCCGAACGGAAACTCGAAACGACAAGGGTGGCAGATCGGGATCTGACCGATTTTCTCCCCATCCTGACCCATTATGAAAAGGATTCGGCGCCCTTTATCACCACGGGCATTGTCTCCTCGCCCGATCCGGAGTCGGGCGTGGTGGGCCGGGGAATTCACCGGCTGGAATACCGGGGAGGGAATCGGCTCGGCCTGGCCCTGCTCAACCCTCCCCTTACCACGATTCGTGATAAATACCGGGCGCGGGGAGAGGCGATGCCGGTGGCCATCACCATCGGGGTTGATCCGGTGATCTTCCTCTCGATGGCCCTCAAGTCGCCTCCCGGAACGGACAAGCTGGAGGTAGCGGGAGGCCTGAAGGGAAGGGGGGTGGAGGTGATCGGCGCCTGTAATTCCTCTGCCGATGTCCCGGCCGCAGGCGAGTTCCTCCTGGAGGGATGCCTCGATGAGGGCAAAAGAAAGATAGACGGCCCCTTAGGGGAAATCAGCGGCTATTATCTGACCTTCGAGGAGTCCCCCACGGTCCTGGTGGACCGGCTGTCGCACCGGGAGAACCCCATCTACCATGCCCTCCTGCCCACGGCGCTGGAGGCCGATGCCTACCTGACCTTCGTCAGCCGGGCCCATCTGGAAGAAAACGCGAAGCGGCTTTTCCCCTTTATTGTGAACATTGCCTATATTCCCGGGACCTTTGGCTCATCCCTCGTGGTTTGCGTCAAGACGGCGGAGAAATTCCGGATCAGAAATCTCCTCCTCTTTCTCCTTTCCTTTCCCATGATCAAGAAGGCCGTCATTGTGGATGATGATGTGAACCCGGAGGATTTGCGGGATGTGGAATGGGCCGTGGTGACCCGGTGCAAGGCCGACGAGGATATTATCATCCTGAATCGTCTCCAGGGGCAGCCCATCGATCCCCTGGCCCAAGACACCTACGGGGTGACCAAGATCGGCATCAATGCCACGGTTGCGGGCAAAAGAATCGCCGATCGGGTCAAGGTGACGGGCGGAAATACGGAGCGGATTGAGCGGATCATCTGCTCTCTGGGTTTTTGATTGATCCGATGGATCGGTCGGATAGGTCGGATAAACCCTAAACCAAATTAACAAAGGAGCATGTCATGCCGCATCACAAGACATCCTGCTGGAATCCCCTCTTGGAGACCTTGCCCCGGGAGAGGCTCCGGGCGTTGCAACTGAAGAAATTTCAGCGGATTTTTGCCTGGGCCTATGATAACTCGCCCTTCTATAGAAGGCTCTATCAGGAGGCAGGTATAGAACCGGGGGATATCAAGAACTTCGAGGACATCAAACGGGTTCCCAAGACGGACAAGGGGATGTTGAGAGAGGTTCAGAGCCGTCCCCCCTTTCCCTACGGGGATATCCTCGCGGTGCCCCTTGCGGAGGTCACCGCCTTTCGTCAAACCAGCGGCACCACAGGAACGCCCGTTTATCAAGCCGATACCTGGCAGGACTGGGAATGGTGGGCAGAGTGCTGGGCCTATATCCTTTACGCCCAGGGTTACAGAGACACCGACCGGGTTTTCATTCCCTTTGGCTACAATATTTTTGTGGCCTTCTGGGCCGGGCATTACGGCGCAGAAAAACTGGGCTGCGAGGTCGTTCCCGGCGGGGTTTTGGACACCCGGGCGCGGATCATGAAGATGCAGGAACTAAAATGCACCGCCTTCATGGCCACGCCAACCTATGTCCTGGGGATGGCCGATGCGGCGAGGGAAATGGGCCTCGATCCAGCGAAGGATTTGTTCATCGAGAGGATCACCTGCGCCGGCGAACCGGGCGCCAGCATTCCCGCCACGAAACGGCGGATGGAGGAGGTCTGGGGCTGCCGGGTGTTCGATCATATCGGCGCCACGGAAATAGGGGCCTGGAGCTATGCCTGTCTCCAGCAGGAAACGGACCTCCACGTCAATGAGGCCTTCTTTCTGGTAGAAATCGAGGACGAACAAACCGGAGAGATTAGGGAAACGCCGGCTAACCCGGGCAAAATGATCATTACCGCCTTCGACCGGCTGGGGAAGCCCTGTATCCGTTTTGATTCCAAGGATGTGATCCGCTGGGCGGATGGCGTCTGCGCCTGCGGCCGCACCTTCCGCTCCATCGAAGGGGGCGTAGTGGGCCGGGCGGATGACATCACCAAGGTTAAGGGGGTCCTCCTGGCCCCGACGGCAATCGAAGAGGTGGTGCGCGGCTTTGCCGCACTGGCCGATGAATATGAGGTACTGGTAACGAAAAAGGCGGACATAGACGACATTCTGCTTAAAGTGGAAATCAACCCCGGTTTTGAAGGCCAGGAAGAACGAATCCTCGCTCAACTGAAGGACCAACTCCGGGTGGTGACGAATCTTGGTTATCGGGTAGAGGTCCATCCCCACGGGAGTCTCCCCCGTTACGAGGTAAAGGCCAAACGGTTCAAAGATTTGAGAAAACAGGAGTAACCCTTGGAAAATCAGGAAACGATCATCCAACTGGACGAAAAAATCACCAGGCTGAGACAGGCCGCCCTGGATGTCCTGGCCTCCGGCGGCGAAATTGAGGCGGTAAAACGCAATATTACAAAAATCCTGGCCAATACCAGGATGCTCGAACTCAATGTCTCGGATGTTAGAGAGGCTGAGAGGTAGATAGGCTGAAGGCTATTAGGCTAAAAGACTTTCAGCCTTCAGTCTTCAGCCTTCCGTCTCGTTCCCTCGCCCTGCTGCATGAAAAGGTGGTAGAAGGCGGCGATTACGAGGGCATTGGTGATGGCCCCCTCCCTGATGAGTTGCGGTATCTCCGCCAGCGGTTTTAAAATCACCGCAATATCCTCCCGTTCATCCTGGTCCTGTCCGCCGGCAAGATAGACGTCCCGGGCCAGATAGGTGAAGCAGCGGTTATTGAGGATCGCCGGATTGGGATGAACGCTTCCCAGACAAAGCAGGTCGTGACATTGATAGCCCGTTTCTTCCCGCAGTTCCCGCCGGGCCGCCTCCAAGGGCGGATCGTGATCCGTAAGCCCCCCGGGAATCTCCAGGGTTAAATCCCGGATGCCATGCCGGTACTGCTGCACGAGGACCACCTCATTTTGGGGGGTAAGCGGAATCACATTGACCCAGGTTGCTGATTCCAGGATGTAGAACTCGTGGGACTCTCCGGTCCGGGGAGAAGCGGCCCGGTCGGTGCGGATCCGGAAAATCCGGTAGGACTTGTCCAGGCAACTGGAAATAACCCTCCAGGGCTTAGGCGGCATTTTTATCTCTCCTCTTTTGTGTCCACATGAAACCCCACCAACTTGCCAGAAAAATTTTTCATCGCCTTATCTGCCCCCCTGATGACGGAAGTGGAAAAGCTTTACAGGCCAGCCCGGTACAACATTTCCCTTATCCTTTCCCGGACCGTCTCTACCATCTCCGGATGAAGAACAGGGCTTACGGGGCGCCAATTTTGCCAGGGTCCCAGGATATCACGGTAAAGGACCGCACAGGCCCGGGATATTTCCACCCTTCCCTGCGGGTCAACAACCGTTATACATTCCCCTAACGCCTGCACAAGACGATCCCTTTCCCCTTCGTCCTCCGTGTGGAATACGACCACCCGGGTCGGGGCATCGGCCAGCGAGGCTCCAAACTTGCCGTACACATGTCCCCCGGGAAACCGTTTTTCATACTCGGCAAGGAGAGAAAGGCAATCATCAAGGCTGGAGACGACGGCGGCGACCTTCCAGCAATTATAGGCCGAATTCAGGGTGATGACGTCGGACCCGGCCCGCAACTGCCCGTAGAGGTTCTGAATGCAGGGCAGGCATTTCCCGTAGATGTTTTCCTTGTTTTGCTTCAGGGCGGGGTCGCTCTCAAAACTGACCCAAAAACTGCCGCCCTCCCGGTAGGGTATCTTTCCCACGTATATCTGCCAGGGTGTATGACTGTTACTTCCGGATAAGGCGTAAGAAATGGTCAACAGGTCTCCATCATAGAGTCCCAGGGTTTCTTTGATATGAACCGGGGCCAGTATTTCCACGATATTTTCCCCGTGGACGTTTACCTCACCGGCGGGGATGATTAAGGCCCCCGCAATATCGCCCAGCCTGATCCCGATCGCTCTGGCCCGGCAATAATCTGGGTCGGGGGGGATCAGTTCCACCCCGTCCTCCTCTCGCAGACGGCGGAGAGAGGAATGAGAGTCCTTCGCTACCTCCAGGTTAAGCGTCCCCGGGTAAGGCTTGAAACCCAGCTTCTCCCCGCATTGCCTTTGCACCCAATCCAGTTGCGTGAAAAAGGTCGCCTTACCCGTTCCGCTTTTTATACGGCCGGTGATCTGTAAACAATCATGTTCCATAATTGCCCCGGTCCGTGTTACCGAAACCCTTGCGGCGTCATCTTACTTCGCTTTCCCGGCTTCCGGAGATTCTGCGCCCGCTGGCCATCCTCCCTTGTCCATCTTTGGAAAATGGGAAGTTTGATCCCGAAAAAATCCAGGGCCCGGCCGACCGTCTGATTCACAATATCTTCTATGGTCCGGGGTCGCCCGTAAAAACTGGGAATGGCCGGCATGATGAGGGCGCCCATCTCCGCGACCTGGAGCATCAGACGGAGGTGTCCCTTATGAAAGGGCGTTTCCCTGACCATCAGGAGGAGCCTTCTTTGTTCCTTCAGGGTTACATCGGCCGCGCGGATCAGCAGATTTACATTGAAAGAATTGGCCACGCCGGAGAGGGTTTTTATCGAGCAGGGGACCACGGCCATGCCGATGGTTTCAAAGGAGCCGCTGGCAATCGCCGCCCCGGTATTGTCAATGTCGTGGACGACATCGGCCAGACCCGTAACATAGTCAAGGGTATAATCCGTCTCCAGCATCAAGGTTTTCTCCGCCGCGTCCGAGATGACCAGATGCGTCTCGATATCGGTTTCCCTCAAGACCTCCAGCATCCGGACCCCGTAAACCGCCCCTGTTGCCCCCGATATGCCTATGACCAGTCTCTGCTTCATGTTCCTCCCCTTTAGATCAATTATCTTCCCTTCAAGGAATTCCTGATAAGTTGAACGGGATGGGTTACCGGCAGACCCGTGAGATGGTGGATCTGCATCCGGCAACCCTCGCAATCGGAGACCACCAAATCGGGATTAAGGTCCCTGATGGCCGCAGCCAGATCCGCGCCTATGGCCTGAGAAATGTCGTATTTCTCCTTCTTGAACCCAAAGGCCCCGGCCAGACCGCAACAGTCCGCTTTGATCAGCTCCACCTCCAAGCGGGGGATCAGTTTCAGAAAATCCAGCGCCGGCAGGGAGATGCCGAGCACCTGAGATGACAGGGGGCAAAATAGGCCACCTTCCGGGGCAGGGGGAAAGCCTTTCCGCCAGGGCCAGGCCCTGGGGCTCCTTGTTTAAAAAATTGATAAGAACTTCCTTTTTCGTTGTAGGGGCGTACGAGTCTATGGTGACTATTTTTGATTGTCAAGGGATATTTTGCTGCTAACACCCCGGACATATCTATTTGCTGCTAACACCGAAAATGACGGGGGAAAGGCAAGAGTGGGGGATAGGGCGAATAGGGTCAGGCTTGCTTTGTTGTCTTTTGGTCTGTATAAGCTTGTTTATGGCTCGCAAACAGCGAATACACTACCCTGCTGGCGCTCTTTACCATGTCATTCTGCAAGAGCTTACGATGAAACCAGTTATGCAAGCCTGACCCTATTATTCTTTGAGGGAGAGATCATGTCGGCAATCGGCGAGAAATATATCCTGGCCCTGGACCTGGGCACCTCGGGACCCAAGGCAGCCCTGGTTGCCATCTGGGGCGAGATGGTCGCTACTTCCTTTGAGAAGAACGAGGTCATCCTCTTGCCCGACGGGGGCGCGGAGCAATGTCCTGATCAATGGTGGGCCGCGATTGTTCAGGCCATCCGCAAGTTGCTCGCAAAGGGGATTGTCCCGGCAGACGAAATAGTGGCGATCTGCTGCACCGGCCAGTGGTCGGGAACCGTGGCCGTGGACAGGGACGGCGCGCCCCTGATGAATGCCATCATCTGGCTGGATTCCCGGGGACACCGCTATATTCGGGGCATCACCGGGGGGTTCTGCAAAATCGAGGGCTACGGCCTCTTGAGGCTGCTGCGCTGGCTCCGGCTCACCGGCGGGATTCCCAGCCACTCAGGCAAGGATCCCCTCGCCCATATCCTGTTTATCAAATACGAACACCCCGATATTTACCGTAGGACCTACAAGTTCCTCGAACCGAAGGATTATCTCAACCTGCGACTGACGGGCAGATTCGCCGCCTCTATCGATTCCATCGCGCTCCATTGGCTCACGGATAACCGGAATCTCCACCGGGTGGACTACGACCGGCGGTTGCTCAGGATGTCCGGCATGGAACGGGCCAAGTTTCCTGATCTTAAAAAGGCCGTTGAAGTGCTGGGACCAATAAAAAAGGAGGTTGCCCGGGAACTGGGGCTCAGGGAGGATGTCCAGGTGGTGACGGGAACGCCGGATGTCCACTCCGCCGCCATCGGCTCCGGGGCCGTGGGTGATTTTCAGGGCCATCTTTACATAGGAACATCATCCTGGCTCACTTGCCATGTACCATTTAAAAAGACCGATATCTGGCACAATATGGCCTCCCTGCCCTCGGCGATTCCGGGGAAATATCTTATCGCCAACGAGCAGGAAATTGCCGGCGGCTATCTTCGTTTTCTCAGCGATACCCTCCTGCACCCCAAAGGCCATTTATCTGAAGAAGGGGACAGCGCCAATATTTTTCAGACCTTCGATAGAATCGTGGAAAAGACGCCCGCAGGCAGCCACAAGGTGATTGTCACCCCCTGGCTCTACGGGGAGCGGACCCCCGTGGAGAACCATTCCCTCCGCTCCGGCATTCACAACCTGTCCCTCTCCACCAGTCGGGAGGATTTGATCAGGGCAACCTTTGAAGGGGTGGCGTACAATTCCCGGTGGCTGCTGGGTCATGTGGAAAAGTTTATCCGGCGCCCGCTGGACCCGATCCACATGGTTGGCGGCGGGGCCAACTCGGAGATCTGGTGTCAGATCCATGCCGATGTCTTTAACCGAACCGTCAGGCAGGTAAAGGATCCCCTTTGGGCCAACCTGAGAGGAGCAGCCTTTCTCGCCGCAGTATCCCTGGGCTATCTCCGCTTCGAGGATATTCCGGCCCGCGTGAAAATCGCCAATACCTTTTCACCCAACCAGGATAATCGCCGGATATACGATGAATTATTTCGGGAGTTTTTACATATCTACCAGTGCAACAAGGACATTTACAGACGGCTCAATAGCACGCAAGAGACTTTCTCGCCCTGCCCTTAAAGTACGGTGAAACGCTCTGCCCGGGGGAATGACATGGACATCAAAAAACTCACCGAAGGCCCCTTAAGGCGCATCAACCCGCGCCTCCTGAACTGGGCGTTTAGATACCTCAAGGCCCTCCCCGCAGTAAGGAAGGGCCTGGAGGAAGAATTCGCCCCCATCGTCCGGGAATTGGAAGACTCGGTTAAACCCTATCGGAACAGGTTTTCCACCTACAGAAAGATACCGCCACAAGGCAGGGAACGTCAGGAAATCTTGCATGAAATAACAGAAATGAATTTGATCGAGGAGGCCAGATGGAAAGAGGGCTTCGCCTCGGGGGCCGTCTATCACGGCGATCAGGAACACATTGATTTTCTGAACCAGGTTTACGCCCTCAATTCCCAGAGCAATCCCCTCCATGCGGACCTCTGGCCGAGCAGCGCCAAATACGAGTCCGAGATCGTGGCGATGACGGCGAACATGCTGGGCGGGGACGAGCCATATGCGGGGCCGGAGGGAGAGAAGGAGGTATGCGGGGTGGTATCATCCGGGGGAACGGAGAGCATCCTCCTGGCCATGAAAACCTACCGGGACTGGGCCAGGGACCAAAAGGGAATCCGCCGACCGGAAATGATCGTACCAACGAGCGCCCATGCGGCCTTTGACAAGGCCTCCCAGTACTTCGGAATCGGTATAAGACACATCCCCGTAGGCGGGGATTATCGGGCAGATCTGGCGGCCACCCGCAGGGCTATCACCCGTAATACCATCGTCCTCGTCGGCTCGGCGCCCTCCTTTCCCCATGGCGCGATTGATCCCATCGCCGAAATGTCTGAACTGGCCAGGGAGCGCGGCATCGGTTTCCATACCGATGCCTGCCTGGGCGGTTTCCTTCTGCCCTGGGCAAAAGAACTGGGATATGACATCCCGCCCTTTGATTTCCGTTTGCCCGGCGTCACTTCCCTCTCTGCCGATACCCATAAATACGGTTACGCTGCCAAGGGAACCTCCGTGGTGCTCTACCGGGGGCGGGAATTGCGCCGCTATCAGTATTTCACTTCCACGGACTGGCCCGGGGGACTTTATTTTTCGCCGACCCTGGCGGGAAGCCGTCCCGGCGCCCTCAGCGCCGCCTGCTGGGCCGCGATGATCGCCATGGGAGCGGAGGGCTACCGGGAAGCGACGGGAAAAATCCTTTCCGCTGCCGCCAGGATTAAGGCGGGAATCGGTGAGATACCGGAGTTGCGTATTTTGGGCGATCCCCTCTGGGTGATCGCCTTCGCCTCTGATACCCTTGATATTTACCGGATCATGGATTTTATGACGAGAAGAAACTGGAGCCTCAACGGCCTGCACAAGCCTTCCTGCCTGCACCTTTGCGTGACCCTGAGACACACCCAGCCGGGCATTGTGGACCGTTTTCTGTCAGATCTCCAGGCGGCGGTGGCACAGGTCAGGGAAAACCCGGGAGAAAAAGGCGGGATGGCCCCCGTTTACGGGATGGCGGCCACCCTGCCGGTAAGGTCTATAGTGGGTGATCTGCTGGCGCGTTACCTTGATGCGCTTTATAAAACCAAGTAGCTATGATGACACTGTAAAAAGTTCGGTTGCTGCGTTGCGCTGCGCCCCTCCCCCGGTGTAAGGGGGCAGGGGGAGCGCAGTTTTGACATTTTACGAAGTCGCCAACTTTGCGGCCAGTTCTCTTTGTACCTGTTTGGCCTCAGCCACAATCCGCTCGATAACCTCCGCGACAGTCGGCTCATCCCGGATCAGGCCGGTCACCTGACCGACCGGCAGCACCCCCTTTTTTTCATCCCCATACTCGGTGGCCACGCGGATGGCCTGGAAGGCGTTGGCCATGAAGGCCAGTTGCCGCGCATTCTTCCAGCCCGAAGCCAGGGTTCCCAGGAACAATTTAAAATAGGGGAGATTAAGCTGCCGGGCTATTTCTCTTGAGTTAACCAGCGCCGCCGGCAGATCCAGGCCCTTGCGCACCGCCCGCAGGGCGGCCTTGGTTTTGAGGATGCGGCAGGGGATGCCGTCGAAACGGGAGGAGAAGATGGTATCCAAGGCGCTTTTATTGATAGAAAGCTCCTTGTATTTGTTATGCAAGGGGCTCTCCCGGGTGGTCATAAACCTGGTTCCCATAGCCACGCCTTCTGCACCCAGGGACAGGGCAGCGGCCAGTCCCCGGCCGTCGGCGATACCTCCCGCGGCGATTACGGGGATGTCGAGGACATCAGCCAAAAGGGGAATCAGGATCATGCTGGTGAGTTCGTCGCCGTGGGCCGCGGCCTCGTGGCCGGTGGCAATTATCGCATCCGCTCCGTAATCCTGTGCTCTTTTGGCATGACGGGCGTTGACCACGGTTGCCACCACCTTGCCGCCGTACTTATGGGCTTCCTTTACCAGCCAATCCCCCTTGCCCAGGGCAAAATTGATCACCGGTACCTGCTCTTCTAAAAGTACCCGGGCGTTTTCGGCGGCGCCCGGGAACATCAAGGACACGTTCGCGCCGAAGGGTTTGTCGGTCAACTTGCGAATATCCCGGATGGCCTGCCGCGTCTGTCCGGCATCCAGGGGTCCAGTGGCCAAAATACCCAGACCGCCCGCGCCGGATACGGCGGCTACCATTTGCGGTACGCTGATCCAGCTCATGCCGGACAGGACAATCGGGTAGCGAATTCCGAATAGCTCAGTAATTTTCGTTTTCAATTTGGTCCTCCTTTTCAGACTGTTTGCAGCACCCGGCCGATGGTCATTATCTCCGCTTCTTTGGTTCCCTCGTACAGCTCTAGAATCTTCGCATCGCGATACCATTTCTGGACCACGTATTCGTCAATGTAGCCATAGCCGCCGTGCAGCTCCACCGCGTAGTTGGCACAAAAAACCGCCGTTTGACCGCCGAAGTACTTGGCCATCGCCGCCAGAGTATAATCGGGCCGCCCCTGGTCTAAGAGCCAGGCCGCCTTGTAAACCAATCCGCGCAGGGCTTCGATTCTGATGGCCATCTCGGTTAGTTTCATCTGGGTCAACTGGAATGATCCCAATGGCGCGCCGAAGGCTGTCCTTTCCTTGACATATTTAATGCTCGTTTCCAGACAGCCTTCCGAAAGGCCCAGAGCCTGGCCGCCGATGCCGATCCGGGTTACATCGAAAAAGTGCATCAGATTGCGAAAACCGCTCCCTTCCTTCCCCACCAGGTTGCTTTGCGGCACCCGGACATCTTCAAAGGTAATCTCGGCCGTGTCGCTGGCGCGGATGCCCAACTTGCCGTGAATCTTGTTTTTGATGACTCCGGGGGCGCCCGCCGGGACAATGATGAGGCTGAAACTGTTGTGCCGCTTCTCGGCGGGATTGGTGATACACTGGGCGACCATATAATCGCATACCGTGCCGTTGGTAATGAACATCTTGTTGCCGTTGATCAGATAATCGCTGCCGTCTTTCACGGCCCTGGTTTTATATCCCGCGGCATCGGTGCCGGCGTTGGGTTCGGTGAAGGCGCCGGCGAAAACCTGTTCCCCTAGGCACAAGGGCGGGAGATAGGTCTTTTTCTGCTCTTCCGTTCCGTACATGAATATCGCCTCGGCACCGAAGGTTGCCGCAGTGATATTAAGGCAGAGGCCGATATCGACCCGCGACAATTCCTCGGTTATGATGGCGTTGCCCAGCTGCCCCACTCCAGCGCCGCCATACTCTTCCGGCACCCAGGCCCCTACCAGGCCATTGTCGGCAGCTTTCCTTCTTATTTCCGGCGTGTATTTTTCATGTTCATCGGCCTCTTTGGAAAACTTTGGAAACTCGTTTTCAGCAAACTTGCGGGTCATATCCTTCAACATCTGAAGCTCTTCGGGAAGATCAAAATTCATCGTTTTCCTCCTTAATAGAAGTTTTCCGCTGGTGCGGCAGTGCTATCTGGGGGCAGTTGAAACCGTTGCCCCCTATTGACATAAGAATCAACTTTGGTCAAGGTGAAGTAACTGCCCAGGAGCCAGAATTCAGGAGTCAGAATTCAGAATAAAGGCAGTGATACGTGGATAAAACAAAATTTATTCTGCAACTCCTCCTACCTCCACATAGGGCAGGATTGTCTCCCAGGAGCTGTTGCCGCCGTGGCTATAGCGCCCCTTGAGCCTTCCCGTATCGATAAATCCGTGGTCGGAGATGATACTGAAGCTGGGCAGGCTTTTTAATATCGGCAGGATGCCGTGAATGAATTCGCTTTTGATATTGAGATAAAGGGGATAGCTGTCGAGCGTGCTGTTATGCATCTTGCTGTCGATAAAATTAAAATGAAGCACCTTTGTTTTCGCCTCTCCCTTCAGAAAACGCTTAAGATCCCGTATTGGGAAGCCCCGTTCCGACCACTTTAAGAGCGAAATCTCAGCATCTGCTGTTTCGGCCTCCTCTCCGATACCCAGGAGCCTCCGGAAGTGTGACGTAAGCGTCGGTCCCGGAATCACAAAGGGATGCTCCTTGAGCGTCATCCCTTCTTTTTCCATAACTTCCCGCAGGATCAGCCAGAGGTCATAGCGCAGTCCATCCATAACGGTAACGATTCCCTTCATCTTTTGACTGATAGCCGCAATGTCCAGCGCCCCGGCATGCCGGTCCTGGCGCTTTTCGTAGGCGGCCAGGATTTCATGCTGATTTCTTTCGAGCGCCTCGATGATGGAACCGGCAACCAGCTCCTGGCCCATGTTTTCGTGAGCGAAGGCCGCGATGCGGTAGGCCAGAGGGGCAATGACCCTGGTGAAGACCTCGACGCCCGCGTATCTTTCCCTTTCGGCCAATAGCCTGGCAATCTGGAGCAACTCCGTAAGCGGCCGGTCTTCGATCGTCCCGAGAGAGGCCGCGGAAATGGTTCGCCCGCTCAGCCTGCGAAATATCTCTCCCCGGATATGTTTTCTCAAGCGGCCGATCCGTTCCGTTTTGAGGAAGGCCAGGAGTTCCTGGTCCGCATAGGAGGTCCAGCGGATATCATCAATGGCCTGAAACCTTCCATCTCGCTTAAGGGCCTCGTCGAGGTCGTCAAAGGATCGCAGTTGGGGATCATTTTCCATCAGGGCGCGAAAAACAGTCTCTCCCTGCGGCCCATAGCGGCAAAGTCCTTCCTTCAGGGCCTGGGTTGCCGCATCGCCTTCCCCGCGCAGGTGGATGATGCAGTCCTCATCGTCTCCGATCCACTTAAGAAAGAGCCCCTTGAGTTCCTCCTGGCGAAACCGCCGCCCCTGGACCCGGCCGATAAAATCGCTCAGATCCAGTTCTTTGACCTTCCAGCGGCCCCCCAACGCCTTCTCGATTGCGATCAGTACCTCGTCTGTTAATTGAGGCAAGAGGAGGGAGGTGTTTACCCGCTGGGCGTCGAGATTCAGTAGCGACGAGAAACGTGCTGCCAGGTCCTGCTGGCCTGCATCATGGAGGCTTAAACGATATGAATCGAGCCTTTCCCTGTTTCCGGCCCCATTGAGCGCCTCCAGGAATTTTTGCAATCCCGCCCGGCAGGAGGCGGCAAAATCCGTTTCCAGCTCCGGCGGCTTGCTGTCGATGGACAAACCGCAACTGCAGGCCGGGCTGAGAAAGAGGTCTCTGTTTAAGTCGTAACGGCAGGCCGCAGGCAGGCGATCAAGCTCTCTCTTCAATTCCCACCACTCGCCGAGAAAGGTCAAGGAACCGACCTGGGCGGCAATTCTTCTTAAGGCCTTGGCCTCGGGCAGCTCCTCGACAACCTTCCTTGCTGAGAAGACGGAAGCGCGGTAGTAGAGCTCGTGCTTTTCCTTATAGGCCTGGGTATATTCATCAAAGAAGGCCTCCCATTGGTCTTTGATGTCAGGAAAGTCGCTCTTTTTGCCTTGAAGAAAATCGTCAATCAAGAGGAGCAGGACGTCCCGCTTTTCCCTGAGGTCGGCAGGCAGCTTCAGTGCGGGGTGCTCCAGGTAAAGCCAGTATTTGTTGATAGGTTGAAACTGCTCGGATAAAAAGAGCAATAGCCTTTTGAGATAAGCCAGCTCTGCTTCCATGGCGGGGTTTGACTTCAGGTAGGAGAGGAACCTTTCCAGGCCTTCCGCCGGCGGCAAAGACAGGGTCAGGGAATGGAAAAACATGCCCAGACGGCCCAGGAGGGAGCCGTCTATAGCCGCCTTTTTGAGCAGAGAGTAGTCTTTGTATTTGTTAATGAGACCGTTTATGTCGTCCAAGAGACGCCTGCCCTGCCGCACCAGTTCCACCGCCTGCTTCCACATCAGTTTCTGGGTGATGGGCGTCGGGATGTCTTCCACCTCGCCCCAGATAAACCTGCCCGCCCCGATATAGGCGAGGAGTTCCGCGCAGAGGGTTTTACCAGGTCGCAACGTTGAGATTTCACCGCTTGAGAGCTGAGGCAGATCCTTGAGTTCAACCATCTCCTGTCGGCTGTAAGGGATGAGGTGCCCGGAGGAGATGAAAGCAGCCAGGACTATGTTGATCTGGTCGTCCGTCATTCCCCACTTTCCCTTTTTTAGGGCCATCCGGATATCAGCTATTCCCTCTCCCTGGGAGGAAATGGTTAGGATATGGGAAACAAGATCATTGGCGGGATCGAGCGAGATGAGGAAGGTGCTCCCCCTTTTGACAACGATTCCCAGGGGCTCCGGCAGGGCGTTGATATAGGGGACCAGGCCCTTGGTTTCTGCTTCCTCAATCGTAATCCTCCCCTGCCGGATAAAATCCCGGTAAAGGGACTGTAAATGCTGGGAAGAGATATAATCGCCGCGCGGCATGATCCGGGCATGGTTGGGGTACAACTCAGCTAGACTGTAGTCAAAAAGGTGAGTGAGCAGTCTTTCTATGGGCAGATAGCCCAGATCCTTGATGTTGCCCAGGCGTTTTCCCGATCCATAGACGATTTCGCCCTCGAAATACAAACGGGTGATGATCTCCCGGCATTGTGCCTCGTCCCGGCGCAGGTCATTGCCAAACACGGGAAATTCTTCCACGAGTATTTTTTTGGCAATAAATTCTTCGAGGAAGGTCGTCTCCTCGTTCATGGGCAATCGGGGAGTCCAGAAAACAAGAGCGCAGAGGAAGGGCGAGGCGTTGGCATCCTTCCAGGCGTAGATTCCGGCATTATCAGCCCAAGGTGACAATATAACCAGAAAACCATCCAGGCGCTTCTCAATCCCCTCGAGCATCCTTTCCATTTCCTCCCGCTGGAGCGCAAAGGGCGATGCCGCCAGGACTACACAGTCCCGGGGGCTGTTTTGCCAGGTAAAACGGTACTTCTTGCCCTCCTTGATCTCCCGCAAGGGGAGGTAGGGCAGGGCGGTCAGGCGGCATACTTCGGAAAACAGGACATTTCGGTCGGCAAATCGTTCGCGGACCGCTTTGATCCTGCCCCGCGCCCTGATCCCTTCATCTACGGTCGTATCGAGGAAATAATTTTCTCCCTCCCGATTGACATACATCTGGTGGGCCACCAGCGGATTCAAGATCGCGTTTTTGATATAGTCGTAGTTGATCTCCTTTGTGATGGTGCTGATCTTCTTCAAGAGGAGTTCGGCAATCTCCCGGGCGTTTTTTCTTTTCTCGAAGGGAGATATCTCCGTCAGCGCCATAATTTTGATTGCCGCCAGGGCGATCCGCTCTTGCCCTGGCTGGGCCAGGATCTGACCGATCTGCCTCCGGTAGTAGTCGTAAATAACCCGGGCCAGGGGTGAATATTCGGGAATCTCGCGGATCCGTTCCTCAAAGTAGTCGAAGATAGCCTCGGGTGTAATCAGAGTCGCGGGTGATTCGTCAAAATTATTTTTCACCTCCGATAAAACGAACTGGATCACCCCCCGGTGCTGGGAAAAGACCGGCGTCAGCCCGGAGAGGTAGCGGGCGGTAAAGGGGTGCAGAGGATAGGTCTTGCGAAAATCCTCCAAGCGCAGATTAAGCGCCGGATAGTAGCGTTTCAAATCCTCAAAAATGCCCTGGATGACGGCCTGGGCCCCTTCCTTTTTGATCACGATGCGCTGGTCGATAATATCTTCGATATGCGAAGATGAGAGATTTACCCTTACCGGGTAGCGATCCTTGATCCGGTTGAAGATGGAGGAGGAGATATGACCGGTTTCCTCGATCCATTCCTGCAGGGAGGCAATTACCCACAGGGGGTGATGAAAGGAAAACTCGCCCAGAAACTGGAGAAACCGGATATCTTCGTAAAAGGCCGGCGTAGTGGGCTTGGCCCGCAGGAATTCCGACAGTTCGTCGATGAGGATCACAGTCGGCGCCGCGACGATCTCCTGAAACTGTTCCTGACGGTTCACGCCAGCGCCGGTATAGCCGCAGCTGTCCTGCAGGATCCGCTCCAGCGGCAGGGAGGCGGGGTATTTCACGAGGGATATCTTTACGAGGTTGATCTTTCCCGCCTGGATCTCGGGGTAATCTGCCAAAAGAGATTTTCCGCCCTGTCGGAGTAAAAGAAAAAGATAGGACAGGAAGTGGGACTTGCCGCTGCCGTAATTGCCCTTGAGAAAGACGCCGCACCCCTTTCGGGCGTTGATATTGGCGAGGATGGTTCGCAGTCCTTCTTCCACCTCCCGGGTAAGCACAAAAGACGAGGCGATTTCACTGGGTATGTGGTCCGCGTCATCGAGCTCGATGACCGGCTTTATTTCGGGGATATCTATGATGTCGCTGAGCTTTTCTGCCATTGTTTCGCCTTCTTCAGTAATCCCCAGAGGTGCTTGGCCTCCGGGCGGTGGGCGAGCGCCTCGCCAACCAGCCTTTCCCAACCCTCATAATCCGCCTTGTCCTCGTATATCTTGAAAATCGTCCGGGTGACAAAATGGTCTTCGGGATTCTGGACAAAAACGCCCTTCAGGTGGATGGCGGCCCGCTGTCTGTCGCCCATCTTATAATAGGCATAGCCCAGCATCTTGCGGGTAAACGGATGATCCTTAATGGCAAGGAGCCTGGTATAAATCTCGACCGCCTGGTCGAATCTCTCCATTTTTTTATAGAGATCGGCCAGATAAAGATGAAGATCGTAATCCGCGGCATATTCGGGCAGGGCCATGATTGTCTCGATCTCGATTGCCGCCTGGGCTGGACTCTTGGCAGCGAATTTCTGCTGGTAATAGGTAAATCTGCTGGTGCCGCCAACCGTCTCTTCGCCGGCCAGGGCGATCTTCTTCAGAGGTTCGCTTTGGGGAAATCTCGCCAGCGCCTGCCTGAGGACATCCTTCCCCTTTTCTGCTCCCAGGGACCTTGCCGCTGCTTCCACCAGGAAGACAAAAAAAACCTCATTGCCCACCCCCCAAGAGAAGATGGCGTTGATTAACTTTTCCAGGTCATCCTTGGCCTTCTCCCGCTGAAGAATCAGGACGTAAGTGCGGAGGAAAAAGCTGTTGTTTTTAAGGAGTTCCACCCGGCCTTCCGCCTTAGTTCTCGCTTCCTTTATCTTCCCGAGCTGAAAAAGCAGATGGACCTCGTTGCCTAAAAGAAAGAGGTTGGTCGGATAGATGGTCAGGGCCTCCTTCAGCGCCTCATAGGCCCCGCGGTAGTCCTTCTTTCTCTCCAGTGCGATGATTAGGTCAACGTATGCTCGGGCGTCGGTCATGGTTTTTTTGGTTTCAAGGTTATTGAAGAGGTTGCTTCACCTCTTCCGGTGCTGCTGCTTCAAAAAAAGTTCCAGCGCCGCCCGAAGATTGTCCCGCAGGGCGAGGTCGGAAATAAAGGGAATGTCGAATTTTTTTTCGATGGACATGACGTGTCCTATAACCTTTTCTCCCAGGCAATGCAATAATTCCATTGGTTAAGGGTCTGCGACAAATTTATGGGTAGAGCGGCTTTTTCTCCCCTCTTTCCCCAACTGAGCTTGGGACACAAATATTGCTGGACACGCGAGAAATGAGACCGAAGAAGGATATTTTTGTTTGATTCCCCCTTTGGGAAAGGGGGGGGCTAGGCCCTGCAAGATTGGACCGCTATAAATTTGTCTCACACCCCTCTATCCCAATCCCCCACCGGCAATCCGGGCCAGGGACCTGGCCAGATTATCCAGCATTGCTTCATCGGGCAGGGTGATGGTCAACTTCATCTTGCCATCCCCTCCCTTTTCCAGACACTCGGCAAGCTGGCTGGTCTGCTCCGAATCGCCCGAACCGGGCAGAATCTCCCCCAGAAAGGCGAAGGCAGCCCCCAGCAGTTGCCCGCCGGCGCTGGCGATCCGCTCTTTCCGGGCCAACTCCCGGGCTTCCCTCTCCACCTGCGCCAGCAGGCTTTCATCCCGGTGCGCTTCCGGTTTCGACCCCAGGAGCACCTCCAGGCGGCTTTTCAATTCCTCGATCGGACAGATCGTGTGCTTTTGACAAGATTAAAAATATCCCTTGACAGCTAAAATTAGTCCGAATATATCCTTACCCGCCTGAAAAACAGTTCTTATTACCCCTCAATAGTCGCGGTCACGCAATAATATGCAAGAGGACTCCCGGATGGTCGCTATCATCGCAAGTTTTTTTATACGTACCATATAGGAGTAAAATGACCTTATATATCTTGTTTGTAGAGGCGAGGATATGTTATTAACCAAGGCCGGTGAATACGCCGTTCGCTGCATGCTTTATCTTGCCGGCGAGGCTGATTGCGAGGTTGTATCTCGCCGGCATGTTGCGGAAGCGATGAATATTCCTGCTCCCTTTTTAGCCAAAATTGCCCAGGAACTTGCCCGCTGTGGTCTAATCCAGATCGTGCAGGGTAGCAAAGGCGGGTATCGTTTGCGAAAAAATCCTGACGAGATTTCCCTGCTGGACGTAATCGAGGCGGTAGAAGGCGAAATTTTTTTGAACGAATGTCTCTTTCGTCCGGAGAGTTGTGGCCGCAGCAGCTACTGCAAGGTGCACGGTGTCTGGCAAGAGGCCCGGGATGGTCTGCGCAACACGTTTCGCCGTACTACTTTGGCGCAATTGTGCTTCTCGGATGATCCCGTCGCGCCGCGAGGCTTTCGGTATTTATTCAACAGGTGCGAATGATTTCTAACCAAAGGAGGTATGATCATGGATGTTTTATTGTTGTCACGCCTGCAATTCGCCTTCACCACTTTTGTGCATTTCATTTTCGTTCCCTTGACCCTGGGGTTGTCACTTCTGGTGGCGTACATGGAAACGAAATACCTGCGCACTGGCGAAGAAGTGTACAAACGCATGGCCAAGTTTTGGGGCAAACTGTTTTTAATCAATTTTGCCTTGGGGGTGGTATCTGGTATTGCCCTAGAGTTTCAATTCGGCACTAACTGGTCCCGGTATTCTGCGTATGTGGGAGATATTTTTGGGTCGCTGCTGGCTATTGAGGCAACGCTGGCCTTTTTTCTGGAATCTACATTTCTGGCGGTCTGGATTTTTGGTTGGAACAGAATATCCCCCAAACTGCACAACGCCAGCATCTGGTTGGTGGCCCTGGCTGCCAACATCTCGGCGTTCTGGATACTTATGGCCAACGGCTGGATGCAAAATCCCGTAGGTTATGTGCTGCGCGGAGATCGGGCAGAGCTGGAAAGCTTTACGGCCTTGATCACTAATCCTTTTGCCTGGCAACAGTTTTTGCATACCTTGAGTGCGGCCTATGTGCTAAGTGGATTCTTTGTTCTTGGAATTTCCGCCTGGCATTTGGCTCGGGGCAATCAGGTGGACTTTTTCAAACGGTCTTTCCGGATCGCCGCCCCGTTTACCATTTTTTTTGCCCTTGCGATCGTTGTTCAGGGCCATCTGCACGGCAACGAAGTGGCTAAAACCCAGCCCGCTAAGGTGGCTGCCATGGAATCCCACTGGGAGACAATGACCCGTGCGCCCCTTTACCTATTTGTCATCCCTGATCCTGCCAAGGAGCGTAACCTGGTTGAATTGTTGCCCATCCCCGGCGGCCTTTCCCTGCTGGCCTTTAATTCCCTTGAATCTGAGGTCCGCGGCCTGAAAGATTTTCCGCCAGAGGATAGACCTCCGGTTTCCCTTACCTTTTTCTCATTCCGAGGTATGGTTGCCCTGGGCCTTCTTTTTCCACTGCTTGCCGCCTGGGTGTGGCTCAGGCGCAAGGATCCGCTGTCATCCCCCGCTATGCTGCGCCTGTTGCCGTGGGTTATTCCGCTGCCCTACATTGCGATTCAATTGGGTTGGATTGTGGCTGAGGTAGGCCGTCAGCCTTGGATTGTACATGGCATCATGCGTACAGAGGATGCCTTTTCACCAGGGGTTTCCGTGGGGCAGGTGGGTTTCAGTCTATTTATGTTTGCTTTGATTTATACTCTATTGGTGGCGGTGGATATCTATCTTTTGGCTTCTCACGCCAAGAAGGGGCCAGGGTCAACTGACAACAAGGGCATCTCCCATAAGGATTCTGTCGCTGTAGAGTCGAAGCCTTCCTTGGCCTGATTGTGTTTGTGGATATCGGCATATCCGTGGCTTACATGTAATCTGAGGTGAATAGACAAAGGAGAAGACCATGTTAGAAATTATCTGGTTTGTACTGTGGGGTGTGCTTTGGGCGGTGTATTTTGCCCTAGACGGCTACGATCTGGGACTGGGTACCCTGATGCCCGCTCTGGCCAAGGACGAGCGAGATCGGCGGATCATATACAATGCCGCCGGGCCCTTCTGGGACGGCAATCAAGTCTGGCTGCTCACGGCCGGTGGCGTAACCTTTGCCGCGTTTCCCGGGGCCTATGCCGCGCTCTTCAGCGGGCTGTATACGGCGCTAATGCTGTTACTCTTCGCTTTGATCCTGCGCGGGGTTTCCTTTGAATTCCGCCGCAAGGTGGACAGTGTTTCCTGGCGTAAGGTCTGGGATGTGTGCCACGTGCTCGGTAGTTTTCTCCCTGCCTTACTATTGGGAGTGGCCTTTGCCAATATCTTCAAAGGCATCCCTTTCAATGCCCAGGGCATCAACGAAGGAGGTTTGCTGGATCTGCTCAATCCCTACGGCTTGGCTGGCGGCGTTCTCTTTGTGCTGATGTTCTCCCTCCATGGGGCATTGTGGCTGGGTGTCAAGGCCGAAGGACCGATTGCCCAGCGCGCTGAGGCGATGGCTGAGAAACTGTGGATGGCGGTGGTGGTCATGCTGGTGCTTTTTCTGCTGATGACCATCTTTTTCACCAAGCTTTTTGCCAACTATCTCGCCAATCCGTTACTTTTCGTGATTCTGCTTTTACCCGTAATCGGGTTGATCCAGGTACGCATGGCCTTAGGCAAAAGGGCAATGCTCAAGGCCTGGGCCAATTCCGCGGCGGCCATTGTCGGTGTGACGCTCTTTGGTGTAATTGGCCTGTTCCCGGCGCTTTTACCATCCAGCCTGGATGTGGCCTACAGCCTGACCATTGCCAACTCAGCCTCTAGCCCCTTGACATTGAAGATTATGCTTGGCGTGGCCTTGGTGTTTGTCCCCCTGGTGATCGCCTACCAGGCTTGGGTGCATGTGCGGTTTGGACATAAGATTACTGATGCGGACTTGGATTATGAAGAGGCATACTAGGGTGGCGGCAACCTGCTTTCGCAAACAATGTTGATACGAGATTGCTCATGAGAGGCAAACTCGTATTGGGGGGCGGCTCCAGGTGGCTGCCCCTTTCCTCAGCGGAAGCGTGGCTATGCACCAAGGCCTTCCCAGACCGGAATTTTCTCATTCTAGCCGTTTCTCTGGGATTACTAGCCGGGCTTTTGCTGATCATTCAGGCCGGGGTATTGGCAGGAATTGTTCACCAAGTAATCTTTGATGGCAAAGGCTTGCGCGATGTTATTTTGCCTCTTGGGCTGTTGCCGATGACCATTATCCTGCGTGCGCTTCTGGTCTGGAGTGCTGAGCACTTCGGGTTCAAGGCGGCGGCAGCGGTTAAGACCGCTTTACGAATACAACTTTTCGATCACTTTTTTGCCCTGGGTCCACAGCGGCTGCGCAGTCGCGCCACGGGCGATCTGGCGCATCAGGTCGTTGATGCCGTGGAGGGTCTGGAAGCTTACTACGCAAGATTCTTGCCCCAGGCGGCTCAAGCGGCCCTGCTGCCCCTTGCGATGCTGGCCTTTATCCTACCCTTGGACCTGGTTAGCGGTTTGGTTCTGTTGTTTACCGCTCCATTCATCCCTTTGTTTATGGTGCTAATTGGCAACCGAGCCGAAAAGATGAACCGGCGTCAATGGCGCAAACTGGCCGCTTTGAGTGCCCGGTTCCTGGACAGCTTGCAAGGCTTAACCACCCTGAAAATGTTCAACGCCAGCCGACGCGAAACAGAGGTGATCGCGAGGATTACGGAAGATTACCGAAAAACCACGGTCTCTGTTATGCGGGTCGCGTTTCTTTCCGCCTTGATGCTGGAATTTTTAGCTACCGTCAGCGTGGCGGTGGTGGCGGTCTTCATTGGATTTAAGCTGCTGTCCGGATCAATCACCTTTCAGGCGGGTTTTTTCATCCTGCTTTTAGCGCCGGAATTCTATCTGCCCCTGCGCACCTTGGGCGCCCACTACCATTCCAGGCTGGCCGCCCTGGCCGCGGCAGAGGGGATTATCGCCATTATGTCTGAGCCGCCACAACGCCAAACACCGGGAAATAACCGTTTTTCCTGGCCCTTAGTGAACCTTGATTTGGAGAATATCAGTTTTAGCCACATCCATGGCCAGGCTTTGCTGCAATACCTCAATGTGCGCATTCCCGCCGGCTCTATCACTGTCCTGGCCGGTCCCAGTGGAGCGGGTAAGACGACGCTCTTGCGCATCCTGTTGCGCAGCATTACGCCGGATACCGGGAGGCTGTTGGTTAATGGAACGGATTTAAGAGAAGTGTCCTTTCAAGATTGGCTAACTCATGTCGTCTGGATGCCTCAGGAGCCCTATTTTTTTCAAGGGACGATGCAGGATAACATGCTGATGGGAGCGGCGATTGACGTTTCACAAGACCAGTGGTCTGGCCTAAAGCGGGCTGCGGCCATGACCGGGCTCGACCAAGACCTCGCAAACCTCCCAGCGGGCTTGCAAACTACGCTGGGTGAGGGCGGCTTTGGGCTCTCGGGGGGACAGCGGCAACGACTGGCACTGACTAGGGCGTTTTTTAAGGATGCGCCCCTATTTCTACTGGACGAACCCACTGCCCACCTGGATGAGCAGAGCTGCCAAACGGTGCTGGCCGCCCTGCGTAGCTTGGGCGGAAGGCGCACCCTGGTGGTGGCTTCCCACGACCCGCGGGTTCGGGAGATTGCGGACATCGTCGTGGAGCTGCGCACAGATAAGGACTACCCATGAGGGAGCTTCGTTTGCTATTATTTTTAGCCAGACACAAATGGCCCTGGCTGCTTTTGGGCCTTGGATGTTCTGTGATGACGTTGCTTTCCGGCGTGGCTCTGTTTACTCTGGCGGCCTGGTTTTTGGCTTCCATGGCCCTGGCCGGGGTAAGTGGTGCTTTCTTCAACTACTTCCTCCCCGCGGCAGGCATTCGGACTTTGGCCCTGGCCCGGGTCATTAGCCGCTACGCGGAACGGCTCTTAAGCCATGACGCTGCCTTGCGAATGCTGGCTCATGTGCGGATATGGTTTTTTGAGCGCCTCGAACCATTGCTTCCGTCTGGCCTGCAAAACGCGCACAGTGCGGATTTGCTCAGTCGGATGCGGGCGGATATTGACCTTTTGGATAATTTTTATTTGCGGTTGCTGCTGCCGACTCTAACGGCGCTGATCGTAGTTGGCTGCGGCGTGGTCTTCTTGGTCGGTTTTGACTATGGTCTTGCCCTGGGCGTTTTCGGACTCTGGCTAATGGCGGGTGGTATCGTACCCTTACTCGTCATGCGCCTAGGAAGGGCAGCGGGCAAGCGACAGGTGACGGGATTTTCTCGGTTGCGCTGCTTGGTGGTGGATGGCTTGAGGGGGATGGAGGAGCTTATCGCCTATGGTGCGGCGACCCGGCATCGCGATCTTGTGGATAAGGAAAGCCGTGCCTTGTTGAGGGATCAAGCCCGGTTGGCCAGGCTGGACGGTTTTTCCCAGGCTATGGTTGGATGGTCTTCGGGGATGGCCATGTGGTTGGTTTTGCTGCTAGGCATTCCTTTGGTTCATGACGGATCATGGTCACCGGCAACGTTGCCTATGCTGGCGGTTTTCACCTTGGTTAGCTTCGAGGCCCTGCAGGCTCTGCCTGCGGCATGGCGCATCTGGGGCCAGATCAGGGCGGCGACGGCCAGAATTATGGACGTAGCTTTTGCCCCCCTGCCCGTGCCGGAGCCCCGGCAGCCGCTGATGGTTCCGGAACGTTTTGATTTGGAGATTCAAGGGCTTTGCTTTACCTATCCTGGAAGTGAACGTCCGGTCCTGAACAACCTGACGTTGGTCTTAAATAGAGGCAGACGGGTCGCGATTCTGGGAGCAGTAGGATCAGGCAAGACGACCCTCTTGCAGTTGCTGTTGCGGTTTTGGGATTACGATCAGGGCCGAATTATTTTGAACGGGCGAGAGTTACGGGAGTATTCGGCCGAGAGTGTCCGCTCGCGCATAGCGGTGGTATCGCAACATGTTTATCTGTTCAATGCAAGCATCGCCGAAAATCTTCGCCTGGCAAACCCTCACGCAACCGACGGGCAGCTGCTAGCTGCAGCCAGAGCGGCTTGCATTGAGGATTTCATTCTCTCCTTGCCCAATGGCCTGCAAAGTGCTGTTGGGCAACATGGGACCAGAATTTCCGGAGGCCAAGCCAGGCGGCTAGCCGTCGCCCGGGCCCTGCTCAAGGATGCCCCGCTTCTGTTTTTGGACGAGCCTACCGAAGGATTGGATGGCCCCACCGAGGTCGCCTTTTGGGAAACCCTTGAACCGCTTATGCATAATCATACCGTACTGCTGATTACCCACCGTCAAGCTGGGTTGGAGTACATGGACCAGGTCTTTGAATTGGACTAGGGAAGGCTTTATCCTAAAGCGGCTCTTTCAGCTCCTCTGTATCTTTTGCCAAAACCAACGTCCTGTCAGGTCGTTTCCATCTTGTAGGTGGCTCTTGGTGGGGCGGCCTCCATCGCAATCTCTTTGTCCAGGTCGGCTAAATAAAGATTGTCGGATTCGTCTCCTCCCCCTCCCCCCCCCTTGCTCCCTCCCACGCTGGGGAGTGACGAGGTTATAGCGTTCGCACCTGCCTAGCCATAACTGAATCTTAAGCCCTTGACCGGTGGGTATGCGAGAAATTTATGGCTGTCCAATCTTGCAGGGCCCTGCCCCCCCCCCTTTCCCAAAGGGGGGCAGGGGGGATTTTCCCAAAGGGGGGCAGGGAGGATTTATAATAAAAGCCATAGGTTATTTATGGTTTGCCAAATCTCCCCCGACCCATCTTGGGGAAAGAGGGGAGAAAAAACCGCTCTACCCATAAATTTGCCGCACACCCTTGACCGGTTTTCAGCTTGACAGTCCCCTGCTAAATCCATATAGTCAACAAACTGCGAACCGTTTAATTCTATGAGATATTATTCGGATGAGCATGATTTTTACAATTTGAAAGGGGTTACTATGGAGAGGAAGCTGGTGTATTTTTTCGACGAAATAGCCGAGGTGGAGCGTGCGGTCGGCGCGAAATGGGATGCGGTACGTTCTCTTTTGGGCGGTAAGGGGGCCAACCTGGCTGATATGGTGCGGGTCGGCCTGCCCGTTCCCCCTGGGTTCATCGTTACCACGGAGGCCTGCAACATTTACCAGGAACAGGGACAGCGCTTTTCTGCCGAATTGACGGCTGAGCTGGAGGCCGCTTTCAGAAGGTTGGAAGCGCAGACCGGGAAGAAATTTGGCGATCCCACCCGGCCGCTCCTTGTTTCCTGCCGCTCCGGGGCAAAGTTTTCCATGCCCGGCATGATGGATACCGTTCTCAACCTGGGGCTCAACGACGAAGTTGTTGCCGGGTTGATAAAGCTTACCGGCGATGCCCGATTTGTCTATGATTGCTATCGGCGTCTGATTCAAATGTTTGGCACGGTTGTGATGGGGCTAGACGATGATCCTTTTGAAGAGGCTATCGCCCAGGCAAGGAAATCCGCCGCGGTTAAAACCGACGCCGACCTTACGGCCCAAGACTGGGAGGCGGTAGTTGGCAAATTCAAAGACCTCTACCGGCAAGCTACGGGTGATTATTTTCCCCAGGACCCGCTGAAGCAGGTAAAAGCTTCCACCCAGGCCGTATTTGACAGCTGGAATGGCCGCCGGGCAATCGATTACCGCAATGCCGCCGGCATTGCTCATGATTTAGGCACTGCGGTGAACATCATGACGATGGTATTCGGCAACATGGGTGATACCTCGGGGACCGGCGTTGTTTTCACCCGGAACCCCGCCACGGGTGAGCGGGCCCTCTATGGAGATTACCTCATCAATGCCCAGGGAGAGGACGTGGTTGCCGGGATCAGGAACACCAAGAAGATAGCTGATCTGCAATTGGACTTCCCGCATATATACGGGCAGTTCACTGCTGTTTGCGATAAACTGGAGCAGCATTACCGCGATATGCAGGATGTGGAATTTACCATTGAGCAGGGTAAATTATGGATACTCCAGACGAGAACCGGCAAGCGGACCGCAAGTGCGGCCGTAAAAATTGCCGTCGATTTAGTCCGGGAGGGCCTGATTTCCAAGCAGCAGGCCATTAACGCCGTTACGACGGCGCAGGTAGATGCCCTGCTCCATCCTCAATTCGATCCCCAGGCAATAGCGGAAGCCAGGAAGGCTGGTCTCCTCCTGGCCCGGGGAGTCAACGCCTCACCTGGCGCCGCAGTCGGAATCGTCGCCTTTGATGCCGATCTGGCTGCTTCGTGGGGTAAATCCGGCAAGAATGTAATCATGGTACGCCCCTTTACCAAGCCTGATGATGTCCACGGGATGCTGGCCGCCAAGGGCATCCTGACCTCGGAGGGGGGCGCCACCAGTCATGCCGCGGTGGTAGCAAGGCAATTTGGCGTTCCCTGTATTGTGGGCGCAAGCGATGTTTTGATTGACCAGGGCAAGAGACAGTTCACCGCAGCTGGAGTCACCATCGTGGAAGGAGACTGGATGTCCCTCGATGGCGCAACCGGTGAGGTCTTCAAGGGAGAGATTAAGACGACCCTGCCCCGTTTCGAAGATCAGGATGATCTCCAGACCCTGCTTCTGTGGGCTGATGAAGTCCGGCGGCTTGAGGTGTGGGCCAATGCGGATTATCCGGAAGACGCCGCCCGAGCCAGGCGTTTCGGCGCCCAGGGGATCGGTCTGTGTCGCACGGAACATATGTTCTTCGAAGGGGAACGTCTCCCGATTGTCCAGCGGATGATTCTTGCTGCCAGTGAAGAGGAGCGGGAGGAACCCCTGCGGGAACTGTTGCCGTTTCAGCGGGGTGATTTCGAGGGTATTTTCCGGGCGATGGACGGACTGCCCGTAATCATCCGCCTGATCGACCCGCCGCTGCACGAATTCATGCCCAATCACCGGGATATTCTGGAGCAGGTCCTGGAGAAAAGGATCAAGGGAGAGACGGAAGGACTGGCCCCGCTTTCGAAGCTCCTGGCCGATATCGAGGGAATGCACGAAAGCAATCCCATGATGGGATTGCGAGGGGTGCGACTGAGCATCATGATGCCCGGAATCGTTCGGATGCAGGTCCGGGCAATCTTCGAGGCGGCCTGCCGGGTGACGAAAGAGGGTCTGACCGTTTTGCCTGAAGTGATGATCCCCCTGGCCGGTCATGTGAATGAATTGAAGGTGATCCAGCCCCAGTTGGAGGAGGTTGCCCGCAAGGTAATGAAGGAATGGGGAATCACCCTTAATTACAAGTTTGGCACCATGATTGAAGTGCCCCGGGCGGCCCTCACCGCAGGCGAGCTTGCCCACGTGGCTCAATTCTTCTCTTTCGGAACCAACGACCTGACCCAGATGACATTCGGGTTCTCCCGGGATGATGCCGAGCCCAGGTTCCTTTTGGACTACGTCTCAAGGGGCATCTTGCCGAAAAATCCATTCCAGACCATCGATACCGAAGGCGTGGGACAGTTGATGAAGATGGCCGTCGAAAACGGCCGGGCAGTTCGCCCGGAGCTGGAGGTTGGCATTTGTGGCGAGCATGGCGGCGACCCTGCGTCCATTGAATTCTGCCATCAGATTGGCCAGAATTACGTCAGTTGCTCTCCCTTCCGGGTGCCAGTGGCCCGTTTGGCGGCGGCTCAGGCGGCCATCAGGAATAAGTAACGAAATGGCCGATATAGCAGCAGCTGGCAGAGAATTCATTCGCCTTTTGGGGATTCAAGAAAGACTGAGATCCCCGGGCGGCTGTCCCTGGGACCGCCAGCAGACGAAGGAAGACATTCTAAAATACCTCCTCGCAGAGGCTTACGAACTGGCCGATGCCGTAGCGGATAATTCTCCTGGCTCAATCAGGGAAGAACTGGGGGATCTGCTCTATCAGATCCTGTTTATCAGCAGCATTGCCGAAGAAGAGGGCGATTTTGATCTGGCCGGGGTGCTTGGCGACATAGCGGCAAAGATGATTCGGCGTCATCCCCATGTATTCGAATCGCTTAAGGTAAACTCGATTGCGGAAATAAATTCCAACTGGGTCAGGATTAAAAACGAAAAAGAAAACAACCACCAGACAACAGGTTTTTTCGACCGGATCCCCCGGTCGCAGCCAGCTTTAGCCCGGGCCCAGAAGGTTACCGAGCGGGCAGCCAATGTGGGCTTCGACTGGAAGAGCCGGGTTGAGATTCTGGAGAAGATCGAGGAGGAACTGAACGAACTCAAAAGAGTCGTGCGATTAGACGAGCGTGATTCTCTGGCCAAGGAGGCTGGTGATCTGATGTTTTCTGTAATGAACTTCTGCCGTTTTATTGGGATTGACGCGGAAAAAACGCTCCATGAGACTACCAGTAGATTCATCGCCCGGTTTAACTATATTGAGGAAAAGCTGGCGGGCGAGGGGAATACCCTGGAGGCTGCCTCTGTCGATGAGATGAACAGGCTCTGGGAGGAGGCAAAGGCAGTGGGGTTGGGGGGCTGAAATGATTACTTTTTGCCGTGTCGCCAGGAATAATAGATGGACTACTTTCTCACCGTACTTGGTTTAGTATTTGTCCTGGAAGGGCTGCCCTACTTTGCCGCTCCGGACAAGCTAAAGCTATACCTGACAAAAATGCAGGAATTGCCGGAGAACACCCTGAGGCTGTTTGGCTTGATTGCCATCGGCGTTGGTCTTTTTCTCATTTATTTGGGGCGGGGCCAAAATTGATTAACTTGAAGAAGGTTATGATACTCTTTCTGAAATACACAATGAGACTAATTTCCTTTGTTCCCGCTGCGGTGAGAAGGGGGGCATTTGCTTTACTGCTGTACCTTTATTATCTGCTTTCGGCCCGTTACCGTCTGATTACCATGCATAACCTGCGTCGATCCTTTCCGCAAAAGTCAGAGGGGCAGTTGCGGAAAATCGCTCTGGGGGCCTACAAAAACATTGCCATTGTGGCGGCGGAATATTTCGTCCTGCCCTTTCTTACCAAAGAAAAAGTTAAGCAGATCGTTGAAATCGAAGGCTATGACAATTACCTGGCGGCCAAAAAAAAGGGCAGGGGGGTTATTGTCTTTGCCGCCCATTTTGGCAACTGGGAGCTGCAAGTGGCCTCTTTCCCCCTGCTGGTGGAGCCCTTGGCCATAATTTACCGTCCCATGGACAACCCAATCCTGGAGGATATTACTCGCCTGGCCCGAACAGCTGGGGGAAATATTCTGGTGAATAAAAGAGGAGCCATTAAAGAGTCCATTAGAATTCTGGCCGAAGGTGGCAGCATCGGCATTATGGTGGATCAGAACATGTCCTGGCAGGCAGGGGTGTTTGTCGATTTTTTCAACCGGCCGGCCTGCACTGCCAGGGCGATTGCCGGTCTGGCCCTGGCAACTGGCGCCCAGACAATCGCTTCTTTCATGGTGAGACAGCCTTCAGGCGGATACAAACTGATTTTCAGCCCGGTGGTGGAAATTGTGCAGACCGGTGACCTTGAACGGGATACAATAAAAAACACGCAGGAATTCACCGCCATTGTCGAAAATATGGTCCGGGAATATCCCGAGCAGTGGCTTTGGCTGCACCACCGCTGGAAAACCAAGTGCTGGCAGGTGGGTAAGTAGGATGTTTTCGTTCCGAAACAGCAAAGAGCTGCCCCGCGAAGGCATAGACCGGATTATGATCCGTGGCACCAACTGGTTAGGTGATGTGATCATGAGTCTGCCTGCGGTATGGGCGATAAGGAATACCTATCCGCAAGCCCGCATCAGCGTTTTGGCCAAACCCTGGGTCGCCGATCTGTATCGCTTCTGCCCGGCGGTGGATGAGGTGATCATCTATCAGAGTCCAGGAAGGCACGAGGGAATCCGGGGTAAATACCGCCTGGCCCGGGAGCTGAAAAAACGGGATTTTGAGCTGTCTGTTTTGCTGCAAAATGCCATTGAAGCGGCGATCATTACGAAACTGGCGGGCATTCCCCGGCGCGCCGGGTACAGTACGGACGGCCGCGGTTTTCTGCTCACCCATGCGGTTGCCAAATCACGACACATTGAGCGGGCTCATCAGAGTAATTATTATCTTTATATGGCAACCAAACTGGGCTGCCAGCCTGCGGATAGTGGAACGCTGCTTGGAGTTGACGAAAACGAGCGGATTGCGGCCGTCGAGCTGATAAAAATAATAGGATCAAACGGGGAAGGGCCGCTGGTTGGAATGGCGGTGGGCGCGACTTACGGTCCGGCGAAGGAATGGTTGCCCGATCGCTTTGCCGCGGTTGCCGATCGCTTGATTGAAAAATTCGCCGCCCGGGTGGTTCTCTTGGGAAGCCTTCATGATAGGCCGCAGGCGGCTCTTGTTTTAAAATCGATGAGACATACGGCCTATGACCTAACCGGCGAAACCACGCTTGCAAAGGCTGTGGCGTTGATTGAACAGCTCAGTGTCATGATAGCCAATGATTCAGGATTGATGCATATCTCAGGCGCGCTGGATATTCCAACCATCGCAATTTTTGGCTCCACCAATCCCGTTGCCACCTCACCTTTGGGAAGGCAGAGCGAGGTTATCTACCAGGCGGTCGATTGCAGCCCCTGCCTGAAGAAAATCTGCCCTACCGATTTTCGCTGTATGACCTCGATCCGGGTGGATGAGGTGTATCTCGCGGCGGAAAAAATGCTTGCGCGGCGTCCTGCAAACGGTACGGCAGGAACTCGGGAAGCATCGATTCGAGGCAGCCGATAATGGGATACAGGGCGGTATTTCTGGATCGGGACGGGACGATTAACGAAGAAGTCGGATACCTCGACAGCTTTGATAAATTGAGACTTCTGCCTAACGCGGCCGCAGCCATCCGTCTGATCAATGAAGCGGGGATGAAGGCAATCGTGGTCACAAACCAGGCCGGGGTCGCCAAGGGGTTATTCGCGGAGTCTTTTGTAAACGAAGTCCACCGGCGGATTAACGGTACATTAAAGGCCGCAGGCGCATTGATTGACCGATTTTACTACTGCCCGCACCATCCGGATGAAGGAGAACCTCCCTATCGTCAAATCTGCTCCTGCCGAAAACCGGCGGCGGGGATGATTTTTGCGGCTGCCCGCGAACTCGATCTCGATCTGGGCGCCTCATTTTTCATCGGTGACACGACCCGGGATATGGAGGCCGCCGCGGCGGCGGGGGTTAAGGGTATCTTGGTTAAGACCGGATACGGTCTTAACCATCTTGACGGAGGAGGTAATCCGGTTTACATTGCCGATGACATCTTAGGCGCTGTTTCCTGGCTCCTTGAGGATAGCACCCGGTGAACATTCTTCTGGTGAAATTGAGCGCCATCGGTGATGTTGTCCACACCCTGCCCGCTCTGGGGGCGCTGCGTAAGCTTTACCCAGAGGCCCATATCACCTGGGTGGTGGAGGAGGCGGCTGCCGATCTGGTAATTTCACATCCCTGGCTGGACCGGGTGATCGTTTTTAGGCGCAAGAGCTGGCTCAAAAAACTCAAGGCCGGGGATTTTCGTCTTGTAACCGGCGAAATCAAGGCTTTCCTCAAAATGCTGCGAAGTTGCAAGTACGATCTGGTGCTTGATTTTCATGGCCTTTTGAAAAGCTCCCTGGTGGTATGCTTAAGTTCAGGGAAGCGCAAGGTGGGATTTGACAGTTACCAGGAACTGAGCGGTTTTTTTGTCAGGGGAAAGGTTTTTGAAGACCTGGGCAAACATGCGGTAGATCGGTACCTGGATATTGTGCGTTACCTGGGGGCGCAAGACCCGCCGGTTGATTTCCTCATCCCCCGGGGGCCGGAAAATGAAAATAGGGTCAGGGGGCTGCTTGGTAAGGCTGGAGTGGCCGAGGGGGAGGCCTTTGTGGCGGTCAATCCCCTGGCCCTGTGGGAGACAAAACTCTGGCCCGCGGAGAACTTCGCCCGCCTGTGCGATTTAATTGCCGGGAATATGGGGTTAAAGGTGGTCATTACGGGGGTTCTAGATAAGGCTATGCGTCGCATACTTGCACTCGTCAAGACCCCTGTCGTGGACCTGACGGGGAAAACAACCCTCAGGGACCTGGCCAGCCTGTACCGGAGGGCCAACCTGCTGGTGACAACCGACACTGGTCCGATGCATATTGCCGCCGCCGTGGGAACCAGGGTCATCGCTCTTTTCGGACCTACCGATCCATCCCGTACCGGCCCCTACGGCAAGGGGCATCGGGTGCTTACTAGAAAACTGGCCTGCCGCCCCTGTTTTAAGAAAAAATGCGCCGACCCCATATGTATGACACAACTGACAGTGGAGGAGGTATTGCAGGCGGTCCAAGAAGAGCTGCAAGCAAAGCTCCCAGCCGACAGCTGTTGCGCGCCTGCTTGCAATTGGGAGGAATAATCTTATGCCGCTAAGTAAAGAACTGCTGGCCATTTTGGCCTGCCCCAACTGCCGGGGCGAGGTGCTTTTGGATGAACCGAGGCAGGGTTTGCTCTGTAACTCCTGTCGTCTTTTCTACCGGATCGAGGAGGGGATACCGGTGATGCTGGTGGAAGAGGCCGGGAAGCTAGAAGAGTTGTAATCAGAAGTCAGGGTGCCCGGGGCGACGTTAGCCCAGGGGGAAGAAGGGGTCGGAGGGCGGTTTTTTTGAGCCAACAAAAACGGGAGGGAACAGGCGATGGTTAATAAAGTGATTCTGGTAGGAAGACTGGGGGCGGATCCGGAAGTCAGATATACCCCCGATGGGATGATGGTCACCAACTTCAGGCTGGCGACCGACGAACAGTGGAAAGATAAGAGCGGAGAGCGAGTGCAGAAAACAGAATGGCACCGGATTGTTACCTTCGGCAAGCTGGCTGAGATCAGTGGCAGCTACCTTACCAAGGGCAAGCTGGTTTTTATTGAGGGCCGCATCCAGACCAGAAGCTGGGATGATAAAGAGGGAGTGAAACACTACGCAACAGAGATTATTGCCTCAGGCATGAAAATGCTGGATGGAAAAGGTGGAGGCCGAAGTCAGGAGGGAACAAGCGATGTATCGCCTGGCAACTTGGCGCCCGCTTATGATGCCCCACCCGAGGATGATGTCCCCTTCTGAAGAGCGCCAGGGGCTAAAGGGGTCCAGTTCATGAGAATACTTGGAATTGATTATGGAACCAAACGGATTGGTCTGGCCGTTTCGGACGAACTGGCCATTGTGGCACGGGGGCTGGGCAGTTTGCAAGGCTCAAGCGAAAGACAAACCCAGGAGGAGATTGCCAGAATCGTAACCGAGTACCAGGTTGCCAAGATAGTAATTGGTTATCCCGTAAGAACTGATGGCCTGAAGGGCGCCATGTGTGAGCGAGTTGACAAGTTTGCCCACCGCCTTGGGGAAAGCCTTGGGCTCACGGTAGTCAAGTGGGATGAAACCCTCTCTACTTGCGAGGCGGAAGAGATATTGAGACAAAGGGGGATGAACTGGCAAAAGAGAAAAAAGCATGTGGATGAGCTGGCAGCGGTCGTCATCCTTCAGGAGTATCTCAACCGCAGAAAGGTTGTGGAAGGAGAACATGGCCTTAGTCAGGCACCGGATTGAGAAAATATTATGAAGCGGTACAGCTTAAATAAAAAGATAGCCCTTGCCCTTCTTGCCCTCTTGGTTGTTTTACTCTCTTGGCTTCTGTTTTACATCTATTCGCCCGTAAGTAAAGAGGAACAAATGGTGACGGTCGAGGTTTACCGGGGACAAAGCTTTCGCCAGATAAATGCCCGTCTGGCCGAAGCGGGCCTCGTGCGCCGTCCCCTTTTGTTTCACCTCATGGCGCTTGGTACGGGATCAACGGAACGAATTAAAGCCGGAGAGTATGAACTAAGCCCCACCATGTCCCCGTGGGAAATTTTGCAAAAACTGGTTCGGGGCGAGGTAAAGGCCTTCATGGTGACCCTGCCGGAGGACATTACGCTGCGGGATGTTTTGGATAAATTGGTTGCCCTGGGGCTGGTTAACCCCGATGAGTTTATCGCGCTGTCCAAAAACCCGGAATTTATCAAATCCCTGGGAGTTAATGCGTCGTCGCTGGAGGGCTATCTTTTCCCCGATACCTATAAATTAGACCGTACCATGGGCGCCGAGAGAATCATCCGGATTATGGTAGGCCGGTTCTGGAAGGCCATAACCCCGGAGATGCTAACCAGGATGCAACAGTTAGGCCTTACCATGACGGAGGTTATTATTCTGGCCTCTATGATCGGAAAGGAGGCCCGTCTGAGCGCTGAAAAGCCCTATGTATCAGCTGTGTTCCACAACCGCCTGAAAATAGGGATGAAATTGCAGAGCGATCCGACTGCGGTCTACAATCTTGACAAGTTTTCCGGCAAAATTCGCCGCAAGCACTTGCGGATTGATAGCCCGCATAACACCTATCTTATTGATGCCCTCCCGCCGACACCGATCGGAAACCCGGGTCTGGATTCCATTATAGCCACCTTGTATCCGGCCCCGGTAAAATACCTTTATTTTGTCGCAAAAAACGACGGCTCCCACCACTTTTCGGAAACCTACACCGAACATCGCCGTTTCGTCATAAAATATCAAATTAACAAAGAAATAAATTAAAAATTTCCCTTGACAAACGAGAAAGCCCTCTCTATATTCCCATCCAGGTGGAGCAAAGTGGATAGTTCTGGAGGGAAATCTTGTTTCGAGGTCAGTACCACCACACCATTGATGACAAGGGCCGCATAATCTTTCCCTCGCGATTCCGCGAGGTTTTCGCCGAGAAGTACGACAACAGCCTGGTCATCACCAACTGGGACGGTTACCTGATGGTCTTTCCCTATGCCGAGTGGCGCGACATCGAAGAAAAGGTCGGCAAGCAATCCATTTTGCGAAAAGAAGTGCGGGCCTTCCAGCGTTTTTTCATGTCGGGCGCCGTGGACTGCACTTTGGATAGTCAGGGCCGGGTGCTCATTCCTCAAAATCTTCGGGAATACGCCAGGCTGGAAAAGGATGTGGTACTGGCAGGAATGACCAGGGTAGTCGAGATATGGAATAAGAATACCTTCGAGGGAGAAATGAAGAAAACCCCCGATGAAATAGAAAAATTCAGGGACTACATGGCGGATTTGGGAATTTGACGCGGCATGAGACGGGAAGATGATTTATGTATTCCTTTCACCAACCGGTGCTCTTAGCCGAGACTTTGGCATCGCTTAATATTCATCCCGGCGGCATATATGTCGATGGGACGGTTGGCGGTGGCGGTCACGCCCGGGAAATACTGAAGCTGAGCGAGCCGGACGGCATCCTCATCGGCATTGACTTAGATGGAGATGCTCTGGGGAAAGCAGCGGAGGTGTTGCAGCCCTTTGGCGACCGGGTAGCGCTGGTGCGGGGTAATTACTCCCAGATGGCTGCGATATTGAAGTCTCTGAAATTCGAAAAATGTAACGGCATCCTGCTTGATCTCGGGGTTTCATCCCACCAGTTGAACGAGGTCGGACGGGGGTTCAGTTTTTTGCATGATGGTCCTCTGGATATGCGCCTGGACCAGAAAAGCGGGATAACCGCTCATTCAATAATTAACTTTGCACCCCAAGACCAGCTGGAAAACATAATCAAGACGTATGGCGAGGAAGTGATGGCCAGACGGATCGCCCAAGCGATAGTAAAAAGGAGAAGCGTTTCGCTGATAGAAACGACGGGAGAGCTGGAAGACGTTATTTTCCATGCCCTGCCGCCCCAAAGGCGGGCGGGTAGAATTCATCCGGCCACTAAGATCTTCCAGGCCATCAGAATCGCCGTCAATCAGGAACTCGATCATCTTTCCGCGGCAATCGACTCTGCCGTTGATCTCCTTCTACCTGGCGGGAGGTTCTCCATCATATCATTTCACTCGCTGGAGGATCGGCTGGTCAAGAGGGGTTTTGCCATGCTGGCAGCAGCCTGTATCTGTCCGCCCCGGTCGCCGGTATGTAATTGCACGACTAAGGCCCGGGGCCGGCTGATAACCAGAAGATCGATAACGCCTTCTGAAAGCGAAAAGAACGCAAACCCCCGCGCCAGAAGCGCGCGTCTGCGGACGGTAGAGAGGATTTGATCCATGTTGCCTGGAGTTCTTGCCCGCACCTTGTCATATCGTTTTGGAGAAATCGGTCCGGCCGTTGGGGAAAAGAAGGGCGTAAATCAAATTTATATGGTCGTATCGGCAGTTGTTATGATGCTCATCCTTTTGGGATATGTGTGGTCACAGGTAAACATGACCAAGCTGGAATACAACGTGGCATCGCAATACGAATTGCGCAGAAAACTTTTAGAGGAGCAGAAGCGTCTCAATGGGGAGCTTGCCGTTCTTAAGGCTCCGAAGCGGATTGAAGTAGTTGCCCGGGGCAGTTTGGGTCTGTCATATCCGGAAATGGATCAGATTGTGTTTATAAAGTGAGCCAGACAGTTTACCTGCTGCCTGGCGCAGTTTTAATAGTCGTCGGAGTTGGCTGATGGCAGCTCAGGTAAATCATAACTTGAGAAAAAGGCTGATTTTTCTGGGGTATTGTTTCTGCGTATTGTTCATCGCGATAGTCGCTCGTTCCTTCCATCTGCAGATATTATCGGCTGAATCTCTTAAGAGCAAAGCACAAAAGCAGCATACGCCGCCTTTGGTGGTCTTCCCGGAAAGGGGGAACATCTACGACCGCAACGGCGAGAAGCTGGCCTTTAGCATCATGGCCAAATCAGTCTTTGCTGACCCATCCAAAATTAGCAATCCAGCTGAGGCAGCCGCAAAGCTGGCGCCGATTCTCAATCTGGAAAGGGGTTATATCCTGAAGCGACTCAAGCAGGACACCAGATTTAGTTGGTTGGCGCGAAAAATTGACCTGCCAACTGTTCAGGCGGTCGAAAACCTTAAGTTGGAAGGGGTTTTCCTGATCGATGAGCCGAAACGCCACTACCCTAATGGAGAATTGGCAGGCCAGGTGCTGGGTTTTGTCGGAGTGGACAATAATGGACTGTCCGGCTTGGAGTATAAGTACGAATCACAGCTCAATGGCTCGCTCGAGGGTTTGGTATGGATACGGGACGCAAAGGGTAAAAAACTCTACCCCCGTCGCGAAAGGCTTGCCGGCCCAAGAGATAAGCCATTGAATATCACCCTAACCATTGATAAAAGGGTTCAGCATATTGTTGAGACGCAACTGAAAGAAGCTGTAGTTAAGAAGAATGCCAAAGGTGGGATTGCCCTGGTAATGGATCCGCGCACTGGTGAAATTCTGGCTATGGCATCAGAACCAGCTTTCAATCCCAACCTGCTGAACAGGGGCACCAAGGAAAAAAGTCAGATCAAGGTGATTTCAGAGAGTTTTGATCCCGGTTCCACCTTCAAGCCATTTTTGGCGGCTGCGGCCATGGAAGAGGGCGCAGCAAAAGAAACTGATCGCTTCTTCTGCGAAAAGGGGCAGTACGTTGTAGCTGATCGCGTGATCCGGGAAGCCCAAAGAAAAAGTTATGGCAGCCTCAATCTGCGTGAAGTAATGAAGTATTCCAGTAATATTGGCTCGGTTAAGTTGGTGGAGAAATTGGGTAAAGACAAGTTTTACGACTATGTGACGAGCTTTGGCTTTGGGGCGAGGACCGGGATTGACCTGCCGGGTGAGACTCCGGGGATACTAAGGCCGGCCGGCAGATGGACCAGGGTTGATACCGCCACAATTGCCTTTGGCCAGGGAGTTTCTGTGACTGCGATCCAGCTTTTGACCGCAATGAGCGCCTTGGCCAATAATGGTGAACTTATGAAACCTTATATCGTCAAAGAAGTTTTTGATAATGAGCGAAAAAATGTCCGCCAGTTTGTGCCGACTCCGCTTAGGCAGGTGGTCTCTCCTGCGGTGGCCAAGAGGATCACGAGCATCCTGACTGAGGTGGTCAGTGCCCCTGATGGAACCGGGAAAAACGCCCGGATCACGAACGTGTCTGTAGCTGGTAAAACTGGGACGGCCCAAAAGTTTGACACCCGGCTCCGAAAGTATTCCTCTGAGCGGGTAAAAACATCTTTCATCGGGTATTTTCCTGCAGAAAAGCCAAAAATAGCCCTTTTGGTTATCTTGGACGAACCCAAAAAAGATATGTGGGGCGGGCTTGCCTCCGCGCCCGTTTTCAGCAGCATCGGCGCCCAGATACTGACCTCTTTGAAAAGCGACATAATCGAAGCTCCTGCAGTTTTAGACAAAACGAAAGACCTGAGTCCGGCCATCAAATTGAGACTGGTAGCCTCTCAGGAGACCCTGCTCAATTCTCACCTGCTGGAAAATCCGGTTGAAGACAATCGAATGCCGAATTTTCGAGGTATGACCATTAGAGATGTGCTCAAAGCTGCCCGGCAGAAGGGGATAGAGGTTAAGACCGTCGGGAGCGGTTGGGCGGTTCATCAGGAGCCCGCCGCAGGTTCGATTTTAGGAGACAGTCCCCATTGCCGGGTTTCCTTCAGTCCCGGCAAATAAAAACAACTGGAGGAAGGAATGAAATTATCATCTCTCATAAGCGGCTTGGAACTTCTTGAGGTCAGGGGTGACATCGGCAACCGGGTTTCCTCGCTTTGCTATGATTCCCGAAAGTGTGCCCCGGATAGTGTTTTTGTTGCCATCCGGGGACTGAAGTCTGATGGACACAGCTGGCGGGAAGATGCCATAACGCGGGGGGCCAGGGCAGTTGTTCACGAAGATGACTATGATCCCCCGCCGGGAGTGGTCTCTGTCAAGGTTAGAGAAAGCCGCCTTGCCCTGGGAGCAATGGCGGCCAATTTTTTCCGTCATCCGGCTTCGGCAATCAATCTCATCGGTGTTACCGGAACCAACGGCAAGACCACGGTAACCTATTTGCTGGAATCCATCCTTAAATCAGCGGGGTTGCAAGTTGGCGTTATCGGTACCATCAATTACCGCTATGCCGACCGCTATTTTTCCGCTCCCAACACCACCCCGGAGTCTTACGAGTTGCAGCGCATCTTGCGGGAAATGGCTGACGCGGGGGTGTCTCACGTTATTGCCGAGGTCTCCTCCCATGCGCTCCACTTAAAGAGAGTAGATGCCTGCGATTTCGATCTGGCCATCTTCACCAATTTATCTCAAGACCATCTCGATTACCATCAGACGATGGAGGATTACTTCCAGGCAAAAAAACGGCTTTTCAGCGAAGTATTACCGGCCGGCCGGAAGAGGGATAGGGCCAGAGCGGTAATCAATGCCGATGACCCCTGGGGGCGCAGACTGCTTGAAGAAATAAGCCTGCCTAAGATCACCTACGGGCTTACCGCTGTTTCTGACGTGCATGCCTTGGAGCAAAGGCTTTCCCTAGATGGGATAACCGCCGCCATCACAAGCAGCCTGGGAGTATTCGAAATCAAATCACCACTGACGGGCAGATATAATCTCGAGAATATCCTGGCGGCTGTGGCCGCTGCCCTTTCCCTGGGGATCGAGCCACGTTGCATTCAGGAGGGAATAGCAGCTTTGGCCAATGTGCCTGGTCGGCTGGAAAAAGTCAGCCGTCCGGGAGAACCGGCGGTATTCGTCGATTATGCCCACACGGATGACGCCCTCTTAAATGTTCTGTCCCTCTTGAACCAATTCAGGCAGCGAAAAATCATCACCGTTTTCGGCTGTGGCGGGGACCGGGATCGGGGGAAAAGATCTAAAATGGGCCGGGTGGCTGCATCACTTTGCGATCTGATTGTAATTACCTCCGACAACCCGAGGTCCGAGGAACCAGCCAGGATAATGGCCGATATTGAAGCCGGGATCGATCGGATGGAGGTGCAAAAGATCACCGCGCAAAATGATTGCACAAGTGCTAAAGCCTATTTGATAATCTCAGATCGTAGTCAGGCAATAAAATGGGCAATCAATCAAGCACAGCCCTGCGATATCGTTCTCATCGCCGGCAAGGGCCACGAGGACTACCAGATAATAGGCGATGCGAGACTCCATTTCGACGACCGGGAGGTGGCCCGGGCGGCCCTGGATTTACGGGCCGGGCCGACCAGGAAGCAGGCTTCTTACGATCAGGTGAGCCAGGATCGGGATGATGAACCATGTCTATCCGTAGGCGATGTGCTGGCGGCTACCGGCGGACAACTCCTTAAAGGGGATCCTGATACTTTCTTTTACGGCATATCAACCGATTCCCGGTCAATCAAAGGGGGGAGTCTCTTCATTCCCCTTTCGGGGGCGCAATTTGATGGTCATGATTTTATCAATCAGGCGATAGCGATGGGCGCGGCCGGGTATCTCTGCCGGCCAGGGACGGAAAACCAGACATTGGAGGATACGGCAACAAAGGTGGCGATAGCAGTGCCGGATACGCTTACGGCATTGGGGGACCTGGCCCGATACTGGCGGCGGCGCCTGCCCGTTTTGGTCGTGGCCATCACCGGCAGCGCTGGTAAAACAACAACCAAAGATATGACCGCCGCTATTCTGGAACTTGCCCGGCCAACCTTAAAGACCCAAGGGAACTTCAATAATCTCGTTGGCCTGCCATTAACAATATTTCGCCTTCGCCACTGCCACCAATTGGCGGTTTTGGAGTTGGGGATGAATACCCGGGGCGAGATCAGCCGTCTTACCAGAATTGCCCAGCCAGATGTGGGTCTGATCACCAACGTCGGGCCGGCCCACCTGGAAAACTTGAAGACCATGGAGATGATCAGGGAAGAAAAGGGCGACCTGTTTCGGAACATGTCGCCTGATGGGATCGCGATTATCAACCTAGACGATGAGGCCGTAAGGATTGTGGCCAGACAATGGGCTGGCCGACGGGTTACCTTCAGCCTCACCGGCCCGGCCGATGTGGTTGCCCAAGACCTGAGGCCCACGGAAAGCCAGGGGACTGATTTTTTGCTTAAGATCGGCCCTGAGTCCGGTCGGGTGAGACTTGCCGTGGCCGGCGACCACCAGGTGCGTAACGCCCTGGCCGCAGCCGCCTGCGCCTGGGCCTGTGGCATTTCCTGCGATGTAATCTGCCGCGGGTTGAACGGATTTGCCGCCTCGTCCGGCCGTTTCTGCATCAGTCAACTGGAAGGGGGAATATTTCTGGTTGATGATTGTTATAATGCCAATCCCGCCTCCATGAGGGAAGCCATGAAAACCATCGCCCTGTTGAAAGGTGGCAACAGGGCGGTTGCGGTTTTAGGAGATATGCTGGAATTGGGGGATGAGGCAAAACGCTATCACGAGGAACTGGGCGCCTTTGCGGTAGAATGTCGTATGGATGCCCTTTTGCTCAAGGGTGAATTTCGTGCGGACTATGCCGCCGGAGCCCGCCTTGCGGGGCTGCCGGCGGACCGGATATTGTTCTTTGACCAGCCTGCGGAAGTAAGGGAGTACATCGCCGGGTGGTTGGGACCGGGCGATTGGGTTTTAGTTAAGGGATCCAGACGGATGAAGCTGGAGTCTGTAGTTGACGAACTCGTAAATAGTCGGAAAATGTAAATGTTGTGACGGCTTTGTAAAAAGCAGGCAAGACGGCCAAATCCCCCTGTAGGGGCGCACCTGCGTGTGCGCCCACATTACGAAGTCGTTGTAGTTGACGAGATAAAAACCACTGGGAGTAAGTAATTTGTTATATCATCTGCTGTATCCGTTACATGAAATCTATAGCTTCTTCAACGTCTTTCGATATATCACGTTTAGGACGATCTACGCCGCCATCACGGCCCTCATCATCTGTTTTATCCTCGGACCCTGGTTGATCAGGAAACTGCAAACGCTGCAGATGGGACAACCCATCCGGGAAAATGGTCCCAGTTCTCACATCACAAAAAAAGGAACGCCCACGATGGGAGGGATTCTCGTTATCTTTGCCGTGGCGGTCTCAACCTTGTTGTGGGCAAATCTTACCGTAGATTATGTCTGGTACGTTCTGGTCGTTACCATTGGCTTTGGGATAATCGGCTTTATGGACGACTATCGGAAACTATCACAAAACAGCAGCCGGGGTGTCTCCGGGGCCACCAAATTCCTGGTCGAATTGCTGATTGCCCTTTTAATCAGCATAGGCCTGTATTTTAAAGCCGGATTCACAACCAGTATCGCCGTTCCCTTCTTTAAGACCTACCTGCCGGATCCAGGAGTCTTTTATATCCTTATCGCCACCTTCATTATCGTCGGAACGGCCAACGCAGTGAATCTCACCGACGGACTCGATGGGTTGGCTATCGGGCCTTCCATTACCTGTTTCATGACGTATCTTTTGTTTGCTTATTTTGCCGGCAACATCAAGATCGCCAGTTATCTGCAGATTCCTTATGTGCCAGGGACCGGGGAACTGGCGATCTTCTGCGGCGCCATAGCTGGGGCAGGAATCGGATTCCTCTGGTACAACGCCTATCCCGCCCAGATATTTATGGGCGACGTGGGGTCCCTTTCACTGGGGGGTGCGCTGGGAACAATGGCCATCGTGACAAAACAGGAGATTTTGCTGGTAATTGTGGGTGGCGTTTTCGTCCTGGAAACCCTGTCCGTGATATTTCAGGTCGGCTGGTTCAAACTCAGCGGGGGAAAGAGGATCTTACGGATGGCCCCGCTGCACCATCATTTTGAGCTCAAGGGCTGGGCGGAACCTAAGGTAATCGTCCGTTTCTGGATCATTTCAATTCTCCTGGCGCTGGTGGCAATCAGCACCTTGAAGCTAAGGTAGGTATTGTGATGATGCTGGAAGGGAAAAGAACATTGGTTGTTGGGTTGGGCAAGACAGGGCTTGCCGCCGTACGCTTTCTTTTAGACCAAAAGGCGCAGGTAGTGGCGACAGATATTATGCCCCGGGAAGAGATTCATAAAACCTTGCAATCCCTCCCGGGGAAGGCCCCCCTGCTTGAGGTGTCTGAGTATGGCGAAAAAGCTCTGGCCGGGGTGGACCTGGTGATCCCCTCTCCTGGAGTGCCCCCTGACGATATTATTCTCCATGCCGCGTTAAGAGCGGGAATCCCGATCATAAGCGAGTTGGAGTTGGCCTTTAAATATCTTACTATACCGCTTCTGGCGATTACCGGAACCAACGGCAAGACTACGACGGTTACCCTGTTGGGTGAGATACTTAAGCAATGCGGCCGGTCGGTATTTGTCGGCGGCAATATCGGCGCCCCGTTGATCGGGTATGTCGCCGGACCCCAGCAAGATGATTATGTGGTGGCCGAGGTAAGCAGTTTTCAACTTCAATGGACTGAGAGTTTCCGGCCACAGGTGGCGGCGCTTTTGAACATAACCGATGACCATCTGGACTATCATGGATCATTTGCCGCCTACCGCCAGAGCAAGGAGCGGATATTTGAAAATCAGCTAGCGGGGGACCTGGCCATTATAAATGCCGGTGAGGACTGGGCCGCGCCCCTGTCGGCCAGGCTTGTCTCCCGCCAGCAATATTTCAGCGCTCGGGTATCTTGTACGCCGGGAATATTTCTTCAGGGAAACCACCTGATCTGTGAGGACAGCTCAGGTGCAAGAGAAGAATACCCCCTCGACATGATTATGATTCCGGGGAAGCATAACATCGAAAATGTAATGGCGGCGATTTTGGCGGCCCGAGAATGCGGCTGCCCGCCCACAGGTATTATCGCCGCGATCAGATCCTTCCGGGGAATTGCCCATCGGATTGAGTATGCTGGCAAGAGGGGCGATGTTCTGTTTTACGATGATTCCAAGGGGACCAATGTGGGAGCGGTGCAGCGGGCGCTCGAAACCTTTGATCGTCCAATAATTCTGCTTATGGGCGGTCGCGATAAGGATAGCGATTTCAGTCAACTGGCGCCATTTATCCCGGGCAGAGTGAAGCGACTGATCACCTTTGGCGAGGCCGGCGGTAAGATTGCCTCTGCCTTGGAGGGGAGCGTAAAAACCAGCAGGGCCCAATGGTTAAAAGACGCCGTTGTCTTGGCCTGTGAGCATTCCCAACCGGGGGACGTGATTCTTTTATCCCCCGGCTGCGCCAGTTTCGATGAGTTTTCCAACTACGCCGAGCGGGGAAGGTTTTTTAAAGATGTTATCAAAAATATTTAAGAAAACGCCGCTTCGCCCCGCAGCAGGGAGCACCGATATCCTGCTTTTGGGAGCGGCCCTGGCTTTGATTGCCTTCGGCACGGTGATGATCTACAGCTCAAGCTCTCTTTTGGCTCTGGACAAGTTTAAAGACGGCGAATTTTACGTTAAAAAACAGTTGTTATTTCTGATAATAGGAATGGTCGTCATGACGCTTGCAAGCAAGATCAACTATAGTGTCTGGAGCACACTGGCCTACCCGGCCCTGGTGACATCCTTTATCTTGCTTGCTCTTTTGTTTATCCCCGGCTTTGGCGTGCGTGCCGGGGGGGCGACGAGGTGGCTTAAGCTGGGGGGACTTACTTTTCAGGTGGTGGAGGTGGTTAAGATCGGCCTGGTAATTTTTCTCGCCCATTACCTGTCCCTGCATTGGAAAAAATTGGAAAATCTGGGTGCACCTTTTTATGTTTCGCTGACAGCGGCCGGTCTTTTGGCGGCCATGATCTACCTGCAGCCAGACTACGGAAGCGCCATCCTCATTGCGGCTATTGCCATTATAATGCTCTTTCTGGCTGGCATCAGGATCAAGCATCTGCTGATTTTAGGGATCATTTTTGTTCCGGTCATGGGTGGCCTGCTGTTTCTGAAGGGATACCGGGTAGAGCGGCTGACAACCTTCCTGGACCCGTGGAAGGATCCTTTGAAATCGGGCTTTCAGATAATTCAGTCTTTTATCTCCTTTGGTTCCGGGGGGGCAACCGGCGTTGGCTTGGGTGGAGGCATACAGAAGCTCTTCTATCTGCCGGAGGCGCATACCGACTTTATCCTGGCCATCATCGCCGAAGAAAGCGGTCTCATCGGTGTCATAATGGTGATTGCCTTATATGCAATTTTGATCTATCGCGGGTTTGCAATTGCCTATCGGGTAGCCGATTTTTTTGGCTACCTGCTGGCGGCTGGTCTTACCCTGGTGATTGCCTTTGGGGTGGTGATAAATATTCTTGGTGTCATGGGCCTTATTCCCTTGAAAGGAATGGCCCTTCCTTTTTTAAGTTACGGTGGGACATCGCTTTTGGCAAGTATGGCGGCGGTGGGAATTCTTCTAAATATTTCCAGCCATTGCCGCAGGTAAGTGTCAATGATCAATTATCAATGATCAATGAACAATTAAGGTACTTTCATTGGTCATTGATTGGTTTTTACGCAGTCCTAACAACCTACAGTCTAAACAACCTAATTAGTTACGCGGGTTACATGAAAAAAATTAAAATCTTGATCGCCGGTGGAGGAACGGGAGGGCATCTCTTCCCCGGCATTGCCGTAGCGGAGGAGGTGCAGAGCCGCAACCGAGAGAACGAGGTTCTATTTGTCGGCACCGCCCAAGGGCTGGAAAATACCCTGCTGGCCAAGCTTGGCTTTAAACTCCGAACCATTACTGTTGGAGGGGTCATTGGTCGAGGGACGGTCAATACAATAAAAAACATTTTTCTCATCCCCCGGAGTATGAATCAGTCGCGCCGGATCATCAGGGATTTTGAGCCAGATTTAGCGCTCGGGGTGGGGGGATATGCCTCTGGTCCAACCATTCTGGTGGCGAGGTTGGCCGGGATCAAAACAGCAATTGCCGAGCAGAATGTCCAACCCGGGATTGCTAATCGGATACTGGGGGGTCTTGTCCATAAGGTTTTCATTACCTATCCCGAGACAAGCCGCTGGTTTTCCCCGGCAAAAACAGTTCTGTGCGGCAATCCGGTGCGCAGTGGGTTTCAACGTGGGCAAGCCTCGGCAAAACCGGCCGGGTCGAAATTTACCCTGCTGGTTTTTGGCGGCAGCCAAGGGGCCCAAGCGATCAACGAAGCAATGATTGACGCACTTTTCTACCTGAAGGAGTCGGGGTTGAATCTCAGGATTATTCATCAGACCGGCCAGAAGGACCAGGGGTATGTAACCAAGTCTTATAAAGATCATGGCCAGGATGCCGAGGTGCTTGCTTTTATCAACGACATGCCCCGGGTGATGCGGGAAGCGGACCTGATAATCTGCCGGGCTGGTGCCACATCCATCGCCGAGATAACATCGTTGGGGAAGGCGGCGATACTCATCCCCTATCCCTTCGCCACCCATGACCATCAGACAAAAAACGCCCAGGCGCTGGCGGGACAGGGTGCAGCGGAATTAATTTTGCAGCGGCGGTTAAATGGTCGGGCACTGGCGCAGACTATTGCTAAATTTTATAATAACCCGGAGAGTCTGTCTTTAATGGAGAAGAATGCCGCTGCTTTGGGTAAGCCTGATGCGGCGGCCTGTATTGTTGACCATCTGCTGGCAATGATTGCGAACTCTCAAAAAATAGAAGAAAAAGGGTGACGATGAAACATCAGACACTAATAGACCAGATGAGCCGCAAGGTCCGTGGTATCCATTTTGTTGGTATTGGCGGCATAGGCATGAGCGGCATCGCCCAAGTGTTGCACAACCTGGGGTATCGGGTTACCGGCTCGGACTTAAGCGCCTCAGACACCACCCTGCGCCTGGCATCATTGGGAATTCCAGTATCCTACGGTCATCAGGCCGCCAACGTAAGCGATGCGGATGTTGTTGTCACCTCGACTGCGGTCAGGCCAAACAATCCTGAAGTTCAAGAGGCTCACCGGAGGCTGATCCCGGTCGTGCCCCGGGCGGAGATGCTCGCGGAACTAATGAAAATGAAGTTTTCCATTGCGGTTTCCGGCAGTCACGGCAAAACCACCACCACCTCGATGATAGCAAGCCTTCTGGCCCACGGCGGGCTTGATCCCACGATGGTCATCGGCGGTAAACTGGCGGCGATTGGCAGCAATGCCAGGCTGGGCAACGGGGAGATCATCGTCGCGGAAGCGGACGAAAGCGACGGGTCATTTCTCAAGCTTTCCCCATCTCTGGCGGTCATAACCAATATCGACCTGGAGCATGTGGACTTTTACCGCAACCTGGAGGAGATAAAAGAGTCGTTTATCAATTTTGCCAACCGGGTGCCCTTTTATGGCTCCATCGTGTTGTGCGGCGATGACGAAAATATTCGCGCTATCCTGCCTGCGATTAAGAGGAAGTTTATTACCTATGGCATCGATTCCGATTCCGATTTGAAGGCGGCGGAAATATCTTTTCAGGGAGCAACTTCTATATTTACGCTAAACCTTCGGGGCAGTTTTTTAGGAACGGTAAAACTAAATGCGCCGGGTCTCTTCAACGTGTACAATGCCTTGGCCGCAATTGCCATATCCTTGGAAATCGATCTTCCTTTGGCTAAGATCATCGCTGGTCTGTCCAGTTTTACTGGCGTTCAGCGGAGGCTGGAGGTGAAGGGCATAATAAACAAAGTAGCTGTTGTTGATGATTATGGACATCATCCCACGGAAATCAGGGCTACTTTGGCGGCGGCCCGGCACATATGGGGCGGAAGGACGTTCGTTGTGTTTCAGCCCCATCGCTACAGCCGTACTAAGGCGCTTTTCCAGGAATTTGCCGCTTCCTTTTCTGACGCCGACAGCCTCATCGTAACCGACATCTATCCAGCCGGAGAAGATGCCTTGCCAGGGGTTGACAGTGAAAGGCTTCAGGAGGCCATCAAGAGAAGCGGCCACCGGGATGTCATCTATCTTGGCGCCTTTGACCGCATCGTTGACCGCTTGATCGAAGAGGTCCGGCCGGGGGATGTAATTATTACCCTGGGCGCGGGGAGCGTCTGGAAGGTGGGGGAAGAATATATTTCCCGCGCCACCGGGGCTCGCAAATGATGGAGAATAAGCACCTGCCGTCTGGCAACGCAAAATATTTACGGCTGGAATCGCTGGTAACGGCCGGAGTGCTTTTTGCCGAGCCGCTTAAAAACCATACCTCCATGGGCGTGGGAGGACCGGCGGACGTCCTGGCAAAGCCTGCCAACAGGGAAGAACTTGCTTCGCTGCTCTATTATTTACGAAACCAGTCCATAGCGTTTTTTGTTTTGGGGAATGGGACGAATGTGATTTTTAGAGACGGCGGCTTCAGGGGTGTGGTAGTATCCTTAAAATGTCTGGCGACGGCGCAGCTATTGGAAACGGGAGAGGAAAAAAGCTTGATACGAGCGGAAGCGGGTCTTGGCCTAAGAGATCTGGTGGAAATGGCTTGCCGTAACGGATTGGCTGGCTTGGAGTTCTGTGCCGGCATTCCCGGCTCTGTGGGCGGGGCGCTCAAGATGAATGCCGGCGCCTATGGGCGGGAAATGAAGGATTGCGTCGATAATATATCGATTATCGACAGAGAAGGAGTTGAAAGGAGCCTGGGGAGGCCGGAACTTCAATTTCATTATCGGAATCTGCTTTTACCGGCAGGTTCGGTCATTCTGGCGGCTGACTTTATCCTTAAACGGGCAAGAACAGAAGACATTATTTCGCAGGTCAATCATAATGTCGCGCAAAGAAGTCAACGGCACCCTCTTCAATATCGCAGCGCCGGCTCTATCTTTAAAAATCCTCCGGGGGAGCCCGCCGGCCGGATTATTGACCGCTTAGGGCTCAAGGGGCGGCGGGTCGGAGACGCCCAGGTTTCCCTGTTACATGGTAATTTCATTGTTAACCTGGGGCAGGCAAAGGCGCAGGATGTGATTGACTTAATCGGCCAGATAAAAAAAGCGGTCCAGATCGACACTGGAATATGGCTGGAGGAGGAGGTGGTGATAACGGGAGCAGAAAGTTGACGGCTTCGTAAAAAGTCCGGATGCGGCGTTGCGCTAAATACCTCCCCCGTTTTCACGGGGGCAGGCTTGCGGCGTACCCAGAAGTACGCCTCATTCCTCATGATTTGCGCGCCTTGCCTGCGAACTTTTTACAAAGCCGTCCCAACACTCACGTTTTGCCGATTTTTTACGAGGTCATCAAAGTTGAGATCATCTCTTGGTTATGGATACAGGACTAAACTGGCCCGGATCAGACGCAACTGGCCTGATCAAGCCCGGGACATTGGCAAGGCCCTGGGGCTTGTCACGGCAGTTTTTTGCATTGCGTCTTTACTGGTCTATGGTTTGGCCTGCCTGCTTGCCACTCCCATTCTGGGCATCAGGGGCATTGAAATCAAAGGATTGAATGAACTGACGGAGAAGGATATATACCTCCTCACGGAGGTAAGGTTATCTCAGAACGTGTTTTCGGTTAATCTCGATGGCCTGGTAAGAAAAATACAGACGAGCCCGTGGGTCAGGGAGGTATCGGTCAGCCGGGTACTGCCGGACAAGCTGAAGATTGAAATTGTCGAAAGAAAATCTCTGGCCCTGTTAAAGAAGGATGATTCTTTTTTTCTGGTTGATGAACTGGGCCTGGTTTTCAAGGAACTTACCGGCCGGGAACATGCCGATCTTCCCGTGATCAATGGCTGGTCTGAGTATATCCAAGAGGCTTCCGGGTTATCCCTACGAAAAATGATTGAACTGGTCTCGCTTTACCATGAGCGGACAGAGCCGCATATCCTGGGCAATCTCGCGGAAGTTCATTTGAGTGATGTTGTCGGGGTAACCCTCTTTACCGAGGGGGGCATTTCGGTGTGCCTGGGTTTCGATGATTACCCTGTGAAGCTAACTAGGTTCAAACAGGTGTGGCAGGACCTGACAGAAAAGGGGATGGGGAAGGGATTTCTCCGGATTGACTTAAGCGATCCAGACAAAGCCAGTGTGGAATGGCGTGAAGTTCGTCCCCCGAAGCTTCAGGTGAATTCCAAGCGTGGTCTGAGGATTTGATGAAGCGGTAAAAAGTCGGTAAAGCTGTAAATTTTGGGACGGCGCGGTAAAAAGGCCTTGAGGCAAGGCGCGCAAATCACGAGGAATGAGGCATACTTCTGGGTACGCCTTGAGTGACGAGGGATTTAGCGCAACGCCGCATCCGGACTTTTTACCGCGTCGTCAAGACTTGAGAGAATAACAGGGAACGGGAAAGGCGGAACTTAATTAATGGCCCGAAAAAGTAAAGATTATTTAGTGGCTCTGGATATCGGCAGCACCAAGGTTTTGGCGATGGTGGGACAGCCGGCGGCCGATGGTGTCGAGATTCTGGGTATGGGTACTGCCGTCGCCGATGGCTGCCGACGCGGAGTAGTAGTAAATATTGAAAGCACAATCGAGGCTATAAAAGGTGCGGTGGAAGAGGCCGAGAAGTCCTCAGGATGCAGTATCCGGGAGGTCTATGTTAACATTGCAGGCGACCATATCCGGGGCCAGAACAGCCAAGGTATCGGCGCCGTCCGGGGAGAGGACATCGATCATGAGGATGTGCAGGGAACCATCGAAGCGGCCAAGGCGATTGCCATACCCAGAGACAGGCAGATTCTGCATTGTCTGCCGCAGAGTTTTGCTGTTGATGGCCTGGATGACATTGCCGATCCCATTGGTATGACCGGTGTCCGTCTGGAGGTCCGCGCTTATATCATTACCTGTGCGGTGGCGGCGTTTCAGAATGTAACCCGGGCAACCTCCCGGATGGGATTGGATGTCGTGGACGTAGTTTTACAGCAACTGGCCACCGGCGAAGCTGTTTTGAGCCACGACGAGCGCGACTTGGGAGTAGGCCTGGTCGATATCGGCGGCGAAACCACTGATATTGCCATTTTCAACAGGGGAAGCATCAAACATGTCACCACCCTCCCCCTGGGGGGCAGGTATGTTACAAGTGATATTGCCACCGGTTTGAGAACGCCCGTGAGCGAGGCGGAAAAGATCAAGATTAATTATGGCTGTGCCCATCTTCCATTGATTGACGGTGACGAGATGATCGATGTTCCCAGTGTTGGCGGCCGGGAGCCAAGGCAGGTATCACGGCATGTCCTGGTGAGAATTGTGGAGCCACGGGTGCAGGAGATACTCAGTTTGGCCAGCAAGGAGATAATAAGGGCCGGCTACGATGACCTCCTGGCGGCCGGGGTTGTCTTAACCGGTGGCACGGCGCTGATTGGCGGCATCGCTGAACTGGCCGAGCAGGTTTTCAACATGCCGGCCCGGCAGGGTTACCCCCAGGGCGGCATGGGGGTGAACCTGGATCCATCAAATGCCACCGCATTTGGTCTGATCCTCTATGGCTGCCAAACCATGAAAAGGGATGTCTCGGTCAGGGCCAAATCAAGGTACCTGGCTAATTTGATGAAATGGTTTAAAAAGCTTTCTTAATAAAGCCTGAGGGAGGTTGTAATGTTTGAATTGGCAGATCCGGGATCATGTGGCAGCGCTAAAATCAAGGTTATTGGCATCGGCGGCGGCGGCGGCAATGCTATCAACACAATGATTTCCTATAACCTGCGGGGCGTGGACTTTGTTGTCGCCAATACCGATGCCCAGGCGCTGGGGCTTTCGCTTGCAGTCAACAGAGTGCAACTGGGCGCCGATATAACCAAAGGATTGGGAGCAGGCTCCAATCCAGAGACCGGCAAAAGGGCCGCTATCGAATCCCGTGATGTCCTCAGGCGCCACGTCGAGGGTGCCGATATGGTTTTCATCACCGTTGGGCAGGGTGGCGGCACCGGCACCGGCGGCGCTCCCATTGTGGCGGAGATTGCCAAGGAATCAGGCGCCCTTACAATTGCTATTGTTACCAAACCGTTCATCTTTGAGGGCAAGAGGCGAAATCAGCAGGCCGAGGCGGGCATCGCCGAGTTGCGAAAAATAGTGGACACGATCATCGTCATTCCCAACCAGCGCCTTTTGGCCATGGCCGGGAGGGATGTGCCGCTCCTGGAAGCCTTTAAGATGACTGATGATATCCTTTACCAGGCAGTAAAGGGCATCTCCGACCTCCTCATAATTCCCGGTTTGATTAACTTGGACTTTGCCGATGTGAAGAGCATCATGAGCGAAATGGGCCTGGCTCTCATGGGCACCGGTGTGGCCTCAGGCGAGGACCGAGCCGTAACCGCAGCGAGAAATGCCATATCGTCGCCGCTTTTAGAAGATAATTCGATCCAGGGCGCCCGAGGTGTGCTGCTCAATATTACCGGCGGGCCAAACATGACCCTCCATGAAATTAACGAGGCCTCAACGCTCATTAAGGCTGAGACCCATGAAGAGGCCAATATTATCTTCGGCACGGCGGTCGATCCCGCCCTTACCGACGAGATTCGGGTAACGGTGATCGCCACCGGTTTTGAGAACGCCAAGGAAAAAATCCAGGCCATGCCTACCCTGGCCGCAGTCGGGGGCTATAAGCGGGGGGACCTGTCAGTCCCAACCTTCATCAGGAATGAACAGACAGTAAACGGGCGGGGAGTAAGCGCGGATTTTTCTGATGATGAGCTATACAGGGATCTGGAAAAGCCGGCCTTCCTCCGCAGGCAGGCGGATTGAGGCTGGTTCTTGCCGGTTGGCGCGGCAGCTTATAAGTTAATGGTTAGATCGCTGCAAGATAAATACCGGGAGATCCTGTCCCGTGAAAAGGGTCTGATACGAAGACCAGGTCCGGAAGAGGTAAGAGTCTGTCTGGCCTACCCCAATCTCTACCGGACGGGCATGTCCAATCTTGGCTTCCAGACCATCTATAAACTGTTCAACAGCCTGCCCGGCCTCTACTGTGACCGGGTATTTTTACCCGAGCCGCCGGAGGAAGAGGAACTTCTCCGGAGAGGCTCGGTTCTTGTTTCACTCGAAACCCAGCGTCCCCTCAGGGATTTCGATATCCTGGCCTTTTCCCTGGCCTTCGAGGGGGATTGTCTCAATATTCTCAAAATTCTCAGTCTGGGAAGAATTGCCCTCAAGAGTAATGACCGCCCGGACGATGCGCCCCTGATTATGGGTGGCGGAGTGGCGGTTACCCTGAACCCGGAGCCGCTGGCCGACTTTTTTGATCTTTTTCTCATTGGCGAGGGGGAGGAACTATTGCCGCAGTTCTACCGGCGGTACCTGGAACTAGGCAAAAGCCTTCCCCGGGACGAGCTTTTGCTTGCCATCCAGCGGGAAGTCGAAGGCGTTTATGTGCCTGCCTGTTATGGGATTTGGGGAGAAGACCCCCACCGTTTAGTTCCGCTTCATCCCAATCTGCCCCCAAGAATCAGGAGACGCTGGGTTTCTGAACTCGACCGCTGCCCGACCGAAGAGTGCATCGATACCACCGGCGCGGAATTTAGCGATATGTTTCTCATGGAAGTCAACCGTGGTTGCGGCCGGGGCTGCCGTTTCTGCGCCGCGGGCTACCTGTACCGTCCGGTTCGGTTCCGCTCTCTGCTGGCACTGGCGGATTCCCTGGCCCGGGGGGTGGGGCAAAAAGGAAAGGTGGGACTAATCGGCACAGCTGTCTCTGATCACCCTGAATTGGCGGCCATCTGCGGAGCCATCCTCGATGCGGGCGGGCAACTGGGAATAGGATCTCTCAGGATCGACCGGATTAGTGCGGATATCCTGGAAAAACTAAAGGCCGGCGGCCTGGAAACCCTCGCCCTGGCGCCGGAGGCGGGAACGGAACGTCTGCGGCAGGTGATCAGGAAAGGAATCAGCGAAGAAGATATACGTCGGGCGGTGGAGCTGTTGATGGAGCATGATATCCTTAATATCCGCTTGTACTTCATGATTGGTCTGCCTACGGAAACGGAAGATGATATTCAGGGGATAATAGATCTTACCCGCGCAATAAAGCGCTGGGCTGGGGAGTATTCGGGCAAAACCCGGAGATTCAGAAGAATAACTCTCAGCATCAATCAGTTTATCCCGAAACCAGCTACCCCTTTCCAATGGTTGCCACTGGCAAATATCGGCTCGGTGAAGAAGAAACTTATGGTCATCGAACAGGCCTTCAAACGGGATGCGATTGTTAAAATCATCCATGACCCGCCGCGTTGGAATTATATCCAGGCCCTGCTTTCCCTGGGTGATCGGCGGGCAGGGGAACTTCTCCTGGCGGCCCATCGAGTCAAAGGCCGCTGGCCCCAAGCGATACGCCAAAGCGGCATTAATCCGGACGATTATGTTTACCGGCGAAAATCCTACCAAGAAGTCCTCCCCTGGGAAATCATCGATCAGGGAATAGAGCAGGAGTTTCTGATAAGGGAGTGCGCGAAGGCATTGGGTGAAAGGTGACGACGCGGTAAAAAGTAAAAAGACCCCCCTCTCCCTTGATGGGAGAGGGTTGGGGTGAGGGTGAAAATAGCCGATCTTTAAAGATTTATTTCCCCTCCCACCAAGGGAGTGGATAAAGGGGAGTTTTTACCGCATCATATTTCGTATCCTAAGATGTCCCTAGTTTAACCTCTCCGCGCCGGCAAATGTAACCATAGTTTTTACGCCACCGGCATTTTCCCTGACGAAGATAAGCATAAACGTAATTTTCCCTCCCGGAGGAAGCCTGTCGTTTTGAAAAGCGTTTCCTTCGGGGCGGCTGGTAATTCTTACAATATCTTCCTCCGATGAATTCATTAGATCATCATCGGTCAAGATGTTGCCGCAATAGGCAACCCGCTCGCCGATAATCATGCCCTGTGCGTCCCATATCTCGCCCTTAACCTTAAGGCGGGCCAGGGGATAGGGACCGGCATTGGTGAGCGTACCCTCCACCACCCTCATCGAACCCAGAATTACATTATGGATGAACCGCTGCCTAAGCTCACTGAATTGAACCTGGTGTTCAGTTGGTTTCTGCTGTTTTTCCAAGCCCAATAACCGGCCGGCCTCAGGTACCTGCTCGGCCAGCATTTCTAAAACGCCGCGGCTTTCTTGTGGGTAGAACTGATAAAAGGAAAATCCCCCCACGGCCAGAAGAATAAGGAAGAGGAAAAAGTAAGCCAGGATCCGTCCCATAATGCTCCGTTTCGGCTGGGGCTTTATTTGCTCCTCGTTCCAGGGGATATCATATGGCACTTCGGCATCACCGCCCACCTCAACAGTCTTTTCAATCTCCCCCAGCCTGGCCAGAGCGTTGTCATCGCCTGCCTGGGGTTCGGCGACCATTCCAATCGCTGCCAGGCGGGCGCGAGCCATTGGATCATCCTCCCCCGCCGCCTGATGCAGATCAATCTCCGGCAGGGTATTGTCCGCTATTTTCTCCTCAAGCTGCCGCCAATCGTCCGCTGCAAGGTCTTCCCGAGCGGGCTTGTCCAATAGCTGATCCGTACTTTGGGCGGGCTCGGTCTGAAAAAAAACGCTGCTGCATCGGCTGCATCTGACCCAGGCCCCCTCACCCTCGATGAGATCTTCATCGAACCTGTACCTTGTCCCGCACTTCCGGCATTGAACAATCATTGCAGTGCCTCCCCACCTATTTTCTGGACTATGTAAACATCAGGAAGAAAACGGAAATTCTCATCGAAATCTAGACCATACCCCACTACAAAAAAATCATCAATGCAAAAGCCCACGTAGTCCGCCTCAAATCCAACCCTCCGTCGGGAGGGCTTATCCAGCAAAGCGCAGACCTTGAGAGAACGGGGATTGCGCTCGGCGAGCCAGCGGTGGATAAAATTCATGGAGATGCCGGAATCGATTATGTCCTCGACAATCAACACATCCTTTTGAACAATGGAGGTTTCTATATCCTTGGTGATAATTACCTTGCCGGTAGTAACCGAATCGGCGCCGTAGCTTGTCAGCCGGACGAAATCCACCGTACAGGGCACCGAAAGCTTACGCAGCAGGTCAGCCATGAAGATAAACGCCCCCTTGAGAATACCGATGACAACAAGATCCTTGCCCCGGTAGTCCCGGGAAATGCTTTCGGCCAATTCACCCACCCTCTGTTCGATGGCAGCCTGGGAATGGAGTAATTGCAAATCCATGACAACCCTGGAAACCTCCTCTTCTGATTTTCGCATGCTTTATATGAGGAATAAAATTGCAGGTCAAGACCAAAGATGATATGGCTTTGCAATGGGGTCAAGCCTTGTTTTTTGCCCGGCATAAGAAGTTAATGATTATGTGAGGCTGCGTCACTCAAAGATAGGCAGAGTGGCGAAAAACAAGATTTGACCCCATCTTGATTGAAAGGCGAGAAAACTAAGCATGAACTGGGAAGATATTCTCCTGCAAATAGAAAAACCAGGCCGATACTTAGGCGGCGAAGTAAACAGCCGCCAAAACCGCGCTTCCGGCAAGCTGAACTTCGTCCTGGCCTTTCCTGATACCTATGAGGTCGGCATGTCTCATCTGGGGATGCAGATCCTCTACGGCATCCTGGCGAACCTGCCTCAAGTGTCCATTGACCGCTCTTACGCTCCCTGGGTAGACTTGGAAGCTCAATTGCGCCTCCGAGGCATTCATCTGGCCGCCTTGGAATCACGACGCCCCCTGAAGGATTTCGACCTGGTGGGCTTTTCCCTCCAGTATGAACTTTCCTACACTAATCTTTTGAATATGCTCGATCTGGGTGGCATCCAACTTAGGCGGGAAGACAGAAGAGAGGGCTCCCCGCTGGTCATTGCCGGTGGACCGGGCGCCTATAATCCGGCGCCGCTGGCCGAATTTATTGATGCCTTCGTCATTGGTGAAGGTGAAGAGGTGCTGCAGGAAATATGTCAAGCTGTCCTGGCTGGCAAAAAAAGAAATCATGACCGGCGGGAGATTCTGCTCGCTCTTGCTCAGGTCGGAGGCGTTTACGTTCCCGGGGTCAGCCCGGGGGATAGGCCGGTGAAAAAAAGAATCGTCACCGATCTGGATCAGGCGTTTTTTCCCGAAGAGCCGCTGGTGCCGTTGATGAAAACCATTCACGACCGGGTGGTTGCAGAAATAGCCCGCGGTTGTACCCGTGGTTGCCGGTTCTGTCAAGCAGGGATGGTCTGGCGGCCCGTTCGGGAGCGAAGCCTGCCGCGACTCCTTGATATCAGCCATCAGATGCTCTGCGCCACCGGCTATGATGAGCTGTCCCTGCTGTCGCTTAGCGCAGGCGATTATACCCGCATCGAGGAACTCCTCTCCATCCTGATGGATCGCTACCACGGCAAGCGAATCGCCCTCGCTCTTCCCTCACTGCGCGTGGAAACTCTTAGCCGTTCCATGATGAATGCGATCAAGCAAGTCCGGAAAACCAGCTTCACCCTGGCCCCGGAGGCGGGAACCAAACGGATGCGGGATGCCATCAACAAGGGAAATTCCGACGAAGACCTGCTCAATACCGCGGGCCAGGTCTTCCAGGCCGGCTGGCGGGCGATGAAACTCTACTTTATGATTGGCCTGCCAGGAGAAAGACAGGAAGATATCGATGGCATTGCTGACTTGAGTTGCCGGGTCGCCAAGACGGCCAAACCCCGGGGGCAGGTGACCATCAGTCTGTCCACTTTTGTTCCCAAGCCGCACACGCCGTTTCAGTGGGAAAGGCAGATTACCCTCAACGAGGTCCGGGAGAAACAGGACTATTTTAAAAGGCGGATCAGGGGGGGTAATCTCACCCTGCGCTGGCAGGACAGCCGGATGAGCCTCTTGGAGGGTTTGATCTCCCGGGGCGATGAAAGAATAGGGCGGGTCATTAAAAAGGCCTTTTCCCTGGGCTGCCGCTTCGATGGCTGGTCCGAAATGTTTAGGTTTGATCTCTGGGAAGAGGCGTTGGCAAGCGAAGGGATATCCTGTAGCGAACATCTGGTGGAGCGCAATCCCTCGGCTTTGCTGCCCTGGCAGGTCATCGACAGCGGTGTCGCCAACCGATACCTGCTTGAGGAAAGAGAGAAATCACAGATGGGTATAATTACTGCCGATTGCCGGACCGGCCCCTGCCAGAGCTGCGGCGTTTGCACTGAAAAAAATATCCGTATTGTTCTGGCGACGGATTTACCTGGGGGAATAACGCCCCTGGCGGCGGCTGTGAAAGCCTGCGGGCCCGCGGAAAAATTTCGAGTTACTTTCCAGAAAATTGGCCCTGCCCGGCTCATCTCTCACCTGGATCTCTCCGCTGCCCTCACCCGCGCCATGACACGGGCCGGCTTATCATTTGTATTCTCGCAGGGTTTCCACCCCCATCCCAAGATATCGTTTGCCCATGCCACCTCTGTCGGCATGGAGAGTCTTGGTGAATTTATGGACATCGAGGTGGAGAGGCCAGCCGAGGAAGAGGCAACCATTATTGACCGGATTAACCGGTTTCTCCCAGTGGGATTAAAAGTAGTTACCTTGGATAAAATCCCGGCTCATGGGCCATCCCTTACCCAAGTGATTGCCGCCTTTGATTACGAAATTTCTCTGGCCCAGTCAACTCAGATAGAATCCATTGAGGAAAAGATCGACGCCTTTCTCAGGCAGGATGCCTTCCTGGTCAGACGGGATACCGCAGCGGGAGAAATGCGGAAAGATATCCGTCCTCTGGTTTTGGCTTTGGGATTTATCTCCGGGGTGCGGCGAATAGACCTAGTAGTTGCATATGGACCGGAAGGCTCCGCCCGGCCCTGGGATATCCTTACTCAGGTCCTTGATATTCCCGTTGCGGAGGCAAAGCTTGCCCGGGTAACAAAGATGGCCACCCGTTTTCGTAAGGCTTCCTGAAACAAGCAAGCATGATCGCCAAATCATTGTATCACCATTTGTGGGGATCTGCGACCGAGACGAAGTTGTGGGGTCTGCGACAAAAATCTGGATATCCGGTTCTTGCAGAGACTTATCCCCCCTTTCCCAAAGGGGGGCAAGGGGGATTTATAATAAAAGCAAGAGGTTATTTTTAGTTCGTCAAATCTCCACTTTGGGAAAGGGGGGATAAGTCTCTGCAAGAACCGGATATCCAGATTTTTGTCGCAGACCCCACAACTTCGTCTCGGTCGCAGATCCCCACAA